>JBEKCJ010000007.1:0-72424 GCA_050014935.1 Candidatus Korobacteraceae bacterium
GTGATCACGGGAGCGGTTGAAGTAAGCGTCACGGAGACGCACGGCTTCATTTATTCGAATGGCGTTTTCACGTCCTTCGACTATCCCGGAACCAACGGCGTCACCAGTGGGCGGGGGATCAACAACAGCAATGAGATCACCGGGATCTACAGTCCGGGCGGGATTAGCGGCTTTATCGACAATAACGGCGCCTTCAGCCCGATCAATTATCCTGGATCAGAAATAGAGACGTCTCCCCATTCCATCAACGACAGCGGCGCAGTCGCCGGCTTTTACACAGATTCCACCGTTCCTTTCGGCTTCGTTTATAACGGCAGTACATACACTTCCATCAATTACACCAGCGGGTATGCAACGTTCGCTTACGGCATAAACAATGCCGGTGTGGTTGTGGGATATAGCAGTTTGAACGGTTATCCCATCTATGAGGTCGGCTTCCTATGGCAAGCAGGTCAATTCACCATCATCAACTCGGACGCGTTTCCGCAACCTTACGGCATCAACAATAACGGGCAAATTGTCGGGAACTACTACCCTTCTAACGAGTTCCATGGATTCCTGGCGACTCCCATTTCCAGCCCACCGTTGCAGTTGGTTACCGTCACCCCGTGCCGTCTGGTGGACACGCGGCAGACCGGCGGTCCGATTCTGGGTGGCATGTCACGCAGTTTCACCGTTCCCGGGCTCGGCGGCTGTAACATTCCCTCGACGGCCGGAGCCTACTCGCTCAATGTCACGGTAGTGCCGCAGGGCCCGCTGGGTTATCTGACGATTTGGCCGACCGGCCAGTCCCAGCCGACGACATCTCTTCTGAACTCGACGGACGGCCGTATCAAAGCCAACGCCGCCATTGTTCCGAGAGGAACGAGCGGCGCGGTCAGCGTGTATGTCAGCAACACCTCCAACGTCATCCTCGACATCGATGGCTACTTCGAGCCGCCGGCATCCGGAACGTATCAGTTCTATCCGCTGACGCCGTGCCGCATTGTAGACACCCGTAACGGCGACGGAGGCATGCTGCGCGCGGGAGTGGAACGGGATTATTCGATTCCGGGAAACTGCAGTGTTCCCAGCAATGCGACGGCGTATTCCTTCAACGTCACCGTCATCCCGTCCGCTGGGGGCTTGGACTATCTGACCGTGTGGCCTAAAGGCGAGCCGCAGCCAACCGTGTCTACTCTTAACGACAACACCGGGACGATCGTGGCCAATGCGGCCATCGTGCCGGCGGGCAGCGAAAACGCAACCGCCTTCTACGCTCACAGCAATGCGACTAACCTTCTGGTTGATGTCGACGGCTACTTCGCCGCTCCCGCAAGCGGCGGGTTGTCGCTTTATCCCGTCGCTCCCTGCCGCGTGCTGGACACACGACAGAGCGGCGGTTCGTTCGTCGGGGAGAAGACTGTAAATGTGATGGGCAGCGGGTGCGCGCCGCCCAGCAACGCGCAGGCCTATGTCTTCAACGCGACGGTAGTGCCCCCAGGCCGCATGCCGTACCTCACTTTGTGGCCCGACGGCGGGCAACAGCCCGTCGCCTCGACGCTGAATGCCTTGGATGGCTTCATTACGTCGAACATGGCCATCGTGCCGACGAACAACGGCTCCATCGACGCCTACGCCGATGCTCTGACGCAGCTGGTCCTCGACATCTCCGGCTACTTCGCACCGTAGAAAGATAGGAAGCTTCGCACCCCGGGGTCGTCCCGCCAGTTGCCTCAGCCAAGTGTCTCGGCGAAAACACTGAGCGCTGAGAAAAAACGGAATACCGTTTGAAATCGCGGTCGATCGCCATCCAATCTTGGCTTGAAGCCTTGTGTTCGTGCGATGTAAAGTGTGATTTATAAAGCGCGAGCCTCTGGCTAGGAGCTTGATTTCATCAATGATCTCGAAGCAAGTGAGTTAATTCTCTTCTCGTCAGCTGCTTACACCGTAATGCAAAATTAAGTTGACGCGCCGTGCCAATGGCGTGATATTTGTGCCCGACAGGGATGGGTGAGGGGACCACCGTCAGAGGAGGTAACCCCGACGGTCGTAAAGCAAGCGTGTACGCCCGCCGGTCTCCATGACTTTAACGGCACTGAGGGTGCTATCCCCGAAGGCCCCGCGGTCTTCGACGCCAGCGGCAATCTTTACGGCACTACGTTTGAGGGCGGTACAGGGCATTGCTCTGCAAGCTCAGGGACCTGCGGTGTGGTTTGGGAGATTACGCCATAGCTGAACCTCCGGAGTGCGCAGGGCAACCGCAGTGGGTGATGGAGCTGAAAGTGGTGCGCCCTGAGAGATTCGAACTCCCGGCCTTCTGGTTCGTAGCCAGACGCTCTATCCAGCTGAGCTAAGGGCGCTTCCGAAAAAGCGGCGAAATAATTATAGCAAAGGCCTGCGCCAATTGCCTTTGGACCTGTTCCCCATGAAATTCGTGCCGAAGCCGTTCACGACCGTGCCGGAGCGTGTCCCAGGCAGGTTAACGCGGTTGCGCTTGGTGGTGGCTGTAACCGGATGTTAAACTTTGCTAGCTGGCGAATGGGCCGGCAAATTTAACTGCATTGGAGCGGCTTTGCATTTCGTCTTCTTACCTGCCATGTACGTCGATCCCGGCTCGGGGAGCATGATGCTCCAACTGCTGCTGGGCGGCGTCAGCGGAATCTACGTTATCTTCCGAATGTTCAAACAAAAGGTGCTCGGCCTGTTCGGGATTCAGTCCGAATCGCCGGAGCCAGCCAGCGAAATTCCAGCCATCTCTGCGAAGGAAGATCAAGCCAGGCGGCAAGTTTAAGCGCAATGCCATCGGATTTGCTGGCTGCGGACTTCCAGCGCGATCGCGGTTCGTTTCGCGATCCCGATGGATACATCATCCGGCGTGGCGAGCAGATCTTTCGCGTGATTCTTCCCAGCGCGGTGGAGCGCTGGCGCCAGTTTGCGTCGTCCGAACTGGCAAAGGAGTTGCAATCCGCCGGTCTGCTGATCGGCACGCGCGAAGTGGAGCAGGACGCGCTGGCGGCGGAACTCGCCATTCCCACGGGCTCGCTTGTGCTCGAGCATGAATGTATTCCCTTCCTCAGTTATCCCTACGAATGGACCTTCGCGATGCTGCGCGACGCGGCGCTGCTCCAGTTGGAGATTCTGGATCGCGGGCTGCGGCATAACTGGATACTGAAAGATGCCAGCGCGTACAACGTACAGTTTCGCGGAGTGACGCCGGTGTTCATCGACGTGCTGTCGTTTGCGCCGTTACGGCGCGGAGAAGTCTGGGCAGGTTATAACCAGTTCTGCCGCATGATGTTGTATCCGCTGATGCTGGAAGCGTACAAGCAAGTCCCGTTTCAACCCTGGCTGCGTAGCGAGTTGGAAGGCATCGACCCGGTGACCTTCAGCCGCATGTTTCGCGGGCTGGAACACCGGCGGCGGGGCGTCCTGAGCCATGTGACCGCGCAGGCGTATCTGCAACGGAAACTGGCTTCGGCCACGCACAGCGTGCGGCAGCAGATTGCTTCGGCCGGCATGACGCCGCAGATGATTGCGCGCAACGTGCAGCGCCTGCGCAAGCTGGTGCTCGAGCTTCATCTGCCGCCGCAGAAAACAACCTGGAACGACTACTCGCGGAGCCACTACAGCGATGAGGCGCTGGCCCGCAAAGAAGAGTTTGTGTGCGAGAGCGTTGCGGGACGGCAGTTCACGCTGGTATGGGACCTGGGATGCAACGACGGACGCTTCAGCCGGATGGTGGCTCGGACCGCAGGGACCGTGGTCGCAATGGACTCTGATGCAGGCAGCGTCGACGGCCTTTATCGCGAGCTGCGCAAGGAACAACCCGGCAACATACTTCCGCTGCTGATGAACGTGGCCAATCCTTCTCCCGCGCAAGGCTGGGGGTGCGGCGAGCGCGCGTCACTGGTGCAGCGGGGAAAGCCACAGCTGACGCTGGCGTTGGCGCTGGTGCATCATCTCGTCATCAGTGCGAATGTTCCGCCGGCGGCGCTGGTGCCGTGGCTGGCGGAAACGACGCGCGAGCTGGTAATCGAGTTCATCAGCAAGGACGACGCCATGGTGCAGCGCTTGCTGCTGAACAAAGACGACACCTACGCTGATTACCATCGCGAGGCGTTCGAGCAGTATCTGGAGCGCTGGTTCCGCATTGCGGCGCGGGCTGAACTGCCGGGCGGGACGCGATTTCTGTATCATGCTGCAGTCCGTTAAGATTGGCGCAATCATCCTGATGCCGACTCCCTCAATACAGCGCAGCTTTCCACGCGCCCTGCTCGCACTGCTGTCGCTGGCGACCTTCGCCGTCGCCCAGTCGGTGTATCAGGCAATCGCGGGCAACGCCGAGTTCGTAGTCCTCAACCAGATGACGCACGCCGATCTCTGGCTGATTATCCTATGCTGCAATGTGCTGCCGGCGGTGGTGCTGGCGGTGCTGTGGCTCGCGGTTCGCAGGTTTGCGCCAGCGGTCGCCGACTGGTTTCTCAGCGCCGCGTTTCTGTTGTTGCTGATCCCCTTCTTTCTGGAGCTTCATAAGCGATACGTTTCGCCGCTGGTGCAGTTTCATCACAACACGGCCCTGGTGGCGATTCCGCTGGCGATCGCGGCGTGGATTGTCTTTCGCTACCGCGCCGAGTTCGAACGCTTCCTACTTGTGCTCTCTCCGATCGTCCTGATCTTTCCCGGATTGTTCCTGTGGCACGCGTGGCGCGAAGTATCGCCGGCGGTGGCGCCCGCAGCGGGCGCGCATGCCAGCGTCGCCGCCGATACGAACCAGCCGCATCCGCCGGTCTTCGTTCTGATTCTCGATGAGTTCACGCGCTCGGCGCTCCTGGACAGCAGCGGCAACATCGATGCCTCGCGCTTCCCGCACTTCGCCGAGCTGGCGCAGCAGAGTACGTGGTTCACGAACGCGACCGCCAACGCTGAATACACGACGCGCTCGATTCCCGTGATCGTTACCGGCAAGTTTCCCGACGGCAACGACGCGTCCGACGCTGCGTATCCTGACAATCTTTTCCGCCTGCTTGCGCCCGAATACGACGTCACCATCCACGAAGTGGTGACGCGCTTCTGCGCCAGTCCTGAGTATCGCTGTCCGGACGCGTCGCGGGTGCAGCAGCGCGGCCATCTGCTGAAGGCGGTCGCCACGCTCTACCTGCTGCGCATCGCGCCTAACTCGGTGGTGATGAAGCTTCAAGGTGACGACCTGCGCACCCAGCAGCAGCGCTTCCAGGAATTTCTCGGCGAGATCGGATCGTCGTCGGGCGGCAAGCCGCCATTCGAGTTCATGCATCTGGAGCTTCCCCATGCTCCTTATATGTTGCGGCCGGATGGTGCGATCCGTGAGGAGTCGCCGGGCGGATTCGATCCCACATTCGCCGGCAATACCAGACTGCTTCAGCACCTGCGCGACAATTACGAATTGCAGGTGCAGTTTGTCGATGGCGAACTGGGCAGATTCCTGGACAAGCTGAAGCAGGCGGGACTCTATGATCGTTCACTGATCGTCGTCACCTCAGACCACGGCGTCAGCTGGAAGACCGAGGCTCCGGGCCGCGTGCTGAGCGCTGCCAATGCGGAGATGATCTTCCCGGTTCCCCTGTTCATCAAGCTGCCAGGGCAGAACGAAGACGAGGTCTCCAGCCAGGACGCGCAGTTGATCGACCTGACTCCGACGATCGCAGCCGTCGCCGGCATCAAGCTCCCGTGGGCGACGGCGGGACACGATCTGTTCGCGGCAGCCGGCGCGCCGCGAGAGAAGATCATGATCGACGCCAGCGGCAAGACCTTCGCTTACCCGCCGGAATTCGCCCAGACGATTCCCAGCGGGGGCCGCTGATAATCCAGCCGTCCGCGCGAATAGCTGGCATCGAGTGTCGGCCTCTCTCAGGCCAATCCCGCTGCGGCTACGCGGTCCCGCTGCATGCCGATTCCACCTTCCGCATGATCCGCTCCGCCCATTGCACCGCCGCCGCAACCATGCCGTCAGTCCGCGGACTGTCTCGGGAATTGAACAGATCTTCGGTGGTCTTCAGATGCCGCGCTACCAGGATGGCGGCCATGATTCCGATGACGCGCTTGCGACCTTCGTCCATTTGGCGATCATAGCAGTTTCGCTATTTGTTCGCCATCTTGCGGACCTTCGTTTCGCCGCATCGCTCGCGTCTCACCCATCATTACCAAGGCACTTGTTACTTTCGCTGTCTATTTGATCGTGCTTTAACCGACTGTTCATGGTCCCGACTTCGACGTACAATTCGGACGGCTATTCAGGGTTCGAGGAGGTCACCATCGCTGATTGGAGTTCTTTCCTCTCCGTCCAGGCAGAGGCGGCGGCAACGCTCACCGGCCTGATTTTTGTGGCGATGTCGATCAATGCCGAGAGAGTAATGACGTTCCCCGGTCTTCCCTCGCGCGCGGGCGAAGCGGTTTTGCAATTTCTTCAGGTCTTTTTTGTGGCCTCGGTCATGTTGGCTCCAGATCTGCCGGGACGAACGCGTCCGGTCGAGGTCCTTGTCATTGCGATCGTGTCATGGGGTGCCCAGATAATCGGCCAACTGCGTTACCTCAAGGTCAGGGCTGGTCATCCTTGGTCGTGGTTTATATGGCGAGCCGTGCTTGCCCAGCTTGCCACGATCCCGTTCTGTATCGCAGGAGGGTTGCTGCTCGCAGGAAACGCCTATGCGCTGGAATGGCTGATGCCAGGGTTTCTGTTTTCTTTCGCCGCTGGTCTTCTGAGCGCTTGGGTGCTATTGGTTGAGATTCGCCGGTGACCTCGCCCTCTTCGGAGGGTAGGAAGCCATCCGCGCGATTCGTGACCCGTATCCGATCCTTTACTGGTTGGGCTGGTTGTCCAGCGTCGGAACGTAAGAGGCTGACGGTACCAGATCGCCGCCCAGGGAACACGCCTGGTTCTGTCCAGCCAACTGGAAGGTGCCGTAGAACACGGGACACTTGCAGGTGGCGGTGGAACCGTCTGCGCTAAGGGTGCAGGGCGCAGTCATACAAGCAGCGTATGGCGCCTTGGGACACACGGTAGCGAAGGGCTTGCCTTGCGCCAGAATCTTCAGGATGTCCAGACGGGACCCGGTATCGAAGGTGGAGATTACGTCTGCGCCGGGGATGAGAGTTCCACCGTTAAGGTATCCGCAAACCGGCGCCTTGCCGACTTGCGTGCATCCGGCACCGTCGGGGTAGCAGGTACTGGCGGTCGCGTTGTAGACCGAGCGGTTCAGAATCGCAGTGAGCAGCGTGTAGTTGGTGGCGGTGGCAACGGTGCACAGGCAGTTGGCGGATTGGCCGTCGGGAGAAAGCGTACAAGGATAGGGCTCGGCGCCCGAATGAAAACACAGCGCGAACTGGGTCGAGCAGGCCAACATTTCCGAGGGCGACTGGATGGTATCGCGATAGGCCGGTCCGTAAGTCGTGGTCCAATTCTTTGAGTTATCCCAGAAGGGTCGCGAGTCCGGTACAAACTGCTGCTTCCAGTTCAGGGGATCGTCCCAATAGCCGGGAGACTTGTGACCCAGCGGTTGAGGGTTGAGCGATTGCGCCCCCAGCGTGCTTGCCAGTCCAAAGGCCAGCAGCAACGGGAGAACGCAGGCCAAGATCGCTCTCAGTTGTCGCATAAAGGTTCTCCTTGGTGATCCGGCCGGACCGCATATCAGCCGGAAAATTCGTCGTAGCCCTAACGACCCAAGATTTTATATCATCGAGTTATTCCAATGCATAGTTAATTTCTACGCCGTCACCTACGACGCCGGCACAGAACGCCGGCAAGGGCTTCGGTTCGTAGCGCGAGTCAGGCATGGGTTATCGTGTGGCAAGCTAAAACCAAAATTGGAGCTTCTATCGCTGATCTATGGCTGTGCAAACTATCGACGAAGTAGTCTCCGCGTTGGACATCATTGTCCAGCAGTCTTATGACAACGCCAGCCGCCTGGGCTACTTTGCCGCGCTCTATCGGCGGGTGACGTGCGCGGTGCGTCAGGGCATCGCCGGCGGCAGCTTCCAGAATGGTCCCCTGATGGAGCAGCTGGACGTGGTTTTCGCCTCGCGATACCTCGATGCCCTCGCCACGTTTCAGGCGGGCGGAACAGCGACTCGAAGCTGGATGCTCGCTTTCCAGGGATGCAACGATGCTGACTTGCTCATCCTTCAGCAACTGCTGGCTGGCATGAACGCGCACATTAACCTAGATCTTGGCGTTTCCGCCGCGCAGGTCAGTCCGGGAGAACAGCTGCCGCAACTCAAGGCGGACTTTGACGAGATAAACGCGGTGCTGGCAAATCTGGTGGGCACGGTGGCGTCGGAGATCGCAGCCGTTTCTCCTCTGATTGGCGATCTGGAGAAGATTGGCTTGCGCAGCGAGACCTCGCTGGTCAACTTCGATATGACCGCAGCGCGTGACGGAGCCTGGTTGACCGCCCAGCGTCTGGCCAGCGAACCGTCGCTCCTGCACGGGGTCACGATTGACGGCCTCGATCTCGCGGTTTCGATTGGCGGCCGCGCAATTCTGTATCCGCCTGTCGGCGGCGAGGGCCTGAAAGTTATTCAGCAGGCGGAAAGCAAGGACGTCCGCCTGGTCATTGAGACCTTGTCGCAAGGCGGCTCAGGCGCGTGGCCTAGCGTGCCATCTTGAGGATCGGCGGCTGACCCTGCCTGAGGGTTTATGGGGCCCCATTACGAGAATGGCTTCGGCGTATCACGGATTTGAACCCTGAGCTGGCGCGGCGTGCGAAGTGTCCATATGCATGCGAGAAAACAGGGAGTGAGGTCCGCCATAAACGAACTCGCGGGCAATGTTCCAGCCCACATATCCCAGCAGGTAGTAGTTACCCATGCGGAACGCATCCTTGTCGTCGTAGCGGCCAGGGTACCAGCCATAGACAGCGGTCATTGTGCCGGCATACGGCGCGACCAGCGCAGGCAAAGAGAAGACGCGATGGCCATCTTCGCCGCGGCGTGCGGTCAAGGTCGAGAACACGGCATGGCCCAGCCGCGGAAACACGCCTTTGCAATCACAGCGGTAGTACAACGTATCTTCCTTCAGGGCTTCTGCCAGCGCATAACGCGTGGTGGTGCCGATCGCTGCGATGCCGAAGTCGGACACGTATCGTTTGCCGTAACCTGAAGCGCCTTGCTTCCACTCCGGCGGAGTGCTGTTCGCCTGGCCAATGCCGGCAGCGAAGGCCGCGCCGAGAACCGGGTACGGGCCGACCATGTCGAAGAAGTAGTTGTGGAGCTTCGTGCTTTGCGTCGGACGCGTGTACGCCAGGTTCAGCTGCACCGGGGTGGTATGCACAACCGCATTGCTGGAGGAGTCTTCCAAGTCGGCCATTGCCAGCGATTGCGCCTTTGCCAACACCGGGAGGATCGCGAGGTTCGCGATTACCAGCAGTAACAGCGTGACTCGGCGCGTCTTCCTGTCGACATTCTGCCTGATCAACCGAAGATCCAGCCTGCAATTCGTTGTCATCATTGTTATTCCTTTTCCAAGCTTTCAGATGCCGTGACGAACACTAACTCCACCAGCTCAGACCCTCCGGCATTTGCTGACTAGAGACAACTCAGAATGACGGATGGAGGCCCACAAATCTGAGCAGGGTAGCCCACATGAACGCAATTGAAGATCGCGTTCGGCGTAGATTACCGGGCCATGGATGAAAAATTCCTTGGCGTATTTCTCTTGCAAGACTCTGCCAGGTAACGCAGCCCCACCCTCCTTGTCGCCAACCAAAAAGGGTGGGAACCAAATAACCTGGACCCGAGCGGATAGCAAATCTTGGACCTATCTTGCTCGTCCCCACCTGCCCGACATACGGTCGCCGCAACGGGTGAGCGCCCACAATTTTTCAATCGCGTGAATGGAAGACGAGTAGATTACGACACACTAAGACCCAGCACCCTCAACTATTGCTGGGGTGTGGTTGTGGTGGTCGATGTGGTGTCCCTTCTCACTTCCGGTGGCGGCGCGGTTGTAGTGGTGGTTGTGTCGGTCTGCTGCATCTTGGGCTGGGGCGTGACGGTGGTCGTCGTCGTATCGGTCTGCTGGGTCTGCGGTTCCGCCGGCGTAACCGTCGTATCCGTGGTCTCACTGGTCTGGGCCTGCGTCGGAGCTGCCGGATCATGCGAGGTCGTAGTGGTAGATTGCGTGGTGCTCTGTGCCATTACCGGCAGGGACAGGGCGATCACGATGAGCGATCCCAGGACAACAGCAAATAGCGTCTTGGATTTCAATTGATTCTCCTTATTACATCGGTCAGATGCGATGGTATGGCTTCCACTACCACTTAATCTGGTCACAATTGCTCTCGGTATGACGGGCGTCCTCATGATGCCGGCTCGACCACCTGTCCCAAGCGACAGTTTCCACCACTTCGCCCTTATGGTGGACTGGACGGGTGAGTGGATTCGTCTGTCGGATCGAGTCGATCCGAATCGCCAGCCGACATCGAGAAGCTGAAGATGACTCAAGGTAACAACCACGCCAGCAAGTAGTGGAACCAAGCGATTCTCGAGGCGGTTCTGCTGGGGACTGCCCCTCGTTCTAGACTCTGAATGGTCCTTCGTAACCTTTTCTGTACAATTCGTCTTTTGCACCAGGCAGACCGCCTGCGGGGGGTGACAATGGGAATCTCGCCAGCGGCTTTCACATTCGTGGTTGAGAACCCAGCGGGTTGGAGCGCCGACTGGGCATGGGGCTTTCCCTTAATCGTTCTCACCGTCCTCATCCACGTGCTGGGCCTTGGAATGGTGCGAGCGCGGGCCCTGGGTTTTAGCGATCGCAGAAAGCAAAGCCATCATTCGATGATTATTTTCGTGCTGGTGATGGGGACCACTACCTTGCTGGCCACCCTGCTGCACGGCATCGAGACTGGTATCTGGGCTGTGGCCTATCGCATTCTGGGCGCTCTGCCTGACAACAGGACTGCGATGCTGTATTCGCTGAACGCCATCACCAGCTACGGGCACACCAATATCGATCTGGCCAAGCACTGGCAGCTGATGGGAGCTCTGGAGGCGCTGAACGGCTGGCTGCTGTTCGGCCTGACCACCGCATTTCTTTTCGGGGTGCTGGAGAAAGTCTGGCTGACAGACTCCAGGGGACAACGGCGGTAGAGTTGCGACGGGTTCACTCAAAGCTGACTTCTACCGCACCCTCCCCGCCGAGGGGTTGCGTTGAAGGAAGGAAAACGCCGGCGTCGTCGCGGGTCAGAAAGCGTAGCGCAGCGCCACCGTTGTGTTGTTGGCGTGGAAGTAGCGGGGTGCGGTCGGTCCCACGAAGGAGCCTTCGCCATATTGATAGTAGTTCCAGGCGCCTTTGAAGGTCACATCCTTATGAAGCCCGACCTCGATGGCCGCCAGTGGCGACTGATATGTCGATGACAGCGGCCCCAATGGTTGCAGCGTATTCAACGAAGTAGTATTGCCCTGGTTGTCGACCATGGTGTAACCCAGATGTAAGGTGATTCGCGGGATGGGCGTAAGCGTCAAAGCGAAGTAACCGAACTGCGTATGGGTATGGTAAAAACCGTAAGTCTGCAAAAGAGACGGGTCTTCAGCACAGGTCGTGGTGTCCGCCGGGGTCACCGTTCCCGCAAAACAGATAAACATGTTCTGCTGAATAGCGTCGAAGTTATAGGCCATGTCCAGGCCCCAATACTTATTGGGATTAATCATTGCGTTCAGCACCGTCGAATAGTTGTGCTGGTTGTAGTTGATGTCGCTGACGGTGTTCTTGCCTTGCTGAAACTTCAGGTTGGCGCCCACGGTGAGCCACGGGTGGGGAGAATACGAAACATTCCCCGAAATATTGAACGCCGCCAGAGGATCGATGCGATAGATCCAGTTATCGGCCCCACCGAACTTGGCATTCAAGTTGGCATGCAGGGTACTTCCCTTGCGGAACCAGACTCCGAGGACGCCGGAGTAGTCGTTGATCTCAGTGGTGGGATTGCCCCAGGGCGCGATGACTCCGACAAACGTGCAACTGCCGTCAGGATTCAGCGGTAATCCGGCGCAATTGCCGCGATTGGGTAGGGTCGGATAGTAAATGTCGCCCAGAGAGGTCTGCGAGGAATTGCCGGGCTGGATGGTGTAGTTGTCCCAGTCGAACCCGGCCCTCACTCCAAACCAGTGCGATACGTCATACTGCACCTGAAAGTCGTTTTGCTTCATGTTCTGAGCGATCAAGTTCTCGTTTAGCTCATTGATGATGTCGGCGGGAGAGCTGGAAGTGTGCGAGAGGCTGGTGGCCGGGAACGTCGCCACAGGTGTAAGCAGAGAACCGGTAGTGCCGGCGGCGGCAAAGTAGTTAGTTTGCAGATCCAAATAGTCACCAGCCACGCTGAAGTTGCGGAAGCGGAAGGTTTCCACCAAGCGAAGCTTGTCCGAAATGTGATAGGTGGCCGTAACGTCGGTGGATGCAGAATTCCACTTCGCGCTGGAATTACTGCCGGCCGTGTTCGACCCGAGAGTAGAAGACCGGCTGGTTAATCCGCTAAAAACCTCGTTAAACGGCGTGTTCATTTGCGCATGGCTGTACTGGAACTGGCCGTTGAAGTCCAAGTGCTTGATCGACGACGACGCCAGGTTGAACTGCTCGGTCGGAATAAACGTGTTGATGTGCTGGTCAAGGCTGTAATTCAGGAAGCCGTTGCAAGATGGATTGGCGATCCCATTCATGAGCGGCATTGAGCAGGGGCTTCCGTTGTTGAACCACGGCAGCCCGAGGCTGACCGGCGTGCCGTTGGAGAGCGGGTACGAATTGAACGGGCTCAGACCATAGGTCGTTCCGCCGTCGTAATACTGAAGCAATTGCGTGTAACTGAGAGTAGTTTTCTTGGTGGCGCGAACGTCAACTCCAAAGCGAAATCCATTCAGGGTGTTGTCCGTAATCTCGTTGAGCAGCGCTTCCGTACCTTCATGGACGCTGCTGAAGGCCGGGCCGTCGAAGCGGTTCCGGTTGTAGTCCACTCGAAAGGAGACCCGGTGCATGGGCAGCACGACGAGATCGAAGTTATACAGATTCTGCCGGTTGTAGTAGCCGTGCGGCGAGTTCAGGATGGGAAGCGGCGGCGATCCAGTCGGGGGATTGAGTGGATTGGCAAACAGGTCATAATCGAAATAATTCTGCATGTGCTGATAGCTGCCGCTGAAGGTGTACCAGTGGTACTTCGACACCCGCACCCGGGCCGCCTGTTGGGGATCGCCTCCCCAACCAAAGCTGTTGAGGGTCAAGGTATCGAAGACATCCTGATGGCTAATCGACTGCATGATGAGGGATTGCTCCAGGATGCGAAGCCCGCTCTGATCGTTGACCAGGGTGTCGTACATCGCCTGGCTGCCGCTGACTGAGGAGATGCGGCCCCCGACTTCAATTGACTGGGTAACTTGAAACCCTCCAATTTCCTTACCTTCATCGGATGCCGCAGAGCTCGACGAAGCCGGCGGCGGAGTAGCGGGTGCAGTTTGCCCCGGACTCTGCGCGGGCGCGCTGCTCGTCCAGAACAGGCAAGCCAGGAGCAGCGTAATGCCCAGGGTAACGACGCCGGAACTTCTTTGGTAAGACATCACCATGCCTCGCAGCTAGCGGAAGAACAGCGGATCGAAGTTGGAGCCGTGGATCTGGGTGTGGCACATCGTGCACGCCTGATACTTGGTGGCCTGGTTGTGGAACGAAGGCGCACCCGGCGCCGCTCCGTTCATGTTCGGGGTATGACAGCGGAGACATAGGAAATTGACGTTGTTCACTTGCAGCATGCGCGGGTTGGTGGATCCGTGCGGCGTGTGGCAGGAAAGACAGCCCTCATCGGTCTTCACGGGAGCGTGCTCGAAAACGAATGGCCCCATGGTATCGGTATGGCACTTGGTGCAAACCGCAAATTGACCGGCCGCCGTTCGCACCTGATGACCGGTCTGGGTGCCGTGAGGATTATGGCAGTCGCTGCACTGAATGAGTCCGACGTCAACCCGATGCCGGTAAGGCCGCGCGAATTCCGCCTTCTGCGCGGCATGGCAGCTGTAGCACAAGGCAGTCTGCGGCTTTACCAGAAGAAAATTGACTTCGGCAGCGGCGTGGGGACTGTGACACGTTGTGCAGCTGACGCCGTTGGCCAGGTGCTGAGAGTTGGAAAAATTCTGCGTTTCCAGACTGGACTGATGGCACTTGGTGCAGATCGCCGCCGTCTGGGCCGGACTCAGGGTTTCGAAACGAATGATCTTGGTGGGATCGCCGCCGCCGTCAACGTGGGCCTGCGCCGGACCATGACATCCCTGGCAACCATGCTGATCGCCCTTGAGCAGCGCGGCGTGCGGCGTACCGGCGAAGTGCTTGTCCCACACTTCCTCGTGACATGTCTTGCAAATTTCGGTGTCGGCGTACTGGCCGCCGGTCGAGCCGGGGAGCGCGGCAGATGCCGGTGGGGTTGGGGGAGTTGGGTGCTGCTGCGCTCGCAACGTGACCGTCAGGCTGGAAGTCACGAGGAATGCCAGGATGAATGGCAAGAGCGCTCGGCATTTGCGCTGCATCATCCTTGCCCCCGGGTCTGCTTCGGAAGTCAGCGTAGTCCAGAACATCGCCTGTAGTTCTCCGGTAGGACAGCAAACAGATGGCGCAAAGGTCACAGCACCGCATCAGTCGAACACGGGCTAAAAAGCATGTCTGGTCAAAAGTGCACACCTTTCCGAGTATTTGCGCAACACAAGAATTTCGTTCGGGCTGAAAAAAATGTTCGGGCGCCCCACCCGTTCGCAGTTTTCGAATGAGGAAGACCGTGAGGCGCAATACGTTATCCTCAGCGGCCATTCCTGACAGTTGAGCGTTACGGGAGGAAGTCCCGACCCCTGATCTGTTTTGACCAGACTGGAAGTCAAGCGCCTGCCATCCTTGACAGGTGCGGTTTGTTCTATCCCGCACGCTGAGGGGTACAAAGTGTCAGAGGGACTCAGACCGCAGATTCTGGTCGTGGATGATGAACCATGCATTCGCGAAAGCCTAGGAATGCTACTTACGTCGGTGGGATATGACGTGGCTATCGCAGAAAATGGCGTTAGCGCCGTATCGCAACTGGGCCGGAGAGTTCCAGACATGATCGTCACCGATCTCAACATGCCGGAGATGTCGGGCGTTGAGTTGATCTCACATATACGTAGCCACTATCCATCGATTTTGATCGTCGCGATGAGCGGCGACTATCAAGGCGATGCCGTGCCGGCAGGCATCATCGCTGACAGGTACTACCCTAAGGGACAGCATCCTCACAATTTGTTAACGGTAATTGCAAGCTTGATCGAGAGTCAGGCCGCCAAGGGTGTTTACGACAGCCACACTCAGTCGGCTCTGGATTCTTAGAACGTAAGGAGAAAATCATGATTGGAACCGTCTTGATCGTTCTGTTGGTGTTGTTTCTAATAGGTGCCTTGCCGACGTGGAACCACAGCCGCTCCTGGGGTTATTTTCCCAGCGGCGGGTTGGGTTTGGTACTGGTCGTCGTTGTCGTTTTGCTGCTGCTTGGCCGCATCTAGTGCCAGGCGATGACCCTCGGCCACAAAACTCCGGCCCTCGGAGCAGAGCGACCGATTCTCCTGATAAGGACAATGCGGCTCTGTCTTTAAGTGACCTATGACGCGTTGCGGAACGCCGCAACTAGCCGTTGGGAGGCACAATGCTTTGGACAATCTTTGTCATCTTGTTAGTTCTCTGGCTTCTCGGCTTCAGCTTCCATATCGCAGGCGGCCTGATTCACCTCTTGTTGGTGGTTGCCGTCGCGGTTCTGGTAATCAACCTGATCAGCGGTCGCAGGACAGCCTGATCTTCACGGCGACAATCGCCCCTCACCGGATCGCCCACTTGGAGGAGTATAAAACGATGTTGAAACGTATACTGATCGCCACAACGCTCGTTCTGCTAGTAACGCTATCTGCTGTCGCCTCGGACCGCGAGGATGATGTTAATCGCACCCACAAAGCTACCCAGGTTTTCAAGGACATCATGAATGCTCCCGATCAGGGGATTCCCCGGGACCTGCTGGAATCGGCGAAATGTATTGCCATCATTCCAGGGGACGTGAAGTTCGCCTTTATCTTCGGCGGCAACTACGGCCGGGGACTGGCAACCTGTCGCACTGGGCATGGCTGGAGCGCGCCAATGTTTTTGGCTATTGACGGAGGGAGCGTGGGTTACCAGATCGGGGGCTCTTCCACCGACATCGTGCTGCTCTTTATGAACGATCGAGCCTTGAAAAGCCTGCTCAGCGACAAATTCAAGCTCGGAGCCGATGCCTCTGTGGCCGCCGGACCTGTCGGCCGGAATGCCTCGGCTGGGACGGACCTTAAGTTGAACGCGGAGATTCTCTCTTATTCGCGGAGCAAGGGTATTTTCGCTGGAGTGAGCCTGAACGGCGCAGTCGTGCAAGCCGACAAAAGTGGAGACGTAGCCATGTATGGCAACGACGTGAACCGCCATGAAATTCTGGACGGCAAAGTTACTGTCCCGGAATCGGCGCGAGCGCTGCTGGAAGAAATTGGCGGATATGCCCAGTTAGCCAAAGCTAGATAGCCGGCTCCAAACGACGGAGTTCCAAAGAACTGAGTCACTGTGAACAAGCCCAACGGCCCCGCCAACGCAGCAGGCGTTGCGCGGGGCTCCAAACGGGAACCGTACGTAGGTCGGGGGCGGATATCCGACCCCGACTTAAGACGTTGATTGCAACTAAGGATAATCATTATGACGACAAATGAGCAGAGTAAGTGTGCGCATCTCCCGTGCAGGTGCGTGGTGCAGCCCGGCAACAAATACTGCGGACAAGCCTGTAAGGAAGCTGGATCCGCCGAAGTTGAGATTGCATGCCAGTGCGACCACGGAGCTTGTCCGCTGACGGTATGAAGAGGCAATCGCCTGCTGGAGGGCCGGCGTGGCCTTACGATCTCATGAGCACAAATCTGGGTCGCGCGCCAGGTCCGAGCTCGACTTACCTGATCGAGGCGACAGTCAGTTGGAAGTGCAGGCCGCGCACAGCAAAGAACAGGGTCCAGCGAACTGGACCCTGCTCTTGAGTATTCAGCCTGCTGTAACAGTTACCTTCGCTTGATCATCCAGCCGATCAACACTCCGGTTGCGATGCCTACCGCGAAAGTTGTCACAATTGTTTCCACAGGATGCCGCTGTAGCCGCTTGGTAGTATCGTCGATAAACTCTTCCGCCGCATCGCCGCCTTGTTTTGCGACACGCCGCGCTGCGCCTACGCCATCCTCAAGTGCGTCCGCAACCGCGGAGGCTGCCCGCGAAGCCTTGCGCGCTGTTTCGGCAACCTGCTCACCCGTTCGTTCCAATACTGATTGCATCATTCGGTCTTGACCTCTCTTTTGTCGAGTTCGTTAGATACTTCGCTTATTGGCCAACGCTCTTTTCAACCTTGCCGATCCAGTTTTGGACTTTGCCGGCGTTCTTTTCAGCGTTGCCGTCAGCCTCCATGTCGGGGTTGTTCGTCAGCTCGCCAACTTTCTCCTTGATGGTTCCTTTGACTTCGTGGATTTTGCCGGTGGTTTGGTCGTCGGTGCTCGGTTTCATCATAAATTTGTCCTCTCTGTTTCCTGGGTAGCGGTGATTGACGCCCACACAGCTGGAGAAGCCTCCAGTCTGTGGTGTCAGGCGACTCTTTTGTCCAGTGATGGTTGCGACTGCACCAGCTCGTCGAAAAGTGAGCGATAGTGAATCATCGCGGTGCGCAGGTCTTCGGTGCTGGCTTCGCCTCTGCCCAGCCGCAATGCGATGTTGTGCGCCGAGCGGTAGTTCTCCACCACGCGGGGATGGTCGACGGAAATGTCGGCCGCACGCTGGTCAAAATCGGTTACGGGATAGCCACGAGTCTGCATCAGCGAACACACCAGCTCGTCGGCTTCGGTTACAGCACCCTTCGGGAAATCGACAAAACGGGATTGCACCGCCTGCCACTGGGACAGGTAGCGCTCACGTTCTGTCACGTCAAGATCGCGGATCTTCAGCATTTCGACTCGCGTTTCACGATCTGCCAGCCTGGCTTCAGCTTTCCGTTCAGACCCGTGCTGTCGAACCGCCCGATCGTACTCTGGGCCGAAGCGGTCGCGTAGTTCTGCTGTGGTGTTCTTGCGCTTGCGGACGTACAGGGCAATGGCAACCACGATTACCAGAAGGACTACGACTGCAAGAGCAATCAGTTTGGGATCCATCAGATTGAGATTCATCGAGAGACTCCATTTAAGGCTTGAGTGCCTGCAACAGGTAAGGGCTCGGTTTGGAGCCTGGTCTGCGGCTAAATAGAAGTATCCATCGATCCGTTGCCAAAATCTGGTCAGAATTGCTCGTTCAAAACAGGCCGCGGATTGATCGAAGGTGAAGCATCGTTGGTTTTGAGTTGCTTCTCCGGGACTGACGGCGAACGCAGAGTGAAGACGCGCGCCGGGCTGCCGGGTGCCCCACTCATTCGCGGGTTTCGAATGAGTGGGTTCCACGAGTCACGGCTTCCGGTACTTCCCATCACAGACGGGGTGATCTGGTCCCCGATACCTTCGGGGCATGACGAGAGGTTTGGAGCGTTGGTACGGCGGGCACGACCTACACTTTATAACCTGTAGTTGTTATCTGCGCCGGCCAGAGCTTAGCAGCGGCGAGCGCCGTGATCTGTTCCTGCATGTGTTGGAGCGGGCACGGCAAAAGTATCGCTTTGTCGTGGTCGGTTACGTCGTCATGCCCGAGCACTTTCACCTCTTGATCACCGAACCGGATGTGGGCGATCCTTCCGTCGTAATGAAAGTCATCAAGGAGCGGTTCACGAAGTTGCTTCACCACGGCGGCGTGCGCACGGGCCCGATCTGGCAAAAGCGTTTCTACGATTTCAATGTTTGCAGTGCGGAAAAGCGCATGGAGAAGCTGCGCTACATGCATCGCAACCCTGTAAAACACGGTCTGGTAGCTCTGCCCGAAGAGTGGAAATGGAGCAGCTTCCGAGCTTATGCCTCCAGCGAAGAGAGCTTGGTAAAGGTCAACTATCAGGAATGGCCGCTGAGGATAACGTATTCCGCCTCCCGGGCCCACTCATTCGAAACCCGCGAATGAGTGGGGCACCCGGCGCTTGCTTCCGCTTGGTTGTGCCGCCACTGAAGGGGCTCGGAGATTTGTTGTTGTCGCCTTCCCAGCCTTGAAAGGCTGGGCTATCTTATGCCGTCCCACCGGGACTCGGATGCTTTTCGTTAGCTACCCAGGACTCCGCTGCCCACCCCAATTCGCGCAAAACAGGCGCGAATCGGGGGCCCCGGTTGCGCTCCGTCCTGGGCTAAGCTGAGTCGTCCCGCACGCGGGACGGGATTATAGTTACCGACGCCGCGTCGCGAGCCGGGTTCCCCCTCATGCGCGGTTTTCGAATGAGTGGGCTCCACGAGTCACAGCTGCCGTCCCCTACGGGTCGGATCGATTTCCCCACTCCACCCAGCACTCCGCCTTCGGCTGCGTGCCGGTCTAGACTATTCCGTGCCTGCGGCACTAAGTTTGCGGCGATCTGGCCGCTTGCTGTTGGAGCAACCGAATGTTCGCCAGAAAGCTGAAACTGCTATTGACGGCCACAACCTTCACGCACTTCCATGTCATCCTCCCGGGTCTCGAACAGGGCGAGAGCAGGGCCACCAGCCACCGATGCGTTGTGTCGCCGGCTAAAGCCGGCTCGGAATTTCCAGGGCGTGCACTTGCGGCACGACTGAAGTCTGAAGTCGTGCCCTGTTACAAAGCGTCACGAAGGCGGGGGTAAGGTCTCGCGCAGGAGGCAAGGTCCCGCGCAGTTCGAGACCTGGGAGTCCCATCATGGATGCGCGATCTGGCTGCTTTCAGCCGGAGTAAACGAGTGAGCGCCAGAAAGCTGAAGCTACGATTGAAGATCACAACCTTCACGCAGTTCCATGTCATCTTCGCGGGTGTCGGACACACCGAGATCCAGGGCACCCGTTCCGTGCGCCCGCTGCTCGCTTGTGCCGCCCCTGACGGGGCTCGGAGGTTGTTGTTGTCGCCTTCCCAGCCTTGAAAGGCAGGGGAATCTTATGCCGTCCCTCCGGGGCTCAGACCGTCCCGAACGAGCGTTCGTTCATTAGCACCGAAGTGCGACAGCCTGTGTGTTGTCAATCGCTTAGCCGGTTACTTTGTGATATTTCGCAATTGTTCCACGTGGAACAATTTGTAAAGTTACCCGTCGGCCAGAGAAGGCAAAGGCCGAGTGCGAGGAGCAATCGAGGAAGAGCGATGGCAAAAGCAGAAGCGTCGCCAGCTCGCAGGTTTTACGCTCAGCCGCTGGCTTGACGGGAGTTGCGAACTCGGCAGCACCTGAGCGCGGAATCACACCCACGGCTAAAGCTATTTCAATGTGCTAGTGCGCTTGCCGTGCCACTCCCACGCGCTGCGCACGATCGCTTCGATGTCGGAGTGCTGCGGCTGCCAGCCCAGCTCACGCTTGATCTTCTCCGAGCTGGCAATCAGCACGGCCGAGTCGCCGGGACGGCGGGGCGCTTCTACCACCGGAATCTTCCTGCCCGTGACGCGGCCGGCCACGGCGATGATCTCGCGCACGCTGAAGCCGCTGCCGCTTCCCAAGTTGAAGATGAGCGGCGACGATTTAGATTGAGTCTGAGTCTGAGGATTGATCTGGGCGTTGGTCTCGGTCAGCGCGTCCAGCGCCAGCAGATGCGCCGTCGCCAGATCGTCAATGTGAATGTAGTCGCGAATGCAGGTGCCGTCTTTGGTGGGATAGTCGGTGCCGTAAATGGAGATGGCCTCGCGCTGGCCCAGCGCGGCTTGCAGCACCAGCGGAATCAGGTGCGTCTCCGGGCGGTGCATCTCGCCGCGGTCGGCGGTCGCGCCGGCAGCATTGAAATAGCGCAGGCTCGCGTATCGCAGGCCGTGAGCCTTATGGAACCAGGCCAGCATGCGCTCCACCATTAGCTTCGACTCGCCATAAGGGTTGGTCGGCGCGAGCGGATCGTCCTCCGCGATGGGCAGCCGCCTGGGATCGCCATAAACCGCAGCGGTTGAGGAGAAGACCAGTCGCAACACCCGATGCCGCAGCATCGCACGCAGCAGCGTGAGCGTCTTGGCCGAGTTGTTGTCGAAGTAAAGTTCCGGCGAGAGCATCGACTCGCCCGCCTCGATGAAGGCGGCGAAGTGCATGACCGCGTCGAAGCGGCCAGCCTCGAAGATGCGATCGAGGGCCGGGGCGTCGCCGGTATCGGCCAAGACAAACTCAGCCTGGCTGGGCACCGCTTGCTGGCGGCCTTTGCTGAGATTGTCCAGCACCGTGACCGAGTGGCCGTCGCGCAAAAGGCGGTCGGCAACCACGCCGCCGATGTACCCCGCTCCTCCAGTGACCAGGACCCGCATGGCCCTCCTTGCGTGAGGTTCGTAACCCGGATTCGATTGTATGCGTGATGAGCAAACTTGCAGAGTTTGCGAAGGCGGGTCAAGACGGTTTCGGGAACGTTCCATAATTGGGTGCGGGATGAGTCGGGGTCTTCGGCCGATTTGTCCATGTTTAGTACGCTGGCGCCCAAGACTTGGACATCCTCGCTTCCTGAGATTTCTTTGTGCCAGCCCTGTCGTCCGTAACCTATAGACAAGCAAAGGCTTACATTTCCACAGCGAGGGGATCCTGGATGGCTGAGCAGTTGCTCTAGGAATATGGCACGTTGGCGTCGTAATATATAGCACTTTAGTTGTTTAACTCGCGGCTCTTATCTAGCGCAGCCGTTGTCGTGTCCTTGGCTCAATCCGCCTCCTGGGACTGAGAGTGGCGAAGCTTTGTGCTGAACGTCAATGATCGCAACCTATTATGGAACTGGACGGACAAAATCGCAGATGCTGGCTGGCTGCCTACACCCGCTCGCGTCATGAACAGCATGTCGCCAATCAGCTGAAAATGAAGGAGCTGGAGTTCCTGCTGCCGACCTATCGGCGCGTGGCGCGTTGGTCGGACCGCATCAAGACGTCTGAGGCGCCACTCTTCCCCGGCTACATCTTTGTTCACGTCTCCGATGGCGAGCGGGTCCCGGTACTTGAAACCATGGGCGTGGTGTATCTGGTCTCGACTGCAGGCAAACCGGCCGTCCTGTCGGACGACGATGTCGAGCGGCTGCGCGCATGTGCGCTGCTTCCCGGCGATGTCGAACCGCACCCCTATCTAAGAATTGGACACCGGGTCAGAGTCAAACACGGCCCCTTCGCCGGATGGGAAGGCACTCTGGTAGAAAAACAAAACGCGTTCCGCCTGGTCATCGCCATCGATCAGATCCTGCGCTCGGTGGCTGTGAATCTTCACGGTGCGGACTTGGAATCCCTCGACTAGATCTGCCGTCCGCCGAATCTCCTACTACTACCTAAAGCCATCTTTCCCCCAAATGCGATGAGTACCTCTACCCGCTCGCTAACCGCCTTCGACGTTCCGCTCCCTGACTCCGCTAGGCGGACCCTTCCGCTCACATCCTTATTAGCTGCCTCGGAGAAAGTGCTGGATCTGGCCGCCGTACTCGGCGCCGTGCAGGTCGCCGACATCCTGTATCGAGCCTTGGAGCCGGTGCGAGCCGCTGCCTGTGCGCCTTCCACGGTCTTCCTCTGCGCAACCGGCTTCGCCCTGCTCTTCGTCTTCCTGCTGGATCGTTATGGCGGCTATCGCCCCAGCCTCAGTCTGTTGGCCATCCGCGAGACCGAACGGATCCTGCGAGTCACCCTGCAAGCCTTCCTGATCGCTCTCCTGGCCGCATACTTCTGCGCCATCCCAGTCTCGCGCCTCGCGTTCTCCCTCGCTGTGGTCACCGTTCCTCTCTTCCTCACTCTGGAAAAATGGGAGATGCACAGACTTCTGCGCCGGCTGCGCGGCAAAGGATTCGGATCGCAGCGCGCCGTGATCCTGGGCACTGGCCCCGCAGCCCGGCGCATCTATTCCGCCCTGGTGCGTTCGCCAAAGTTCGGCGTCGATCCGGTCGCTTTCGTCGACGACGATCCGCTAAGCGGCACTACCGAGATTTACGATCCTTCCTACCACGGCAAACATTCTGCCCGAGTAGTCCCGGGACCACTCTGCCCTGAATTGTTTCGCCAGCTAAACGCCTCCGTGCTGGTGATAGCGACCTCCATCGTGGATCGCGAGTCCATGCTGCTCACCAACACAAAATTGTCGGAGGCCGGCGTAAACATCTACTTTGCCCCAGCCGACTTTCTGGAACCCGGGTACTGGGTGGACTACGCCGAGCTCGACGGCATTGTGCTCGCCCATCTTTCTCGTGGCACTAACCGCGTGTTGTATGACTTGGGAAAGCGTGCCCTCGACATATTCACTGCGGCAATTATGCTGCTGCCTCTGGCCGTCCTTGCGCCCATCGTCGCCTTGCTTGTGAAGTCGACCTCCCCAGGACCAGTGCTTTTCCGCCAGCATCGTGTCGGCAAGGCAGGCCGCCGCTTCACCATCTATAAGTTCCGCACCATGTATCAGGACGCTCCGCAGTACGAAACTTCTCCCGGAGCGGGAGACGATCCGCGCGTTACTCCGGTTGGCCGCTTTCTACGCCATGCCAGTCTGGATGAACTTCCGCAACTGATGAATGTCCTCCTGGGCCAGATGTCTCTGGTTGGCCCCCGCCCGGAGATGCCTTTCATCACCGAGCAATACACGTCCATCCAGCGCCAGCGCCTTTCCGTAAAGCCAGGCATAACCGGCCTCTGGCAGATAAGTCCCACGCGTGCGTTTCCCATTCACGAAAATATGGAGTACGACCTGTACTACGTTCGGCACCGCAGCCTTTTCATGGATGTGGCCATCCTGCTGCACACCTTGCTTTTCGCTGCCCGCGGTGTCTGAACCTCAACGCGCTTGCGGTTTGCCGGCAGGACGACTGCGATTTTCTTGGGCAGAAAAACTACTTGCCCCCTCATGCACTTTGATTTTTCCAGTTTCGAGCTTCAAGAAACTGTCACCTATCTCATAAATCGGTAGTGGGCTACTTTGAATTCTTGGCGGACGAAATGATGTCCAAGCCAGGTATGAACGTAACGAGCCCAAGCACTGAAGTCAAACCAAGCACTCCAAGGGCGTAGCGGGTGGGGTATTCGCCAGCAAACCAGAAAGTCCAGGTGAATCCCAGTAGGGCAAATATTATCCAGAGCAGGGGTACGCTGACCAGCAGCGTCCCGCACGTTATAAGCAGCCGTCGCCTCATTTACGCCGCCCTTTCCACCCTCCGCTCGTACTGCTCCCAAAGAGCCACAAGGTCATTCACGTCCCACAGCCGATCTGTGACGCCAGCAGCCATTGCCGGACTCATGCGCAGTGTACGATGAATCTTGATTGAAGTTGCAGGCGAAATATGTGAGGACGACCGCCGCCGCGTAGCCCACTACCCATAAATCGCTTTGGAACATGGCACGACTTTACAGGCTGCGGAAAAAGTCCGCTCTGAACGCTTTGTAACAGGGCACGACTTCACTCCACCTGCATGCAAAAAGGTTTGTAACAGGACACGACTTTTACGAGACATTCGCGCAAGCGATTTGTAACAGGGCACGACTTTTACGAGACATTCGCGCAAGCGATTTGTAACAGGGCACGACTTTACTCGACATTCCCGCAGACGCTTTGTAACAGCGCACGACTTTAGTCGTGCCGAACACGTCAATAAAACCACGCTTACCCCTACTTTAACCGCAATGAGCTCGCCGTGATCCTGCCTGCCAATTCTGAACTTCGGCAGCACCAACCTTCTGAGATCCGCAGCTACTACCATTCCGATCCGCCCGTCCGCGACGAGGAATTGGTGCTGCTGGAACTGTGGAGGACCCTGCGTACGCGCTGGTCTGTCATGGTGGGATGCGCTGCGGCTTGCCTCCTCCTGGCAACGCTATATGTCCTGATCAGGAGTCCTCGATACGAAGCCAGCGCGCGTATTGAGGTCAGTCCCGCAGGCACCAATGCGATGGGATTGGATGAACTGAGTTCCAGAATCCTTAGCCCTTCCGATCCCACCATCCAATTGCAAAGCGCGGTGACCGTGCTTCAAAGCAACACCGTCGCCCTGGCCGTGATGCAGCAGACCAAACTTGCTGAACGGACGGATTTTGCCGGCCGCTGGATCCAGCCTCCCGGCACCGATGTCTCCGCCCTGTCTCCCGAAGTCCGTGACAAACTCTTGCTTCGCTTCCAGAAAAATCTGAAAGTCGAGATCGTTCCCAAGACCGACATCATCGCCGTCGCCTTCCGCACCAAGGATCCCAGGCTCTCTGCCGAGGTTGTGAACTCCATCGTCAGCAGCTATGCGGAGCGGAATTTTCGCAGCAGTTACGACTCGGCAACCCAGGTCTCCAACTGGCTTTCGGCGCAGATGGAGGACCTGAAGCTCCGGGCCAACGACGCGCAGGAGAAGCTGGCTGCGCTACAGAAGCGCCGTGGCTTGATCGGCGTCGACGAGACCGACAACATCGTTACCGACAAGCTCAAGGACCTGAACGAGCAGCTGACAGCGGCGGAGTCAGACCGCATCGTGAAAGAGGCGCGTTATCGCATCGCGGGCTCGGGCAATCCAGAGCTGATCGCCTCCACCGTGCCTGAACCTACGCTCCAGGTCCTGCGCTCGCAACAGGCGCAGCTGCGCGTGGACTACGCTCGCCTGAGCACGAAGTTCGGCGATGGCTATCCCAAACTGGCGGAGCTGGGCAGCCAGATGGCCCAGGTGGACAGCGCCATCAATTCCGAACTGAAGAATCTGGGGCAACGCTATAAGAACGAATACCTGGCGGCCGCCAGCACCGAAAAAGCCCTGCAAGGCAAATTCGAGGAGCAGAAACAAAAAGCCTATGACCTGAATCAGGGAGCGGCTCAGTACGCCATCCTGAAGCACGAGGTTGAGACCACCCAGGACCTTTACCAGACGTTGCAGTTGAAGTTGAAACAGGCGGGCATCGTTGCCGGACTGGCGGCCGCCAACATCGGTGTAGTGGAGACCGGCCAGATACCGTCCGAACCCGCCGATCCCCGGCCTTTCCTGGACATCGCGTTGGGTCTCGGCTCCGGTCTCGTGCTCGGCGTGCTGACCGCAGTCGGCCTGGAGCGGCTGGACACTACCATTCGCACCGCCGAAGAAGCCGAGGCAATCAGCGCCCTGCCCACATTGGCAGAGATTCCTTCGATCGCCCCCGATCGTCCGGGGCGCCGCCGCTGGAAATCTTCCGCCTTCGCTATTACGCCCGCGGAGCGGCTCATCGCTCACCGCCTACCCCACTCCCCGGCGGCGGAATCCTATCGCTGTTTGCGCACTTCCCTTCTGCTGGGATCGCCAGACCGCCCGCCGCGAACCTTGACCATAACCAGTTGCCTACCCGGTGAAGGAAAGACTCTGACCGCGGTGAACTGTGCCGTCGTTCTCGCACAGCAAGGCGCGAAGGTACTGCTGGTCGATGCCGATCTTCGCCAGCCTGCGGTTCACAAATCCTTTGCCCTGTCACAAGATCCGGGACTGAGTGGCATCCTGACCGGGCTCTGTACCAAAGAAGAAGCCACCGCGCTCTCGGACTTGCTTCCCAACCTCTCCGTGCTTCCCGCCGGGGCTTCCTGTCCCTACCCCGCCGAGACCCTGGCCTCGCCCGGGATGGCCGAGTTGCTCGACTACTGGGGTTCCCGTTATGACCACATCATTTTCGATACCCCGCCGGCGTCGATGTTTACCGATGCTGTGATGCTTAGCTCCCAGACTGACGCCGTCGTTCTGGTGGCCCGCTGCGGCGTGACCACCCAATACGCTTTGCGTCACCTCCGGGATTTGTTGCAACGCTCCAACGCCCGTCTAGCCGGCGTGGTCCTCAATGGCGTGAACCAGAGAAACCAACCCACCTACTACCGCCGGCACGGCTATGGCCTCACCGGCAGAAGGCCAGGTCCAGCTGACAACTAGACGCGACGATAAGCTCTGGCCCGCACTGCAGGCCGTTGCGAAGGGCGCTGCCTGGCCTGCGCTTATTCTGCTGCTGGCATTCTGCTTCCCGGGGTTCGCTTATGCCCAATCCCCAGCCGGGCAAGCCTCGACTTCCGACGCCGCGACAGTCGACGCTTTGCTGCTCGATGTCGGCGATCTGCTTGATGTTCGCGTCTTCGACACTCCCGAGCTTTCGGAAAAACTGCGGGTTGATGATCGCGGAGAGATCGTGCTGCCCGTCGGAGGCGTTGTCAGCGTCAAAGGCCTGACGGCCGAGCAGGCGCAGACTGCCATTGAGCAGCGCTTCCGCCGGAATCATATCTTGCACGACCCGCACGTGGAAGTTTTCGTTCTCGAATATGCCACTCAGGGCGTCACCGTCGCTGGTGAAGTCAAGACCCCCGGCGTTTATCCCTGGGTCGCCAAGCAGACGGTGCTTGGTTTCATCTCCGTGGCCGGCGGAGTAACGGCTTCGGCCTCCAAGACCGTCACTGTCAGCCGCAAGCAGCGCGAGCAGGTCATCACCTTTCAGTTGAACAATTCCCCGCAAGGCAATGGTGGAGATATCGATGTGCAGCCCGGCGACCGCATCCTGGTGACCCGCGCGGGCGTAGTTTACGTGGTGGGCGACGTCGGTCGGCCCGGCGGCTACCTCATCGAAAACACCGACACTGTCACCGTTCTGCAAGCCCTGGCTCTGGCTCAGGGCATTAACAAGACCGCAAAGTACGATGCCAGGCTGATTCGCAATTCTCCCTCGGGGCGAACCGAATCCGATCTCCCTCTCAAGCGCATCCTGGCCAACCAGGCCGCCGATCCCAAACTCCAGGACGGCGACATTCTCTTCGTTCCCGTCAGCGGCAGCAAGCAGTGGGCCGACAAGAGCATGACCTCCGTCCTGCAAATGGCAGTCGGAGTGGTCATCTACGGCAGACTATGAGCTCGAACAGAACCGCCGGCAGACCGGTACTTCCAGGGCTATGCATTGCCTTCTTCGGCCCCGATGGCGCAGGCAAGTCTGCCGTCATCGAAGCCTTGAAGCTTGCTCCCGGACCACCGTTCTCCGCCGTTGTCCAGTTTCACTTTCGTCCCATGTTTGGCCGTCAGGAAGATCGGCCACCGGTCACCGATCCTCACGCTGAGACTCCGCGCAGCACCTTGCTCTCGTGCGCCAAACTGATTTACTGGCTGCTGGATTGCTGGTTCGGATACTTCATCGCGATCCGTCCCGCCCGGCGCTGCTCTCGGCTGGTCATCTTCGACCGATACTACCCTGACATTCTTGTCGATCCCCTGCGCTATCGTTTGCCCGCAAGCAGTCTCCGCTTCGCCACATGGCTGGTAGGGTTTGCGCCGCAGCCTGACCTGTGCGTCCTGCTTGAGGCCCCCGCAGAGGTAGTGCAACGCAGAAAGAATGAAGTCTCGCTGGCGGAGTCGCAGCGTCAGCGCCTTGCTTATCTGGCCATGTTCCAGTCCGTGCCCGCCAAGCTTCTGGTCAATGCAGATGCTCCAGTCAGCCAGGTGGCGCACCAGGTAAGCGTCGCGGTTTCCACCCTCGTTCACGAACCTTCGCTGCAACAACCCGAGGCTCTCCTTCTTGCCGACTTCTGACCTGGCCCAACAACTCCTCGCAGCACTTCCGCTCCGCGAGGCCCACGCACCGCCATTGAGGTTCTTCGCGGTGCCCGGTGACCAGCCCCGCTGGCTGATCCCCGCTGGCAGCAGGAATCTCCACACTACTCTGGCGAGTTGGTCTCCCTATCGTGTGCCCTCGCAGCTCAAGTGGAGCGCGATTCAAGCGGCCAGCCGTGTGGGAGCGCTGCCTGCATTGCCGAACGTCAAGACGCTGCAATTGGACCATGGCAACGAAGTCGACTGGCGCGCCGTGGGCTGGACGCGCGACACTCCGCCGGCGCCTCTTGTCTATGTTGGAACACCGGGCCCTCGCCGGAAGGCGGTCATCCACCTCGTGGATCCCGCGTCCGGAAACTGCGACGCCATCGTTAAGGTACCGCTCTGCACCGGAGCCAAAAACGCCATCGTTCGCGATGCCTGCACGCTGGCCGTCCTGGCTGGCGAGCGCCACACTTGTGCTCCGCGGCTGTTGTGGCTCGATCGCCAGTACGGCATATCCACCCAGCAATTTCTGCCCGGGAAATCAGGAAGCCGCCGTTTCCATCTGGAATACCTTGCCCTTCTCGCTTCCCTCGTTGTGCAGGATGAGTACACAACCCTCGCCGCCCACGCCGCAGCCTGGCACGATGCATCTTCTGCTCTCATCCGCAAAACCGAAGTTGACCTCATGGGAGCAGCCCGGTCCGAGTTGTGCGATACCCACTCCCTGCCCTCGTGCTGGACGCACGGCGATTTCGCGCCCTGGAATATCCGGCACAGCCCACACGGTGCCGCTGCCCTGCTCGACTGGGAAGCGGCGGAACGAGGCGGTCTGCCCTTGCAGGATGCCTTTCACTTTCTCCATATGCAGGACTTTCTTTTCGGCGCACGCCCAACCACGCACTCTGCCGACATCGCACTCTTCGCCGGGACACTTGGCATCGCCCCCGAGCAAGAGCGCACCCTGGAGATCGCCTACCTGGTCCGCTCTTATGTGCTGTGCGCTTCGGACCACCAGACTCGACGCGCCCAGTTTCTGCTGAACACGCTTGCGCTGGCGTTTCGCAGTGGTGCTGCCGCCAAAGTGTCTGCCGCTACACCGCCGCGACGCCTGCACCTGGTGTCATCCCATCCCGCCGAACTGCACAGCGTCCGCGGGCAGTTGTTCGACACAGTCGTCGCACACCTGAATCATGCGCAGGTACGATACTGCATCCTTAGCGGCTATGAGGGCACTTCGGAATCGGACGCGTCCGATGTGGACATTATGTTTCATCCCCGCGACCTGCCCCGGGTTCCGGCTCTTTTGGCGCGGGCCGCGCAGTCGGCCGGGGCCTTGCTGGTTCAGTCCATTCAACACGAGTCGACTGCATGCTACTTTGTTCTCGCCCGTCAACAGGGCAAGCATGTCGCCCACCTGGCTGCGGATTGCTATGGCGACTATCGCCGCGACGGGCGCGCCTGGTTGCTCGCCGATGATGTCATCGCCGAGCGCCAGAAGTACCGCCAGTTCTGGGTGCCTTTCGTCGCGGATGAGTTTATCTACTACCTCATCAAGAAGGTCCTGAAACAGGACATCACCGCCTGCCAGCTCAAGCGCCTACAGCATCGGTTCGCGCGCGCCCCCGGGGAATGCCGGCAAAGGATCGCCGGCATCTGGCCTGCGAAAACCACCGTCGCCTTGCAGCGGGCGATCGTGGAGCAGAACCTTGGGTGGTTCCAGGCACCACTGCCAAATCTGCTCGCCGAGCTCGAGCGAGCGCCTGCCGTAGAGCGCCCCTGGCAACGCGCTCTGCAACGGCTGCGCGAGGCCAGCCGATGCCTGCGGCGCATCCTCTTTCCCACCGGCTTGTCCGTCACGGTCGTCGGGGGCGACGGCACTCTCCGCGCGGAATTGGCCGACGGCCTCGTGCGCAACCTCGCACCTGTCTTTCGCCACACTCGCCGGATGTGGATCGCTAGCTCTCTTCCGGGCTCTGTCGCGCAGATCTGGGAAATCGCGGCCGCTCGAATTCAATCAACCCTGCTGGTTCGGACAGCCGAAGACCACCCTCCCGCCATCGGCTTTCGCCGGGCTCTGGCCTGGTTTGGATCTTTTGTTGCCTGCCTTCTTACGCGCCCCGACCTGGTGTTGTCTCTGCGTTCGGAGCAAACCGCCGGCGACTTTGAGCACCGTGCTCGCAGCCGCGTCGTCAGCCTGGACGCCGACAGCCCACCCGACCAGATTCTTCTGAATGCCAGCCAGGCGATACTTCATCGATTGGCACTGCGCACTGAAAAGCGGCTGAAGATTGGGGACGCGAACGCTCGCACCGTAATCGGGAACCCAGCCAGCAGGTCCGAGCTGCGCTCCGCGGGGCTGGACTAGGTGGCCCGAGTCCTGCTCTCCGCCTACGCCTGCGAGCCCGGACGCGGCTCCGAACCCGGCGTCGGTTGGAGTTGGGCAACAGAACTGGCCCATCTGGGACACCATGTAACAGTCCTCACCCGCGCGGCCAATCGACGCGCCATAGAGCAGGAAGCGCAGCGCCCAAACGAAACCATCAGCTTTCTCTATTACGATCTGCCTCCGCGGGTGCAGCGCTGGCGCAGATGTCCGGGCGGCAAGACGCTCTATTACATCCTCTGGCAGTGGTTTGCGGTGCGTCGCGTTCGCCAGCTTTTCTCGACCCTGCCGTTCGACGTCGTACATCACGTAACCTATGTCAGTGCGCGCTATCCCAGTTTTATGGCAGCGCTCGGCATCCCTTTCTGGTTCGGCCCGGTTTCCGGTGGCGAAGTTGTTCCCCCACTGCTTCGCGCCGGATTCTCGGCCGGCCAGAAGCGGCGCGAGTGGCTACGCGACATCTCCAACTTTCTGGTGGCGCTGGATCCGTTGATGCGCCGCACCTTCCGCCAGGCCGAGCGCATCCTCGTCACCCGCGACACCTTGCCCCTGGTTCCCCGCCGCTGGCGTAACAAAAGCACTGTCAATCTGGCGATTGGGCTATCGCAGCCTGACTTAACTGCAACCAGCTACCAGGCGAAGCGCAGCGCCCATGCCTTACGCGTGCTTTACGCTGGACGCTTGCTGGAGTGGAAAGGAGTCGATATCGCTCTTCGCGCCATTGCGCAAGCACAGCAGTCGTATCCCGGCTTTCGTTTCACCATCGTCGGCGACGGACCCGCGAAGGGCAGGCTGGCTGCCCTCAGCCGTGAACTCGGCCTCGAAGCCATCGTGCGCTGGGTCGGTTGGCTGCCACAGGGGGCGATCACCGAGCACTACCGGAACGCCGATGTACTGCTGTTTCCCAGCCTCCGCGACTCCGGCGGGATGGTGGTGCTGGAGTCTCTGGCCCACGGCGTCCCCGTGCTCTGCACCGATCTCGGCGGTCCGGGCATCATCGTCGACAGAACCTGCGGGCGCGCCATAGCCACCGTGGGGCGCAACCCGCAGCAACTCTCGTGCGACATGGCTGCCGCTCTGCTTGAGATGGTCACCGACCCCGCCAGGCTTGACTCGCTGTCCTCTGGAGCACGAGTGCGGGCCCGGGAATTCAACTTCCGCGACCTGGCGCGATCGGTCTATCCGGCTCATCCGGCGCGACCAAGGGCTCGGGAAGCATGACTACCACGCTGTGGCCTGCAATTTCGCACCCGGAGGTCGCACCCCGCGCTTGGGCCCTCACCTTCTGGCGCGCCCTCACCTTCTGCATTCTGTTCTCCATCATTTTCCTGCCGGAATTCGTGCGCGAGGGAGTCGGCGATCCGAGCCTCCCTTATTCGAAAGCCGGCTTTGGCTTTCGCTTTATCGATCTGGCAATCTTGCTCCTCGTCTTCTGTCATGTCGTGGCTCTCGGATGCCTGCGCAATAAAGTCGTGCGCTTTCCCCGGCCCCTGATGCTGCCCGGACTCGCTTTTCTTGGCTGCATCGGCGTTGCCATCGCCTACGGCCGCAGCCGCGGCGGCAGCAACTTTTTCTTCGACTGGCGTGGCCTGGCCCTCGGCATCGGCCTGTACTTCGTCTGGTCGCTGTGGCTGCGCAATGCCTCTGACGTGGCCGCCGCCGTTCGTGTGTTTGCCATCTACATGGCAGCGCGAATCGGGTTGCTGTTTGCGCTCTACCTCGCCGGCTACCGCGATACTCTGGCCGGTGTCCCCATTCCCATCTTCGACGGCCCCGTACTCTCCTGCATCGTGTTCACCGGCCTTCTCGCATTTCGCTACCGGGAAAGCGCCCTGGGCGGCGGCAAGCTGCTTTGGTCTGGCCTGGCCCTTGCCGCCTACATGTTCGTCCTTCTGTGCTTTCGCCGGACCTACTGGGGAGAGTTGGCGGTTGGAACCTTCATTTTGCTCTTGCTTCAGAAGCGCCATCGTATCCGCAACCTGCTCCTTCTCGCCGCCATGGTTGGAATTGCCGCAAGCATTATGGGCGCTTCGTTTTCGAGTCGGATGCACAGCCTCAACGTGACTGGCGACGACAGCGAGTTCAGCGCCGACAACGCTAACCACGTTTACGACTTGATGGACGCCTGGTACCAGGTGCGGCAGTCGCCAGTAATGGGCATTGGAGTTGGGACCTCGTATTCCACCTGGCACATCAGGAACTGGAAGACCGAATCGGTCATGGTGCACAACGCTCCCCTGCACGTCTGGCTGAAGTACGGAATTGCGGGCCTGATTTGCTACTTATGGTTTCACCTGGCGTTGCTGCGCTGGCTATATCGCCATTCGACAACCGCAATGTCCCCCAACACAGCTTTCTTAGTTGCGGCTTTCGCCTATCTGACAGCGCAATTTGCCATGACTCTCGGCTTCGCTCCCTGGCCCTACTCTGAATTGCAATTGACCATCCTGATTTCCTTCATCCTGGCCGCGGTTGCGGCCTCCGACAATTTGCCGCTGGCTCGGCTTGATTCATGACTCTTCCCTCTCTGTCCATCATCACTCCTTCTTACAACAGCGCCGGCTTTATCGAAGACGCGATCCTTAGCGTCTCGCGTCAGCAAGGCGTTCGGGTCGAGCACATCGTGATCGACGGCGCCTCCACCGACCGCACGCTGGAAGTCGTGAGACGCTTCGGCGAAGTGCAATGGACCTCCGAGCCCGACCGCGGTCAATCCGATGCCATCAACAAAGGATTCCACCGAGCCACCTGCGATCTAGTGGGCTGGCTCAATGCGGACGATTATTACCTTCCCGGCGGGCTCGAAGCTATCGCCCGCGCTGCCCAGGAGCATCCCGAGGCCGACGTCATTTACGGCGACTGCGTATTCGTCGACAGCGGCGGAAAAATTGTCCGCTCCAAGGTCGAGCACGATTTCGATCGCTCCGTCCTGATGTACTTTGGCTGCTACATCCCCTCCACCTCGACCTTCTTCCGCCGCCGCATCATCGACTCCAGCTGGCTGCTGGATTGCGACTATCGGGTGTGCATGGACTTCGAGTACTTTGCCCGTCTGGCTCACGCCGGCTTCATCTTTCACTACGTGCCGCAATTCATCGCGGCTTTCCGCTGGCACGGCAGCAACGTCAGCCTCAAACAATTCGCCCGGCGCGCCGAAGAGCGCCGCCTGGTGCAACGCCGCTTTGGCGAGGGCGATTATTCGGAATCGACTCTCGAGGTTCTCGCCTATGTGCATCGCGCCAAGCGCGTTCTGCGCAAAACCCTCAGCGGCAACATCGCTCGTGAATTTCGGCTTCGCCAGATGATCGGCCAGGATACAGGTTGGCTAACGAGTCGCGCTGCGCTGCAAACATGCAAAGCCTTAGCGTCCTTGTGATCCACAATCAATACCAGCGCCCGGGCGGCGAGGACGCCGTCGTCCGCGCCGAGGTCGATCTGCTCCGCAGTGCCGGAAATCGCGTCGTGCAATACACCCGCCACAACTCCGATATCGCCGCCTACACGCCGCTGCGAAAGGCATCCTTGCTGGCCAGCACTACCTGGAACCGCAAGACCTATTCCGACATTCGCGCGCTCATTCGTGAGCACCGCCCGGACATCGCGCATTGCCACAATTTCTTGCCGCTGGTGAGTCCTTCCGCCTATTACGCTTGCAAGTCCGCGGACGTGCCTGTGGTCCAGACATTGCACAACTACCGGCTCCTCTGTCCTGCCGGGACCTTGTTCGCGAATGGCCAGCGTTGCCCGGGATGTTCCCGAAGCAACGCAAACGCAATCTCACGCGGATGCTACCGGAACTCGCGACTGCAGACGGCGGCGATCTCCCTCATGCTGGGCGCTCACCGCCTGCGCGGAACCTGGAAACGCTCTGTCGATGCATACGTGACACCCAGCGCATTCTGTCGCGACTACTTTGTGGCCGCCGGTCTGCCTGAAGAAAAGGTCCACCTGAAGCGAAACTTTCTGGCGCACGATCCTGGCCAGCGCAGGGACTGCGGCGACTACGCGCTGTTTGTCGGCCGGCTCAGTCGCGAAAAAGGCGTGCTGGAAATGATCGAGGCGTGGCGTCAGCTGCCGGAGGTCAAGCTGCTCGTAGCCGGAGACGGCCCGCTCTACTACGAAGCGCGCGGCGCAGCCCGGAGCAACGACCGGGTCGAGATACTGGGACAGCTCACGCCGGAGGAGACTCTCGACCGGATCAGAGGCGCGCGCTTCCTGGTATTTCCCAGCCGATGGTTTGAGCCGTTCGGCATGGGCCTGCTGGAGGCCGCGGCCTGCGGCGTTCCCGCCATTGCTTCACGTATTGGCGCCATCCCCGAGTTGGTCGCTGATCACCGCACCGGACTGCTTTTCGACCCTGACAATTTCAACGAGTTGGTCGAGTGCGTCCGCTGGGCCTGGACCCACCCATCTGATATGGACGAGATGGGCGCCGCTGCCCGGCATTTTTATCTGCAAAACTTCACCGCGGAACAAAACTACGAAGCCCTGATGGGCATTTATCACAAGGTACTTTCCGCCTGACGAAGATAACTCCATGGGGTTTCCCCGTTGCCCCTCGCACAAATGCTGTTGATTCGCCGCCTGACTTTACTTGCGTTGCTGGCTGTGCTGGTTGCCGGGCCAACCTCGGCGCAGAGCATGCCGCTTCCGGCTCGTCCGGCCAAGGCGATACAGCCGCAAGGCACAGACGGCAATTCTTGCTCCGAGTCTCCACATCCGCAGGCGGTCAGCGCCGAAGTCAGCGTCTGCGTCGACGCTCAGCTCCAGACCGATGTTCAGAACACTCCGGGAGTCCACTTGGATGTGACCGTCTTGCCTGAGAACGATCCCGAGATGTTCGCCGCGAAGGATCAGAACCAGTTCGCATCGCGAGCCCAGCCGACAGGCGTTACCTCCTGGGGCCCTCAGCCGATCGCAGTTGAGCGATTAGAAACGCCACCAGTTCCTTCGGAATCGGCCAGTTCGTTTCCAGGGCAGTTGCCGGCGATAGCCATGCTTCCTCCCACCGAAGTTGCCGGCAACACTTCCCCGAATCTCACGGCCGCTTCCACGCTGGATCGCAAACTCGCACGGGTGCGCATCCGGAAGCAGCAGGAGGCAAGCCTGCAACGTTCTCGCGCGCTGCAAAAAGGCCTTGATCAGCTGTGCCAACAAATGCACTTGAGCACCCTGGAGTGCCGGCTGAAGCTGAAAAATCAGAAGCAATCGGCGCCCAGTTACACCGCCCAGACCGCGAAGTCATACCACCAACCGCAGCACTAACATTTCCCGTTCCTCCACTTCATCTTCATGCCAATAAGGGGCATCTCATCATGAACTCAGCAACTCGTGTCTTAGTCACCGGCGCCGGTGGCTTCATCGGTCATCATCTCGTCAAACGTCTCAAGAGCGAGGGCTATTGGGTACGCGGCGTGGACATCAAGGAGCCAGAGTTCGAGCCTACCGCCGCTGACGAATTCGAACTCCTCGACCTTCGCTCCTGGAACAACACGCTCCAGGCCACCAGTCACATGAACCATGTGTTTAACCTCGCTGCCGACATGGGCGGCATCGGCTACATCACGGCCAAGCTCGCCGAAATCGCCCACAATAACATTCTCATCAATGCGCACATGCTGGAAGCGTCTCGTGTGAACGGCGTCTCCCGTTATCTCTTCTCTTCCTCAGCCTGCGTTTACGCAGGCTACAAACAGAAGGTGGCTGACCTCACTCCGCTTCGAGAGGAAGACGCCTACCCTGCCGATCCCGAGGCCGGCTACGGATGGGAAAAGCTTTTCACCGAACAGCTCTGCAAGTATTTCCTGCACGATTACGGCCTGGAAACCCGCATTGTCCGCTTCCATAACGTTTACGGGCCGCTAGGCACCTATGAAGGCGGCAAGGAAAAAGCGCCTGCGGCCATCTGCCGCAAGGTGGCGCTCGCCGACCACGGCGGCACCATCCACGTCTGGGGTGATGGCCTGGCCACCAGGTCTTTTATGTTTATTCCAGACTGTGTCGAGGGCCTTATGCGCCTCATGGCCAGCGATTATCGCGAGCCGCTCAACCTCGGTACTGAGGAGATGGTCAGCGTCGACGCGTTGGTCGACCTGGTCTGCGATATCGCCGGCAAGAAACTGTCCAAGCGGCACGAGCTGAATCGTCCCCAGGGAGTTCGCGGCCGCAACAGCGACAACTCACGGTTGCGTACTGTGCTCGGATGGGAACCGCAGACCCCGCTCCGCGACGGCCTGGAGATCACCTATCGCTGGATTGAAGACGAACTGCGCAAAGCCGGACGTCTGGAGCCGCGGGCCCTGGCTTATGCCTCCGACTGATGACGCGCTGGGCCGCGCCAACCTGCTCGGCGTCGGCATCAGCGCTATCAACATGCAGGAAGCACTGCGCCGCTCCGACCAGCTTCTTCAGCAGCGGCGCAAGGGCTACATCTGCGTCACCGGGGTGCATGGAATCATGGAAGCCCAACGCGATGCGGGTTTCCGCACTATCCTGAACCGCTCGTTCCTGTGCACACCTGACGGAATGCCGACGGTTTGGGTAGGTCGAGCCCAGGGACATCGCCGAATGCGTCGCGTCTATGGTCCCGACTTTATGCTGGAGTTGTGCCGGCTATCGGCGGGCCGAGGCTATCGCCATTTCCTGTATGGCGGAAATCCCGGCGTAGCCGAAAAACTGAAGCGTCGTCTGGAGAGCCTGATAGCAGGCATCAGCATCGTCGGGACGTTTACGCCGCCCTTCCGTGCGCTTACATCCGCGGAAGAGAACGAATTTACTGCAATGGTGGCCCAGGTCCGTCCCCACGTGGTTTGGGTCGGCCTCAGCACACCGAAGCAAGAGCGCTTCATGGCCGCCATGATCGAACGCCTTGACACTTGCCTCATGGTCGGAGTCGGAGCGGCGTTCGACATTCACGCCGGCCTCTTGCCTGACGCTCCCATGTGGGTGAAGGGTGCCGGACTGCAATGGCTGCATCGTCTGCTGCACCAGCCACGGCGTCTATGGCGCCGCTATCTCAGGAATAACCCGGAATTCCTGTGGAACATCAGCCTTCAGTTGGCGGGAATCAGACAATTTGACGTTGAGCAATCCTGAGCTGGAAATCGCAATGTAATTCAACAAGAGCAGCGAATCTCCTTACGCCTTACTCACGCGGACCCACTTCAGGTCCGCCTTTTTTTGTTCAACAGGATAGTACGAGCAAGTGTCGCGGCCGTTCCATCGCGCCTGCCTTTCGCCACTAAACCCTTTCCAGAATCATCGCCAGCCCTTGCCCAACGCCGATGCACATTGTGCACAACGCGTAGCGACCGCCGGTACGCTGCAACTGCAAGACGGCAGCGGTGACGAGCCGCGCTCCACTTGCCCCCAGGGGATGACCGATGGCGATGGCACCGCCATTCGGATTCACGTGGGGGGCAGCATCTGGAAATCTCAGGTCGCGAAGCACGGCCAGAGCCTGTGAAGCGAAGGCCTCGTTCAACTCGATCACGTCCATGTCGCCGACCCTGAGACCGGCCAACGCCAGCACCTTGCGCGTTGCCGGAACTGGTCCCACGCCCATGATTCGCGGCGCAACTCCCGCGGCGGCGGCGGCAACCACGCGCGCTTTCGGCTTCAGCCCATGACGCTTGACTGCTTCCCCCGAAGCCAGCAACACGGCGCCGGCGCCGTCATTCACGCCGGACGCGTTGCCCGCCGTGATGGTGCCGTTCGCTTTGACGATGGGCTTCAGCGCAGCCAGTGCAGCCAGCGTCGTTTCGGGCCGCGGATGTTCGTCTTTGTCTATGGCGACCACTGTTCCCTTGCGAGCCGTAATCGTGACCGCTGTGATCTCCTCAGCTAATGCGCCGCTTTGCCGAGCAGCTTCCGCACGTTGCTGGCTGCGATAGGCAAATGCATCCTGGTCCTGGCGCGAAATCCCGAACTCCTCAGCAACGTTTTCACCCGTCTCCGGCATGGAGTCCACGCCGAACTGCGCCTTCATCAGGGGATTCACGAATCTCCAGCCGATGGTGGTATCTTCCAGCTTCATGCCGCGCGAAAAAGCGGTATCCGCCTTACCGACGACAAAAGGCGCTCGCGACATGCTCTCCACGCCGCCGGCAATCACAAGAGCGTTCTCGCCCGTCCTGATGGCGCGCGCGGCCATGGAGATTGCGTCCAGGCTGGAACCGCACAACCGGTTGACGGTTGTACCCGGCACCGTCAGCGGCAGACCGGCGAGCAGCAGAGCCATGCGCGCGACATTGCGATTGTCCTCGCCGGATTGATTGGCGCAACCCAGGATTACGTCATCGACTGCGCTCCAATCCACGGAAGAGTTACGCTCAAGCAAGGCCTTGATGGGAATCGCAGCCAGATCGTCGGTGCGAACGGTGGAGAGTGCGCCGCCGTAGCGGCCGAAAGGCGTTCGAATTACATCGCAGATGAAAGCGTCGGACATTCGAGAAACCTACCCCAGATGTGTGTTGACGGGACGGACAGCAGTGAAGCCATGATACCCGAGTGGAGCGGAAAAGAATTAGCAGGACGGCCGCACGCCTTACCGCGTCAGCAGATGAAGGCCGATGCCGACGGCGGTCCAGAAGGGAGTCACAAGCAGGAAGGAAAACAGCACTCCTTGGGCGAACTTCAGGCTGGCGGCGTCGGTCGCGGTCCAGGTGGCATCGTGGGAGTGGTGAATCTGGTTGAACTCCGGAAGCCGGTCGAGGGCCCACATAAGCTAGCAACTATACAGTAAGAAGTGCAGTCGGGTGCGGGGGTTGTTTCGCGCCTGAGGACCTGCGCTAGATCTTTACAAGCGACCTGTGCCCTGTGGAATTTCGAAGCGCTTCATCTTGTTATAAAGGGAGCTGCGCGGAATTCCGAGGCGGCGCGCGGCGCGCTCGATTGAGCCGCCTTCATCATGCAACACGTGGTGAATATAGGCGCGCTCCATTTGTTTCAGAGTGCCGCTCAAGCCGCCCAGTCGCGATAGTTCCGGAGCCAGCGCAGTCTGGAAGTGCAGATGTTCCTGCGCTATCGTGTCCTGTCCGGCGACCAGAGCGGCGCGCTCCAGCACGTTGCGCAATTCGCGGATGTTGCCCGGCCAGGAGTAGCGCTCCAGGGCCATAACGGCTGCGTTGGAGATACGCATTTCCTGCCGACCACAGTTGCGGGCAATACTTCGCACCAGATGCTGCGCCAAATGCGAGATATCTTCGACACGCTCGCGCAAGCACGGGACCTGGATATAGACGATGTTGACGCGGAAGTAGAGATCGCCGCGAAACCGCTGCTGGCGCACCAGTTCCAGCAGTTCGCGATGGGTTGCGGAGATCAAACGGATGTCGACGGCGCGGTCGCGAATCTCGCCCAGGCGGCGGAAGACCCGGTCTTCCAATACCTTCAGCAGCTTGGGCTGCACCTGCAGGTCAATGTCGCCGATTTCGTCAAGAAAAACCGTTCCATGATTGGCGACTTCCAACAAGCCCTGTTTGGCGCTGACTGCGCTGGTGAAAGCACCCTTTTCATGGCCAAATAACTCCGATTCAAGCAGTTCGCGCGATAGGCCGGCACAGTTCAGATCGAGAAAAGGCTGATCGGCGCGAGGGCCGTTGCGATGGATCCAGTTGGCCAGCACTCCCTTACCAGCGCCGGTTTCGCCCTGCAAAAGGATGGGGCTCTCGCTGGGCAGAACACGGTTGGCGATCTCGCGCAGCCGGCGAATCGCGGCACTGGTCCCGATGAATGGGTCGAGATATTCGCGCTGCACCTTGGCCGGAGAAGACGCAGCCGCCCGTGCCGCCTTCAGTTGCGCCGGTAGTCCCACCAGTACTGCATGAAGCCTCGCCAAGTCTACCGGCTTGACGAAAACGTGCGCGGCGGCGCGCTCCAGGGCCTTGGTTTCAAAGCTTTTGGCTGCATGGCCGCTGAGCACAACAATCGGAAAGTCGGGCTGAAGACGTTTTGCGAAGCGGAAAACCTGCGAACCCTCCCCGCTTGGAACATCCAGGTCGAGAACTATCACGTGGGGGCGGAAGCTATCGAACTGCAAATCAGCCTCGGCGGAGCTGGAAGCTTGGGAGACGACGTATCCCTGCGCTGCGAGGAAACTACAGATGCCGGAGCGGATGACGGGGTCGGTATCGACGACGAGGATTCTGTTCAAGCCCTCACCATTCCTAGTGGACACGAAGAGTCGCGCGAGGGCCTGCAAAATTACCGAAAACTGCGAGCTGAGAGTCCGCCACCAGCGGAACCGCCGATTGCCCAGGTTTGCGAGGCGGCCAAGATCAAGGCAGATCGGCAACTCTTATTATCTGTAATCCTCTACGCTGTCCAGGAAAGGGGCTGTGATGTGGGTCACGAAAAGATGTTTGTTGGGGCCGTCGCAATTCTGCAACCGCATCAGGTCTTCCAAATCCGATTAATTGTGTGCCGCCGCGGTTGGAACTCGGTTGGCAAATTCCGTACGTTGCGCCGGTAGGTGATCTCAAGGTTGAGCAACCACAACGCAGACACCGCCGTTATCCCCAGCAGCAACCAAAGGACTGCCTTCCTCCACGCATTCAGCCCCACGTTCGCCTCGGGCGACCTGCATTCTACCTGGGATTGGCGATGTCATAATCCGCCATAGCTTTGACGGCATCATAGGGGGTACTGTTAGCGGAAAATCCAACGATGCGGCGGCCGTTGATGAAGAAGGTCGGGGTGCTGGTGACGTCCAGCTTCTCGGCCAGCGCCATAGATTCGCGGACCCGCTTCTCGGTCTCCGGCTTGGCAGCACACGCCGCCACGGCTTCCGGATCGCCGCCTGAGTCCTTCACGTAGCCCTTCAGCATCTGCTCGGCGTTCTCCGGGGTAACATCCGACTGGTGGTCATAGACGGTGGCGATGAACTTCCACACCGCTTGGTTGTTCTGCTGCGCCAGGCAGTCCAGATACTTTGCTCCCGTCAAAGCCCACTTGTGGATTTGCTCCAACGGATAGTTCTGAAAAACGAGCCTCGCCTTGGGCTCCTCTTCCATCAGCTTGGTGATGTTGGGCTGGGCTGCTTTGCACGCCGGGCATTCCAGATCGCCAAATTCGACAATGGTAATCGCCGCGTCCTGCGGCCCGTGCGACGGGCCATTGGCCGCCTTCAGAATCTGGCGCGCTTCGGCAAAGGGATCGGCGCCGAAGGGCACCAGCTCCGCCATGAAAGCATATTTCTGGTCGGGCGTCACGTAGAGGCGTATTACCTGCGACCCCTTCGGCGTGTTGAAGACCACCGTTGCCACTGCAACGCCGGCGGCTTCCGAAGGCTTGATGTCGGCTACCTTCCACGTCAGATCAGGATTCCAGCCAAACATGTTTTTTAGAAAACCATCGACGGTAGCTTCGGTTGGAAGCGCCGCCCCGGCGGTACTGGCAGTCGACTCCGTCTTAGCCGGAGAAGCGTGCTTGGCCGCAGCGGCATTCTGGGCGGGGGAATATAGGCTGGCAATACTAAGACCAGCGATCAAGATTATTCGCGTGATGTAATTCATGGATCCTCTCGAAGCAGCCAGCAATTAGCAACTAACGATCAGCAATTAGCATTTGGCGCATAGCTAAGAGCTAATTGCTAATTGCTGCTTCCTCCACACACTTCAACCTTCGCAGCAATCGGATATCTACGGCCAAAGCCGAAGGCCTTCTCGGAAATCTTCAATCCCGGGGCTGCCTGCTGGCGTTTGTACTCGCTTTTGTCAACCATGCATGCGATCCTGCGTACCAACTGTGGATCATAGCCTCGTTCCGCTGCGATCTCATCCGGCGCCTTGTTATCTTCTATGTAATCCTGCAAAATCGCGTCCAGGACTTCATACGGCGGCAGCGAGTCGCTGTCCTTCTGGTCAGGGCGCAATTCCGCCGACGGCGGCTTCTCGATGGTCGACCGGGGAATGACCGGCGAACGCGAGTTGACGAAGTTGGCCAACCGGTAGACCAGCGTCTTCGGCACATCGGAGATCACGGCCAGGCCTCCGCACATGTCGCCATATAGCGTGCAATAGCCAGCGCCCAGCTCCGACTTGTTTCCCGTGGTCAGCACCAGGCAACCAAACTTATTGGAGATCGCCATTATCAGCGAGCCCCGAATGCGGGCCTGAATGTTTTCTTCGGTGACATCAGGCTGGCGTCCGGCGAACACCGAACTGAGCGCTTTGCCATAGGCATCGAAGATATCGCCAATCGGAACCAGCTCGAAGCGGATGCCGAGATTGCGCGCCAGCTCGGCCGCGTCGTCGATGCTGCCACGCGACGAGTACGGACCGGGCATGCCAATGCCCACTACATTCTCGCGCCCCAGGGCATCGACTGCGATGCTGGCGGTAAGCGCCGAATCGATGCCGCCGCTCAAGCCCAGCACAACCTCCCGGAAACCGCACTTGTGAACGTAATCGCGCGTGCCGAGTACCAGCGCGGAATAAGCGCTCGATTCCATGCCTTCGTCGCGAGCATGAACATCGCCCGTCAAGGTTTCCGTATCGAAGCAGATGAGGTCTTCCTCGAACGACTTCGCCTGGGCGATCACTTCTCCGCCGGGCCCGAGGACAAAACTGGAGCCGTCAAACACCAGGCTGTCATTGCCGCCGATTTGGTTAACCATCGCGACCGGCACGCGATAGTTGCTGGCGATCGCGGCCAGCATGGCGTGCCGCAGTTCGCGCTTGCCCAGGTAAAACGGCGACGACGAGATATTCAGCAGAACCTTTCCGCCCGCGCCAATCAAGTCTTCCACTGGATCGACCCCGTACAACCGGCGGTCCCAGAAGTGCTTGTCGTTCCAGGCGTCCTCGCAGATCGTCAGCGCCAATTGCTGTCCATCGAAAGTGAAGAGCTGCTGGCGATCGGCGGGAGCGAAGTTGCGCATTTCGTCGAAGACATCGTAGCTGGGCAGCAGTCGCTTCGACTGCACAAACGCAATCTTGCCATCGCGCAACAGGGCCGCGGAGTTCAGGACCGACTTGCCTGTTGCCGAGCGGGCGGCAGTAACCAGACCGCAGATTACGGCGATGCCTTGCGTCTCATGCGCAATGGCTTCCACGGCCTGCCGGTTGCGTTCCACAAACCAGGGCCGCTCCACCAAGTCGCGGGGCGGATAACCGCAGACCGAGAGTTCTGGAAAGAGGATGAGTTCCACGCCGCCGCTGCGCGCGCGCCGCGAATATTCGATGATCTTGGCGGAGTTGCCAGAAAAGTCCCCAACAACGGTGTTGATCTGGCCGAGTGCTATCCTCACTCTACCAGTGTAATGGCGCGGGGTTCAGCGCGCCAAATGGCATGTCTCGGTCTCTCACGACAGGCCCGCCATCTGCCAGTGAGGTGACGTTCCGCCGGGAGTATCGGTGGGGGTTGTGCTACCGGGAGAGGGATAGGGCGTCTGCGGTGCGCTGTGGGTATCGGGCGAACTCGCCGCTTGCTCGCCTGGACGAAGCAGGGTGGGCGCGTCCGCCGGCTTTTGCTCGGGTTTCTTGGCGGCCAGCTCAGTCTCCTGCGACTGCAAGTCCACTTCCTTCTGGGTGCGGACAATCTTCTGGCCATCCACCGTCATAATTTCCAGGCGCGACACGAAGATCCCCTGGAACCGCACGAAGTCCACTTCTTGCGGTGGATCCCCGTAAATCCATTCTTCGTAATCCGCGCCGCTGTCGTCCTTGTCCCGAATCTTTTTCGGCGGCCGTCCCTTGGCGTAGATCACCATGTCGCGATCCATGCCCACCAGCACCTGATGATTCTTTATCGCCTCCCGCACTTTCGGCGGCAAAGTCTTCTCATAGGCCTCGGCCTGGCTCAGCGCCTTGAAGTCGAACACCGGGGCCAGCATATCGCGTACCTGCTCACCCGTCAGCTCGGGCACATACTTGTCGAACTCGAGGGTCACACTCGAGCCCTTGGCTTCAAGGCTTTTAGGGGCACCTCCCACTGGAGTAGTTGTCCCGTTCGCTCCTAACTCCACATGCTGATACCACTTCTCGTGCTTCTTCCCTCCACCATTGATCTCGAAGACGATGGACTTCTCCTTGATCAGGACGTTGGTGATGACCACGCGATCACCGGGCTTGGCGGCAAATCCATGTTCCATGACCAATCGCGCCACCTGCTGTTCGCTGGGACTCACCTTGCCGTCTCGAATTGCCAGACCTTGCTCGCCCATCGGCATCGGAGTGCGCACAAACACTCGCTCCGCGGTCAGGTCGCGCATGATAAGCAACTTCGTTTGTGGCGTCAACTTTTCAGTGGAGCTGGGCGTCTTGGGGTCGCTCGCCCATACGGCAAGCGGCAACAGCAGAATTGCCGTTGCGAAAGAGGAAAAGCAAGCGCGGTTCATCACAGGTCCCCGATTGCGGTAATTATATTCTTATTCGGCGCTCGAACCCAGCGCACAAAAGAACCGCGTTTCCCGGGACCTCGAGCGGTGCCCCCACACCCTAGGGTCGAATGCCGGAGAGGCTATGCAGAACTGGTTCCTCTGACGATTGTGCGGCTGGCTGCGTCAGTTTCTGAAGCGGTAGCTTCCAAACGACTAAGATCCCGATGAGTATAGCAACCGTTCCGGTCGCGGCCGCTTCTACGCCGTAATAGTCACCCGTCAGCCATTTCGGCCCGTACGCCTGGGTGTAAATCCACAAGTTGAAGAAGCGGAAGCCGCTGACGGGCAAGCCGAGTACAAGCCCCAAGGTGGTATTCCAACCAAAGTGAATGCCCCACGACAACCACAGCGCTCCGGTGCGGAGGTATGCGATCGTTAGAAGTATCCCGATAAGGATGGTATTCGCGACTCCCCACGGGCCAGCCTCGGGGTTCAGCAGATGCAGCAGTCCATAGAAAACCGAAAAGGCCAGTACCGCGCTCGGCGTGCCGATGGCCTGCTTCAGGTGCTGGAACGGATAGCCGCGGAACATCAACTCTTCGGCCAGCGCGCCGCACAACAACGTGAGAATCACCGCAAGAAGATTCGGAACCAAGTGCCAGCTCATCAGGTTCTTGGCCCGGAAGTGTCCGAGGAAATAAATGGGAGCAACGGCCAGGACCGTGAAGATGCATCCCAGGACGGTGCCGAGCAGAAACTGCTTCAGCCAGCCCTTAACCCGAGGCAAGCCTTGTGCGGCAATGCGGTGTTCCTCAACATGATCGCCAACCGTGAGCAGCCAGATAAAGATGCCGAACAACAGCAGCGTCCACAGCACGCGGAAAACCAATTCGCGGCGAAAGGGGTGGTCACCCGCGGCTTCGAATGCGATATTGCCAGAGACAGCAAATGCCAGGGCACCCAGAAGCACCGCAAACAGGAACGCCCAGATCGGTTGTAGCTTTCCCTTACTGTCAGTAAACATGCTCATACCTTGGCCGTCTGCCGTGCGCCTGCGGCGTGAAACCGTAACCCTTCACGCTCGACCTGAAAATCGAGCGGTTGCCCGCCGTGCTGCCGGATGGCGTCCTCCACGCGTTCTCGACTCCCCTTTTCGATAAACGCAATCACGCAGCCACCGCCGCCGGCGCCGCAGACCTTGGCGGCTTGCGCCCCGTTCTGTTTAGCAACCTCGATTAGCTTATCAATGAGCGGGGTCGTAATCCCAGGCCCGTTTGTGCGGCGCCGCTCCCACTCCTCGCCCATCAACCTCGCGACCTCGTCCCAATGCTCGCGGGCAAGCGCACAATGCATGGCCTGGGCAATCCGCGAAAGCTCGGCAAAGTTGTGAACGACGTGCTTATCGCCATCAATATGTTGTTTGAAAACTTCCCAGTTGTTGATTCCCGACTGCCGCGGCGCTCCAGTGTAAAACAACAGGAAACGCTGGTTCACTTCATCGGGAGACACCGCAAGTCGCTCCCATCGGATTCCCGCGACCTCCAGATGCACCGCGCTGACGCCACCATACATCGCAGGATAGTAGTCCTGACAGCCAGTGGGCACGCCGATAAGCTGCGCTTCCACATTCTGTGCGATCACGCGAATCTGCTCAACCTCGATTTCGCGTCCAACGAAGCGGCTCAACGCGGCGGCGGTGGCAATCATCAGCGCCGACGAGCCGGAGATGCCCGCGCCCGCCGGCGACTCTGAGTACGTTTCAAGGGTAAAGCCGCGATCGGCTCTGAAGTAACGAACCAGGTACGCCGCCAGTGGATGCGCATACGATGTCGCCATCAACAATTCCTCGAACCCGGCAAAACGGTCCTCGCGTTCAGTATCGTGCGACTTGAGTACGATTTCGCGACCGGCTCGAGGTGTAATCTTGCAGGCCGTCAGGATGCTGAGCGCGAGGTTCACGCTTACCGCGCCGGGATGAAACAGGTACAGAGGCCAGATGTCGATGGTCCCGCCGGCAAGATCGGCGCGGCACGGCGCCGTGGCGACGATCGAGTCTTCGCCGGCTTGCGACAAAAATTGCGCAAAGGATTGCATGTCTGCGATTCGGTCCCTGGGCGGCGGGAAATCCATTGTATCGCGAGAGTATCTACAGTTCGCGATAACTGATTAGCTCAATGTTTCGTTGGCCCAGAAGGTCGCGGGCCTCGGGCGACGTCAGCACTTGCAGCTCCTGCTCTCGCGAGCGCCGCAGTCTGGTTCGTATCTGGTCAAGATCGGCGTCGTTGTAGCCCGGATGGCAGACCAACTCCCAAGTCCCTTCAGGCATGTTGTCGGCAATCGCGGTAAACAGTCTCCGATCGAGCACGCCCGTCACCAGTACGCCTAGCGATCCGTCCGTGGTGCGAAGTCCGAAGGACTCGACCTCGCGCCGGAACTTGGCTGCGAAGTTGCGTAACACATTCAGTTGAGCGAACCGCTTCCATAGCCTGCGCGTCCGCAAGATGCTGCTCATGGGCAGCGGCCAAACCTGCCCGAAGGGGTTGCGCACGGCCGGAACTTCGCAAGCCCTGGCGGCGCGCAGCAGGGGACGCAGCACGGCAGGAAACATATGCGCGTGTTTGTGCGTGTCGAAATGCGAAGGCTGGACTCCGGCGCCCCGGATGCGCTGCATTTGCGCTGCCGCTTCCGCCTCAATTTCGTCCGCCGCGAGTTTGTGACGAAACGATGCGATGACGAAGTCGTTCAAGCTGTCGCGAAACGTGCGGCTGCCATCGTTTGCTCTCGGCTGCAGCAAGCTGGCAGTTCGGTCTGGCTGCAGGAGCGGCTCTCCATCCAGCAAAACCACGTGACAGCCGACGCTGAGCTGCCCGCCGCCCGCGGCAAAAGAGCGCGCTAGCCCCGCTGCTTCGTCAAACGCGCGCGCGTTGGCCATCAGCGTCGTTGAAGTAACAATGCCACGCTGGTACGCTTCGGTAATGCCCCGATTGACACCCGAGGTCAGGCCAAAATCGTCTGCGTTGATGATCAACCGTCGCACGACTTCAGTGTAGCAAGCAGATTGCACGCCGCAGCGCATCGTACGCTCGGTCGCTTTCCAACGTCGATGTAGCTTGGATTGCAGCGATCGAAGAGCCGGTGAGAGAAACCCGCTCGCGGCGGAAGAAGCACGCCGACATGACGGCGGATCCGGATCGGCACTTTACCGCTTACGTGACGGCTTCTTTGTGGCAGGTTTCTTTACCGCCGGTTTCTTCTTTGCCGGGGCTCTCTTTGGAGCAGCTTTCTTCGCGGGAGCGGCTTTTTTCGCAACCGTCTTTTTTGCCGGTGGCTTCGTCTGTTTCTTGGCCACCACCTTGGCTGGCGCCGGCTTTTTGGCTGCCGGCTTGGCAGGCGCGGCGCTCTTCTGCGTTGCAGCAGGCTTGGCGATAGCCGGCGGCGGCGCTGCTGATTTAGCTGCGCCTTTGGCGGCCGGGATTTTTGCCGACTGAGCGGCAGGCTGCGTCGGCACTTCCGGCGCAGGAGCCGGCACCGGCGCCGCAACGCCTTTCGGCTTACGCCCACGCTTCCCGGGAACGACTGCCTCCGGCGAACCCACCACCGCCGTCGCTTTCGTGCGTCCGCGTTTCGGAGCAGGTGGTGGCGGAGGAGGCGGCGGCTCATACGGCTTCAGGAAATTCATGATCTCGGAATGCGAGCGCAACCGGCCGTCCATCAGCAGCAGAAATGCCTTCTCCGTGATCTCCGAGTATTCCGCCAACTGGGGCGTGATGCGCAACTCGGCCATCTCCGGGAAAGGCAATTTCTCCTTCACTTGCCGCCATTTCCCAAAGAAGTTCTTCAGCTTCTGGTCTACCGCCTGTTGCCTCACCGTGAGGATGAGGAACAGGATGTTCTCCGGCGTGGCCTGCGACAGAATCTTCCAAGCCCCCGACGGCACAGCAGCTTCCTTGCTGGTCAATTTTTTCGTCAGCTCGTGAGCGCCGCTTTCCAGGTGCTTCCACTTGTCTACAAAGTCCCGGCGCGGAATCATGCGCTGGATGTCGGTGGTGTCCTTGTCGCTCATGCGGGAAGTAAGGAAGTACATCACGATCGGCCCCGTCTCAATCGAATAGCCGAGCTCGTTCATCATCTGGCGCGTCTTCACCAGCTGGCCAAGGTCGCCGGAATCGATTTTGCTCATGGTCCAGTGCGGATGCAGTACCTTGAGCCAGCCTTCTTTTTCCAGCGCGCGCATGATGTTTAGCGGGTCATCTTCATGTGCCAGCTGCTCCAGCTCGTGGCCAATCATCCGCTTACCGAGATAGTCGATATAGCTGTTTTCCTTGGCGGCGTCATAGCGAGTCTGGGTGCGCTCTTCCAGCGGCCAGTGAAAACGCGCGCTCAGCCGGGTGGCGCGAATCAGCCGGATCGGTTCTTCCAGGAAGGCGTAATTGTGCAGTACACGCAGCACTTTGGCCTCGATATCGGCCACCCCGTTGAAGGGGTCAAGTAACAGACCACGTGATCCTGGATTCAGCGACAATCCCATGGCGTTGACCGTAAAGTCGCGACGCCGCAAGTCTTCATTGATGGTGGCGGGCGTAATTGTGGGCGGCTTGCCGGGCTTGTCGTAGGCCTCGGCGCGCGTCATGTTGAGTTCAGCCCGTACGTTCCCCGGCATCAGAAGCTGCAGGGTGCGCAGGTCTTCGTCGACGCCTTGCACCGAAATGCCCGATTTCTCCAAATCTTTCTGGAGCTTGAGCGGGTTGCCCTGGATGCTCAGGTCGATATCGCGAATCGGGAAACCGGTGATCAGGTCGCGGATTGTGCCGCCAGTTAGATAGAGATTCAGCCCCGCACGCCGGGCGATTTCCTGCACCTGGTTCACACCACTTTGCTGGTCCGGTGTGAGCCGGGTCTCCATGCTATAGATGTAGTCTGCCATCTAAATGTATGACTCTAAAGGTAAAAACCGAGGATATCGAGACCCAGGCAAGGAATCGCGACCACTGGAGCTAGTCGTTCCTCCGAACCTGCAATGAGAGCCCTTCGCTTGCCAAATTGCCAACGAATTTTTGGACAAATTCGCAACTAGCTCTCAAGACAGCACTTACGGGAGGCTTGCACCTCCAACGCTGCACTGCGAACAATAACATATGGTTGACAATTTGGCTACACCGTAGGTGGGAAAGAGCACTTTTCCAGCAAAAGTGCGACAATCGGGGCTGGTGCAGCCGCTCGAATCGCGTAAATTATGGCTACAACGCACAAGAAGGTCATCGTCCGCAAGATGGACCGCGATAGTGTGCACGGCTACGTAGGAGCGACCTTCATCTCCGATGGCAAGCTGGAGTTGATGAATACAGCCGGCAACGTCGTTGCCATCGACTTAAACGATGTGAAGGGTGTCTACTTTGTGCGCGAGTTTGGAGACACGGAGTCGCTCACGCGCAAGACCTTTACCTCGCGGCCGCGTACGGAAGGGTTGTGGGTACGTCTGCGCTTTCGCGACAATGAGATCATCGAGGGCATGATGCCCAACGATCTGTTGCAGGAGGGCGGCGACGGCTTCTCGATTATTCCACCGGACGCGCACTCCAACACCCAGCGAATCTTTGTTCCTCGTTCGGCGCTGGCGGAGATGACCGTCATCGGTGTAATCGGCGATAAGAAGTCCGGACGGCGAGGCCGGCGTCCGGAAGACACCCGTCAGGTGCCGATGTTTACGTGAGAACTGGCAGCTTCAGCTGCAATATTCCCAAATTTCTAAATACTAATCATGAAACTTTCCGATATCGCGTCCGCGCTGGATGCCACGCTGGAAAACGGGGATCCGGATAAAGAGATAACCGGCGTTGCCGGAATCGAAGAGGCTGCCGCCGCGCAGATCACATTCGTCGCCAATTCCAAATACGCTGCCGCCGCGAAGACTACATCTGCCGCGGCCGTGATTGTCTCCGAGGACTTCCCCGCCCTTGCGACTGGCATGTTGCGCAGCAAGAATCCCTATCTCGCCTTTGCGCGCGCCATTAATTTGTTTTACAAAGCCCCGCGATATGAAGCTGGCGTGCATCCTACAGCTGTGATTGCGCCGACTGCGAAAATCGGGGCCAATGCGCATGTCGCTGCCTATGTGGTGATTGACGACGATGTTGAAATCGGCGATGACGCCGTCCTGCTCCCGCACGTTGTTATCTACCGCGGAGTGCGAATCGGCAAGAACTTCTTCGCGCATGCTCACGCCGTGGTCCGCGAGGACTGCCAGCTGGGCGACAACGTCATCCTCCAGAATGGAGTCATCGTTGGCTGCGACGGCTTCGGCTTCGCACGCGACGGCCAGCACTGGGACCACCACTGGGAAAAAATCACACAATCCGGTCCGGCGGTGCTGGGGGACGACGTCGAAGTGCAGGCGAACTCTTGCATCGACCGCGCCAGCGTGGGTGAAACCCACATCGCACGCGGCGTCAAGATCGACAACCTGGTGCAGGTCGGTCATGGATCTGTGGTGGGCGAGAACACTTTGCTATGCGCGCAAGTGGGATTGGCTGGCTCGACCGTCATCGGCAAGAATGTCATTCTTGCCGGACAAGTGGGGGTTGCCGGCCATTGCAACGTTGGCGACGGCGTGATTGTCACCGCGCAGAGCGGCACTCACGGCGACATCCCTGCCGGCAGCATGGTGAGCGGCTCTCCCTCCTTCGACCATAAACAGTGGTTGCGCGCCGTCAGCATCTTCAATAAGCTGCCAGAACTGGCCAAAGCGGTGCGGAACTTGACGGCCAGACAGTCCATCGCCGATCAGGGCACGAAGAAAGAAGACTGACCCCAGCGTGCCGATCGCGGGAAAGTTTCGCGGCGAGGGCCTGAGACTGAGCTTCTCAGGCAACCCGGCTGCTTCTAATTCCTTAATGAGCGAAGATGTCTCCAATCTGGAATCCGGGAGGGAGCTTGGCCCGCAAGCCGTTCCCCACACTCCTATTCGCGTGCTGCTGCTGGACGATCGCGAGGAGAACCTGATTTTGCGCTCCGCCATCCTGCGGCAGAAGGGCTATCGCGTCGTGACCTCCAGTTCGATTGAGGAGGCCGAATCCAAACTGGCTGCCATCGACATTGCCGTGCTTGACTACCACTTGGGGGCGGGTCAGTTTGGCACCGACGTGGCCCAGACGCTGCGCCGCAAGCGTCCCCAGGTGCCGATCATCATTCTGTCCGCGACCCTGGAGCGAAAATTCGGCGGCATCGCCGATATGCACTTGCTGAAGGGTTACAGCTCCGTTGACGACCTGGTGAATGCCCTGCGCTCGTTCGAGGCCAAGAAGCGGGGACGTCCGGTGGTGGTGGATGCTCGCGATTTTTACTACTCGCGTATCTCCATGGCGATGGGTGACGACATTGTGCTGGAAGTCCTCGATCAGGCCGGCAATTGGCTATTTGTCAACGATTACTTCGCCGCCATGAACAGCCATAAGCGCGCCTGGTTCGCCGGCAAGAACCTGTTCGAGCAATTTCCGCAGTTGGGCGACGAGTGGCGTGAGATCATTCGCACGGTTGTCGACACCCGTGAAACCTATATCGATCGCCGCGGATTTCGCGGCGCCTCGCACCTGCCTCAGAAAAGTCCGCATTGGACCTGGAACGTGCTTATCTTTCCCATCAAGCTGCACGACGACCGCGATGGCGCGGTGCTGACCGCGCGATTGATCGAGAGAAAGTAGACGCGCGCGCCCTTCTTGTGGCTTTCAACACGGAGTACATGGGGCACACGGAGAAGAATGTCAAGGCAATCGACTCTGCGCTCGCGGTGTGTCTGCGGTGAAACCAATGACTACCTGCGTTCGGGTGGCAGGGCGCTGGCGATGGCGGTTCGCACCGCCGTCATTAGCGCCTCGCGATCGTTGTAGTCGCGAGGATCGATGGGCGGATGAAAGACCACGGTCGCTGTTCCAGGTCGTAAGGCAAATCTCTTTTTCGGCCAGCTCTCAAAGGTCCCCAGCATAGTCACAGGCACAACGGGCGCGCCGGCATCCATGGCCAGATAAAACGGCCCCTTCTTGAATGGGAGCAGACGCCCATCGCTGGAGCGCGTGCCTTCCGGATAGACCACCATATGCAACCCCTCGTGTAGCACTCTGATGGCTGCTTGAACGCTCTCGATCGCGGCCTCTTGGTCGCCGCGATCTACGGGCACAAGGTGGCCCAGCTTCATACCTGTTCCGAATACTGGAACACGAAACAGCTCCTTCTTCACCAGCGCCGAGCAGCGTCCCGGAATACTTGGTATCAAAATCGGCGGATCAAGGTTGGACACATGGTTCGACATGAAGATGTAGGTGCTGCCCGGCTGCAAGTGCTCGCGGCCGCGAACTTCAATTTTCACTCCGACCACCAGCACCCCCAGCCTGCCCAGGCCGGTCGCTATCTTGTAGAGGGGATCGGCATTTCCAGTTATTGCGGCATAGAGCACCAGGGGCGGGCCGACCAGCAGGATGAAGAATCCCCAAAAGCACAATATCGCCACCGCTCGAATCAATGAACGCCCCCGGCTTCGTCGTCGCCGTGGATCCACGCCGAACGATGTGACCGCTGCTGCGGGGTTACACCCGCAACGTCGTCCAATTCGTACGATTGCTCTTCGCGCGCAGTGAGCCGGAGTTCCACCTCGCGTTTTCCGCGGCGATTCTCCAGTTCCAGACGGATGGCGGTTCCAGGCTGCAGCCGTGACATTTCTTCGTCCAGGGACGCGTCGGCAGCTTTGCCGTTAACTTTGGTCACATGATCGCCGACCAGGATTCCGAGGCGTTGCGAGTCGCTGTTGGGATCAATACGAACTACCTCCGGCTGGCCACCCAGGTTTCCTTTGGTAGTGAATCCAGCAGTGGCGTACTGAGTTGTATTGACCCTGGCATGCAGTCCGACAAACTGAAAATAGTCGTCGTATGGAATTTCCTTAACGCCCGCCACGTAGTCGCGGAAGAAATCAGAAAAGCTCTGGCCGGTAACTGCTTCCGCGGCCTCCTCCACTCCGGCGGAATCGGCGAAGAAGCGATGCTGCCTGGCGTAATGCTGGTTCATCCACTGAAACAAATCCCGCAACGATTTAGCGCCGTTGGTTAGCTGGCGAATGCGCAGATCCAGAAGAATGCCCAGTATTTCTCCCTTGTTGTAATAGCTGATGCTGCGCTCCGGCGAGCGGTAAAACGTGATGCCTTCAAACCAGGCGTCGAGGCTAGATTCCTCTGCCGACTGCCATCGACGTGCCGGCCGTCGCTGTAGCTCGGTGATCTCCTCCGAAACACGTTGCAGATACTCCCGCTCATCGATAAGCCCCGAGCGCGCCAGTAGCATGTCACCAACCGTACTGGTGACGCCCTCGCTGAACCAAAGCGCGCGCGTGTCCTGCTCTCCCTCGTAATCGACAGGCTCCAGCGATTGCGGGCGAATACGCTTCACGTTCCACAGATGAAAGAACTCGTGGGCGGTGACGCTGGCCACAGGCATTAAACCGTCGCGCAGGTGGTCGGCACTCACGTCGATCGCCGTGCCGTAAGCGTGTTCCATGCCGCCGCCGCCGTACCCAGCGGGAAAATGGTAGAGAAATGTGTACTCCTCATAGGGACGGTCCTGCATCCAGTCCACCGCGGCGTGGGTGATTTTCTTCAAGACCCCGTCGAGCTTTGCCATATCGTAGTCGGCGGGGTTGCCGTGTACCACAATGTGGTATGTAGCTCCGTCCTGTTGAAAAGCCGATTGCTGAAAGATGCCAACCTCAGCCGGGCTATCCACCAGCTCGTCATAGTTATGGGCAATTCCGATATTCTGCTCAACTTTGCCGGGCGTAGCTGCACCGAGAATGTGTAAGTCGCGAAGCTCCCACGTTGCCGGAACGTCCAGCAGCCGAAGGCTGACCGTCTGCGAGCGCAAAGCCGGCGAATACATCAGGGCCATCGCCCAATTAAAGAAAGCATGCTCGGCGTTCAGAGTGCTGCCAAACGGGCCAGCGGAGTCGAGATGAATGTCGTAGCTAACCACGACGCAGCCCGGCGGTGCGCTGATCTCCCATTCGCTGGTTTTGCGGTTGAAGACCGTAACAACATTGCCCGCCGCATCCTGCGCCCGCACATCTTCAATGTCGGCCGCGAAGTTGCGCACCTGGTAGAGCGCGTTCCAGACGGGCATCTCGAGCGTGCGGACACCGTCGCCATCCCGCAGACGGATGCTGACGTGCGCCAGATGCTTAGCTGGATCGGCCAGTGAGACGAAGTATTCGGTGGGTGCGGGCTGGGCGCTGGCCGGCGAAGCGCAAGTTACCGGCGTCGCAGCGAAGGCGCGGGGCGCAAACACCAAGAGAACAATGATTATTGATGATGCGAGAAGTGCTGTGCGAGGACGGTTCACGCGGTCGTCTTGACCTCGTGTATCGACCGAAGTTTCGCCGGCAGCTTTTCATAGATACCACCGAAGCCACCATTGGAGAGAATTGCTACAACGTCACCAAGCCGCAACTCGGGAGCGATGGTGTCGACAATCACGTCTGCGCTGCCGAGCAATCGTCCCTGCTTCCCGCTTGCGTTCAAATCAGCCACAACCGCAGCCGGGTCGAGCCGTTCGGGCTCGGGAATGGCCTCGGACCTGAAGACATCGGCGAGAACAATCTGGTCCGCGATGGCGAGGCTTTCAGCCAACTCATGTTGAAAGACTTTGCGCCGAAGAGTATTGGAGCGTGGCTCCAGGACCGCCCAAAGCCGCCGCCCCGCATAGCGGGCGCGCACCGCTTTCAGTGTCTGCGTAATCGCCGTAGGATGATGGGCAAAGTCATCGATGATGGTGATGCCGTGAATCTCGGCTTTTACTTCCAGCCGTCGCTTAACGCTCCGGAACGCCCGCAGGGCTTCCGCAATGGCATCGACGCCGATACCGTAATTGGCCGCTAGGGCAGTTGCGGCGGTTGCGTTCAAGACGTTGTATTCGCCCGCAAGAGAAAACTCGAACTCAGCCCAGTCCTTGCCATCATGCAGTACCTGCCAGCGAGTTGCGGCTGGCGAGTGCTCTATCCCTGTGATCCGCCATTCGGATTGTTCGCCGAAGCCGTAACGCTCGACCGGGCAGAAGGCGCGGCCCACACACTCGTCAACATTAGGGTGGCCATCCCAGGCGATCAGCATCCCGCGGCCAGGAACCAGGTTGACCAGGCGCTTGAATGCGGTCTTCACCTCGTCCAGGTTCTTGTAAATGTCGGCGTGATCGAACTCGACCGAGGTAAGAATCAGTGCGTCAGGAAAATAGTGCAGGAACTTCGGCCCCTTATCGAAGAAGGCAGTGTCGTATTCGTCGCCCTCCAGAATGAACTCATGTCCGGATCCCAGAGCGAACGAACTGCCGAAGTTTTCAGGAATTCCACCAATCAGAAAGCTGGGGTTGCGGCCAGCGTGCTGAAAGATCCACGCCAGCATGGAAGAAGTGGTCGTCTTGCCATGCGTCCCGGCAACGATCAATCGCTCCTTGTCCAACAAAAACTCGTTGAGCAGAATCTGCGGCAGAGAATGAAACGGGATGCGCTGGTCGAGGACGAACTCCAATTCGACGTTGCCTCGTGAAATGGCATTGCCTACGATCACCAAATCAGGGCGAACCTGGAGGTTCGCCTGGCTGAACGGTTGTGCGACGGAAATGTCCAGCGACGCCAGAAAGTCTGACATTGGGGGATATGCCGCAGGGTCAGAACCCGTAATCCGAAAGCCGCGCTGCTTCAGCATCCCCGCCAGCGATGCCATAGCGGTGCCGCAAATACCAATCAGGTGGATATGGTTTGGCTTCATGGAATAGTTGTCGAAAACGAGATCCTGCTCTACCTGGACACGGTCAAGGTGCTGTTTGCACAGCCGGGTCATATGTAAGTACAACGGTCTTACCAACGGACAGCTCTGCTCTGACACCGAATGGCAAAGTAATGCTCCCGCCGGAAACATGTCCGGACTTCAGCCCAAATGCTATTGGAACGGGCAGGTCGGCTAGAATGCGCATCACTATGTCTTGCAGCGTATAGTCGAGAGCGCCGGCTTCGCCACAATCGATCATTTCGCCGAATATGATTCCCTGCACGCCGTCAAACTTGCCAGCCAGCTTCAACTGCATCAACATGCGATCAATGCGATACGGCCGCTCGGCACGATCTTCAATAAAGAGGATCGTGCCCTGGGTGTGAATCTCATACGGCGTTCCCAGCGAAGCACATAGCAGCGACAGGCAGCCGCCGTAGAGCATACCTGTCGCCTTTCCTTCCGCCAACGGCTGCACTTCCTCAGCGTTGAACTCTCGCCGGCAGGCCTTTCCCGAAGCAAGCGCCGCGAGCCAGCTTGCCTCGTCAAAACCGCCCGGACGAGCAAGGTCTCCTGCCACCATGGGCGCATGGAAGGTCACCATTCCGGCGGCATCGCAGAGATAAGTGAGAAGGGTAGTGACGTCGCTGCAGCCGGCGAAGATCTTTGGGTTCGCGCGGATCAATTCCAGGTCGAGATGCGGGAGCAGGTAATTACAGCCATAACCTCCGCGCGCGCAAAGGACCGCTTTCACTTCGGGCCGCGAGAACATCTGGTGCAACTCGTCCACACGACGCTGCACCGACCCAGCAAAGTACAAGCGCCGCTCGAACATCGACGGCAGATAAGAAGGTTGGAAACCCAGTCGCAGCAGGCCGGCGCAACCCGCCTCCAGATCATCGCGACGGAAACCGCTGGCCGGAGCGATGATGCCGACTGTATCGCCGGACTTCAGGGCGGGCGGGCGGACACGTTCGGGTTGGCCGGATTGAGTCACTTGAACCGCCAATCTTAAATGAAAAACTCGCCCCGACAGAGCAAGGTTGCGGGGCCGGTGAGAAACACTTCATCGTTCCACTCCACGGTTTGCACTCCGCCGGGAGCGTGCACCCGCACCGGTGACTTCGTTTTGCCGGAGTGAATCGAGGCAACGGCAGCGGCGCACGATCCTGTGCCTGAGGACATGGTCTCGCCCACACCGCGTTCGCAAAAACGAACCTCGATCTCGCCTGGGTTGAGAATCCTCACGAACTCGACGTTCATTCCGTGCTTAAAGTCGTGGTGTCTCGATATCTGCTCGGCCACGGCCTGCCAGCCCAACTCAAATTCCGAGACGAAAACCACGTAATGCGGATTGCCCATTGAAACTGGCGTGCCGGAGATTTCGCCGTAGGTGAACTTGATGGGAAATTCGTCACCCACTTCGGGCGTGCCCATGGAGCTGCGAAATTCACAATCGTTTCCAGTATGGCTCTTGAGTTCGCAGGTCTTGAGGCCGGCGCCAGTGCGGATCACTACCGAGCTGCGATGATTTTCGGCGCAATGCCAGGCTGCCACGCAGCGTGTGCCATTGCCTGAGATCTCCGCTTCCGAGCCATCAGCGTTTAGCAATCGAACGCGAAGATCGGCATCCTTGGCGGGCAACACCCACTCCACGCCGTCGGCGCCCACGCCGTTGTGGCGATCACATATTCGGCGCGTAAAGGAGTAGATGTCGCTGGGAGCATGGGCAAAATCGATGATCAAAAAATCGTTGCCGCAGGCCGTCGCTTTTACAAATGGGATGCTAGGCATATCAGGTCGCGCTGGGCGGATTGTAGCAAAGGCGGAGGGCCGTTGAACGAGATCGGTTTATCGACTGGATTCTGAACTGCCTGTACCCATCGGTTTGTAGACCGTGCAGATCGCTTGACCAGGGACGGCGATCGAGATCATCTGGTTAAGCTCAGCACGGTGGCGCTGCACTGCAGTCCAGACTGGGTCGCCCTGACAGGCTATTACGTAGTCGGCACGGTGTGCCGGGTCGAGCTGCGCCCATTCCCAGTCGGGATGCTCGGCTTCGGAGATGACGTGGCGCAGCGGAATGCCGGCCAACCGCAGGGCTCCCGCGTGTTCGGCCTCGTACATCAGCAGCGTGGCCGACGGCGGCATCTGCGCCAGCACATTCGCCAGACCTTGCTCCAGCGCGATGCGGTCCCGCGAGTTGGTGGCCGCTTCGCGCAATGTAATGGGTGACTCGGCGTAGACGGAAACATAGCTGGTAGCGACCAGCGCGAGGACGGCACACGAGATGGCGACCCGCATAGACGTGGTGCTTGCTCTCTCCGCAGCGTAACCAGCCAGAATGGCGAGGAAGACCGCGAAAACCGGCAGCAGCTCCAGTCCATAACGCACGTTGTAGTACGAAAACGGATACCACGTCGGAATGTAGATGGGCACGCTGCCGTAAGCAATCGACAAAGCATAGAAGGCCAGCGGCAACCAGAGCAGGAGGAGCATTCCGTAACGTCGCAGGCGCCAAACGGCGAGCGCGGTCCCGAGTAAAGTCAGGGCCAGCAGCGTGCGGCCCAACAGGGGCGGCCCCATGTTAAGTTGAGCGGCCTTCAGAAAGTAAAGCGCGGCAGTAATGACATGATCTTGCCCTGGATAGGGCGGTCCTCCTTGAGTGGTGGAGCGCAGAGCAATGGCCTTCGCCGAGTAAGGGCCGGTGATAAAGTCGAGAGCATTGCCGGAAACCGCCCAGGTGTAAATCAGCCAGTACACCGGAACGAGCGCGTTGAGCAGCAGGACCTCCAGGAAGGACTTCGTGGCTGCTCGACGCAGCCGCGGATCGGTGATGCGCGGACGCCAGCGGAGGAACGCCCATGTCAAGATCACACCGAGGAGTGAAGCCGCAAACCATCCGTCGTAGCGAGTGAGCGCGCCGGCGGCCATCATGATGCCGCAATATTCGAGCGCGCGCCGCGGCTTCATTTGAGACTGAGCAACGGAGGCGTTGCGAGGCGGAGTCGTGGCGCGAAAAAACTCGTCCAGATAAACCAGTGCCCAGATGAAGAAGGCCAGAAAGATGGGCTCGTTCATTGCCGCAGTTTGCAGGTAAAGCAGATTGGGATTGAGCGCGTAGATGGCTGCCGCGAGATACGCGGGAAGTGGGCCGGCGCGAGCGCCTACCAGGCGGAAGATGCCGAGCGTTCCGAGAACGAAGGCCACCATGCCGGGGATCGCGCCGGCAATTCCGCTCTGCCAGAGCGTATTCACCCAGACGAAGGGCAGCATGGCGATGTGCTGGAGGGGAAGCCACACGGTGCCCAGCTGGCCATAGGACTCGAGCGGATGGCGGTTGTCGACAACGCGTCGCGCAATGTTGAGATGGGCGACAGCGTCGCCATAGAGCAGTATCTGCTGATGAGCGTAGTAGTACAGGAGTGCGGCGATGGAGAGCGCCGCCAGCAGCAGAGTGAGGCGAGCTTCTGTGCGCTGCTGGGTGAAGCGCCGCCGAAGGGCGGCAGCATCATTGCGCTTCCGGGCGAGCTCACCTCGAATGCTCTTGTCCCGATTTTCTTCCGTTGCCTCTTCTACGGCCACCTCTGCGCTCCATGGACGACGTTGAGAACCAACACTCGCTCTGGAAACACTTGGTAAACCACGATGTAGGGCAAGGGCACGATCAACAATTCTCGCGTGCCTTCGACTCGCCCTTGACGCCCGCGACTCGGCATCGTGACAAGGTCCTGCACTGCTTCGTAGATGTTCCGGGTAACTCGGTTGGCTGTAGAGAGGTTGCGATCTTGCTCGACGTATTCAGAGATTGTCTTCGGATCTGCGACCGCATGGGAGGACCATTCGACTCGCATTCAGGAACGTTCTCGTTGCTCAACCCAGGCCCGGACGTGCTCGTCAGAAACGATGTGGCCTTGCGCCGCCGCGGCCTGGCTGGCTGTTACTTTGCGCTCCAGCCACTCGTGGTAGACCAACAAGTGGTTTACGGCCTCTTCCAGTAACTCGTCTTTGGCACGATGGGTTCGCAGCGCCAGTTCGTCCAGCTTGGCTTCGGTTTCCGGTGTCATGTGGAGTTCCATTATCGGGAGTGTACGCCTTCGCACGCCTTCCTTGCCAGACTCCGCAACCCTGTCCTGGCGCAGATGAGCTAGTCCAGGTGAGTCAGCTCGCGAAAGATGTTGAAGCGCTCGTCGATTTCATCGCGAGTAAGCGATTGCAACCGTTCCGTACCGAAGCGTTCGACGGCGAACGATCCCATAACGCTGCCGTAAAACATGGCATGCTTCATCACTCGGCGGTTGACCTCGCCTTGGGACGCGATGTATCCCATAAAGCCGCCGGCAAAGCTGTCGCCGGCGCCGGTAGGATCACGCACTTCGTCCAGCGGCATGGCAGGGGCGCGGAAGGGGTGATGTCCCCCGGCAAACTCGCCGTCGCGGAAGAAAATTGTCGCACCGTACTCACCATGTTTGATGACCAGAGCACGCGGACCCATCTCCATTACTTTGCGAGCGGCACGCGGCAGGCTGTTGTCGCCAGCCAACATCTTGGCCTCGCCGTCGTTGATCAGCAGCACATCCACGCGCTTCAGCATCTTGTCCAGATTAGCGCGATGCCCGCTGATCCAGTAGTTCATGGTGTCGCCGCCCACGAGTTGTGCGTTCTGCATGGCGTCGCGCACACGGGTTTGCAACACCGGGTCGATGTTGGCGAGGAAAAGGAATTCAGAGTCGTGATACTCGGCCGGAATCGACGGTTCGAAGGCTTCGAAAACGTTCAACTCGGTACTTAGAGTTTTAGCTTCGTTGACGTTCTCGCCATACTCCCCAGTCCAGTGGAACGTCTTCCCTTTCGCGTGCTGGATGCCACGGGTGTCGATGCCGCGCTTGTTCATCACAGCTTCGTTTTCAGGGGTAAAATCCTCGCCCACGACGGCCACCACGCGCACGTCAGCAAAATAGCTGGCCGAAAGCGAGAAGTAAGTAGCCGCGCCGCCCAGGATTTTCTGGCGTTCGCCGTAGGGGGTTTTCAGGGTATCGAATGCAACTGAACCAACGACCAAAATGGACAAGAGCTATGTTCCCGCTTTCTGCTCGGAATCGAAATACTTACCAACCAACAGCCGCAACCGGTCAAGAGTGGCTGACGGCACAGTATTTTTCTGCGTAATGATGGCGTTCTTCAGGGCCGAAGCGCATTTGCAGCTGCGCGTCTCAGGCATCGCGGCAACCGCCTCGCGCACTACCGTGCAGGCGTGCTCGGCATTCTTGAGCAGCACGGCGACAATCTGCTCGACGCTGACGGAATCGTGGGTCTGGTGCCAGCAATCGTAATCGGTCACCATGGCGACGGTGGCGTAGCAGAGTTCGGCTTCGCGCGCCAGCCGCGCCTCGGTGAGATTGGTCATGCCGATCACGTCCAGGCCCCAGCTGCGGTACAGATTGGATTCGGCTTTGGTGGAAAACTGTGGGCCTTCCATGTTGAGGTAGGTGCCACCGGATTTAACGTTGACGCCAGCCCGCCGGCAGGCGTCGACGGCAACCTTCGCCACTTCGCCGCAAACAGGTTGAGCGAGGCCGACGTGCACGACCAGGCCATCGCCGAAGAAAGTATCGATACGATGGCGGGTGCGATCGATGAACTGATCCGGCACAACGAAGTCCAGCGGATGATGCTCTTCCTTCAACGAGCCGACAGCCGAGAGTGAAAGGATTCGCTCCACGCCAAGTTGTTTGAAGCCGTGAATGTTGGCGCGATAATTGATTTCGGTTGGCATGAAGCGATGCCCGCGGCCGTGGCGCGACAAGAAAGCGACCCTGCGGCCTTCCAGTTTGCCCACAACGTAGGCGTCGGAGGGCGCTCCGAACGCAGTGTGCAGCCATATCTCCTGGACATCGCTGAATCCCGGCATGGAATACAGACCGCTGCCGCCGATAATGCCGATCTCCGCCTGTTGCAATCAGGACTCCTGAGATGAGGTATGCAAACCCAAGATTATACAGACAACAACTGAAGCGTCTCCGAATCCGGGGCCGGCTTGGTTTGAGCTTCGAAGAACGACACCCGAGCGACTCGCCAACGCGGCCCGGCATCCAACTAAGTCATGTTTCAGGATAAACTATAGTTCCACCTCGTCTGTTGCTCTTGCGCCCACAACCTCATTTCTGGAGAGCACGATGAGAACTGCTCAGAAGCTGTTATTTCTGCTTTCTTTGAGCTCGGTAGCATTGGGGCAGACAGCAACTGCACCTACCACGGCCCCCAGCCGAGGGCTCACCGTCAATGCATCTACGACTCCCGTCCTTGCGGATTTGGATCGCTTGCAAGCGGCGGCATCGCAGGCGAACCTCGACCTCGGCCACATGCGCATCGAGAAGTGGAAGGCGGACAGCAACTCCAAGCAGCAGGCGCAGGGCAACGCCGATTCCGTTCAGCGAAACCTGACGACGGCTTTGCCGGGCCTAATCGCCAACGTCCGTAGCGCTCCGCAGGACGTGACCTCGGAGTTCAAGCTGTATCGCAATCTCAATGTTCTCTATGACGTGTTTGTATCGCTGACCGAGTCGGCCGGGGCGTTTGGTCCGCGCAATGACTATGAAGCGTTGGCGCAGCAGCTTAGCGTGATCGATTCGGTGCGGCGCAATCTGGGCGATGAATTGGAAAAGCTTACGGCTTCGACCCAGTTGGAGTTGAATCAGTTGCGAACCCAGGTTCGCACGCTGAAACAGCAGGCGGCAGCAGCGACTCCTCCCAAGAAGGTGGTCGTCGACGATACTGCGGCGACGAAAACGTCGTCCCGGCACAAGACAAAATCCACGACCAAGCCTCCGGTCAGCACGAATTCTGCGCCAGCTTCAACGGGCAGTGGAGCAGCACCTGTTGCGAAACAGCAGTAGGGCATTTCCGGCACCTACGTGTATCCGACTTCCCGGGAACATTCCGTCTCGGTACGGGGTCTAACCCAATAAGTCCTCAGTTGGGCGACGTGGTGGGCGTATGTCTGACGGACACGTTTCTGGAATGTGACGAGTAGCGGTGTTAACGCGTCGAGTGTTGTTGCAGTTAGTTGTTGCAGGTCGCGAAAGTATTTATGATTGAGGTGCCGCCCGTGGCGGGAGCAACAACATTGAGTGACCTGGCAAGTGCGATAGGAGTCCGCACCGAAGAAGCCTCCGTGGTGGCCGAACTGAAGGCCGGATCGGAAGCAGCTTTTTCCTGGCTCATCGCGCATTACAACCAGCCCGTTTACAGCCTGGTCTACCGGATCCTCGAAGACCCATCCGACGCCGCCGATACCACCCAGGAAGTCTTCCTGAAAGTTTTTCGTGGAATCAAGAGCTTCAAAGCCGACTCCAGCTTGAAGACATGGATCTACCGAATCGCCCTACATGAGGCGTCGAACCGCCGGCGCTGGTGGTTTCGCCACAAGTTTCGCGAGACCTCGATTGAGGCCGATCCCGAGCGCGACGAAGGAAGCCACCTGTCCGCCATGAAAAATACGCTAGTGGACGAAGGCAAATCGCCTTTCCAGAACGTCTGCGAGGACGAATTGCGGGAGCGGGTGGAGGTAGAGCTGCGGGCAGTGCCAGAACCTTATCGCACGGCCGTGATCCTGCGCGACCTGGAGGAGCTTTCCTACGAGCAGATTGCCGAAGTGATGCAGATCTCGATGGGAACGGTGAAGTCCAGACTGGTTCGCGGACGAGAGGCATTACGCAAACGTTTGGAGAGACATTTGCCGGCATTGGGAATGGAAGCGGGCGAGACCCGCGAGAACAGGCGCCGCAGCGGCCCGGTTGGTGGCCGCGAAGTTGAGGTTCTACCATGACGTGCTCAGTGGCGAAGAGGCTGATGTCGTCTTACCTGGACGGCGCCGTTACGCGCCGCCAGATGGCCCAGATGGACGAACATCTGCGTGCCTGTGTGGAATGTGCGGTGCGCTTTGCCTCGGTGCAGCGTACCCAGTCTCTGGTTGGTTCGTTGGGCAGGAAGCCGGCTCCGCCGGACCTGAGGTTGAAGCTGCGGGTGGCGCTTTCGCAGGAACTGGCCAACTCCGGGCACTCGCGTTGGGGAAGGCTGCGGGTGCGGTGGGACAACGCCTTCAATGCCACTATGGTTCCGGCGACCGCCGGCCTGGTTACTACCCTCATCATTTTTGGAGTGCTGATCAGCTTCCTTTATCCAGCACAAGTACGCGCCTCCAACGACGTGCCGACCATGCTGTACACACCGGCCGAGCTTAAATCGACTCCGTTCGAGTTGTCGATAGGCGTAGCGAATACCGATTCTTTGGTGGTGGAGGCCTATGTTGGCCCCGACGGCCGCGTTCTGGATTACCGCGTCCTCTCTGCTCCGGAAGACGCGGAAGCGATTCTTCCTCAACTGAAGAACATGCTGATCTTCACGACGTTCAATCCGGCAACGGCCTTCGGTCAGCCGACCTCCAGCCGGGTGATTCTCACCTTTTCCAAGGTGCAGGTTAAGGGGTAGAACCGTTTCCGCAGGGCGCCGCCGGCCTGCCCGCTCTGGTTTGCGCGCTCCTGACCGACCTCGTAAACTGGAGGCATCGATCTCCACCCTGGTAGTCGCTGGTGCCTTGTCTCTTAGCTATGGTTCGGATGCTTAGGTGTGGTTGCTGAAATCCAGAAGCTAAAGGTTGAGCGGCAAGCGATCAGGAGGCCCTGCTGAGCGCAACTCTCCGGACTATTATTTTCGTAGCTCTGATTTCGTCGCTGAGTTGTGCAAGCGCAGCGCAGTCGAGGGCCACGCTGGACGTCAACGAGACGCTGTTCAGCGTCGTTGCCGCCATGAACGTCTGCGGTTACGATCAGGAGCTGCAAACTTCGTCTCCGATTCGCGCGGAAGTGCGAGCTGACCTTGTCGACGCCAGCAAGTCTCCTGGCGCATCCCTCGCTGCCAAAGAAATGTGCCGCTTCTATCAGGACCACCGCCAGGGCGATGCCACCCACGATCTGGCGCAGTACGTATCGCTGGCGCTCAACCTTGGACCGCCTCCCGAATTCACGGCCCGGCTAAAGGAAGCCGACCTGCCGCCGGATGCGGCGTACGTTCTGGGTTTCGCGTCGGTGTTGAAGGAGTATTACACGGCCGCCAGGCTGCACTCCATCTGGCTGAAGCACCAGCCGGAATATCTGGCCTTGATCGATCAGTACCATGGGCCAGTCTCCCAGATGATCAACTTCACCGACCGTTATTTGCGGATTCCACTGTCTGGGTATGCGGGTCGCAGCTTCAATGTTTACTTAGAGCCGATGATCGCGCCTGGGCAAGTGAACTCCCGGAACTATCTTCAGGATTTTTATTACGTCGTGGTCTCGCCGGCCGGGGACAACATCCACATGGAGGCGCTGCGGCATACGTACTTGCACTTTGTGCTGGACCCGCTGCTTGCGAAGCGCGCTATTACGCTCGACCGGCTGATGCCCATTCTGAAGCCGGTACAGAACGCACCCATGGCGGAGGAATACAAGACGGACATCGGCTTGTTGGTGATTGAGTGCCTGATTCGAGCCATCGAAGCCCGAACGCCGGCCGATCCTAAAATGCCGGAGGGAGCGCGCGAGGTGCTGGTGCAGCGGGACGAAGCTGAAGGATTTGTCCTGACGGCGTACTTCTACCAGCAGTTGCGTGACTTCGAAAAGGACGCCACAGGCTTGCAGTTCGCGTTTCCCGACTGGCTACACAACATAGACGTTGCCCACGAGGAGAAACGGGCCAGGGAAATTCCTTTTGCCGCCAAGTCGGAGCCCGAAGTGATGCAGGCCTCGAAACGTGCATCTCAAAAGACGATCGTTTTGGCCGAAAACGCATTGGCCAGCGGCAACCCAGCAGAGGCCGGCAAACTGGCGCAGGATAGCCTTCGGGCCAATGAAGACCCCGCGCGCGCTTACTTCGTACTGGCCAAAGTAGCCAGTTTCGGCGGGGACATGCAGGGCGCGCAGACCGATTTCCAGAAGGCGTTGGAGGCGGGTAAAGATCCGCATGTGGTCGCGTGGTCCCATATTTATCTGGGACGTATTTTTGACTTGCAGGGCGAGCGGGACAGTGCGGTGGCACAATACAAAGCAGCACTTGCAACCAGTGACGTGCCGGCGGATGCGAGGACCTCGGCTGAACGCGGCCTGCAACAACCCTATGAGCCTCCAACGGCTCCGCACCAGGACCAATAGGCCCGGCATTGCGAAGCGGCGGCCGGCTTCGACCAGAAAGGGAAATCATGAGATCGACAGCAATCATATTGGTTGTTTGCCTGGCTGCGATGGCGTCATTGGCCCAGACATCAGGACAAGCATCGACCCAGAGCACGACTCCACCGTCACCGCCCACCGCGCCCAGCCCAGCGGGCAATGCCCAGGCCAGTCCCGCGAGCGGCGGCCACCGGGTGCTGCAAGCTAAATCGCAGGAAGAGCTGAAGGCGTATCAGGACGCGTTCGCCAAGACCGAACCGGCGCAACTGGAAGCCGCGGCCGACGACTTTGCCGCTAAGTATCCCAACAGCGAGTTGCGCGCCTCGTTGTACCAGCGCGCCATGAATCTTTTCGCGCAGGCGAACGACACTGAAAAGGTCATCATCACGGGGCGTCTGGCCATAGCCGCCGACCCGACGAACCCGGTGCCGCTGGTGCAAGTGGCATCGGCTCTGGCTGAATCGACCCACGACACTGACCTCGACCGCGAACAGCGCCTGGCCGAAGCCGCCAAAGACGCGCAGGCCGCCATCGACAACATCGATACTGGTCTCCTGGTGCCGGCCAATGCCGATCCCGCAAGAGTTGAGGGGGCCAAACATAGCATCCTGACCATGGCGTACGACACGCTCGGCATGGTTGACTTGAACAAGAGTGATTACGCTTCGGCGGAACAGAACCTGCAAAAGGCGGTTGTCCTGAGCAAAGACAATCCCGAGGCAGTACTCTATCTGCGACTATCAGTGGCCCAGGACAAGTTGAAGCAATATCCACAAGCGCTGGACTCCGCCAATAAAGCGATGCAATATGCCAAGGACGGAACTCCGGCGCAGAACCTGGCGAAGCAGCAACATGAGCGGCTACAGAAGCTGATCAGCGCTCAGGCTTCCGCGGGCAATCCGGCAACGCCGGCACCGGCGGTGCAACCAAGCCAGTCACCGGGCCCGGCATCACCCAATACCCCGCACTGACCGGTGGCAATAGCCTCCACGTGCACCGAGACCTATCACGATGACGACGGATGCCAACGATACGAGGGCTCTGGAGGAGGCGCTGGAGCACGTCTTCCGTGACCACGATTTCCTGGACCAGGCCCTCACCCACGCGTCTTATGCGCGCGAGCTGGAGTCGCAGAATTCGGCAAGCGGCCTTCCCACCGCGGAATTCGATAATGAGCAGATGGAATTCCTGGGCGATGCGGTGTTGTCCTTCGTCATCAGTCAGGAGCTGTTCCGGCGATTTCCCGAGTACCAGGAAGGAGAGTTGTCGAAGCTGCGGGCCCACATCGTGAGCGCGCGCCGCTTGCTGCGGCCAGCCCGCGAACTCAAGATCGGCGACTTTTTGCGGCTGGGTAGGGGAGAAGAGCGAAGCGGCGGCCGCAACAAGAGTGCCTTGCTCGTGAATGCCCTGGAGGCCATTATTGCTGCGCTGTTTCTCGATGCCGGCCTCGAAGTGGCGCAGCGCTTCATCCTGCGCAACATCCTGGAACCTGAACTCGCCGAAGTTCACCGGCACGGAAGCGAAAAGCTTCCCGTCATGGACTACAAGTCGGCCTTGCAGGAGGCCATCCATGCCTGCGGACGTCCGCAGGCCCGCTACCTGATGGTGAAAGAGGAGGGCCCTGACCATCGCAAGATGTTCACGATTGAGGCGCATATCCTGGCATCGCCGACGGGGGCGGACGCCTTTGTCTGCCGCAGCGAGGGAAGCACGAAAAAAGCTGCCGAACAAGCGGCCGCGCGTCTGGCGTGGGAACGTCTACAATTGCTGGAGGGCCGCTCCGCAATTGAAGGGAATGCCACGAGCAACAAGAGTTCCGAGCCGTCATGAGTGAAGTGGGTACGCCAGAACAAATCAAGACAATCTGTGAAGAGCAGCCAGCGGTGGCCCCGGGGCAGGCCAGGCGGGGCCTGTATTCGTTGCAGTCCTTCGCCGGCACGGTGGTGATTGCTGTGTTCGTAATTGCATTTGTGGTGCAAGCCTTCCAGATTCCCTCCGAGTCGATGGAGAAGACGCTGCTGGTTGGCGACTACCTGCTAGTTGACAAGGCGCACTACGGACATTCGGGGTGGTGGGACTGGTTGCTCCCGTACCGGCCTATTCATCGGCAAGACATCATCGTTTTTCGTTATCCAGTGAATCCGCGCCAGCATTTCGTAAAGCGGGTGGTTGCCGTTCCCGGCGACCATGTGCGCCTGGTCAACAAGCATGTTTACGTCAACGGAGTCCGCCAGGATGACGGCTATGCTACGTTCAACTGGGCCTGGCGCGATCGCTTCCGCGACAACTTCCCCGACGGCGGTTTCTACGGCGACAAGATTTCGGCAAAATGGTTTCTCCAGGCGCAGAGGCTGATGGACGATGGCGATCTGATCGTGCCGGAAGGATCGTACTTCGTCCTGGGAGACAATCGCGATGACAGTTATGACTCGCGCTATTGGGGTTTTGTGCCGCAGGAAAACGTAGTAGGACGTCCTCTGCTGATCTACTGGTCGATCAATCGAACGGAGACGGCGATGGCAGGTGGGCAGCGGTCTGATAAACTTTCGAATCTAACGGTAAGTGTCACGCAAATGTTGAGTGGCCTGCGCTGGCATCGAATGCTGCGGATTCCACAGTAGGGCGCAGGGCGTGTTTAAGCAATGGTCTCTTTGAAGGGGCGACCGGGGCTTCAGCGTTTGAAAGAACGCTTGCCGTCAGCGGACTCCTGAAACCAGGGCTAAAACCCAATTCTTTTATGGAGTAATTACGGACGACCTGAAGTCGTCCCCGTCAAGACCTGACGTAATCAGCGCTCGCTTAAAGGCTGATCGGATCAGCCCGCTCGTAAGGGAACGTAGTGTTCCGAGGAAAAACGAATTTGCCTACGACCAAGAAAGCTGTGAAGGCCGCGCCGGAAAAGGCGCAACCGGTAAAACCGCAAATCCCGGAAACGCCGGAGAAGCCCAAGGAGACCACACCGGAGTTTATCGCCTCGATTGCCGTCATCCTGGTGACCGGGCTATTCATTATTACCTTCACCTTGCAGGCCTTCACTATTCCGTCGGCCTCGATGGAGAACACGCTGCTGATCGGCGACCACCTCTTCGTGGACCGGATTCTGCTGGCGCCAATGACGAAATGGATCGGCAAGCTGATTCCTTACCGCGATCCGCAACATGGCGACGTGTTTGTTTTCATCGCGCCGGCCCAGCCTGGTCTGTATCTGGTGAAACGGGTTATGGGTGTTCCTGGTGATCGCATTCATCTGAAAGATGGCGTGGTATATCGCAATGGCGAAAGGCTCAACGAGCCCTACGTCATACGCTGCGATCAGAAGGCGAGCAATGAATCGATGTGCGTGCCATACGATGACTACCGCGACAACTTTCCGGATATGCCCCCCGGCGAGAACGAACAGCTGACGCCAGAGTGGCGGGACACGCTGCCATCGTATGTGCAGAATGGCGATCTAGTGGTACCACCTGGACACTACTTCGCCATGGGCGATAACCGCGACGTCAGCCTGGACAGCCGCTATTGGGGCCTGGTTCCGCGCGAGAACCTGATCGGCCGTCCTATGTTCATCTACTGGTCGTTCCTGACGCCGCGCGACGAGTACGAGCGCCAGAGTATTGGCGACCGCGTTGCGTGGACGTTCAACATCGTGATCCACTTCTTCGACCACACCCGCTGGTCCCGAATGTTCCACGTGGTGCACTGATGCTGCGCCGTACGTCACGGCGGATGATGTGGGGTGGCGGGCTGGTTTTAGTACTGGCCCTGGTGCTGCTGCCGCCGTTCGTTAACGTAAACCGCTATCGCGGCCGGGTAGCAGGCGCCATCGGCCGCGCCCTGGGGCGCGAGGTAACAGTCTCCAACATCGAACTAAAGCTGCTGCCGCGTCCGGGAGTGGTGCTCTACAATTTTGTTGTCGCCGACGACCCCAGCTACGGCGCTGAGCCGATGCTACGGGCGGACGTGGTGACGGTTTACCTGCGGCTGACATCGCTTTGGCGGGGCCGCTTGGAGAGCGGCACGCTGGACCTCGACAATCCCAGCCTGAATCTGGTGCGTCGTGCCGACGGCCACTGGAACCTGGAAGAACTGGTGGAGCGGGCATCGCAAGCCAGTTCAGCGCCCACCGCCAAGCGGCGGCCCGAAGCGCGCCCACGCTTTCCTTACGTTGAGGCATCGAGCGGGCGGATCAACTTCAAGCTGGGCGACGTTAAGAAAGCATTTGCCTTCACCGACGCCGATTTCGCACTGTGGCTGGAGTCGGAGAACCTGTGGGGATTCCGGGTAGAAGCGCGCCCTGTTCGCACCGATCTGTCTATCAACGATACCGGCACGCTAAAGCTAGAGGGGCGCTTCCAGCGCGCTTCCAACCTGCGTGACACTCCGATCTATCTGAAGCTCAACCTAAGCGACAGCCCCCTCGGGCAATTGACGAAGCTGTTGTATGGACGAGATCGCGGTTGGCGCGGAGATGTTCGCGCCAGTGCGGTGCTGACCGGCTCGCCTGCGGCGCTGGGGATTACGCTGGACGCCAGAGTTGACGACTTCCGCCGCTACGACATCGCCCTGGGCGAGGCTTTGCCGTTGCGGACGCATTGCACGGGCACGTACGCCTCCATGAATGACGCGCTATTTGATGTCCGCTGCGAATCGCCGGTCGGCCCCGGACTGTTGCGGGCACGGGGAGACGCGCAAGGCTGGGGAGCGGCGGGAGGGTATGAGTGGGACATCGCGGGAGAGCACATTCCGGCCGAGCGGGTAGCCGCCTTAGCTCGCCATGCCAAGAAAGATCTGCCGGGAGACTTGACCGCTACGGGTGAAGTACAAGCGGTGTTCTCGGTTCGTAAGCCGCCAGGCGGCGCGCCACAGTGGTCGGGCGGAGGCAGTACCAGATCTCTGGCGCTACAGGCAGGGGTCCTGAAGACGCCGCTGGAACTTGGAGAGGTGGAGTTTGCTGTCCCGGGCAACGAGCCAGAAGCGCCGGGCGCAAAACGCAAGCGCTCGACCCACCCGGCGCCACCGCCAATTACAAAGGCCGGCTTTCAACTTGTGGTGAAGCCCTTCGCCATGCCGCTGGGTGCGCCATCGCCGGCCACGGGCAGCGGAGAGATCGACGCCGACAGCTACAGTTTGCACTTGAGCGGCGGCG
>JBEKCJ010000008.1:0-70656 GCA_050014935.1 Candidatus Korobacteraceae bacterium
CGCGGGCGCTGAGCACGGCCTCAATGGGCACGCCCGGACCGTATGAAGATAAGGCGACCGAGGCCTACTTTAACGTCACGCTGCCCGAGGCGTCGTGGCCGCCGCAAAAAGCGAAGCAGTGGATGGAAACTTTCAATCGCAGCTTCATCGTAAGCGTTGCCGACCACGAGGCCTATCCGGGACATTACACGCAGTTTTTGTGGGTGAAACAGGCGCCGTCGAAGGTGCGTAAGCTGATTGGGTGTGGCTCGAATTCCGAAGGCTGGGCGCATTACGCCGAGCAGATGATGCTGGACGAAGGCTACGGCAACGGCGATCCGAAATTGCGGATTGGGCAACTGCAAGGTGGGTTGCTGCGGGATGCGCGCTTCATTGTTGGCATCCAAATGCACACCGGCAAGATGACGCTGGAAGAGGCCACGGAGGTTTTCGTCAAGGAGGGCCATCAGACGCCGGCGGTAGCGGAACGCGAGGCCAAACGCGGGACTTCAGACCCGACCTATCTGGTGTACACGCTGGGCAAGCTGGAAATCCTGAAACTGCGGGCGGATTACAAGCAGAAGATGGGCGAGAAATTTAGTCTGGAGCAGTTTCACGACGAGTTCATAAAGCAGGGATATCCGCCCATCAAGATCATTCGCGAGAAGATGCTTGGCAACAATAGTCCGGTGCTGTGAAACGGTTGTCGGAGCGGTTGCAACGTGCACGTTGTTTTGAAGGGGCACGCCTTCAGGCGTGCCGTTAAGGCGAGGGTGAATACCGCTTTAGCCGCTGGGGGCCTAATCCCTCAGGGCCTAAAGGCCGGGTCTTCAGCGCATCTCCCGGCACGGCTGAAGCCGTGCCCCTTCAAACCGCTGCGTTTGAATCATTCCATATTTCTTAGAGGCATTCATGACCAGGAAGAAAGTTTGCAAGGCTGTATTTCCCGCTGCCGGGCTGGGCACGCGCTTTCTGCCGGCCACCAAGGCACTGCCCAAGGAAATGATGCCGCTGGTGGACAAGCCCATTATTCAATACGGCGTGGAAGAGGCGATGGCATCGGGCTGCGATCAAATCATCATCGTGACCGGACGAGGCAAGACCGCAATCGAGGACCACTTCGACGTCAGCTACGAACTGGAGAAGATGCTGGAGGAGCGAGGCAAGACCGACTTACTGGCCGTGGTGCGGCGCATCTCCGACATGATCCACATCGCCTATGTCCGGCAGAAGGAAGCTCTGGGACTGGGACACGCGGTGCTGATGTCGCGCGAACTGGTGGGCGATGAGCCGTTCGCCGTGATCCTCGCCGACGACATCATCGACGCGGAAGTGCCGTGCCTGAAGCAGATGATCGAGGTCTACAACGAAACGGGATGCTCGGTGCTGGCGACACAGGTGGTCGAGGGCAAAGCGATCTCGTCCTACGGCGTGCTCGACGCCACACCTGTTCCGGGCAAGTGGAACGGACGGCTCTTCGAGGTGCGGAACCTGGTGGAAAAGCCGACGGTTGAAGACGCCCCGTCGAACCTGGCGATCATTGGGCGATATGTGTTGACGCCGGCAATCTTCGAGATGCTGGAGTCAACCTCGCTGGGAGCAGGCGGCGAGTTGCAGTTGACTGATGGTCTGAAGGAGCTCCTGAAGAAGGAGAAGATTTACGGCTACACCTTCGAAGGCAAACGCCACGATACCGGCGACAAGCTGGGATTTCTGAAGGCGACGGTGGAGTTTGCGCTGAAGCGCGAGGGCCTGGGCGAAGAGTTCCGGGAGTATTTGAAGACGCTAAAGTTGTGAAGGGCGCGTCTTGGAATCCGAACCCTGGCTCGGGTATGCGTTGCTTGTGTAATGGCGATGTTACATCAACTATCCCCGGAGTTTCTGCTAGGGTGTGATCTCCCAGACGACGCCGTTGCCATATAACCCTCCGGCTGAAGCAGTACCGTAGAGGTTGCCGTTCGCGTCGATCGCCACGCCGCCGATCGGAAACTCCCCGTCGGAGCCCTCGAAGGCGTGAAGCAGGGTGTACGTCCAAGTGCCGTCGCCCGAGGGTGTCAACTTAAAGACGGTCCCGTCGGCGTACTGCTCAACGGTTGTGCCGTAGAGGTTCCCCGCCGCGTCCATCACGAGAGTGTCTCGCGGGCCATACTGGTTGTCAGTGCCGCCCAAGTTGTAAGCCAAAGAATAAGTCCAGCTTCCACCCGATGGCATCAGCTTGAAGACTGTGGCGTCGTTGGACGTGGTGCCATAGAGGTTGCCCGACGAGTCAAACGTCAGCCCGCCATCGGGAGTCGCTCCCGTCGTTGGGCTGAAGCTGAAGAGAAAGCTCTCCGCCCAGCCGGATCCCGCGGAGTAGGACAGCTCATAAACCGTGCCGCACGGGGTGTTGTCGCACAAGTTTTGTCCCCCCAGAGAAGTCGTGCCGTAGACATTCCCGGCTTGGTCGAGGACTACGCCGCTCAGCGGAAAATCCCCGTCAGCGCCCCCAAAGGCGTGAATAATCGTTTCATTCCAGCCGCCATTCGACGGACTTAGCTCGAAGACGGTTCCGCACCCCCCGCGGTGACAAGGTCCGAGGTTATCGGCGCCCCCGGCTGAGGTCGCGCCGTAAATGTTACCGGCGGGATCGAAAGTGAGGCTGCCATAGTAAGGCGTCGCTCCATCGCCACCCCCCATGAACGAATGGAGGATCGTCTCCGTCCAGCTGCACGACACGTTTTGACACGCGCGGGCTGGGGGGCTCAGCTTGAATACCGTGCCGTCACCACTGCTGCCCCCGCCAGATGTCGTCCCGTAGAGGCTTCCGTCCGGCCCGAAGACGACTCCGTCATAAGGGGCTGCTCCGTCGTCACGCCCCCCACTGCCAAAGTCGTAAAGCGTGTCAAGGGTCCAGTTACCGTTGCGCGGCTTCAACTCGTAGACCGTTCCGTTGTATTGGTAGGGTCCGCCGGAAGCGGTTGTCCCATACAGATTTCCTGCTCTATCGATGGTCACGCCAGCTTGCGGGTATCCGCCGTCCCCGGCGCCAGTGAAGGAGTGAAGTATGTGGTAGGTCTGCGCATGGGCCAATGGCGTTGCGACCATCGCCAGCGCAACCACCAGCGCCCGTGCGAACGCCGACGCGCGCGGGCTGCTTCGCAAAGCTGATGCGGGGAACTGCGCGGGCTTCGTCATGATGGTCTCCTTTATTGACTGCGAGTGTTGACGGCTGCCGTTTTCGCGGCGTTGTATATCCCAAGGTGGCCGATTTCCAGGGAACCGATAACTCGTGTCATCAGGCGATAGCACGACTTAGACGCCGGGCTCAGCCCTTCTGACTCTCCTTCAGCTTACGAGATTTCGCTTCCACGCCCTTGGCTAGCTTTTCTTTATGGGCTTCGAGCTTCTTCGCCACGGCATCGTCATACAGTGCGATCATTTGTGCGGCGAGGATGCCGGCGTTGGTTGCGCCAGGCTTGCCGATGGCGACGGTTGCGACGGGAATTCCGGCTGGCATCTGCACCATCGCCAATAGCGAATCGAGGCCGAGGAGCGCGGTGGATGGAATGGGCACGGCGATGACCGGGAGCGTGGTCTCGGCGGCGATTACGCCCGCGAGATGGGCAGCGCCGCCCGCTCCGGCGATGACGACCTTCACGCCGCGCTTCTTGAGACCGCGCGTGTATTCGCTGGTGCGGGCAGGCGAGCGATGGGCTGAGGTGATGTCGATTTCGTAAAGAATACCGAACTCGGCCAGCGCCTTCGCGGCCTCGTTCATGATGTCGAGGTCGGAGTCACTGCCCATGACGATGGAGACGAGTGGAGTGTTGTTGTTCATAAGGATGTTCAGTTGATTCCCACAAAATTAGAGTTACACGCCAAGGGTGGAGCACCGCTTCAGCGGTGCAATCCACTTGCAAAGTACGCATCGGCTTCAGCCGCTGAGGTAAAAAGAAGTTACCTCAGGCGCTAAAGCGCGGCTAAGAATTCAATTTCTCAATGCACACCTGAAGGTGTGCTCCGCCCAGCTCTGCAGACTATTTTCCTGACCGCAGATGCTTCAAGCCGCGCGCGGCGATGTCCTTGCGATAGTGCATGCCATCGAAGCGGACCTTCATCACGGCATCGTAGGCGCGCTCCACCGCGTCGGGCAAATCTTTACCGCGCGCCGTTACGCCCAGCACGCGCCCTCCTGAGGTGTAATAGTTTCCGTCGCGGCGGCTGGTTCCCGCGTGGAAAATCTTCACTCCATACATGCGGTCGGCATCTTCGATACCGGTGATCAGCTTGCCTGCCTCGAACGCGCCGGGATATCCGCCGGAGGCCATCACCACGCAGACGGCGGGCTCGGGCGACCAGCGAAAGTCGCCATCGCTGACGCGGCCCGCGATTGACGCTTCCATCGCTTCCAGCAGGTCGCTTTCCATGCGCATCATCACCGGCTGGGTCTCAGGATCGCCGAAGCGGCAGTTGAACTCCAGCACCATCGGCCCGCGCGCCGTCATCATAATGCCGCAATAGAGGATGCCTTTGTACTCGGCGGCCTCGGCGCGCATGCCCGCGATCACGGGACGGGCGATGTGGGCCACCAGCCAGTCGCGCATCTGCGGGTCGATAATCTGGTCGGTGGAATATGCACCCATGCCGCCTGTGTTCGGACCCTGGTCGTTGTCGAAGGCGCGCTTGTGGTCCTGCGCCGCTACCAACGGGACCACGCGCTCGCCGTCGCTCATCACCAGGAATGACAGCTCTTCGCCCACCAGGCATTCTTCCAGTACCACACGGGAGCCGGCGTCGCCAAGCATCTTGCCGGCGAGCATCTCTTCCGCGACACGTTGCGCTTCGTCCTTCGATTGTGCGATGACCACGCCCTTGCCGGCGGCCAGCCCGTCGGCTTTAACGACAATGGGGGCGTGAAACAGGCTGAGCGCTTGGGGAAGTTCTTCCTTGTTGCCGCAGACCGCGTACTTGGCGGTGGGTATATTGTGGCGCTGCATGAATTGCTTGGCGAAGCTCTTGCTCGATTCCAGGCGGGCGGCATCGCGAGTGGGGCCGAAGATGGGCCAGCCGCGCTTCTGGAACTCGTCGACCACACCCAGAGTGAGAGGCAGTTCGGGGCCAACGACGGTGAGATCGGGGCTGAGCCTGGTGGCGAGCTGGAGCAGCGAATCGATGTTCTTGAGATCGGCGGAGACACACTCGGCATCGCTGGCGATGCCGCCGTTCCCCGGAGCGCAATACAGCTTCTTGATCCGCGGCGACTGCCGCAGCTTCCAGACGATCGCGTGTTCGCGACCACCGCTACCGAGGACGAGGACCTTCATGGGCGAAAGAAAAGAGTAGGGGCGCAGTGCGGAGATGTCAAACCGTCGTGACAAACGACAGAAGAAAGTGCCGCCCCTGAAGGGGCTCGGATTCATAATTCCCCGGTCGACCCAGCGCTTCCGCGCTGGGCTAATGCAGTTCCGGCCCGCCTGCGGCGGGACTGATGTGCACCTCCGCGTTGTGGACGAGCAGGCATGCAGTGGCGATCAGATTCCGCCACCTTGCATCCGGGCGTTAACTGGAGTTAACTACCACTCAGGTATGCCATGATTACAGTTTCCAAAGAAGACTACCTTAAGGCCATTCTGGAAGCAGAAGGCGAGGGCGACCTCGTGATTGCTGCGCGCCTGGCACATTGGCTGGACGTGTCTGCGCCGGCGGTGACCATGGCGTTGCGCCGACTGAAGCGCGATGGCCTGGTCTCGGTGCGGCGTGACGGGCATGTGCTCCTGACCAATGCCGGGCGCAAGATCGCGCGACAGCTTGCCATTCGCCACCACTTGATCGAACGCATGTTGCACGAGGTCTTCGGCATGGCATGGTACAAGACCCACGACGAGGCGGAACGATTGGAGCACGCAGTTTCCAGCGATTTTGAGGCGATGCTGGTTCGCAAGCTAGGCCGCAGCAAACCTTGCCCGCACGGCAACTCGCCCACGCCGGAAACTCCTCGCGCCAAGAGGAAGCGCCGACTGTTGCTGCTGTCCGAGGCCGAGCCAGGTAGCCTCTATGCCGTGCAGAGCGTGTACGAGCGTGACCGCAAGCTGCTGGAGTTTCTGGAAGAGAAGGGAATCCGTCCGGGGAGGTGTCTCAAAGTCGAAGCGCGAAATTATGACGGCACGATCTCGTTGGCGATTGATCGGAAACGGGTCGAGTTGGGCGGTAGGGCGGCGGAGAAGGTTTGGGTTGCAGTGTCATGTTAACTCCAGTTAATGGCGAATGATATATTGGTATTAAGTTCGTCGGATATGGATCATTTGCCGCCACAACCAAAAGACGTAATGCTAAACCGTGAGCCGCCAGTTGCGAGCGGGCTGGCGGCTGCCGGAAACGTGTCGCTGGAGGGACTGCACAGCACGGTCGCAGTCCCGCATCAGCAGGCGGGTTTCTGGGAGCAGTGGCGCGCCTTCGTCGGCCCGGCGATTCTCATCAGCGTCGGCTACATGGACCCGGGTAACTGGGGCACCGACCTGCAAGGCGGAGCGCAGTTCAAGTACGGGCTGATGTGGGTGATCGGAGTCGCCAGCTTGATGGCGATTTTCATGCAAGTGATTTCCGCACGATTGGGAGTGGTGACTGGGAAGGACCTGGCGCAATGCTGCCGTGACTGGTATCCGGAGTGGACGCGTTGGCCCAACTGGTTGATGAGCGAAGTGGCGATCGCGGCGTGCGACCTGGCAGAGGTCCTGGGAAGCGCGGTCGCACTGAATCTGCTGTTTCACATTCCATTGCTGTGGGCGGTGATCATCACCGGGTTGGATGTGCTGCTGCTGCTGGGTCTGCAACGGTTCGGGATGCGGACCATTGAGGCCGTTGTCCTGCTGCTGGTGGCGACGATCGGCATCTGCTACTTCATCGAGATTTTTATTCTGCCGCAGACGCAGCCCAGTTTTTTGGAGATGGGGCGGGCGCTGATCACGCCGCATTTTCGCCAAGCAGGAATGCTGTACGTCGCCATCGGCATCATCGGCGCAACGGTGATGCCGCACAATCTATACCTGCATTCGGCGCTGGTGCAGAGCCGCAAATTTCAGAAGGACGAAGCTTCCATCCGGCGCGCGATCCAGTTCAACAGCATCGATTCGATAGTTGCGTTAACGATTGCGTTTTTCGTCAACGCGGCCATTCTGGTACTCGCGGCCACAGTGTTCTTCGGCAAACAGAGCGTGACTTTACCGGGCGGACAAGTGGTCACATTCAGCGCGGACAGCGATTGGATTCGCGTTGCGTATCTGACGCTGGCGCCGTTGTTGGGAGCAACGGCAGCGAGCACGCTGTTCGCGATCGCGCTGCTGGCCAGCGGACAGAGCAGCACCATCACCGGCACGCTGGCGGGCCAGGTGGTGATGGAAGGATTCATGCGTTGGCGGATTCAGCCCTGGGTGCGGCGGCTGATCACGCGCAGCCTGGCAATTCTGCCGGCAGTGTTTGTCATCGGCCTGCGCGGCGAGAGCAGCGTTACCGATCTGCTGGTGCTGAGCCAGGTGGTGCTGGCGCTGCAGCTGCCGTTTGCCATGTTTCCGCTGCTCCAGTTCACCAGCTCACGCAAGCGGATGGGGGCTTGGAAGAATGGCTGGTTCCTGCTGATCGCCGGTTGGGGCAGTGCTATCCTGATCTGCGCCATTGACATTTATGGCCTGCCCGAATCGATGCGGGCGGCGTGGCAAGTGGTCAGCGGCAGATGATGGCAAGACGACGGAAGTGAAACAACGATGTACGACAAAATTCTGGTAACCGTGGACGGCACGCCGACCGACCGCGCCATCATTGAACACATCAAAGAGCTGGCGAAGGCGATGGGCAGCCATCTGGTGCTGCTGCACGTGGCCGATGGATGGGCGGCGCGGACCTATGGCCCAGATGCAGTCAGCCCGGAGATTCGCGACGATACGCAATATCTGGAGACAGTGCGGGCCGAGTTTCAGAGCGAGGGAATTTCTGCCGACGCCGAGTTGGCGTACGGCGATCCCGCGAAGGAGATCATCAAGTGGGTGCAGCAGAAGGGTTGCGACCTGGTGGCCATGAGCACCCACGGGCACCGCTTCCTCGCCGATATTTTTCTTGGCAATACAGCGTCGCAAGTCCAGCACAGCATCAGCGTGCCGGTCCTGCTGCTGCGGGCAAAGTGAGCTTAGGTATCTGAGGATGAAAAGCGGTTCCGGCGATCCGCGGGGCGCCGCGGCTTCACACCAATTGCCTGATTTTGTCGACCAGCACGTCGGGCGGATCGCCCTTGGTGATGAAGGCGTTGGCCAGTTCGAGATCGGCGGGCGGAAGAGAAAAATATGCAGACAGGAAAATGATGGGAATGCCCGGGCAGCGGCGGCGTATCTCGGACGCCACTTGGCCGCCGTTCAAGCCGGGCATGTAGTAGTCGAGCACGACGAGATCGACCTGATGGTTCTCCAGGAGCGCGAGGCCTTGGACTCCGCTGCTGGCGGTCAGCACATGGAAGCCGTGGCTCTCCAGCAGGATCTTGCGCACGCGCAGACCGATCTTCTCGTCATCGACACAAAGCACCGTCTTGGGACCAACAGCTTTCATCCAGCCCACCGTTGCCGCTTGCGGTTCGATATTCAACTGCGAACTGCCGTCTGTTTCTGTTTGGCCATACATTGCTGCACAGATAGCCTCAACGTTTGACGCGAAGGTACGCTATTGTGTTTGTACCGTAAGTCGGGCCGGTTGCCCATGCCGACAAAGTGGTAGACGAAATTTCGTTTAGAGTGCACCCTTGTTGCAGGTTTTTTGCATCGGGCTTTGTTGCCGAACAGCCGCCATGCTTGCCGGCAATTGCATGGCGACCTGCGGATCTCACGACTGAGGAAGAATGATTCGTTCCTACAAGGGTATTACGCCCACCGTGCCGCCTTCGTGCTACGTGGATGAGTCGGCGCAGTTGATCGGCGACGTGGTGCTGGGCGAAAACGCCAGCGTGTGGATGAACGCCGTCCTGCGCGGCGATGTGCATTCCATTCGCGTCGGCGCCAACAGCAACATCCAGGATTGCAGCGTCCTGCACGGCATGTTGAACCAATGGCCGGTGATCGTCGGCGACTGGGTCACGGTGGGCCACTCGGTCACGCTGCACGGCTGCGTCGTCGAGGACCGCTGCCTCATCGGCATGGGGGTTGTCATCTTGAACGGCGCGCGCATCGGAGCTGGGTCGATCATCGCGGCGGGAACGCTGATCCCGGAAGGAACGATCGTGGAACCGCGATCGCTGTGGATGGGCGTGCCCGGCAAGTTTCGCAAGCAACTTAACGATGACGATCAGGAGACGATCCTGCGCTACGGACGAAATTATCTCGGCTACAAAGAAAATTATCTCGCGGAGACAAGGAAGCAGGGGTAGATAATATTTCACTGTGCTCTGTGTAGTTTTTACCGCAGAGGGTCGGCGTTCCAGTTCGGGAATCGCTCAAGAAAATTTCTTTGTTCGTCCTTGATAAAACTGTAGACCCTGTCTCGACTTTTTGAAACTGACAACTGACAACTGACAACTGACAACTGACAACTGGCTACTGGCCACTGGCAACTGGTTTCGATGATTAAGGCCGTCCGCGGAACTCGTGACCTGCTTCCGCCCGATACCGACCTGTGGAATCGCGTGGAGGCCAAGGTGCGCGACGTCTTCGCGCGTTACAACTTTCACGAAATCCGCACGCCCGTCTTCGAGGACACGCAACTCTTCTCGCGCGGCGTCGGAGAAGAGACCGACATCGTCTCCAAGGAAATGTTTACGTGGGAGGACAAGGCACGCGCGCAAAGCGAGAAAGCGCAGTCCCTCACCTTGCGGCCGGAGAACACCGCCGGCGTCGTTCGCGCCTACATCGAGCACGGGCTCGACAGGCAGGGCACGCTGCAAAAGCTCTACTACATCGGCCCGCAATTCCGCCGCGAGCGGCCGCAGAAGGGACGTTATCGCCAGTTCTATCAAATCGGCGCGGAGATCATCGGCCCCCCCAGCGCGGGCAGCGAGTCGCCGGCGCGCGATGCCGAGGTTTTGGAAATGCTGGCCACGCTGCTCGACGAGGTCGGCCTGCGCGACTGGAACTTGCAGCTGAATTCCGTCGGCTGCGCGGGAGATCGCGCGCGTTACAACAAAGCGCTGCGCGAAGCTTTGCAGCCGGTGGTACATCAGATGTGCGCCGATTGCCAGCGTCGGGCGGAGATCAATCCGCTGCGCGTGCTCGACTGCAAACATCCCGAAGATCAGCCCATCATCGAGAGGTTGCCCAAGATCAGCGAGTATCTCGACGAGCCTTGCCGCCAGCACTTTGCCGCGGTGCGGGCGATGCTCGATGCAGTGGGCGTGCCGTATTCCATCAACGAACGCATGGTCCGCGGCCTCGACTACTACACGCGCACGACGTTCGAGTTCACGCATGGCGGCCTGGGAGCGCAGAGCGCGGTGCTCGGTGGAGGAAGATACGATGGACTGTCTGAGTCGCTGGATGGGCCGAAGGCACCGGGTATCGGCTTCGCCATTGGCGAAGATCGCCTGATTCTCGCCCTGCAATCTGAGGGCGAGCACCCGTCAGAAAAGTTGCAAGCCTTTGTCGCTCCGCTGGGCGCGGGAATGGATGGGCATGCCCTCAAGTTGGCACGCGAGTTGCGCCGCGCCGGCGTCAGCGCCGATCTGGGCGCCGAAAATTTCCGGCTGAAGAAATCGTTCGAGGCCGCTCAAAAAGTCGGCGCGAAATACATCGTCATCGTCGGCGAAAACGAAGTCGCCGCCGATACCTTCGCGGTGAAGAATCTTGCCAGCGGCGAACAAGTGCAGGTCCCGCGTGCAGGACTCGCCGCATTCCTGAGACAATAGAATTTGGAGTTCATTTACCAACTGTCATCCCGAGTGAGGGCTTAAGCCCGAATCGAGGGATCTGTGGTCCGTGGGCGAAAGGCAGATCCCTCCGCTCGGACTAACGTTCTCGGTCGGGATGCCATTTCTTCTTCTAACGAACGGTGAACGCGGGACTCAAATGCTCGACTTCTTAGGCAATCTGAAACGTACTCATATGTGTGGCGAGCTGCGCGCCTCGGACGCCGGCTCCAAAGTTGTGCTCATGGGATGGGTGAACAAGCGGCGCGATCTCGGCAATCTTATCTTTCTTGATTTGCGCGACCGCAGCGGCATCACGCAAGTCGTCGTCACAGCCGAGGCCGGCGCCGAGGTGCATGACAAAGCGAATGGCGTCCGCTCGGAGTTCGTGCTCGCCGTCGTCGGACACGTGAAGCTGCGTGATGCGGGCACCATCAACAAGAACATTCCCACCGGCGAGATCGAAGTGGTCGCCGACGAGCTGCGCCTGCTGAACGACTGCAAGCCGCTGCCCTTCACGCCCGCCGACACCGTGCTGGCCAACGAGGAAGTGCGTCTGAAGCACCGTTACGTCGACCTGCGCCGGCCGGAGATGCAGTGCAACATCCAGTTACGGCACAACGTCGCCATCGCCATCCGCGATCATCTGAACGCGCAAGGCTTCTACGAAATCGAGACGCCGTTCATGACCCGCTCCACGCCCGAGGGCGCGCGCGACTACCTCGTCCCCAGCCGCGTCTATCCCGGCGAGTTCTACGCCCTGCCGCAGTCGCCGCAACTTTTCAAGCAGATCCTCATGATCTCGGGCTTCGACAGGTACTTCCAGATCGTGCGCTGCTTCCGCGACGAAGACCTGCGCGCCGATCGTCAGCCTGAGTTCACCCAGATCGATCTGGAGATCAGCTTTGCCCGGCCGGAGATGGTCTTCCACGTCGTCGAAGGTTTCCTCAAGGCGGCGTTGGCAACCGTCGGCGTCGATTTGCACACGCCGTTCCCGCAGATGCGCTACGACCAAGCGATACGCCTGTACGGTATCGACAAGCCGGACCTGCGGCTGCCTTGCATGGCCGATGTGCGCGAGGCCTTTGCGCCGGAAAATCTGGAGACGCTGAACGTCGATTCCGAGCTGCCCGTCGTCGCCGTGGTCATCCCGAAGGTCGGCGAGCTCTCGCGCAAGGAGCGCGACGAGATCAAGACCATGTTCGGCGAGCGCAAGGACGCGAAGGTCTTCGAGGACATCAAGCGGCTGGAGAAATCCTTTCCCGAAGCCGCCGCCAAAATCCGCGAGATGGCCAAACCGAATGCCGACGACTTAGTGGTCGTGGTTGCGGGCGCCAAGCGTACCGAGGCCGCAAACGCCATCAAGGCGCGCCAGCAGGCTTACGCCGTCTACGCTGCTGCGGGACAACTGCGCCTTGCGCTGGGACAAAAGTATGCCGAGCGCCACGGTGCCTACAAGCACGGCAACTATCGCTTCCTGTGGGTCACGGACTTCCCTATGTTCGAGTGGGACGAAACCGAGCAGCACTGGAACGCCGCGCACCATCCCTTTACCTCGCCGCACGACGAAGACATGGACAAGCTGGAGAGCGATCCCGGCGCGGTGCGCGCGCAGGCCTATGACGTGGTGTTGAACGGGACCGAGCTGGGCTCTGGCTCCATTCGTATTCACCGCCAGGACATTCAGGCGAAGATTTTCAAGTCGCTCGGCATGTCGCCGGAGGAGCAGCAGGCGCGCTTCGGCTTCTTCCTGGAAGCGCTGCAATGCGGCACGCCGCCGCACGGCGGCATCGCTCTTGGTCTCGATCGCATCGTCATGATCCTGGCCGGCGCGGAAAGTTTGCGCGAGGTCATTCCATTTCCCAAGACGGCGAAGGCTGTCGACCTGATGGTGGACGCGCCCACGCCGGTCAGCGAGCGCCAGTTAAAGGAACTCGGCATCGCGGTGGTTGCGAAGAAGGAATAGTGGTCAATTAGGAACTACCACGGATTAACCTCGTATCATCCTGAGCGAAGTAAGGCCGCGCCAGCGACCGAACGCAGTTGAAAGCCTGCCCCGAGCGAAGCCGAGGAGATACTAATAGTGTTGTGACCCAGGAGGTCGCCCAATGTCCGAGAGCGCCGTACGCACCGAGGTCTGCGGACTCGAACTCCGTGTTGACGGCACGGACCTTGTCTTGTCAACTGACAATGGCGACCTGATTGCACCGATCCTACTCGGCGCCGAAGCCGCCGCCCGCTTGCGTCTCGAAATGGCGAAGGCGCAGTTGTGGGAGTGGAACCAGCTCGAGGGCCTGCGCGCGCGAGCGGAGTTGCGCTACCGGCGTTATCTGGGTTCGTGGCTGGTGATGTGCCTGGCCGCGTTCAGCGCGTATCTCGGATATCCCAGCTACGCCTTGTGTGTCGTCTTTGCGCTGCTGTCGATTTTTCTGTGGTGGCGGGCCGGACACGAAGAACAGCGGGCCGAGCGCGAGGCGCAAGTCGAGAGAAACAAGTTCCGAGCGGATTGGGATTATTTTCGTCAGCGTATAGAGGAGCCGGATGACGAGCCGCGTCAGTAACTGGACGCTACAAAGTCACTACACGGTGTGCAGTCCGCGACCGTGACGGGCAGCATGGCACTCCCGGCAATAGCCGAGGACTGTCGTCTGGCGATGGTGCCGGAACCCGCTCTAGAGGTTGCCGTTATCTCGCGGATCCCGCTTCACTCATGGCTTTGTGGCTCGTTCCCCTTCAGGCGGTAGACCATGCCTGTCTTGGTGACTCCCAGCGCAAGCCAGTCCGCAACATCCCGCTGCAGGGTCACATAGAACTGCGCCGCCAGCTTTTTCTGCTTGTCAGCGACGGCTTCTTTGCGATCGAACTGCACCTGGAAGGCGAACTCAGCGACTAAAGATTTGTGCTCGCCGCGAGTGCGCCACAACCCGATATCACACTTGCCAACCAGGCCCTTTCCGAAGTCCAATTGCCCGAGCGGGAGCAATACCTCTTCCACGATGCCTTCGTTGACTAGAGAAATCTTCTCGCTCTCTTCTTTCTCGATGGCGGCCAGCGCGGGAAACACTTTCACCAGCGTGCCCATGGAGGCTTGGTCTCCCTGGTGCATCTGGCTCAATCCGAACTGGCAATTATGCGAGTACAGGATGCGATAGCCGCCCACCTGGTCTTTTAGAGGCAGTATCTCCGCCTTGAACTTGATGCGATACTTCCCGGCGATCTTGGGCCGCACATCCAGGCTGGTGGCTTTCACCTCATCCGGGTGGCGGAACTTGAATACAATTTCCGGGTCCCCGACCGGAAAGCCGTCAACGTAGGAGATGCGCCGCCGCAAAATAAAAGCGTTGTTATACAGACGGAAGTCGGGGGTATCGCCAAAGATAATCTCTCTGATTTCCGGCCTCAGCCCGGCCTTCTCGTCCTCAATGAAACCGACGCCCGTCTTTTTGGCGGTTTGCCGCACAATCTTGCCGAAGTCGCGAAAGCTCTGCACCGAGGTGAAGCGGTCGGGCTTCAGGATGAGTTTGGCTTCCAGATAGGTCACCCGATCAAGAGGCGCCCCGTCGGCATAGGTTGCTCCCGATGCCGCTACCGGTGAATCGGATTGTTTGGCCTTCTTGGTCACCTTATCGTGCTTGCTCTTTTTGACCTTCTCGCTCTTGCTCTTTTTGACCTTCTCGCTCTTGCTCTTTTTGATCTTCTCGTTCTTCTTCGCCACTTCATTCCTCCAATTGTCGTCGAACACCAGTTAGGGAAGCTCCGATTAAGTATTGCTTTGAAGAGGACCCATTTTAGGCCATCGGCAAACTCGAGCCAATAAACTCCGGCTCCGCTGGGAACTCAACCGAACCTGCCAGCGCGCGCGTTAGTCTTTGGCGACAGCGTAATAGCCCTGGCGAGCCTGCACTTTGTAGTCGCCTTTTTCCTTGATCTGGATCTTGCGATAGGAGCCATCGAGCTTGGTATTGGTCGGCGTATAGCCGAGGTTATACTGGCTGCGCAGCTCGTTCTGGATCTGGTTGAAGGCATCCCTCAATTTGTCTTGTTTGTTGCCCACTTCGATCACGCGGCCGCCGGTCGCCTCCGCCAGTTTGCGCATATCGGAGTCACCGCTGTAGCCGAAGCCGCCATAAAAGCCGCGGTCGGCGATCAGGATGACGTAGCAGATGGTGTCGGCTTTTTGCGCCGCCTCAATCGCGTCCTGGATGCGCAAGCGGCTTCCCTGATCTTCGCCGTCGGTGAAGATGATCATCGCCTTGCGGCCAACCTCGTTCTTCAGCTTCTCGTCCGCGCCCAGATAAATCGCGTCATACAACAGCGTGCCGCGAGGCGTGGTGGGCACGGGTCCGCCGCCCAATCCCGGCGGCCCGCCGCCCATTCCAGCGTTGATTTGCATCTTGTTCAAAGCGCGCGTCAGGTCGTGGACGTTGTTGGTGAAGTCCTGGTCCAGATCGACATCGGTGTCAAAGTTAATGACGAAGGCCAGGTCCTTGTCGCGCAGCACGGCGCGCAGGAACTGTGCGCACGACTCCTGCTCAATGTCCAGCACCCGCGTCTGGCTGGCGCTGGTGTCGATCATGATACCCAGCGTAAGCGGCTGGTTCGATTCCGCCGAGAAGTACTTGATGGTTTGCGGCTTGCCATCCTCCAGCACGTCGAAGTTGTCTTTTGTGAGGTTGGGGATCAGCATGCCGTGCTTGTCTTTTACGTTGTAGAAGATGTTGACGACGTTGACTTCTGCCTTGAAAGTCTGCAAAGGCTCCTGGTCGGAGGGCGGTTGCGTTTGTTGATCCTGCGCAGGACGCTGGGCCGGCGGGTTCTGCTGCTGCGCCGGCAGCCACAGGCAGCAAGCCAGGATCACGTAGCCGACGATGACGCTTTGACGAAACGGCATAGCTTCTCTTTCGTATCGGATGTACCCATTCTAGTGCACGGCGCCCAAATCAGGCGATGACAGCTGCCGGGAAACTCCGACTGCGGTTATACTGTCCAGAGTTCCGGCAAATTCTGGAGACCGTAGAAACCCATGTTCTCTCGCCGTTTGAGCTTTTGTATGAGAGGCGCCTTTCTCACGGCGGTCCTTGCCTTGGCCGCAGCTTCTGCCATCTGCCAGGAACAGAAGCTGCCCGATGCGCCTGCCCCGCAAAACAATGCGCCCGCACCGAGCGTCAATCTGCCGCCGCCCAGTAGCGCCGACGACCAGGGAAACCCGTCTTCCAGTGGAAACCCGGAGCAGCCTGCAAATACTCGTCCCCCGGGACAACAAGCTCCGGGACAGGCCAATCCGCAGCCTCCGCCTCCGGGATCGCAGGAGATCAAGACTGTCCCGCCGGGTAGCGTGCCCAGCAATGAAAATGGACGCGACGAACTGATGACTCTCACCAAGACGGTCAGCTTCGTCACCGTTCCCGTCACCGTGAAGGACAATGAAGGCAAGCTGGTGGAAGGCCTGCTGGCCAAAGACTTCAGTATTTATGAAGACGGCTCACTCCAGAAGCTCACCTTTTTCACCAGCGATCCCTTTCCTCTATCGGCGGCCCTGATCGTCGATCAAGGCTTGCCGGACCCGGTGCTTCGTAAAGTGAACCAGACCTTCTCCGCTCTCGGCGGCGCATTCGGCCCCTTCGATGAGGTCGCCGTTTTCACCTACGGCAATACGGTGAGCAAACGTCAGGATTTCGGCAACTCCACGCGCATGGAGATGGCGCTCCAGCGCATTAAGGATGAGAGTGGAAACACCGCTGGTGCGTCGGTTGTGGGCGGCCCTTTTGGATCGGGACCCCAGACCAACAGCAAACCCATGCCGGGCGCGGGGCAGGTAATTACTCCCACCCCGGAATCTCATGTCCTGAACGACGCGATTCTGATAGCCGCGCAGGATCTCGCTCATCGCTCGCCTACCACGCGCAAGATCATCTTCGTCATTAGCGACGGTCAGGAATTTGGCAGCCGAGCCAGTTATGCCCAAGTGTTGAAAGTGTTGCTGACCGACGGCATTGCAGTGTATGCCATCGGCGTGGACACGGCAGAGATGCTTAACAAGCAGATCTCCAAGGTCCACATTCCCGGATTCGGCTACAGCAACATTTTGCCGCGCTACGTTAATGCCACCGGCGGCGATGTGCTGAACGAGTTTTCCAAGGACTCCATCGAGAGCGCCTATCAGCGGATTACCCTGGAAGCCCGCAATCAGTACACCCTGGGCTATAACACGGCGCTCAAACCGTCCAGCAACTATCGCGACATTGAAGTTCGCGTGAAGAAGCCTGGCCTGGAAATCTCCGCCAAGCACGGATACTATCCGCTGCCGCCGCAGCGCGAGCAGCCGTCAGCAGAGCCTCCGCCGGGACCAACGGGCAGCACCGACACCACCCCGCCTCCGCCCGGAGCGTAGCTGCGCCTCTGCGCAGAAGCTTCCGCCGCCTCGCGTCCCTTATCTAACCGGATACTGCCCGCCGCGGTCGTGACCGCACCGGCTGTTCAGCGAGCTATACTCTGCGACGCATGAATCGTCGTTCGGCACTTAAGGCGCTCGGCATTCTGGCTGGTACGGCCGCGCTGGAGAGCTGTGCCGCAAAGCATGTCACGCAAGCCGCCACACTGCCAGCGCCGGCCCCGCTTCCGCTGCTGAAGTTGCCCAAGGTGAATGTCCAGCCGGACCGCGAGATCCGCACCGTCGTCGGGTTGCGCCCGTTCCGGCCATCGGGGTTCGTGGTCAGCGCGCAGAAGCTGGATGACAAGCTGGTTGTCCATAACTATGGCCACGGCGGTGGAGGTGTCACCCTGTCGTGGGGAACGGGCGAGCTCGCATGTCGCGAGGTGGACGCTACCGGCGAGAAGAGCATTGCGGTGCTGGGTTGCGGTGCGGTCGGATTGGCGACGGCCCGCCTCCTTCAGGAGCGCGGTTGCAGCGTCACCCTTTACGCCAAGGACCTGCCTCCTAACACCACATCGAACATTGCGGGAGCACAATGGTTCCCGGTCTACGTGTTTCAGCGTGGACATATTTCGCCCGACTTTATGCCCCGGTTCGTGGAGGCGGCGCACATTGCCAACCGGCGTTATCAGATCATGGTGGGCGCGCGTTACGGCATTCGCTGGCTGCCCAACTACGTCTTGGGACAGAAGCCTGCTCCTAATGGAAGCATGCACGGCCCTGACAGTCCTATCCGCGATCTGATGCCGGAAATGCGGTACCTCGAGCCATCGGAAAATCCGTTTCCCTTTCCCTGCGTGCTCCAGTTCGACACTATGCTGATTGAGCCTAACCGCTATCTTCCAGCGATGATGGACGACTTCCGCCTTGCCGGCGGACAGATCGTGGTGAGGGAGTTTCGCAACCTTGCTGAGGTGCAAACTTTGCGGGAGCGCGTCATCGTAAACTGCACCGGGCTGGGCGCGAAGGCATTGTTTGGTGACGAGGAACTCACGCCCGTGAAAGGCCAATTGACCATACTGCTGCCGCAGCCGGAGGTCGACTACTGCACCCTTCCTGACGACCTCTATATGTTTCCGCGCAGCGATGGCATTGTGCTGGGTGGAACGCACGAGGTTGGGGTGTGGTCGCTCACGCCCGACCTGGCGGCAAAACAGCGCATTGTTACCGAGCACGCCAGAATATTTCGTGAGATGAAGTGAAGCCCCTCGCGCCTGCGAGGGGTTGGGCCAACATTAGAAACGATCTGACTCTACTTGAGCGGAGTGTTGCTGGCGGCAACGGGCTGCGGCATCGGAGTAGATTGGTGCTGCGACGATGGGGCCGGGTAACTGTTCTCTTCGCCTATGTCGGCGGACATTTCTCCGCTCGGCGGTGCGTTCGAAGCCAGCTGATCGACATCGTTCTTCATCAGGCTGATCTCTACGCGATCACCGTGCGCGCGCGCGGTGCTCCCGTCCGCGGGCGGCAGCTTCGCATTGCCCATGCCCATCACGTAAACGCGGTATACCGGGACCCCATTCTTCTCCACCAGGTATCGCACTACGGCATTCGCCATGGTCTGCGAGTTCTGAATACCATGCTGTCCAGCGCCCGTCGAGAAGCCCTGCACCTCAATGATGTAGCCCTTCTGATCCTTCAGGTCGGCAGTCATGTCGTCCAGCGCCTGCCGGTCTTTGCTGCTTAGGACTGTCTGTCCGGAGCGGAAACGGATTTCGGTCTGGGTCGCGGGCTTGTACTGATCAATGTTGCCTACGACTTGCTCCACCGTGTTCAGGCGGTTGCTCGCCAGAGTTGCGGTGTCATTGGCTTGCTGGGCGCGGTTTCCAGCGTCGACTGCGTGCTGATCGGCCAGCGTGGCCTTGGCGTCAGCCTGACGAATGCCTTCCTGCGCTCGCGCGTCGACATCCTTGATCTGGCGCGCGTTCGCGGCGGTGAGGTCGTCGAGCTCGTTCACCCGATCGCGAATTGGCGTGAGCTGGCGCTGCACGTACTTCTTGCGCGCGAATGGATTCATCTTGCCCCAGAATCCCTCTCGCACCTCGGGCTGAAGCGGTTGGCGCGCGGACATGCTCTGGTCTGAGTTGGCATCCGGCGCGGTCTGGGCGGATTGCAAACTGTTATGGCTTGACTGCACGGTGCTCGTTGCCGCCGGCTGCTGCTGACTGTCATCGGACGTCGTCTGTTGCGCGACTGCTGGTAGCACCAACGCTGAAGCCAAAGGCAACGTGAATAGCATCGAGATCTTCATGATGTGCAAACTCCTGTAAGAATGGCCGGCTCGTCTGCTTTTCGGACTTTCCCCCGCAGCCTGATAAGCCCTCGCGCACGGCCACGCAGTTTGTTATTACAGGTCAGTTGCCAAACTCCACTTCTGGAAGTTTGTCGTTAACCCGTTTGCTTTCAATGAGACATGCTTGGAAACAGTTGTACCGATGGGTAAGGAAGTAGGGTCGGAGGGTAATTGTTACAGCCGGGAGCCGAACCGGTGCGGATGCTCCCGTCCAATCTTCGCAACCTGGCAATAAATCGTCGGATCAGTGCCAAAGACAGCATTGACTTTGGGTCTTGTTTGAGTGTCAAATGCCTGACAAGGTTCGCTGAGCTGAAAGGATGGCTCACCATGAAACTGCGTATTGTTTCTCTGTCACTGCTCGTACTATGCATGACATTGGTGGCTGTTCCGGTTTTGGCCCAAACTGTCTACAGCAATGGTCCAACCAACGGCAACGTTGACGCGTGGACCATCAACTTTGGTTTCGTTGTTAGTGATACCTTCAACGTTGGTAGTAACAACACCACGATCACTGGCCTCGACTTCGCCGTATGGTTTGAAAATCCGAGCACCCTCAACTCGGTGGAATTGTCAATTACCTCGGGCGAAAACGGGGGCACCAGCTACTTCGATCAGACGCTGAACGTCAGCCAGGGCGGCTGCGTCTCCAACCAGTTTGGAGACCCCGTCTGCAACGAAAGCGCCAGCTTCAATGGCCCCACTCTTAACAGCGGCACCTACTGGCTGAACCTCCAGAACGCTCAAACGGCCGACGGCGAACCGGTTTACTGGGATGAGAACTCTGGCCCATCTTCGGCGTCTGAGAGTGCAGTGGGCACGATTCCTTCGGAATCGTTCACAGTTCTGGGCAGCGAAGGCAGCACGACGACCAGCACTAGCACCACCACGACCGGCACGGTTCCGGAACCCAGCAGCATCATGCTGTTCGGCTCGGGCATCCTCGGCCTGGTTGGCATGCTGCGCCGCAGGCTGTTCTGACCTCAGCGCGCAGGATCGCACGCCAGCCTTATGCTGCGGGACGGTGCGGGTGCTGGCGCCAGCTTTTTGACACGCTTTGACCTTTCGTCCTCCGCTACGTCCAAATAAGGTATTCGCCACAATTTCCGCGGTGTTGACCTCATCCAGCAGGTTGTCTACGAATCGTTCTCCCGCAAGCGGGGAATAACGGCTAGAATATATGTAGACTCCAGTGTGAGGCGCGGCATCCAATCGCTGTTGAGTGGCTGGTCCTGAATGATCCTAAAACGTATCCGTGTCTCTGTTCTGGGGCTGTTGTTTGCTGGTTCTATAGCCGGCGTCGCCCAAAATTCACCCGCTGGTTCTAATTCTGCTGCTCAACCGGTGACGCCCTCGAGTGCAGGGAGTGGAGAACAGGATTCTTCCGCCGGCGCACATTCCACGGCTGCGACCCAGCCGTCGACAGCGGCTCCGGCGAAGACGCCTGACAGGGCCGCCGCTTACTACCACTTCATGATGGCGCACACGTACGAAGAGATGGTCTCGATGTATGGCCGCTCCGACTACGCCAACAAGGCCATCGAAGAGTACCGGCTGGCCATCGAGAACGACCCAAGTTCCGATTACCTGAACGCCGGACTGGCTGAACTCTACGCCAAGATGGGCCGCATTCGCGATGCCGTTCTTGAGGCCCAGGACATCCTGAAGCGTGACGGCAACAATCTGGAGGCGCGACGCCTGCTGGGCAGCATCTATCTGCGATCGCTGGGCGACATGCAGGCGGGGACCCAGTCGCAGGAAATCCTGAAACTTGCCATTGAGCAGTATGAACAGATCGTCAAGCTCGATCCCAAGAGCGTTGAAGACCATCTGCTTCTGGGGCGATTGTATCGCCAGAACAATGAGCTCCTGAAGGCCGAGAATGAATTCAAAGCCTCGGTGGAGATCCAGCCCGATTCCGAAGAAGCCGTGAGCACGCTGGCTTACCTCTACAACGAGGAAGGCGACTCCAATCGTGCCTTGCAGGTGCTCAACGCAATTCCTGAAACCGCACGCACTGCGAAGCTGTACTCTGCGCTCGGCTACACCTATGAGCAGCAAAAGGAATACAAGCAGGCGGTGGAGGCTTATCGTAAGTCCACGCAGATGGACCGCGATAATCTCGATGCTGTCCGCGGCCTGGCCCAAAACCTGATGAATGATGGCCAGACCGAGGCTGCCCTGGAGCAGTACAAGGCCATCGTCGATGCCGACCCTTCTGACGCGCAAACCTACATGCTGATTGCCGAGATTGATCGCCGCGATGGTCAGTTCGACCAGGCCATGGACGCGTTGAAGAAGGCCAGTTCGGTGGTTCCCGATTCGCTCGAAGTGCAGTACAACATCGCCATCGTCGACGAAGCCCAAGGCAAGTACGATGACGCCATCCAGATCCTGAATCAGCTGCTCCAGAAATCCCAGCACGATGACGCCGACTCCACCATGTCGGACAAGAACAATCGCGCTCTGTTCCTGGAGCGGCTGGGCACCATCTATCGCGAAACCAACAAGACCCAGCTCGCGGTCGACACCTTCCGCAAAATGCTCGATCTCGGTGACGAGAACGCGGTCCGCGGCTACCAGGAGATTATCGAAACCTATCGCGATAACAAGCAATGGCAGATGGCCACCAATGTCGCCGAGGAGGCGGCCAAGAAGTTTCCCGGCGATCGCGATTTGCAGATGGTAGCGGCCTCGCAACTGGCCGACATGGGTAGCACCGGCCCCGCTATCGAGCGCGTGAAGTCTCTGCTCAAGGGCAATCCTGCTGACGATGAGAAGGTCTACGTTGCCCTGGCGCAGATGTACAGCCGCGTCCAGGATTGGAATAACGCGGAAGAAAACATCAACAAGGCGATTGAGATCGCGACTAAGCAAGAAGACAAGGACTACGCGATCTTCGTGGCCGGCTCCATTTACGAGCGTCAGAAGAAGTATGACAAGGCCGAAGAGTCCTTCCGCAAGGTAATAGCCGACGATCCCAAGAATGCGATGGCCTTGAACTATCTTGGCTACATGCTCGCCGACCGTGGTACGCGCCTGGATGAGGCGCTGGGTTACATTCGCCGGGCCGTGGCCCTGGAGCCGCAGAACGGCGCCTATCTCGATTCCCTCGGCTGGGCTTACTACAAGATGGGCAATTACGAGATGGCGGAGGAGAATCTGCGCCGCGCCTCGGAACGGACGACTGACGATCCCACCATCCACGAGCATCTTGCCGACCTTTATCAGAAGACCGGGCGCCTGAAGCTGGCAGCGACATACTGGCAGCGCTCGCTGGAGGAGTGGAACAAGACCATTCCCGCCGAGGTTGACGCGGACAGTGTCGCCCGCGTGCAAAAGGAACTGGAAACCGCCCGCGTCAGGCTCGCCAAACAGAATGCTGCTGGCGGGAATCCATCAAAGCCATAAGAAACTGTGGTGCAATTGATTCGGAAACGGCGCAGCTTCGGCTGTGCCGTTGCTATTTCTTCTCCACATTTATCGTTCTCTGTACCGCCTCGCGCAGTCCCACGCGCGGCGCCCATCCGGTTTGTTCGCGAATGCGGCGTGTGTCATACCAGCGATTCTGCAGCGCGCGTCGCAGCTGATGTGTGGAGAGGCGAAGATCGCCCATGGGAACGATTGGCCGCAGCGCCTCCAGGATCGGCGATGCGAAGTATAGCGGCCACGGGGACAAGAATCGCGTCCTGGAATGGTCGACTACGCGCTTCAGTTGGTGATACTGCGCGAGCGTCAATTCGTCGTCGTCCAGAACGTTAAATTGCCGCAGCCCTGTGCCTGAGGCCGCCGCAAGTTGCATGGCATCGATCAGGTTCCCGACATAATTCAGCGGGAAGCGATTCTGCGGATTCCCGAAGACGACATCCATCTTACCCAGGCGGAATGCAAAGATGCCGCTTGGTAGCGGCCGGCCGGGGCCGAAGATAATTCCCTCGCGCAGGATCACCGTGGGCAGGCCGGTTCGCTGGGCAAAGGAACTCACCAGGCGGTCCGCGGCAATCTTCGATTGAGAATAGGGATCGCGCAGCTCAGGCTTGTCGTCGAAGGGCGTGTCGTCGTCGATACGCATGCCGTCTTCCACCGGACCGTAAACCGCCAGCGAGCTGGCGTAGACGAACTGTCCAACGCGTTGCTGTTCGCAGGCGGCCAGGAGCCGCTCAGTTCCTGCGACGTTAGTCTCGAAGTAGTCCTTGAGAGCCGCAGCGCCAACCTTGGCGGCCAGATGATAGACGATGTCGGCTCCTCTGACGGCCTGGGAGATCGACGCGGGATCGCCGAGATCGCCGCGCACGATCTCGACGCCGGTGGCCTGCAATGCGTCAGCGCGCGGCGATGGACGGGCGAGCACCCGCACCGTCGCACCCTTTGTGAGCAGGTCGCGAACCAGATATCCGCCCAGAAAGCCTGTACCGCCAGTTACGCAAATACGCACAGTCAAAGGTTGCTCCGGCCACAGCGGCTGAGACATCGGATGCGGGCCGCCGTTGGCGCCCATGTCCTCGACCGAGCTCTGCCCGTGTGTTAGATTACACTTTCGTTTTCCAATCGAGTTGCGGCCCTGGAAAGTTCCGCAGTTCTTCCGGCCACTCTGGTTCATGCAGTGAAGCGGCTTAATCCAAAACCCCGAGAGAAAAAGCATTGCGGATCGCAGGCTACATAGTCCTGATGGTGGCCGCCATTCCCGGCGTGTACTACCTGCTGGCGATCTATTGCTCGGCGCGCTACTTTCGCGTGGCCCGGCGCGAGAATCCCCCCAACCCCGACTTCACGCCGCCCATCAGCTGCCTGAAGCCGATCCGCGGACTCGACGAGGACGCCTACGAGAACTACGCCAGCTTCTGCCGGCAAGATTATCCGGAGTACGAGATCGTATTCTGCGTCGATCCTGAAGATCCCGCGCTGCCGGTGCTGGAAAAATTGATTGCCGACTTTCCCGAGCGCAAGATCCGGCTGCTGTTCGGTTCTGGCCGCAATGCCATCAACGACAAAGTGGCGCGGCTCGTTCGTCTGGTCAGCGAGGCGCAATACGAGCTGCTGGTCATTACCGACGGGGACATTCGCGTTGGCCCCGACTATCTGCGCGCCGTCGCGCATCCCTTCCGCGATCCCAAGGTCGGCGGCGCGACTACCCTCTACGTTTCCACCGAAGAGACATCCTTTGTGCAGGAGCTGCAATCGGTGGGGATGATCTCCGACTTCTTCGCCGGAATCCTGGTGGCCTGGCAACTGGACGGCATTAAGTTCATGTTCGGACAGTCGATTGTGACCACCCGCCAGCACATCGCCGGATTCGGCGGATATGAGGTCATCGAGAACCGCCCGGCGGACGACCTCAATGTGGGCCGACTGGTGGCTGCACAGGGCTATGAGGTCAAGCTGCTGCCGTACATCGTGAAAACCGTCGCTGACTTCCAGTCCCTGAAGGATTTGTTCTACAAGCGCGTTCGCTGGATGACGGTGATGCGCCTGATGCGCCGCCGTGGGCATCAGGGCCTCATCTTCACCTGGGGCCTGATCTGGGCGTTAATCGCGGTGGCCATCCATCCCACCCTTCCAATCGTGATCGGATACCTGGGCAGTTATATCGTGCTGCGCGTCATCCTCACCTGGATGATCGGAATACACGGGATGCGGCAGAAGGGACTGTGGCCGAAGATGCTGCTGATCCCTTTGTGGGACGCAGTGGCGTTCATGATCTGGGTCGCGAGCTTCGGCCGGAGCGTCATCCGCTGGCGAGGCTACGACTATTACATTCGCGATGGAATTTTGGTACCGGTGAATCCTGCGAATACGCCTCACGGGAAGTAAGCCGCGAGCCGCGAGCTTGGAGCCGAGACGTTTAAGTTGACAGGCAAGATGAGGGCGGCGCCTTGCGAACGGGCATGTTAGATGTGTCCGCCGACTAAGGTTAGAAACTGAGGCTTGTAGCCCGAGGCTCGAAGCTCGAAAGCTAAACAATGACGCACAAAGCCAAAATCGCGATTGCCGGTGCCGGAATCTATGGCGGCACTACCGCCATCCGCCTGGCCGAGAAGGGCCACGATGTTCACCTCTTCGATCCACTCGGCATTCTGAACGCCGCCTCGGGGATCAATCAATTTCGCATTCATTCCGGATACCACTATCCGCGCAGTCCCGAGACCATCCAAGAAACCATGGGGGCGCGGGCTGAATTTCTACAGACCTTCGCGCCGGCCATCGTTCGCAATAGCCGCCACTATTACGCGATACCGCACGAGGGCTCGCAGACCCGACCGGAGCTGTTCGAGCAGGTAATGGCGGAGCACAACATCCCCTTACAGCCCTGCCGGCCGGAGTGGATGAACTTCGATTTCATCGACAAGTGCTACGAAGTTGAAGAGCAGATCTACGATCCGGAGGCCCTGCGCGACGTTCTGACGAAACAGATTGAGTCGCTCGGCGTTAGTTTTCATAAGCAAGAATTCGTTCCGTCAATGCGACCTGACTATGACTTCGTGGTATGGGCAACCTACGGGCTCGGCCCTTCGCGCGGCCTGATCAAGGCGGTGAAGTATCAGGTCGCGGAAAAAATCCTGATTCAGTTGCCAGCGCAGTTGCAAGGCGTCTCGCTGGTGGTGGTGGATGGACCTTTCACGGCCTTTGATCCCTACGGTAGTTCGGAGCGTTCAATGTGGGGCTCCGCCAAACACAGCAACCACTGGACCACGACCGACCCCAATGAACCGATCCCGGAGCAGTTTCGTCCCCTGCTGAATGGACCAGGGTTTGAGCCAATCTCGTGGACCAGATTCGAAGCGATGCGTCAGGACGGAGCCCTGGCGGTGCCCGCGTCAACGGAGGCGGTTTACCTGGGATCGCGATTCACGATTCGTGTGGTGGAGAACAACCCCCAGCAGGATCGCAGGACGTTGTATGTGCAGGAGACGGCGCCGGGCGAGATCCACATCTTCTCCGGCAAGGTGGTCAGCGCAGTAAAGGCGGCGCGCCTGGTGAGCGAACGGATCGCACAGGGGTGAGCCGGGAGAATTCAACCCCGCATTACGCCAGCAATCTTGCCGCTTCCTTGGCGAAGTAGGTCAGTGTAATCGACGCTCCCGCGCGCTGGATACACAACAGCGATTCCAGCATCACGCGTTCGTAATCGATCCAACCATTGAGCGCGGCGGCCTTGATCATGGCGTACTCGCCGCTCACCTGATACGCAGACAGCGGCACATCGAAGCGCAGGCGCGCTTCGTGCAGCACGTCGAGGTAAGGCATGGCCGGTTTCACCATGATCATGTCTGCGCCTTCGTCCAGGTCAAGCTCGATCTCGCGCATGGCTTCGCGCAGGTTGGCGGGGTCCATCTGGTAGGAGCGGCGATCGCCGAAGTGCGGCGCCGAGTCGGCGGCCTCGCGGAAGGGGCCGTAGAATCCACTGGCAAACTTTGCGGCATAAGAAAGAATAGGAATGTTTTGGAAACCGTTTTCATCCAGCGCCGTGCGGATGGCGTTCACGCGGCCATCCATCATGTCCGACGGCGCAATGATGTCCATGCCTGCCTTCGCCTGCGAAACTGCAGTCCGCGCCAGCAACTCAAGAGTGGGATCGTTTAGTATCTCGTACTCCTCGGCGGGCGGCACGACCACGCCTGTGGCAGCCGCTATGGCCGCGCCCAGCGACTGTGCGCCCGGAGAAATCACGACCTTGCCTTTGGACTCCAGCTCGCGGACAAACTCCATGGCCTCGCCCCGCGCTTTCGCTGTGGGATCGGAAGTATCGACCAGGCCGCAATGTCCGTGTGACATGTATTCGCAGAGGCAGACGTCGCCCATCAGCAGCAGGCCGGGCACTTCACGCTTGATGGCGCGCGCCGCCTTCTGCACGATGCCATCCTCCGCCCAGGCGCCAGTGGCAACTTCGTCCTTCGCCTCCGGCAGCCCGAACAGAATGACGCTGGGAATGCCCAGCGACTTCACTTCGGCGCACTCCTTCACCGCCTCGTCGATCGACAAGTTGTAGACCCCGGGCATGGAGCGCACTTCCTTGCGAATGCCTTCGCCGGGACAGATGAACAGCGGATAGACGAAGCCTTCCGGGCTGAGGCGGGTTTCGCGAACGAATGAGCGCATCGCTTCCGAGCGACGCAGGCGGCGGGGACGATCGGTTGGGAACGGCATAACACTAAAATTCTAGCACCGGAGGACTGCCGAAGCCGCTAAAACGGCGGGGTAGGCTCTTGCCCATTTGTGATGAAAGTCACTGGGGAGAGAACCGAGGTCGCGCTTCAATCCGGCCACAAGGTTTCGCCCAATTAGAACAATTCCTCCGCCCACGACCGCTTTCCTGCTATTATCCTGCTTCCCGCTCCCACAAAACTATTCAGCAAGGAGGATTGCATGTCTAGCACCCCCATTTTGGGTGGAGCTGCCGATGCCCCTGCCCCACTAATTAAAACAGACGTCAACACACTGATTCAGTACGCGATGCTGGTGAAGCTGGCCGAAGGGGTAGGCCCAGGCCAGACCGTCTACACCCCCGGCACACTTATTAACGTGACGTACGGCCCGGTTAACGTCGACTACACCGCAGTGACGACGTTTTATGGCAACGATCTGGCGACCGACAAAAATCCTGGGCGAGGAAATCAGATTGTCTCGTTTGGATTCGTGGCCCAAGATGCGGCAGGGAACGTTGTGATACCAGTCCGTGGAACCGAAGGTATTTTAGAATGGGTTCAGGATGCGCGCTTTCTGGCCGTCAAATGTCCTTTTCTGGCTGGGGCCGGTCTAACTGAGGACGGCTTCACTGCGGTTTATGAATCGCTGCGCGTGGCTGCGAATTCGGCGGCGGCGCGCCTGGTGGATACGCTGCCCACGTTGAAGTATCCCAAACCGGTCACCTCATTGACGATCTGCGGACACAGCCTGGGCGGTGCACTCGCCACCTTGCTGGCTTTGGACGTGGGAGCCAACACGAGCTTGCCTCATCCTACCGTGTATACGTATGCCAGCCCTCGCACCGGCGACCCCTCGTTTGCTGACACCTACAATCAAGTCGTGCCTAATACCTGCCGCGTTGCCAACCGGTTTGACCTCGTTCCCAAGCTCCCATTGCCGCCTCAGTATGAGCATGTTCTGGGAATCTTCGACCTGAACCCGATGTTGAAGGTGAAAACGGATTTGTTGTGCGAGCACCATTTGACAACGTATTTATGCTTACTGTCCTCGCTGGGCGGAGGTGCAGTCCTGCCGCTAGACACAGGTTGCCAAGGTCTGTGACATAACCAGCGCGTAGTCTTGCTGGCAGACTTACCTATACTTGACCCTTCAATCGGAGGGCTGTCGGGGACCGGTTAACTCTATCCCGCCGCCAGTTCTGCCATCTGCGCGATGTATTTCTCAGCGTCGAACTTCTTTGCTGCTGCCTGACCTGACATGTAGCGAACAGCCCCGAAGATAGGCCGGTCAAACCATGGGCGGTCGAACTTGCCGGCGATCGACCATGCAATTCCCGCATAACCGTTGGGATCGCGGCCATCCAGGAAATACTTGTCATTGAGATAGACTGCCGTCTGGTAGGCTAAGGCTGGCGATGGGCTCCACTCCAGTATCTTCTTCGCCCAATACATTCGCATGTAGTTATGCATCCACCCGGCATGCAGTATTTGTCGCTGGGCGGCATTCCACAAGCTGTCGTGCGTCTCTGCGCGTTCCAGTTGCTGGCGCGAGTACACAACCGGCCGCTTGTCATGGGCGTGCTTGGCGAGCGTTCGATGCGCCCAATCCGGTGCGCTCTCGATAGAGTCGTATAACCGATTATAGTGAACGAAGTTAATCGATAGCTCGCGCCAGGTTATTAGTTGATCCAGAAAGTCATCTTTGACTACGCGCGGTGTATAACTATTTTCGACTGCCAGAGCGACCGTAAGCGGACCAATATGTCCAAAGTGAAGGTAGGGTGAGAGCCTGCTGGTTCCGTCCATTTCCGGCTTACCATGACGCTCGGGATAGTGTGCAAGCTTATGACGGATGAAGTCTCGCAATAGCTTGAGAGCTTCGGTGGTCCCGCCCCGCAAGGAGTCGACTGGCTGTACCGATCTATCGAGATTCTTCCACCCTTCCGTCAAGTCAACGGAACCATCGTCGGGCAGAACCTCAAGGCCACGCGGTTTTTTCCACTCGACCTTCGCCTTGGCATTCGATGGTTGGGTGATGAACTGTTCCAGCCGCTGTTGCAGCCGCGGGCGAATCGTCCTCGCCGCGTATTGCTCCTTCGCCAGGAGTTTCGAAGGGACAATGACATCGGCGTCGACTGTCCACAGCGGTAGCTTCAGGTTCTTCGCCGCCAGCTCTCGCCAGTGGCTGGGCTCGCGCATGGGGTTCTCGTCGCCGACGACGAGCGAAGCCTTCACCTCTTCACAGAACTTCAGCAGCGAATGCTCTGGATAGCGCCGCAGTACGTAGCCGATGCCTCGCTTACGGGCACGCTCCGCTGTATCGGGGATCGCCTGCGCCAGAAACGCATAGTGCCGCAGGTTGGCGTGCGGATAGAACGGCACGGGAGCAAAAAAGATCACGATCGGCTGATGAAGAGCATTGGCTGCCTCGACTGCGACATCCAGTGCGGGATTGTCGAACGCGCGTTGTGCACGCTGCATCCAGTAAACAACGCAGCGGCCGCCGGGTGCCGGTGGCCCGGGGCGGCGAACTGTGACTCGCAGATCGGCGGTGAGTTGTTCCAGCTTCGTCATTGCACCGAGATAGACGATAACACCCCAAATGAGAACGCGAGTTCGGCACCGCCGGGAGCGGATGCAAGGCGCAAGCTGAGCAGCTTCGCGATGCCATAGAGGGGCAGTTAGGTGGCGCCCGTGTCGACGAATCCTGGCGACAAAGTTCGCGCGCTTCGCTGGCGTATTGTTGAAGCGACGCGGCCTGCGGTTACGCGGCAAAAGAAACGCCCCGGAGCAGGAGGCATCTCCGGGGCGGTTGATCTAGATTCGATCTAGGTGAGGAAGAACTCGCGAGTGACCTTGGTCCACTGCTCCTCGGGCATGGTGCTGGCCAGATCGTCGATGGCAACGCCGCCGTCCTGCGCCAGGGCCCCGAGGGCGCTCGGCATCACTCGTTGCAGCCGCATCGATGATTCCTCGGTCCACCAACGGGCCAGCGCGCCGCCCAGCAGGTTGCGGAAGTTGGTCTTCGAATCGGGGGACTGAACGGTTATCATCCAGCCGTCGCCGTATGGGTCTTTGGTGGCCAGAGATGGATCGTTGACCACGGCTTCGTTGATGTCGGACACGCTGCCCTCAATCGGGGAGACCATGTCGACCTTCACGCCATTGCGCATGACGCTCCACACCTTTTGCCCTTGGCGAATCCATTGGCCGCGTTGCGGCAGCGTGACATGCTCCACTTTCCCAACCAGCTTCGAGGCAAAGTCGTCGATGCCGATTCGCACCAGGTTCGGACTCTCGCTCAGCGCCCAGGTATGTCCGGGGTGATAGCGCAAGTTGTCAGGTACGGAGAAACCGCCGACCAGGCTGGGTTTCAGCCGTGGCGCAGTTGCCATGTCTTTGCTGATCGCAGGGGCGACTTGCAAAGCGGGATGTTTGGCTTTCGCGTAGAAGAAGTCGATGGTCAGAAAGATGGCGAACATCATAAGAACGAGTAGGACTGTCATGGCGGGCCTCCTGTTTAGTAACTTTGTCGCGCTTTCTGTTTCCTGCGCTGACACTTTCCATAAGGCATTCGTCGCACCAAAGCAGTGGTCGGCGAAATCCGTTGTGGTTTGCGTCTGCAACTTACAGAAGTGATAGGAGTTGCCCGGCTTTGTTGTGAAACTCATCGAGCTTGAAGGTGCATTCTGCAACAGCGATTCTTGTTGCATTCTTTAACGGCGGTCCGCGCGCGACGCGATTGCATCCCGGTTATTGTCCAGTTGTAGCTTTCTGAATCAGCGACTTACGTCGTGTGCTCAGTCGTCGAAAGGCTATGTTGCAATTCGCATCGGCATTGATGCGCTTTGCTACAACAGCACAGGAACACCACAGGTGCTATGAAACATTTTTTCGGCAGGTTGAAAGCTTTAGAGGAGGAAGTCAGGATTCGGTGCAGATCAATCGCATTCTCACCGATCTGCTGGAGCCACGTGCATATGATTTCCATCCTGCGGCAAGGATTGATAATGCAGCGTATACAGGCCGCCGGCCAGCGCCGTTACGATCCAGAAGGGATGCTTCCAATCCTTAGCGCGTCGCCCTTGCCTTTCCATTGACGTGCTTGTGCAACCGGAAAGCCTCGGACCCATACGATTTCGTCTTCGTAGACGGCTACCGGCCAGTGCGGACGCTGCTCTGCCGCAATGTGCTTCTCCGCGAACAAGCGCTTTAGCTTCTCTTCTGAACGGTTGTGCGCGGGCCAGTAGCGGTCTCCTGGGCGCCAGTTGCGAACGACCAATTCCGTGCCACCCAGGTCAGGGCTGAGGAGTTCTTCCTGTAGTAGTTCGCGGGCGAATTTCTCGGGCACAATCTCTGCTCGCAACGTCAGTCGCAGCTCAGCGATTTGAATTTCGCCGGGAACCGGCAGCGTGTAGCAGTACGCCCACGCAGTTTCTCGCACAACCGCGCGCCACTGCAACATTGCTTCTCGGCGCACCACGATTCGGCCGCCGGGTAGCTCTGCCCTGGCCAGTTCACCCGCGGCGCAGCGCCGCATTTTTTCGATGTGTGCGAAGTCCAGGGCCACGCCGTTACTTTCGGCCCAGCGCTTGAGCACGCGCCGCTGCAGGGCCAGGGGCATTTGGGCGAGATCCTCCAGGTTGAACTGCTTCGGGTTCGTCCGGGACACCGCCTCGCGCTCAACCAACACTTTCCAGAAGTCCTCTTCGGCGCGCGATGTTTCTGCCACATCGTTTAACAAGCGCCGGATCTTCGGGTTGTAGTCGCGTGTCAGCAGCGGCAACAATTCGTGGCGCAGGCGATTGCGCAGGAAGCGATGGTCGAGATTGCTTTCGTCCTCGCGCCAACTCTGAGCAATAGACTCAAGGTAGCTTTCGACTTCCTCACGCGAAATGCCCAGCAGCGGACGGACAATGCGTACTTTCTTATCATCGCCCATGCCGATTACCGGATAAATCCCCGCCAGACCCTTCGTGCCAGCGCCGCGTAAGAATTTCAGCAAAACGGTTTCGGCCTGATCGTCCAAGGTGTGAGCGGTGGCGACCGAATCCAAGCGTTGCTGGTCGGCAAGCTGCGCGAACCAGCGATAGCGCAGCTCGCGTCCCGCCGCCTCGAGGCCTCGTTTGGACGAGATGGCGTAGTTGGAGACGTTGTCCTGCCCGGCAAAGAAGTCCAGACCATGCTCTCTCGCCAGCTCTGCGACGAAGGCTTCGTCTGCGTCCGACTGCTCGCCGCGCAGGCCATGATTGAAGTGCGCCATTGCCAGCACGATGCCAAGCTCGGCACGAAGTTCTAGCAGCACGCGCAGGAGGGCAATCGAATCCGCACCGCCGGAGACGGCCGCGGCTACGCGGTCTCCCGCCCGCATCAGGGACTGGTCGCGGATGTATCGCAGCACCTTTTCGCGCACGGGGCTATATAGTACGGCATGACGACGGTCTTCGCCTTTCGCTACTCGTTTCTTGCTCCTGGGTCTAGATCCCGAGCTTCCAATCTGTGCCGCCGTGACCCTGAGTAACGGGTTCGCGCGGACCGGCGAATGCATAGTCAAAGCGAGTGCCTGGACCGATGGTCAGAATTGAGGCGGGTCTTTCGGCAGCGCCTTGGAGCTAATGCCTTCGCAGGTCGCGTTGTCGATGGACAGGTTGCCGTTGGCGTCCAGCTTTATCGTCCAGACAGTGTCGTAGTCATTCTCAGGCCACTTGGGCACCGGTGGGACATTGCCGTGATAGCTGGCGAGCAACGCGTTGACGGTTGGTGGAATATGATCGTGCTCCCATCCCACCAGCAGGGCCTGATTCGAGAACGTTCCGCCGGTAAAGAAAAAGTCGCTGGCCTGCGTAGCCAGTTGGGGCGGGTTCTGCGCCATCATTTCGAAGCTTGCGGCCAAGTTGTAGGGCAAATTGTTGGCAATGGCGTAGGGCAGCACGGTCGTGTTGGTCCTGACATAGGAGTACAAATCGCCTACTACGCTTGGGGTCCCGGTGAGGTCCTGCGCAGGATCAATGGAGTACACCAGATTAGGATGGATTTTGCCGCGCAAGGCGTTGGGAAGATCCAGCGCGCGCCATTGACCCGGGCCAACATAGTTGCCGTCTTCCCACCAGCTGGTCGGATGCGCCTCGGCGTGCCGGATAAAGTACAGCGTCTCGTTGGTGTTGATTCCGGCTGGAGCTACGGCGCGACCGAGGCCACCAGTTACCTGGATGTGGAACATTGTGTTGGTAGTTGCCGGCAGACAAGCCGCGCTAACGATGCCGCCTGGAGGCAACGCAGGGTAACTATGAGGCGGATTCACGTTGCTGTTGTAGGTGACCAGGCTGGCGCTGCCCGATGGCGCTGCCGAGATCGCATAGATGTAGTTAGGGCCGGCATAGCTCTCAGGCAGCGTTAACTTGTACCCTTCGAGCTTGTTGATCTTCGCCATCAGGTTGCTGACGGTTTCCCACGGCGCGGAGAAGACGTAGAATCCCGGCTCGTTTGCCTTCACGATATCGCTCATCAGGGTTTCGTTGGCGCCTTCCAGATCTCTGAAATCGAGACCCTGGCAACTGTTCGTGAGTCCAGATCCAATCGTTGGGCAAGTTATGAACGGCGGGGCAACTCCATCCGGTAGGGGCGCTGACGAATACGACACATTGACGGGATAGCTGCTGGCGGAAACCGGCGTATTGCTCTCGTAGGACAGAGTGATCTGATTCAGCATGGCGAACTGCTCGATCGTTTCCAGCCCCGCCATGTCAGGATATTGGTTTGCGGTTTGCAGGTGGGTCATGGGTACAACAGCGTAGATAGCCCTGACGCTTTTCCCTCCCAGTACGTCTTGCTGGAGGAAGGTTGCCATGCGGAGCGACCGCTGCAATCCCTGACTGGTGAGGTTGGCGGTGCGCGGATTAATGTCTCCGGGAGCGTGGTAGGCCAAATCCTCACTTACTACGAAGATCAGGTTAAGGTTGGCGGCGCTTAGCGGAACGGGAGCCGGCGGCGTGGGTGGATCAGGAGCGGCCGGGCCGCCGCATCCTGTCAGCAGTGACATAGCAAGAACCAGCAACAGCAGCCATCCCATCGTAAGCCTGTGCCTAGCAGTCATGGGTTTTCTCCGGGAATTCGTGCCTACCGTAGCGCCGATCCGGCCTGCGAAATCACCGACTGCATTACCGGCGTCAGTTGCACCACCAGCTCGGCGTTGTAAGAGTCCGACGTGGTGTCGGCGATGATTGCGGGCGTCGCGCCAAAGATACGAAATGCGCCCAATGCATATCCGCGCGACTTGTAGGCTGGCGACCCCGGGCTGACCGCGGGATCCACGTCGGTGATGATGATGGAAACCGTATTGTCGCTGTTGCGGCGTATGTCGAAAGTACGGAATTGTTGCGGATGGTCCCGCAGTGAACAGGTTTCCACTTCCCAGAAAGCAAGGGTTGGGTCGCCATGCGGATCAGGTTGCGGCGTCACCACATTGACATGCCGATGTCCCGCCATCCAGAGGATGAGATTGGGATACTGATGCAGCGCGTTGAGCACATAGTCGTCGGTATATTCCGGGCCGGGCCACATAGGAAACGGCGTCGTGTCGGTCAAGGTGTTTTGCGGCTGTATGGGGACGTGCGCCGCGATGACCATCAACTGATTCGCGGCCTGTCCGGCGCCAAGCTCGTTGACCAGCCACTGGAATCGCTCGTCGTCGAGAGCGCCGGCGGCGTAGTCAGCCTGGTCTGGTCCCTTCACCGTATCGTCCAGCACGATGAACTTGATCGGGATGTCCGACTTCGGCACGAAGCTGTAACAGGCGGAGCCAGTGTCGAGGTTGGCCTGGGTGAAGCCGTGGCCAACCGGATTCGACGTGGTATCGAAAAACTCCTTCATCCAGCTCACGGTGGTGGACGCGGGAGTTGCCAGCGAGTAGCGGCTGGCGTCGGGGACAACCGTAGGCGGAGTGTCAAAGTCCGCTTCCGGCCCGTAGCCAATGAGGTCTCCGTACGGTGTCGTGCCGTCGATCACGCCCATGTAGGCGCCGGTACCATTGACCGAATTGGGATTCGGAGTTGGGACGGCTTCCATGTTGAGGATGGTGCTGCCGATGTGGGCGCTGCGCGTCTTTGCATCCTCAAACGCGGAGCCCATCCAAAACTGATCGTGATTGCCGATGACCTGGTACCAGGGAAGGTTCCGGCTCAGTCCGGCGGCGTAAAAAGGCCGCTGGTAATCTATGGTTGAATCTCCGGCGTGTGCTCCCGAGCTGGGCGTGATGACCTTGCCATCGATGACATCGAGGAACCAGCGCAGTTCGTTGTACTGCGTGTTATTGCAGGCATCGCCCAGCGACAGGCCGAAATCGAACGGCAATAGCTTATGCATCGCATTGATGGTCTGGATGGCGGCGTCGAGCACTTGCGGCGTCGAGAGGAGAATCGGCGAATAGGCTGACGACAAGCCCGACGACGAGGGACCGTAGGGCGCGCTCCAGCCAATGTAGATCGGCTGGGCCGGAGATTCTTTGTCGGCGATATGAATGTCGGAGATGGAGAAGTAATAAAGCAGCCGCGCAGCATTCGGCGCACCCGTGTAAGCAGGTGCAAGGTCTTTCCGCACCGTGTGACTCAAAGGCCCTCCGATGTTCCACGCGCTGTAACCGTACTGCGCGTAAAGGGCAACGTCTCCCGGGCTGAGTTGCCGGGTGGCAGGAGCGATTGGGACGGGCAGGACTTGCTGTTGGGCCGTGGTGTAAACCTGTTTTGCAATGGGCCAGGTGACGATCTGCGGCGCCGGCTGGGGCGGCGTTGTACTGCTCCCGCACCCGGTCAGCTGTAGCATGCCGAGGCCAAGGCCCGCAGTTTGGATTGCTCCAATCCCAACCCCGATGGTTTTGACGAAGTCTCTCCTGCTCATTTCCTGTTTCTTGCTTTGGTTGACCACGAAATCCCTCCGGCCGTTGCAAGACGTCAAATGCCACGGCTCAAATGCCACCGAACGATGGCGCTACGGCGAGCCGTGCCGGGTAGAAAGTCGCGCTTGGCTTTTCTGGGCCATATGGACAGTTCGTCGCAACCGTTCGCGGGACACGATTCGTCACAGGTCTCATCGGCGGTTTGCGGTTTGGGCTTGATCCGGGGAGTCCCGCAAGGAAGTGAGGGATGAATGGCAGCCCGGCTAATCGATTCGCCTCATGCGTCTTGCCGCACGTCTGAGGGCACGGTATACTGCGTTGCAATTTCAATAAGAAACATCCGCAGCACGTGCTGTCCCACCGGCACCATTCGCACGGTATGGGTTTCATCGGGAGGGCGATGCATCGCCTACGAGCGGTTATAGGGGGCACCCTTTTATTGACGGTGGGTTTTTCCAGCCTCGCCGCCGTGGCAGAACAGCCGGCGGTTCCCGCCGAGGTCCTCACGGTGGACCAGGCCGTGCAAATTGCGCTGGCGAACAACCGCGACCTGAAAATCGTTTCCCTCGGCCTCGACAGCTCCAAGGAGAAACTGGCTGCGGAGAAAACCAGGCGGCTTCCTTCGTTCAACACCTACGTCTTCGCCTCGCAGTTGCTTCAGCCCATCAACTTCACCGTGCAGGCAGGCCAGTTCGGGACCTATCCCGGCATCGGTCCTATTCCTGCCACGAACACGAACATCACCACCCCCAGTCAGCCGACGGCTTACGTCTTCGGCACCGCTTCGCAACCCCTGCTGACGCTCTACAAGATCAACATTCATATTCACGGGGAAGAGTTGTCGGTGGAGCAAGCCGTTCAGAAGGTGCGCGAGGAGCGCCTATCCATTGTTGACGACGTGCGGCAGGCTTACTACTCCATCGTAGAAATCCAGAACGCCATCGACGCCACCGAGGCCAGTATCAAGCAATATGAGGAACTCGAGCGCATCACCACTCAGTATCTGGAGCAACAGGTCGTACTCAAGTCCGAGCTTCTGGAGGTAAAGACCAAACTCGCAGACGAGCAGTTCAAGCTCCTGCAAGATCAAGACAAGCTTGCGTCGACCAAGGAAACTCTGAACAATCTGCTGGGCCGCGACATCAACGTGCAGTTCAGCGCCGTGAATCCAACGGAATTGTCGCCGGCGGAAGAAAACCTTCCGGAAGCGCAAGCCCTGGCGCTGGCGCAGAATCCCAAGGTGAAAGAAGCCGAGATCACCGTAAAGCAGGCCGATAATGCCCGGCGGCTGGTGAAGTCGCAATACCTGCCGGACCTGGGTGCATCTTTCCATTACTTGTCGCCCTTCGGGGTCAACTTTGTGCCGCAAAACGTGATGGGACTGGGATTTGAGTTCAACTGGGAGCCATTTGACTGGGGCCGGCGCAGGGACGAAGTTAACGAGAAGGTCATCGCGGTGGAGCAGAGCAAGCTGAGCCTGGACGACACCAAGGCGCAGATACTAATCAACCTGGACACGCAATATCGGGCACTGCACGAGGCGCGGGTCGCCGTCAGTGTAGCGACCGCCAAGAAGGAAGCCTCGACCGAGAAGCTGCGCGAGGTCACGCAGAAGTATGGGCAGCAGACCGCCCTTTTGCGCGATGTGCTGCAGCAGCAGTCGGCAGTCGAGGGATCCAACGCAGACTGCAACGAAGCGATGGCCAAGTTCTGGACCGCGAAGGCGAACTTCCAGAAAGCGATCGGGGAGGAGTGAAGTCCATGCATCGAATGCCACGGATAAAATCCGGCCCGATTGGTTTGGCTGTACTCATCGCCGTTCTGGCTGCGGCCCTGCTGTCTGGTTGCCGCAAAGAGACGCCCAATCAGCCGACGGTTGTGCCCGTGCGCACCGCTACCGTGCAAATGCTGGAGACCGATATTGGCAATACCTATTCGGCAAACATCCAGCCCTACCAGCAGGTGGACCTGGCGTTCAAATCAAACGGCTACCTCATCAGCGTTCGCCAGGTGCGTGATGCCGATGGTCACATTCGTAACATCGACCAGGGCGACTATGTGACCAAGGGAACCGTGCTGGCCAACGTCCAGCCGGATGACTACCAGCAGAAGCTGGCGCAGGCGCAGGCCCAGATGGATAAAGCGCAGGCCGACCATGAACGCGCCAAGTTGTCATTCGGGCGAATGCAGGTGCTCTACAAGGCCGGCGCAGCGACGCAACCCGACTACGACGACTCGCGCGCGCAGGACCAAAGTACACAGGCAGCGGTCGACAACGCCAAAGCTTCCATTGCGGAAGCGCAACTCGCACTCAGCTATTGCGAATTGCGCGCCCCATTCGACTCCTGGGTACTGAAGCGAAATGTAGACGTGGGCACGCTTGTCAGCGCGGCCACGCCAGGCTTTACCCTGGCTGACACTCGGACCGTGAAAGCTGTCTTTGGCGTCCCCGACACGGCAATCGGCCGCATCAAGTTGGGTAGTCCGCAGACGGTGACTACAGAGGCGCTGCCCAGTCCTTTCTCCGGTCACGTTACTGCAATCTCGGCGGCAGCTGATCCGAAGAGTCGCGTTTACTCGGTTGAGGTCCGAATCGACAACCCGCAAAACCTGCTGAAGGCGGGCATGATCGCGTCCATCACCATTGGCGCACCGTCGCCGACCGGAGGTGTAACCGTGGTGCCGATTTCGGCGGTAGTGCGCAGCCCTTCGAATCCAAATGGCTTTGCGGTGTTCGTAACCGAAAGTGCTGGCGACATGGCCAAGGTGCACACCCAGGATGTGACGCTGGGCAATACCTACGGCAACATGATCGGAGTTCGCAGCGGAGTAAACCTCGGCGATCGCGTTGTAACGTCGGGAACCAACATGATCAAGAGTGGCGATGAAGTGCGGATTATTCCGTGAGCGATCCTTCGCCGCCCGAACAGCTCGGTGAACAGCCCGGAACCGCAGATCCCTCACCGACTAAAGTCGGTTCGGGACGACAAGTCTAAAGGAGTCGGAACGGCGCAGCTAAAGCTGCGCCCCTTCAAAACAACTCGAAACCTAGTTTCGGCACGCCTGAAGGCGTGCCCCTTCAAGGCGCAGCGGTGGCAGATTTATCTAGTACGCGTGGCTTAGAGAAGCGCAATGTCGATCCATCACAAGTCCGACGCTGAGATCATCGCGACCACGCACAACACTGCCCGCTTCTTCACCGAGCACCGCCAGGTTGGACTCATTCTGCTGGTGGCGACCTTCGTTTGGGGCTGGTATGGCTACCACAACATGCCCAAGCGCAAGGACCCTGACATTCCCGTCCGGGTGGCAGCCGCACAGTGTCAGTGGCCCGGCGCGACGGCTGAACAAGTCGAGCAACTGATCACTCGCCCCATGGAGCAGGCGGCCGCGCAAAACACCACTATCAAACCGCCTAGCCCCTCCAACTTCGGCATTCGCTCGCTCAGCTTCCCCGGTCTGTCGGTGGTTTATATCCAGCTCGACGACAACGTAAAAGACAAGCAGAAGGAATTCAGCGACATTAACCTGAAGATGAACCAGCTCCAGTTGCCGCGCGGCGCTGGGCCTATCCAGTTCAACAGCAACTTTGGCGACACGGCCGCGCTGATGCTTACGGTCGCCAGTCCCATCGTCACGCCTACTGAGGTCGCGCTGCGGGCCATCGCTATCCGCAAGGCCATCGAGCAGACGCGGAGCGAGTTGCCCAGGAATTCGCCTCAGCCGCGAGTCAGCATCATTTATGCTTTCCCTCTTTCGGTTGCTGCGGGCCCGGTGCGCGACAATTTCGAGAACATTGCCTACATTGCCCAGCGTAACGGCACGCTTAGGGACCTGCATTTCTTCGACGGCCCCGGCTATGTCGGCCTCGACGCCAGTACCACTTTCGATGACGAAACGATTCGCCAGCGCGGCGAGCAACTGATCAAGAACAACCTTCAACGCTCCGAGCTTTATCCCGACGCGTGGCAGCCGGCCATCATCCGCAACCCGGCCGACACCGACACGCAGCTCGCCAAAGTCGCTGGCGCGAAATATTCGTATCGCCAGCTCGACAACTACACGGACCTGATCCAACGCACGATGCAAGGCGTGCCCGAGACGTCGACGATCACGCGGTCGGGCGTGCTGCAGGAGCAGATCTACCTCAACTACTCGCAGCAACGGCTGGCGCAATATGGATACGATCCTTCCAAGCTGAAGGACATCCTGAACGCACAGAACATCACGCTACCGGCCGGCTCGCTTGAGGTAGGCCCGCAGGACCTGGTCATCAATCCTTCAGGCTTGTTTCCCGATGCGTCCGCCATCGGCAACGTCATCATTGGCGTTTCATCTTCGAACAGCCCGGTCTACCTGCGCGATCTGGTCGACATCTCGCGGACGTACCAGAGTCCTCCGACTTTTTTGAATTACCTGACCTGGCGCGATTCCGCGGGAAACTGGGTCCGCAGCCGCGCTATTTCGCTGGGAATCAATATGCGGTCGGGCCAGCAGATCGACCTGTTCGGCAAGCATGTCAACCAGAAGCTGGAAAGCCTGAAACCGTATCTGCCGGACGACCTGGTCATCGTTCCTACCTCCAGCCAGCCGGTGCAGGTGAAGGAGCAGATCGATCTGTTCATGGACGCGCTGTACGAGGCAATTGGTCTGGTGGTCATCGTCTCGCTGATCGGCTTCTGGGAGTGGCGCTCGGCGGTGCTGATGGCCATCTCGATCCCCATCACGCTGGCCATGACCTTCGGCGCCATTTACATGCTCGGCATCGACATCCAGCAGGTATCGGTGGCGTCGCTGATCATTGCCCTGGGATTGCTGGTGGACGATCCCGTGGTGGCCGGCGATTCCATCAAGCGAATGCTGGCCGAGGGGCACCCGCGCATCGTCTCGCCTTGGCTTGGGCCGACGAAAATCGCTACTGCGATTATGTATGCCACGGTGACCAACATCGTCGCGTACCTTCCGTTTCTGATGATCACAGGCACTACCGGCGAATTTATCTACAGCTTGCCGATAGTGATGACGGTCGCACTGGTCTGTTCGCGGCTGGCTTCCATGACGTTCATCCCGCTGCTGGGCTATTACCTTCTGCGGCCGGGCAAACCCGAACCGCCCATCGAAGAGCAGCGCAGCAAAGGGTTCACGGGCAGTTATGCGGCGGTCGCCAAGTTTGCCATCGAACATCGCTGGAAGGTCGCCATTGGCTCGCTGGCGTTCCTGGTGCTGGGAGGATTTCTGTTTACCCAGTTGAAGACATCGTTCTTCCCCGATGATGTGCAGTACTGGTCTTATGTCGATGTCTGGCTGCCTAACGATGCCAACTTCGATGCTACGAATACGGCAGCACAGCAGGTAGAGCAGATCATCCGCCAGCAAGCGGATGACTGGGGCAAGCAGCATCCAGCGAAGGACGGCTCGCCGTCGCAGATCTTGCGCTATGTGACGACCTGGGTGGGCGGGGGCAGCCCTCGGTTCTGGTTCTCGGTCTCGCCCCAACCCAAGCAACTGAACTATGCGCAGGTTCTGGTGCAGCTGACCGACAAGGACATCACCCCGAAGTTTGTCGATCAGGTGCAGCCCGTGCTTAGCGCGAAGCTGCCAGGCGTGCGCTGCGATTACCGCCAGCTACAGACCAATCCCATTAACTATCCCGTGGAGATTCGCGTGGTCAGCGACGCGGACGTCAGTTCCTCGCGAAGCGCCGAAGACATTGCCGAGATGCGCAAGATCACTGCGCAAGTGGAGGACGTTGTGCGCTCCGCGGTCGAGGCCCGCCGGGTGCGCAATGAGTGGCAGAGGGAAAGTTTTCAGGTGACGCTTCAGGTCAATCCGGATCGCGCCAACATGGCCGGAATCACGAACCTGGATGTGGCGAATTCGGCGACCAGCGCCATGAGCGGCACCACCGTCACCACCTTGCAGGACGGGGACAAGAACATTCCAGTCGTGGCCCGCTTGCAGATGAATGAGCGCTCGAGACTGTCGGACATTCAGAATCTATATGTGTATTCGCAGTCGTCGCAGGACAATACCAAGATCCCGCTGGTACAGATCTCCGACATCCAGAACAGCATGACGACGAACCGCATCGTTCGTATCGATCATTTCCGCGAGATGTCGATCTACGCGTTCCCCGCTCCCGGCCATCTGGCATCGGAGATCACGAACGCCGTCATACCCAAGCTGAAGGAGTTCGAGAAAACCATGCCGCCGGGTTACAGGGTCACGATTGGCGGCGAATACAACAAGCAACAGGATGGCTTCCGCAACCTGGCCTTGGTGCTGGTCATTTCAGTGATGACGATTTATCTGGCGCTGCTTTTCCAATTCAACAACGCCATAAAGCCGCTGCTGGTGTTTGCTGCGGCGCCGTATGGAGTTGCAGGCGCGATTTACGGGCTATGGGTGATGAAGACGTCATTCGGCTTCATGGCGTTTCTCGGCATCGCCAGTCTGATTGGTGTTATCGTCAGCCACGTCATCGTGCTCTTCGACTTCATCGAGGAGATGCACGCCAAAGGTGAGCCGTTTGAAGAGGCGGTAATCGATGCTGGTATCATTCGTTTGCGCCCAGTGATGATTACCGTCAGCGCTACGGTTCTGGCGCTGTTCCCCCTGGCCATGCATGGCGGCCCGCTGTGGCAGCCCTTGTGCTATGCCCAAATCGGTGGACTGACGGTGGCAACTTTTATAACCTTGCTGATGGTCCCGGTGCTGTACTCGATATTTGTGCTGGACTTAAAAATACTAGTATGGACCCCTGAGCAAGAGAGCGTTACCTCAGCTACACTTGCGCCTGCGAGTTCTTCCCCTGCGACTGCGGCCTCTGGCGACTAGTCGCGAACCTCAATCTAAAACACGCCAAGCCGTACTGGAGATAACGATGACGATGGAAGGTCGGTTGAAGCTGAATTGCGGAATTCTAATGGTTGTTGCACTGCTGGCGACTCCAGCTTTTGCCCAGATGGGTGGTGGTCAGGGCGGGGAACTGCAACAGAAACTTGCTGCCGTGAAGCAGTCCGCAGCGGCAAATAAGCAGAAACTGCACCAGTATCAGTGGGTGGAAACCCAGACCCTCACCTTGAAGGGTGAGCAGAAGCCGCCGAAGTCGAATCTGTGCAGCTACGGCCCCAACGGCCAGATTCAGAAGGTCCCCATCGATCAGCAACAAGCGCAGCAGAGTGGCCGCCAGGGCAGGCTCAAGCAGCGCGTGATCGAGAAGAAGACCGAGGAGATGCAGGATTACATGCAGCAGGTGAAGGGCGTCATCAGCATGTACGTTCCCCCTGAGGCGCAACTCATGGAGAAGGCCTTCCAGGCGCACAATGTCTCGATCGTGCCCGGCGGGGGCGGGGCGCAACTGGTCTTTAAGAACTATGCCCAGCCCGGCGATCAGATGACGATTGCGTTTGACATGGCGACGAAGAAGATTCAGACACTGAACGTCAATACGTATCTGGGTGACGCCAAGGACGCGATAACCCTGGCTGTGCAATTCGCCAGTTTGCCTGACGGGACCAACTATGCGGCGCAGACCGTTCTGAATGCACCGTCCAAACAGATCAGCGTAACCACGACCAACACCAACTACAGCAAGCTGTCGCAGTAGCTGGCGGAGTTGTTTCCGGTTTCAGTGGGGGAGTGAAGTGAAAGCCAGCGAAACGCTGGCCTTCACTGGCCCTCAAGCGTGCACACGACGTTCATTTCTTTGCAGACATGCAGCACTCCCTGCACCACCAGAGAAGCTGAGCTGGGCTGCGCATCTGTGAGGTTGGAAGCAATCACCAGTTGGGTCAACTTTTCGCCTAGAGGAGTGGCCTGCATGCTCGCCACCTGCGCGCCCTTGGCGAACATCACTTCCCGTTTCTTCGCGTCGCTGCCGGTGATGGTTAGGTCAGTACGGGCTTGTAGGGACTTCATCGCCGTCTGATAAACCTTATCGGCATTGGCTGTGAGCACCACAGTGGCGACATCATAGCCGGGTCCATTCGCAGGTTTGTTGGACATCTGCTGGATACGTCCCGAGACCGCCCGAGCCACCATCACCCATTGCGCCTCAGCGCCGACGGCGCTGAATAAGACGGTTGCAACTATCGCCGACGTTACTAACCACTTGCGTATCGTCATGGCATCCTCAAATCTCAATATAGGATTCACTTCCAAGCCCGCCGGCTCTATTGTCCGAGCATTCCCTTTTTCAAGTCTGCATTAGGCGGCTTCGGGCCGAGCCACACTGAGAAGAGTACTGGGCCGAACGCCGGACCTGTGATCGTCAACTTCTCCTTGCCGTTGAGGGTGAAGGTGGTGCCCGTGCCCGGGACATAGGTAAAGACCATTTGATCGCCGACCTTAACGGGTTCGAGCGCGCTAAGCAGACGGTCGATGTCGGGCTTCATCAATCTCACTGCGTCAGCAGAGTTGTCGTGGAACGACTCGTTGAACGCGTCGGCCATTTGGCTCTTGCTGGCGGCGTGCACCATCTGCATGACAATCTGCTTGGGTTCGTCCGCCTTGATGATGGCGTTGGCGTCCGACGACTTCTGCTGAAGGTAGAGCCCAGCCACGTAGACCTTCACCATGTACTTGGTGCGCACGCCGAGGCCATTGAGCACCAGTTTGGTGTTTCCAACCTGCTGCGTGTCAGGCAGGGTGACGCCGGCCAGACTGGCAGCCTGTAGATTGAACATCGATGTCACTACGAACACAACAATAGTCAGCAGTATTGCGGTCTTATGCATGAGGACTCCTTAATGAAGCAGGGTGAACGCCGAGATGGTAGCACACCTCGAACCCGGCGACGTGCCCCCGCTGAGGCGCGGCGAGGGCTCGGTTACTGGTTTGTGTTGCGCCCAGGGGTCAGCGACTTCAGGTATGCCAACACCGCTTGGGCGTCGGCGGGCGTCATATGAAAAGTGGGCATCGGGGCGCGCAGAGGCTTACCCGTGTCCGCGATTCCCGTCGTCAGCAGAGTAATCATCTGGACATCGGTCATGGGTGGCAAGCCGGCAATGCGTGGCGCCAGGATCGGCCAATCAGGGTCAGGATGGGCCGGCAGGTAAGGCACCGATGCCCCAGCCAGCCATCGGCTGTAGTCAAGTTCGCCGTTGTCCTTGCGCGGGGTGTGGCAGTTACCGCAAGCTGCGACTCCCACCACAATGTACTTGCCGCGCTCAACCAGCGTCCCATTGCCGCTATCTTTGGCGGCCTCCCGCATCGGCTTCGTGTCCTGAGCATTTGTTAAGTTATGTTCGGCCGCGAGGAACAGCAGAAACACGGCAATTGACACCCCGGCGCCCATGCGCCTGAAGGTGCTGATGATACTTGAACGGTGAAATAGCATAGGGCTGCAATTTTCCTCCCTAACGAAATTTGTCGCAAGCCTAAATGCATAGAGGAGGAAGCTTGGCAGGAACCGCCGGCCGCGCCGTACTTCGCTCGCAGTGGTTCGCGGCAAAGTACAGCGCAGGCCGGCGAGTGGTTAAGCTCCGTTGGTGGAGTGCAGAACGCGGAAGGTATTTCCGCCGTTGGCCCAGATCAGCACCAGGGCATCCTGCCCTTTGGGGACGCTGGCCAGAGCCTTCTGAACATCAGAGGCGCTCTTCGTCTCATGACGATTCACGCCCATAATGACCTGCCCAGGCTGCAAACCGGCGTCGTCCGAGGGGCTGCCCGGCTGAACACGCTCGATGACTGCCCCGTGCAGATCATCTGGCGCGCCCAATTGCTGCCGCAAGTCAGGAGTCATGTCGGCGATTCCCAAACCCCAGCGGGGCTTGTCGTTCGCATTGTCCGCAACCTTGGTTTCGCCGTTGCTACCGTCCATGCCTACCAGTGTGATGGGGACGGAAATAGACTTGCCATCGCGCACTACCTGCAACGCAATCTGGGTCCCGGGAGTCATCTCGCCAACTTCCATCTGGAGCTGTCCGGCATCGGTGATCTTCTTGCCGTTGATCTCCGTGATCACGTCGCCCACCTTCAGGCCAGCCTTCGCGCCCGGCGAATCTGCTTCGATCTGCGTGACGACCGCACCATTGTTGTCGTGGACGTCAAAGAACTTCGCGTTCTCCGGCGTGACATCGGTAATGCCTACACCCATCCGCCCGTGGCTCACTTTGCCGTAGCGAACCAGCGACTGGACCACCGGACTAACGATCTGCGTGGGGATAGCAAAGCCCATTCCGGAGAATGTTCCCGAAGGTGAGATCAGGAAGGTGTTGATGCCGACTACCTCGCCGCGAGCATTCACCAGCGGACCACCCGAGTTGCCAGGATTAATGGCGGCATCGGTCTGGATGAACTGCCCTGGCTTGTGCGGATCATCGTTGTAAGGGTTGGGACGATTCAGGGCGCTGACAATCCCGCGAGTCACCGTAAAGCGGAAGCCGTAGGGATTGCCGAAGGCGAGCACGGTCTGTCCGGGGTGTAATGCGGACGAGTCGCCAATCGGGATGTTGGGAAGATTGGTGGCATCGACCTTGATGACAGCCAGGTCGGTAAGCGGATCGGTGCCCACCACCTTCGCCGTCAGAATGCGACGGTCGCTGAGGGTAACTTTGATCTCGGTCGCGCCATCGACCACGTGATTGTTAGTGACGATGTAACCGTCAGGGGAAATGATGACGCCGCTGCCAATGCCATGCTCGATGCGTGGCTGCGACTGCATTCCCTGGCCGCCGAATTGCTGACCAAAGAAACGCTGCATCTCGTCGGGAACGCCTTCGGCAACCGGCTGAGTCTTCGCGCGCGAAGCCACAGCGACGTTAACAATCGCCGGCGTTACGCGGGCGGCGACGGCCTCCATTGCCTGGTCTAGCGAAAGCAATGCGCCTACCTGGCTGTTGTCCAGCGGTGCGGTATTAGACGAGACTCCGGCCCGCGCTGGGCCGAGCGAGCTGTAACCGACGAAGGCCGCAACCAGCGCCAGGGTCAGCACGAAGGCTGCGGGTTGCTTGCGGCAGGCCTGCCATCCACGGGTAATCCAAGCTTTCATGTTTCTTCTTTCTCCTCCAGATAAAAAGATTGCGTGAACCGACACTCCCCGTTTCCGGCGGCAGTGGAGTCTCCGAAGCGCCCGAGCGCACTGATTGTGATGGACCGGCCTAGCCAGGTCATGACGAATGTCGTTGAAATTCCGGCTGCGGTCCGATGTTTCGTACTGGGGAGGTTACAACACTGAATTGGACGACGGTTCTGTGGAAAGGTAAGCAAACCGGCATCGGGTTCCCTTCGCAGGAATCGAGTTACGATCAAGGTGCCGCTGCTATTGACCGAAGTTATTACGCCTGACGCAGTCGTCACACGGTGCACCAGCCGTGGACTAACCTCTGTGAGTACCATCACATCGCGGTATCTGTAAGCCGTGGGACAGTAGATAGGTCTGCACCCTTGGGAGAAGCGCACGATCGATCAACTGACAGCTCCCGCGCCCGAAGCAACTCGGATTTCGACGATCAGGTCACACCGGATCATGCCGCACCGAGACCAAGGAGCGCTGCGCGCCATGCGCTTTGCCATGGGGCTCTCGCTGGCCTTCGGTGTATTGATGCTGATCGGCAAGATGACAGCGTATTTTATGACCGGCTCGGTGGCCATTTTGTCCGATGCGGCCGAGTCCGTCGTTCACGTAATCGCGGTGGCATTCGCGGCCTTCAGCCTACGGCTTAGCACGAAGCCGGCAGAGCCCGAATTTCCATATGGTTACGAGAGGATATCGTTTTTCTCCGCTGGATTTGAAGGCACGACGATCGTTCTGGCGGCGATGTTCATTCTGTACAACGCCGTCGAGAAGTGGATGGCCGGCCTGCAACTGGAGAACCTGGGAGCGGGGACGCTGGTGGTGCTGGCGGCAGGGGTCCTTAATGCGGGATTGGGTTGGTACCTGATCCGAACCGGGCGGCGCAACCAGTCGATTATCCTGGAGGCGAATGGCAAACATGTGCTCACCGACAGTTTGACCAGTCTCGGTATTGTGGCCGGCCTTGGCCTGGTCATCCTGACCAAGTGGAAGCCCTTCGACCCACTGCTGGCGATCGCCGTGGCGATCAATATCCTATGGACGGGTGGGCGCCTGGTATGGGGTTCTGCCGTGGGACTGCTTGACCATTCAGAGCCGGGAGTGGGGAAAGAAATCCGCAGCGAACTCGATGCGATCTGCAACGAACTGGGCTTGCAATATCACGGTGTTCGCTACCGTGCAACGGGCTACCGGCAGATTATCGAAGTGCACTTGCTGTTCCCGGAGGCGATGCCGGTCGGCGAAGCGCACCGACTGGCGACGCAACTGGAAGAACGCCTGCCGCAGGAACTCAGCGTTCCCGCTGATGTGTTCACCCATCTGGAGTCGCTGGAAGACCATGCAGCGGTGCATACCAAAGAGCACTACACAGGAAAGCCGGAATAAGCCAGCCTCACGCGGCCCTGACTAACGGTGTAATTCGTATTAGCGCGATCGGTCTTCGCGTGACCTAGTTCACCGGCCCCAGATACTGGTCCAGCCAGTCCAGGGTTTGTTTGATAAGTTCATTGCGCGGAATGTTGTGAGCAGTGTCAAACACCAGATGTTTCTTCTGATCCTTCTTCGACCCGAGCATTTCAAAGAATGGGTTCTGAGTCGATTCCAGCGGGAAGAAGAAATCGTAGCGTCCATTCAGCATCAGGACCGGCTGCTTCACCCGTGAAATGAAGTTGATGGTATCGACTTCGGGTAGCGAGCGATGGAAGTCGAGTCCGCCAAGAGCGAGGACAACTACCTTGATGCGAGGTTCGACGGCGGGGATGAGGCCTCCCATTTCGGCGCCCCAGCTGTAGCCGTAGTAGGCCAGCTTGTTGTGGTCGAGCTCGGGACGGGTCTCCGCGTAGTCGATGGCCCGCGAAGCGTCCTTCTCCCACATGATGACGTGGTCCCGCCAGTCGCTGGTGGTGCTGGCTACGTCGGATTCCATGCCATCGCCGCGTTCATAGGTGCCCTTGTACACGGGATACAGTACGGCGCGGCCGCTCTTAAGAATGCCGTCCAGAGCTGCGGTCGTATAAAGCGAGAACGTCCGCAGCAAAAGGGCATTCGATCCAGGAAAGAAGAGGACTGTCTGGTAGGGCGGCGTGCCTTTCTTGGGAAGGAACAGATAGGCAATGGCCCGTTCGTTGCCGTAGGCTGCCGTGTAAGTAATCTTCTGGGCTGTCCAATCCTCGTCGCCCTTGCCAAATGGCTCTACCGTGGCGTTCAGGGGTTTCTTGTCATAGGAATACAGGCCGCGATAGGCGCCGAACAACTCGTCGGAGACGGGCTTCTCCTTGGTCAAGTCGCGTCTGGGTGACGGCATGGGGTCGGTGGCGACTTTGGAGATTGACTCCGGCTCGATGTACTTGACGCAACGGAACCCGATGTTCGAGGTGCGAAGAAATGCCGACTGCGCGTCAGGATCAACGAACATATAGACCGGCTCGTCCCAGGCTCCGCCCAGGACGTACCGCTTGCCCGACTCAGCTTCGGTCCAGATCCACTCTTTGACGTTGCCTGCCATGTCGTAGCTGCCCCACGGGCTCATGTCCTGCTTGCTGCCAACCGGCAAAATACCTGCGGTGCCGAAGTTGCTTGCGGGCACGATGAAGGCCGCAGAAACCGGCCCCGCAGCCCGATTCCAGTGATAGATGGTTGGCAAACTCTTGCCGGCAAACTCCGCGTAGGCGGCAGCTTCGTACCAGCTTATGCCGGCGACCGGAAAGTCATCTTGTCCTTTGGGATATTCGCCCTGCGCCCAATCCTTGGGTCCCGGACGGCCAGTCCCATCGCGAAATCGCGCCATCGCCTCGTCCCACGACAGATGCTTTCCGTCCAGCTGAAAATCGACTTTCCAATAGTCGCGTTTCTGGTATCCCCCTTGATCGACAAAGGCCTTGAACTGGCGGTTCGTCACCTCATATTGATCGATCCAATAATCCTTGAGCTCCAACTCCGGCATTCCTTCGTAGCCCGGAATGTACAGCGTCCTGGAATATTTCGCAGGCGAGACTCGTACCATGCCGGGAGGAGTCTTACCAGCCTCGTCGAGAGTAGCGCTTCCCACCACCGGCTTACCGGGAGTGGTGGGATACCAGCCGAACAAGGCGCTGGTTGTCCGGAGAACGGTGCCGAACCCCGGTTTTTCGAACTTCCAAACAAACATGCCGCGCGGCTGCCGAAGATTCTTGAGCGGAGTCGTTCCCACCAATACCCAAGGCGCACTGGCATCGCCGTAGTGCCTGCGGTAGACATCTGCGCCGGGCGGTGTCGACTCCAGCGAAATCTGGTATGAAATCATCGGCCACAGCTTGGCCAGCGCGGGATCGCCCGGGATGGATTTCTCCGCCCTTACGGCGAAGGAATAAGCATCGTCGAATTTCCCCTGATCGGCCAATTGCGAGATTTCGGGTACAGCGACCTCGCGCGCCCAGCGCGCGTCACGGGAGCGCTTGACCAGCCACGCGACCCCGCAGCCCAGCAGGACGACCACCAGCAGAAGTGGAAGCAGCACGCGAGGACGTTGGGCTTCGCGCGCAATGCGGGCGGGGCTTAGCTGCACGCCTGACTCGGGAAACAGCAAGTCGCGACAGTTCTTGAGTTCGTGCGCGAGTTCGGCGCCTGAGGCGTAACGTGCCGCAGGGTCCTTTTTCAGGCAGCGGGTTACGATGCGACGCACCTCGGGCGGAACGTCTCGCCTGACTTCGTTCAGGGGCTTCGGGTCGTCACGCATGACCGCCGCAAGCAGCGCGGCACTGGATTGCGCCTCAAACGGCCTGCTGCCCGTCAGCATTTCGTACAGGACCGAACCGAAGGAGAAGACATCGCTGCGGGCGTCGAGATTCTTCCCCTCGGCCTGTTCCGGCGACATATAGGCCAAAGTGCCGACGATCATCCCAAGCGTCGTAGGGCCTGCTGCCATGGTGGCCCCGTCGTCACCGAGTGCAGACGCGGGTGCGGTGAGCTTGGCCAATCCAAAATCCAGTACTTTGACCAGTCCAGCCTCGTCCACCATGATGTTTGCCGGTTTCAGGTCGCGGTGCACAATGCCAGCGGCATGAGCGCGCGCGAGAGCGTCGGCAATCTGTACCGCGTACTTGATGGCCAGGTCCGTTGCCAAACCGCCCGACGGAATCAATTTGTCCAGGGTTTGTCCGGCGACGTATTCCATCACCATGAAGTCGACGCCGTCTTGACGGCCGATGTCGTGAACTACGCAGATGTTGGGATGTTGCAACGCCGAGATGGATTTGGCTTCTTGCTCGAACCGCCGGTGCAGGTCCGGGTCCGAAGACAGATGGGCCGGAAGGACTTTAATCGCAACTGTACGCAATAGCCGGGTGTCGCGGGCCAGATACACTTCGCCCATGCCGCCGGCGCCGAGCAGCGATTGGATCTCGTAGGGCCCCAGCTTCATGCCCGTGGTCAATGCCATCCGCGCATTATAGTCCGGGCTGCTGAGATATCCCGTTAAATGGGCGCCGCTGACGACCGGGCCGCCGCAAACTCCCGACCTGCCTGTTTTTTTTGGCTGTACAGTGTTGCAAGCAATCGTCCATAAGGTGATTAAAGCGCGGTCGGAGTCTGGCCGATTGTCCTCCTGTGGAATACGGATTTGTTCGATTTCAGAACGCCAACCAAATTCCTTGCACTACATACGTGCCCAGCCTGACCTGGCCTATCGCTTCGCCGGTTGAGGTCTTGGCAGAAGCGGAACAGTGGCTCCTGGCGGAGCCACTTTTTTATTGGAAAGGCAATGATAATGAAGAGATCTCGGGAAACGGTTTTGATATTTGCCGGCTTGCTGTTCCTGGCTTCATCCCTGGCACAGGCCCAAAGCTGTATCAACGGTAACGAGGGAGCTGCGGGGACAGGCCCCCAGTCCCCCGGCAACATCTGTATCACCAGCTTCACCTATCCCTACCAGAGCGATCCCACCAAGGCACAAATCTGCGCAACCACGCCATCGGCTGGCGACTTTCTGGTCGAGAGCTACTGGGAGATTAACGGTGCCAGCTCCCCGATGGCGGACAACTACGCATACTACAGCTCGACGATGAGCACGTCGCATTGCGGTGTGGTCACCGGCCTGATGCCGGGAGGCAGAGGCAATTACCTGCTGAGCGTAGCTTCTTGCGGAAGCGGTCCCGGGCATGGCGGCAGCTTCGGACAGAATTGCAAGCGCACCGACCCCAACACCAGCATCGCTCCCTGGGGTAACGCGCAGAGCAATGGCCTGCAGTTCAGCACGGTTGCACCCAGCAGCGGCACGTTTAACTGGACGATGTACGCGGCGGCAGCCTCACAGAGTATGTGGCAGGGGCACATGACGCCTGTCGCCATCAGCAACCAGTGGATTTCCGGCGCATCGACGCCGAACTATCTTATGGTGCAATCCATAACGGTCGATGGACAGACCTGCGGAGACCCGGTCGATAACCGGATGTCCTGCGGAAGCACCGGCGTGGTGGTGCAATACACTGCCGACAATAGCGAAGCTCCGAGCGCCAGCCAGAGCAACATTTCCGGCAGCTACCTGGTTGAGGGTGGTGCTTATGCCGGGCACTATTTCTGTCAGGCCCAGGCGCAATGCTTCGAGGGGCCGTTCAATAACTTCATCCTGGTAACGCCGGGGACTTCTACCTCGACCTGCAGCAATGCCTGCCACGTGGTCTCTATGACTATGCAAGGTACAGACAGTAACCAGAACAATGTTGGTCCTCCGGCGACGGTCACCTACAATTTCTCGGTGCTGCCGCAACCTGTGTTCCAACCTGTGGCACCCACTACTTTCCCTCCAATCCCAGGCATGAGCAACTACTGGGCGTATCTGGCGAGCTATGGGCAGACGCAGAGTCAATGTGGAAGCGATTGCTACGGAGTGCAGAGTGTGGTGCAGATGCTGAATGCGGAGCTGAATTCTCCGGGCTGGTACTTCGGCGGCGACAACTTCAGCAGCGGCCTCACCGTGGGCCCGCTTGGTATTTGGAACTACGATGGCACGCGAGTGGCTTACGGCGTCGAGACGGTGCTTAGCACCGCGCCGCGCTGGCAGTCCCTGCACAACTACACGCAGTGGTCTGCGGTGATGGATGGAAACAATGTCGAGGTCAATACCTCAGCTTGCACTTCATCGAGTTCGCGGTGCCCAACCGCCAAGAGCGCTGTGTGTGGACCTCGGTGGAGCGGGACTATTGGCAACAAGACTAGTGATGGTAGCTGCACCTGGGTCAACGTCGGCAACGGCAGTACCTGGAACCTGGTGGCGGAGCGCATCTTCGATCAAGTCTCCGACTGGCAACGCTCGCACGACCACTGGACTACAGACAGCGAGTGGAACCGGTTCACGGACGGCGACGCCATGCACGCGTTCAGGAACTATGCCACCGTCAACAGTTCGACGCCTGACACGCGAGCGGTAGAGTACTTCCTGTTTCCTTTCTTCTCGCCGAGCGGCGACTGGGCGAATACGAATCAACGCATCATCTGGAATGCCTTCGCGCCCGAGACCGACACCATGCGCGACCGGGAATACGAGATTCCCGCGCTGTATAACTGCTGGCTTATGGGTTGCTTTGGCCTGGAAGGCCCAGTGGACAACGGGGTAGACGAATTGAAGTTGCGCGTGGACGCCACCATAGCTGACGCAGAACGAATCTATGAGTACACACCCACGGTTGGAGGGCCATTCCCGATTCCCGGTGGCATGGGGACCGCCAGCTTCGATGCTGGACTCGTATCCGAGGCCCTCATTCACTACTGCGCGGTCCAGACCTACATGGGACAGCAGTGCGACACCCGTATCCACGTGGTTTTGTCGAAGCTGCTGGACTGGCTGTACTCCAACGAATTCAATCTCACCGGCAGTGACTGGTCGCTCCCCTACGCGCTGTGGACGGTCCCTTTTGGTCCGCAGATTTGCCGGTCCGGGTGCACCTATAAGCAGAGTGACCTGAACATGCTGTTGGCTACCGCCTATGCGTGGCTGGGCGCTAACAACGGCGGCACAAGTTACGTGCTGCCCACATCCGGCGTCAGCGCCTGGACTGTGGCCGATACGATGTTCCAGCACGCCTTCGACAATGTGTATGGAGGAAGCAAGGAATTCAGCCAGCTCTACAAGTGGATACCCGAGTACCTCGGCTATCGCAATGGAACGTTGGCCGGGAACGATTCGCTGATCCTCCCACCTCACAATGTTTACCTCGGGCACACAACGCCTACGATAGAACCCTATCCCCAGGCTGAGTACCCGGCAGGTCCAACCTCTACTGTCAACGGCGACACTGTAACCTTCACCTGGTACAACACCAAGCCGGTAGTGACCAGCACGGTGAAGGTGAGCCTGGGCTGCACCGGGGTCTACGCACAGGCATTCACCGGCAGCGCGAACCGTCCGATGAGTGGCAGCGACACTCTGTACGTGAACACAGTCGTAGCCACCGGGCTGGCGGCGGGACAATACTGCGCCGGCTTCGGCGGCACCGACTCCCTTGGTCAAGCAGGGTTTGCAGCGGTGGATGTAATGACCGGCCAGCAGGACTGGACCTTCTACGTGAACTAAAGAAAGGGCAGGGAGCGAATGGTCGCTCTCTGCCTCCGCTTCTGCCCACTGCTCTCTCCACTCAGCCTGCCTGCCGAACGTCTTACGCCCAGCCAACGGCTCTAACGCCGGCGCGTAACGGCCTGGCATCATGGCGTTAATGCCAACATGGTGCACCAATTACAATAGTTCCCTGGCTGGGCAGCGATTCCCGGACACTGACAAATCGCGAGGCGACGACAAGCGGAAGGGATCGCCGTCGTCGTGACGCGAGGTAATCTGATGAGGAGCTGGTGAAATGCGATTCGTGGCCGTAGTACTGATCACCGCGTGCGTCGGTCTATTCTGCGCCGGCCAGATGAAGGCTTCACACCCGGCGCAATCCGGCCCCGCCGCTTCGACCAATGCGGTTCCGAACGGCGTGTGGGGCGGTGAGCATATTCGCATGGAAGTAAGCGACAGCGGCGCAGACATTGAATTCGACTGCGCCAGGGGAAGTATTTCGCAACGTCTGGCGCTTGACGATAAGGGACGCTTCAAGGTCCAGGGTCTCTATATGGCTCAGACGCCAGCGCCCGCCGCGGTTGATGGCGGCTTACCTGCTTCAGGGGTCAAGGCCACCTATACCGGGACCCTCAGCGGGTCGAGCTTGCGGCTCGAGGTTTTCATCGAAGGGCAGGACATGCCGCGGATTTTTGATCTTGTGCAGGGCGATCAGGGTCATCTGGCGAAGTGCGCCTGATCGGGAAGAGGTGCAGGCCAGGCAGTCGCCGGCGCAGGTGTGCGGCAACGGTGGCTGAGTTGCCGATTGTCCCGAGGCGGTGAACACGAAACCAAACCGCGCGAGAACGCGCAGCGTCATCCTCGTCTGCTCGGCACACGAGATGCTAATCCTCTTCCTCTACCCGAAGTCGCAGGTCGGGCACTAATAGGCCATAGCGGCAAGAATCTTCCATCGCTTCCAACAATTTTCTTTACACACCTACGAGGGAGATAGTACACAGGATACCTGCTTTCCAGTTGCACAAAGATGTGACCGTGATCGGGCGCTCCTCGCGAAAGACCGCATTCGCTCTCGAACCCGGAAATTCTCCTTGGAGACAAATGATGAATCGTCGCTCCCTTCGTCGTCCTGATGTTGTTTGTCTTTGTATCCTGGCCGCAATCCTCGCTCTATCACCCATCGCCGGTGCGCAGAGGACAGACGGCCCCACTGCAGAACAACCGACGCTGGTCGCCGATAAGATCAGCTACTTGCCGGGTGAGACGATCGTATTTAGCGGTAGTGGTTGGAAGCCGGGAGAGGGTGTCACGATCGTCATTAAAGGCGAATCCGCCGGCATCGTCGCCACCATCCACGGCAGCGCCGACGAAAATGGCCTCTTAAATATCTCCGCAATTATGCCGAAACTGTCGTTAGGCAGTGCTAACAATGGCGGCAAGGACACGCCGATTCTCACAGCTACCGCGATAGGTTCCGGGTCATCGGTCTCTACTCGGTTCACTCCCGGGCACGCTCCCACCGATGCCGAGCGTCTTATCAGCGAGGAAGAATTCTGGTACCACCGGCTGACGTATCCGACGGGCCACTACTCGCCTGCCTGGACCCGTGCCGCTGCCGAACAAGACAAGGCGATCAAGCGTGGGGTTCCGGCTGGGCACAAGGGCCTGGTCCTGAATCCCGCACTCGGCCTCAAACCGATGAACATGAGCGGCTTCACTCCCCTAGGTCCGATGCCCGAGCACATGACAGGTTGCTCGGGCTGTTATGACTACGGAACCACCGAGGGACGCGTCAATGCCATCGTGACCGATCCAACGACGACCACGAACGGCAGCATCGTCGCCTATATGGGCAGTGTCGGCGGCGGCGTTTGGAAAACAACGAATTGCTGCACCGGAAGCACTACCTGGAGCGTCACCACCGATAGCCCGCAGCTGGCGACCACCAGCATTGATACGCTGGCGATCGATCCCAACAATCACCTCACCATCTATGCCGGCACGGGCGATCTGAATTACGGCTCGTTCTCCATGGGCAGCCAGGGCATCCTTCAGTCCATGGACGGCGGCAACACCTGGACTACTCTGGGCGCCAGCGTTTTTGGCCCCGAGTATACCCAGCCGGCAGGCAACTACCCGCAGTACAATGCGGTCGGCAAAGTTCGGGTTGATCCCAATAACAGCAACAACATCGCAGCCGGGACCAAGATGGGTCTTTATTTGTCCTACGACCAGGGCCAGACCTGGACCAATTGTCCCACCAACAGCTTCACCGGCCAGCGCCAAGACATTACCGGCCTGGAACTCACGAACATGGGCGGCGGCGTAACGCGCATTCTGGCAGCGGTGGGCACGCGCGGCTTTCCGACCTATGTGCAGTACGATCTAGGGAATAATGGCGCCAACGGCATCTATACGGCCAATATGCAGGCCGGTGGGTGCCCCGCGTTTACGTCCATAGCGAGCAACACCAACGGATTTGTTTTTGGCACCCAAGTAACCGGCAGCCCTTACCTTACGGGCGCACTGATGAATGCCGGCAGCGGTATTCCGTGCAACTATCCACTAACCGGTGGCACCGATACCTACTGCGGCAACGGCCCCACCGGCGGTACTACGACGAACGGTGGCACGGTTAATAATCTCGGCCGCATCGACATCGGCGTGGCGCCCAGCAATCCGAACGTCATTTACGCCCAGGCGCAATCCATCAATTGGAATAACAACAGCAATTGCGGCAACACCAACGGCTGCCAAATCGGCGCGTGGGCCAGTGCTGACGGCGGCAATACCTGGAGCTTCATGACGGGTTCGGCCGGCGGCTCACTGCTGGGATGCGCCAGTAGCGGTGCAGGCTCGTCCGGCAGCGCCGACTATCCGCAGAACTGGTACGACCAAGGCATCGTGGTCGATCCCAATAACCAGGATCGTGTCTTCTTCGATACCTTCGAGGTCTGGCTGGCCAGCCGCACTGGCACGGCCTGGTACGACCTCACGTGCGGGTACAACGGCACCAGCGTGACCAACCACGTGGTGCACGTGGACCAGCACGCTCTCGCTTTTGTTAACGGTTCCTCAGACTACCTTCTGGTGGGCAACGACGGTGGGGTTCACGCCACCCTTAACGCCAGCACCGCAGTGCTTAACACCGCTCGCCCGACGTGGATGAATCAAGATGGCGGCATCAATGCCATCGAGTTCTACTCCGGCGACATCAGCGGGAATTTTGCCACCTCGGCGAATCCCTCCGCGGTGGGAGGAGCTCAGGACAATGGACCCAGCTCGGCGATGTTCTCCGGCCAACCCACAGGCGGGGTGCAGTGGCAGATGGGCCTGGGCGGCGACGGCTTCTCCGGCTTGATCGATCCGATGGGCACGGGTTCTACCCAGGCCCAAGGAACGATCACATTGACAACGGGTGGTTCGCAGGCCGGTCAGCAATTCCAGATCGGTCCGCAGGTCTTCACCTTCGTCGCCTCGGGGACTAACACCGGCGGCAATGTAGTGTTGAGCTCAAGCACCACGACGGAAGGCAACAACATCGTGAGCGCGATCGCTAGCACGATCCCGACCATAGTGACGAGCGCACGCAGCGGAGCCACGGTAGTTGTAACCGCCGTCACCGGCGGCAGCAGCGGCAACTCGATTATTTTTAATAACATCAGTGCCACCAACTTCTCCATGAACGGCAGCGGGTTCCTTGGCGGCACAACGATGGGCAACAATACGGGGAGTCTTCGTTACTGGGAAGGCAATAACAGCGGCGGCTTCAGCCGCTGTATTCTGAACTGTACCCAGCCAGGCGCGACCTGGACATCCTGGTCAGGCAGCTGGACCAGCGACACGCAGTCCTTCGTTCTGCCTGTAAGCCTCTTCCACGGCGGTATAGCTGGCGGCGATGACTGCCAACCTGCGGGCCTGACCACTGGCTGCGGACACCTGCTCGCCGGCACCACCCGCGTTTGGGAAACGATCACCGGTACGGCGGCGACCAAATCGTGGTATGTCACCAATAACCCAATCACGGCAAACCTGACGAAAGGTACTCTGGGCAACCGCTCGTACATCAATGAGGTGAAGTACTCGCCCAAGTATCAGAGCGTGGCGATCGTAGCAACCAACGACGGCAATGTGCAGATCGGCTTCAACATGGGCACAGGCACGCAAGCTCAGGCCAACTGGGTCAACGTGACCGGCGGCAACGCCGTGCTGCCCAACCGTCCGATCATGGGCATCGCCCTGGATCCCAGTGCTGCATCGGCAAGCACTCCAATTGGATACGCTGCGGTCGGTGGCTTCAACAACAATAGTCCCAGCACTCCCGGCCACGTGTTCCGCATTGTCTGCACCATGGTCTCGACCCCATGCGACGGGTTCACATGGAACGACGAGACCGGCAACCTGCCCGACATACCAGTCGATTCCATCATCGTCAACCCGAACTACCCCAGCCAAGTTTATGCTGGCAGCGACTTCGGGTTGTACTACACCGACGACATCACCGCCAATCCTCCGGTGTGGTACCGCTTCAACAACGGCCTGCCCAACGTCATGATTTGGGACATGTCGGTTGATCGCGGCTCAACCACCCTGGCATTGTGGACCCGCAGCCGCGGCGCTTACGTTTGGCCGCTGCCCACCGGGCCGGAGAACGGTCCGGCCGGTCCGGCTACGATGTCCACTCCGGCGGCGAACTCGACCTTGACCGGAAGCTCGACGAGCTTCACTTGGTATCCAAGCGCCTCGGCGCAGGCGTACTGGATCGACGTAGGCAACACGCCGGGCGGCAATGACTATTACCAGTCCGGCAGCCTGCCAACCACAACGCTGTCACAGACCGTCAACGGCCTGCCCACCGACGGCAGCACCATCTATGCCACGCTGTGGACGGAGATCAACGGCCAGTGGCAGTACAACCAGTACACCTACACTGCCTTCAACAGCGGCAGCTCGGAAGCCGTGATCACCTCGCCGGTTAACGGCTCAAACCTGACCGGCAGCAGCGAGGTATTCACCTGGACGCGAGGCTCGGGCACACAGTTCTGGCTCACAGCCGGTAACAGTCCGGGCGGCAACAACTACTACAGCTCGGGGAACCTGGGCAACGTGCTGACCACCAACGTCACCGGGTTGCCTACCGATGGCAGCCAGGTGTACGTGACCCTCTTCAGCTATGTGAACGGTCAGTGGGTTTACACCCAGGACACCTACACGGCGTACAACAATGGTAGCCAGTTGGCTCAGATACTGACGCCCACCAACAACACGGAAGTCGACGGCGCCTCGGTGACGTTCACCTGGACCAATCCGAGCAATAGCGACAACTACTGGCTGGACATCGGGAGCGCTCCCGGTGGCAATGACATCTACCAGTCGGGCAACCTGGGTAATGTCACCACCACGACGGTGAATGACATGCCGAACAACGGTACGGAGGTCTACGGGACGCTGTGGACGTTGATCAACGGCCAGTGGTACTTCAACCAATATCAATGGCAGTCGGGCCCGATGCTGGGACACCGTCCTGGTCAGAAGAATCCTCCGGCTGTTCAGAAGCAGCTCAGCAAGCGCTAACCGGCGCCAGGCGGCGATATAGGGCGCGGACTTCGGTCCGTGCCCTTTCTTGTTAGTGGACGCGATTCTCGGGTTCTATCTCGGAGTGTGGAGCGAGTTCTGATTGTGAAGGTCGTCGCGTGGATCCATTTGTTGAACAACTGAAGCAACTGTGTGTTGCCTACCCGACGCGTTCGAAGTGGGTGTTTGTTCCGTCGCACGCGATCGGCCGAACGCTCGGTGAGCGGATCGCCCTTGAGGGTACGAACTGGCTTAATCTGCGGTTCGTCACGCCACTCGACATTGCTCTGCCAATGGCGGGCCCGTTCTTGGTGGAACGCGGCATCGATCCTTCCGAGGAAGGCCTCGGTCCTGCGTTGATGATGCGCCTGCTCTTTGACCTCTCGATTGAGGGCGGCTACTTCCGGCCACTCGCAGACCACCCCACAATGGCGCAGGCTCTCTGGGCGACCGTGCGAGAGCTGCGCATGGCAGCAATTCATCCTGCTCGATTGCAGTCAGAAATGTTTTTGTCGACCGTCAAGCACGCAGAGCTGGTTGCGTTGCTTTCAGCATACGAGCGCTTCCTCCAGGAACAGAAGCGTGGCGATATGGCCACAGTCTATGAAGAGGCCTTCCGACACCCCGAGTGGTGTCCGATTCAGCCTGAAGATTGCTGGACGGAGCTCCCAGATACTGTTTGGAGCCGCGTGCAGCGGTTACTGCTTGACTCAATGGTTGGCGAACGACTGCCCCCGCTGGCATTTGAGCTTTCCGATGTCCCCGTTCCCAGGCGGCTGATATCGGGGACCGTGAAGTGGGCCAAGGCGGATGTTAAGACGAACCTGCTTGCGTTCCTTATGACTCCGGCATCCGCAGCGAAGACAACGCCGGACAAGAAGGTTGAGCTGTTTCATGCCGGAGGACGTGAAGCCGAGATCGAGGAGGTTTTCCGTCGAATCCTTGCTGCCGGCGTATCTCTGGATCAAGTCGAAATCGCCTGTGCATCGGATTTGCACCTGGAGTTGGTCTGGGAAAAGGCACTTCGCCAGAACTGGCCGGTGACGCTGGGTCCAGGAATCCTTGCCTGCTACACACGCCCGGGACGGGCGCTGCTCGGGCTTTGCGACTGGATCGAAACCGATTTTTCGGCTGGCCATTTCCGCCGGCTACTGCAATCGGGCGACTTAAAGGTGGATGGACAGGTTGGGCTTACTTCCGGACAGGCAGCTCGATTGCTGGCGCGGGCGGAAGCCGGATGGGGACGGGCGACGTATGTCCTGGCCCTCGAACGCTTAAAGAGCAGGTATCAATCCCGTGCGGACGACCAGGACTCTTCGGACCAGGATCGCGCTGACGCGCAGGCCAAGGCGCAATTAACGGCGAGCTTTCGCGACTGGATATCGGCTCTGGTTGCGTCTGTGCCAGAGGCGGCGGCGGATGGCAAGGTCCCGCTCCAGAACGTGGCGAGCTGCGCCCTCGACTTTCTGAAGCGCGCAGCAGCATGCAGCAGCGCGCTCGACCATCGAGCGGCCGGTGCATTGCAGGATTATATTGCCGAGTTACGCGCCCTCGGCTCGTTTTCCTGCGGATTGTCTGAGGCCCTGCGCTTTATCCGGGAGCGTGTCCAATCGCTCCAGGTTGCGCCGGAACGTCCTCGTCCGGGACATCTCTACGCTTGCAGCCTTTCACAATCCGGCTATGCAGGTCGTCGGCACCTGTTCGTCGTCGGGCTGGAGGAAGCGCGTGTGTTTCCGTCGGCCACGGAAGACGCCGTTCTGCTGGACGCCGAACGCCGGAATCTTTCGCCGGAACTGAAGCTGTCGAAAGACCGGGTTGACGAGGCGGTCTACACGCTCTTGACCAGGCTTGCCAACTCAGCCGCATCGGCCACTTTCAGCTACTCTTGCCGGGACACTAGGGAGTTCCGTGAAACCTACGCTTCCTGGTTGATGCTGCAAGCCTACCGGCTACAGCAGAGGGACGGAACGCTCTCTTATCGACAGATGAAAGCGGCGCTGGGCGAACCCAGGTCGGCGGTGCCCAAGGAGCGGGAGGCCGCTCTTTCCTCAGGCGGTTGGTGGCTGCGCAGCATAGCCGGCACTGGAGCTGAAGGAGCCACGCTCCTGGATTCGGTGTTCACCGGCATCGCCAATGGGCGGATAGCGGAGGAGCGACGGCATTCTTCGGAGTTTACTAAGTTCGACGGGTATGTGCGGGAGGCGGGGCCAATTCTCGACCCATCTGCGCCCGAAACTGCACTGTCGGTGACCGAGTTGGAGAAAGCGGCGGAATGTCCTTTTCGTTTCTTCCTTAAACGCGGGTTGGGCGTCCGGCCTATCGACGACGGCGAGCGCGACAAGGACATTTGGCTGGACCCTCTGACGCGCGGGGCGGAGTTGCATGACCTGTATGCGGCGCTGTTGCGGCGTGCGCGAGACGAAAACCGAAGTGTCACTTCACAGGACAGGGCGTGGCTGATTTCACTGGCGCAGGAACGCCTTCGGAAATTGAACCAGGAGATGCCCGCCGCAACAGTGGAAATTCTGGAGCGCGAGTCGCGGGACTTCCTGGCGGACGTGGAGTTGTTTCTCGAGGAAGAGTCGCGCGGTTCAGGTTCGACTCCCATCGGCTTCGAAGTTGCATTCGGACGTCCGCTGGGAGACGACGACAACGAGGCGCTGGCGCGATCGGAGCCTATCGAGGTTGATCTGGGCAGCGGCATTACCTTTCGAATTGCCGGCCGCATCGATCGCATCGATCAGGTCGGCAATAGCGAATTCGAGGTGCTGGATTACAAAACCGGGGGATATTGGCCGGACAGCTGGCAGGGAGTATTCCGTGGAGGCAGTCGTCTGCAGCACGCCCTGTACGGCCTTGCCGCCGCTGAACTGCTGAAGACCCGTTATACGAATCCAAAAATCATAGCTGGCGTGTATTACTTCTCCAGTCACAAAGGGCGCCTGGAACGGGTCAGGATCCCGACTCCGGCGCGACCGGCCATAGAGGCGGTGCTGGGAGACCTGCGAGACCTGATTATCAAAGGAGAGTTCATCCGAACGGCTAACGAGGACAATTGCAGGTTTTGCGATTATGCCGGAGCTTGCGGAGGCGAAGTGAACCGGCAGGCGCAAGCGAAGCGGGAAGATCCCAAGCTTGGGGCATATCGGAGGCTGACAGCGCATGTCTGATTCGCGTGTCATTGACAGGGAGTCACGGCGGCTCATCCGCGAAGAACTGCAAGCCAATATTCTGGTTGAAGCCGGGGCCGGCTCCGGTAAGACGCAGATGCTGGCCGAGCGCATGGCTGCCGGGGTTGCCGCCGGGGTTTACCCGTTGGAAAATATGGCGGCGGTTACGTTCACGCGCAAGGCCGCGTCGGAGCTGCGTGGCCGCTTTCATCTGGCGCTGGAGGCCGAGTTATCCAGGACGCGAAGTGAAAGCCACGCCGACGTGGGAGCGCATTCGGTCCGTATTGCTCGCATTGAATCGGCCCTCTCCAACCTCGAAAGCTTTTTCGCCGGCACAATCCATTCGTTCTGCGCGCGCCTGCTGCGGGAGCGTCCCGTCGAATCGGGCGTGGCGCCAGGGTTCGCCGAGCTTGACGAAACTCAGGACTTTGAGCTGCGGCAGCGAGCGTGGCGGGATTTCATAACCGGCGCTCGCGCCATCGGGGACCCGGACATGATGGCTTTGATGGAAGCTGATGTTCGTCCCAAGGACCTCGATGCGGCTTTCTCGACAATCTGCGTCAATGACGACGTTGACTTTCCAGCCGGCGCGGCCGTATGTCCAGACCCCAAACCGGCACTCAAGGCGCTGGAGGATTTCTGGAAGGAATTGCAGAAACATCTGCCATCTCCGATTCCGGCCGATACCACCTGCTCCATTCAGAAGGCCGCACGTCAGTTTTCCGGACAAATGCGGGTGGCCCGCCACCGTCTCCACCGTTCCTCGGTGGTGGCATCGCTGCTGGATACCTGGAACTGCGCCTCGAAAATCGTGCAGAAACGATGGGCGGAATCTGCGCAGGAGAAGAAGCGACTGAGCGACTTGATCCAAGGTCTGCACGAGGAGTTCCGCACGAGCGTGGTCACGCCATATCTGTCGCAGTGGCGGCAATATGTTTACCGGCTATCGATCACGTTATTGACTCGGGCGCGAGAGTCAGGCGCAGCCGAGCGGCGCCGGCTGAACTCTTTGAATTATGGCGACCTGCTGAACCTGGCAGCGCGGGTGCTGCGGGAAAATGTGCCGGTACGACGGGCCTTGCAGGAGAAGTTCAAATATCTGCTGGTCGATGAGTTTCAGGACACTGACCCTGTTCAGGCGGAGATTATGTTCTGGCTGGCGGAGGCCGGAGAAGCTGCGCCCACGGTGAAACCTGACGAACCTGCGGACTGGCGAAGGGTTGCGCTGCGGCCGGGCGCACTGTTTGTGGTGGGAGATCCGAAGCAATCCATCTACCGGTTCCGCAGGGCCGACATTGACATCTACAACCTTGTCCGACAGAGGTTCAGCGATCGTGAGGTCGGAAAGGTCTTGCCGCTGACCCTCAACTTCCGCTCCACGCCAGCAATTTGCGAGTGGGCCAATGAAGTATTTCAGACTCGCTTCCCGGCCGAACCTACGGCCTACGCTCCCCGCTTCACGGCACTGGATGCCCAAGGCGCCGATGCATCCGGCGGCGTATTCACGCTTGCCCACACCTGCGATTCCTCAGAACTTCCGCGACAGGATGCCGAGAAGATCGCGGCTTATATTCGAACGGAAGTGGACGCTGGACGAAGCCAGTTCAGCGACTTCCTGATTCTCACCCGAAAGAAGCGCGATCGCATAGCGCCGTACGCACAGGCGCTGGAATCCCTCAACATCCCAATGGAGGTGAGCGGGGCCGGCGCCTTTGGCAAATCAGGCGCGATCAGGACGTTGACCGTTCTGCTGCGCGCCCTGGCCGATCCCCAAAATCAGGTAGTGCTCATTGCGGTTCTTCGCGGCCCGCTGTTCGGCATTAGCGATCCCGAACTGTTCGGGTTCAAGCAGGACGGGGGATGGTTCAGTCTTTTTCACGAGTCTATGGATGTGGAAACCAAGCCGCTTTCTGCTGTGCAATCTGCGCTCATTGCCTTGCGGCAATATTACCGCTGGACACGAGTGCTGCCGGCAGCGGCCGCGTTGGACCGCATCCTTGAAGCCACTGGGTATTTAGCAATGGCCGCGACACCTCCCGCCGGTGTCGATGCGGGGGACCTGCTTCATGCAGTTGACCGGGTCCGCCAAGTGGTGGAGGGAGGTGGTAGCCTGGCTGACGCCGCCGACGCTCTGGAGGCGGATAGCGAACCGACAAGCGAACTTGAGTCCTTACCATTGGAACCGGGGCGCACTGATGTTGTCCGCCTGATGAATCTACACAAAGCCAAGGGCCTGGAATCTGATGTGGTCTTCCTGGCCGATCCAGGCGGCGGCCCGAGGTTATGGGCAGATGTGCACATCGAGCGAACCGGCCTAAAGGCAACTGGCTGGCTAAAGATTGTTCGCAAGAGCGAAGGTTCGTTCGCTGGAAAGCTGATCGCCGAACACGCGGACTGGCCCGCACACGAAGCGGCGGAACTGCCGTATCTGCAAGCCGAAGAGGACCGGCTTTTATATGTGGCGGCGACCCGCGCCCGAAGAACACTTGTCGTCAGCACATCGACGGGAAAAACTCCCTATCCGGCCTGGGGTGTTCTCAACGATTTTCTGGGGCAAGCGGATGAGGTAAGTGTTCCGGCGTCGGTTTGTATCTCTGCGCATGAGCCTCTGGATTGCAGAAGAGCCACAGAAGCTGCTGCCGAGAGTGTGCGGAGCAAGCTCCGGCAGGCGGTGGTTCAACCGTCGTGGGCCATAACTTCGGTCACCGCCGAGGCGCGACAGATCGTTCGCCTGACGCGGTCCGTTGAGGTCGTCTCCGACGATCCGTCGAAAGTGGTGACGGCCGACACGCCCGCGCATCGCGCCGACGCCGGGCAGGCATGGGGTACGCTCATTCATGGACTGCTGGAACACGCGATGCGCCATAAAGACGCGACCACTTCGGACCTCTACCGGCTGGCAATGTGGTTGACCGTCGAAGAACCGCAATTGCGCGCTGTTCTGGACGAAGCAGTGAGCACAGTGCTGGAGGTATCGAAGGCAGGGTTCTGGGAGCACGCAGTGCAATGCGAGCACTCCGAAGAAATCCCATTCACCTACGCGGCCAGCAATAAGCAGATCGTTTCCGGCGTTGTAGACCTCATGTATAAGGATGCCGCCGCTTGGCAGATTATCGACTACAAGACAGATCTGGATGTAACCGGCGGCGCTGCGTCGTACGAGCACCAAACAAAAATGTATGAATGTGCGCTTGCAAGTGTTGGAATTGAAAAGACTGTATCGCAGATTTATCCAGTGCGCCTGAAAGCAGGCGTCTCGTCGTAACTCGCAGGAATCCCCACGAGAGATTGCGCGCACGCCAACCAGCAAGCACGCTCCGAAGTCGATCAATTACGGCTAGCAGCCATTTCGCGACGTTCTGTTGATCTTGCTCGATACTGGAATGCGGCCGGCCGAAGCCTTCCGTATGCGGTGGGAGCATGTGAAGTGGGAGCGGGAGCTAATCTTGGTACCGCGGAGTAAAGTCCCGCAAGTCGAAGCGGTTTGTGGGAATCACGGAGCGCGTCAGGGCGGCATTGCTGAGCGCGTAAAACCGACGCGACCGAGGGCACTGGCAACCTGATGGCGGTCATGGATGCGATGGGGCACGAAAAGATCGACAGCACGCGACTCTACAACCATCCCGGCCTGAAGCAGATCGGGATGGCTATCAACAAACGAAACGGAGTTGTGCAGTGAGCACAAAACCGAGCACATGGTAGAAATTGTGGTCGTCGGAAGAGAAGCGGTAAGCAATTGATTGCAGAAGCATTAAGAACCACGAGTCTGCTACAGACGATCACTGACGCCCTCGGCCAAGTTAAAACCTATAGCTACGGCGTTGATGATCGGCTGACGGGGATTATTTACACCCACTGCTGTCCGGGGAAAAGTAGGTGAGATCCGCGTAAGCATCTGATTGCCCGCGGTATACGCGGCCGTCGCACCGGGAACGATTTGAAATGCAACCCCGGAATCGGAGCTTGGAGCTGGAACTGCGGACACTGCACCCTGTGCGGCGGGGCGTGATTCGGGCGCAGCAGATGTTTTGGGTAGTCTCCTGAGCAGGTCAGCATTTAGGCGGACTCGGAGTAAACGCAACGTTGGCAGTGAATACGTGTTGACTAATAGTCAGCAATATGGCTGAATATTGTTGATGCCTAAGCCTACTTCGAGGATGCGGCGAGACGCGTATGAGGATGTCTTCGGAGCGCTCGCCCACCCTGCTCGACGCCGCGTGCTGCTCGCGGTCTATTTCAATGGAGGCGCGATGACTGCCGGAGAGATTGCGGCGATGTTTGCGCATGCATGGCAGACCACAACCCGACACCTTCAGGTTCTTGAGGCCGCCGGTCTGCTCACGCACGAGAGGCAGGGCAGGATGCGCATTTATCGCATCGAGCGAAAGCGATTGGCGCTGGTGAGCGATTGGCTGGCGCACTTTCAACACCCTCTGAAACACAGAAGAGGAGGAAGACAAGATGTCCTCAACAAAACAACCAACGGGCATCAAGGCGATGCCGCCAAAGCGCGAAGCGCCTGACGTACCGCAGTTCTTCCGGCTCAACGTCGAGGTCGGTGATCTGGACGCGGCGACCTCGTTCTATACGAAGCTACTCGGCGTACATGGGCGGAAGCAGCCGGGGCACCGATGCTACTTCGATTGTGGGCCAGTTGCCCTACAAGTACTGGATGTGTCCTCGAACAGCCAGCCGCACCCAGCGGCAAAGGCTTTGTACTTTACTGTCAAGAATCTAGAGGCAGCATTCGACCGTGCAAAGGCGCTGAGCTGTCTGTTGCGTGAGGAAGTTCACGATGCGCCAGGAGGTGGCATCGTCGTGCGCCCGTGGGGCGAGCGATCGTTCTATGCCGTGGACCCATGGGGAAATCCCCTTTGTTTCGTCGAAGAGGGAACCGTTTACACGGGGTAGCGTCCCACCATACCTGTTGGTCTCTACGACCTTCAGCAGTCATTTCTAAGGAGCAGGCAAATGATTTCTGGTGCTCACATAATTGTCTACAGCAAAAACGCCGAGGCGGACCGAGTATTTTTTCGCGACGTTCTCCAATTCGCATCTGTGGATGCGGGTCACGGCTGGCTGATCTTCGCATTGCCGCCAGCAGAAGCCGCAGTCCACCCGTCCGATGAGAGTGGCACCCAGGAAGTCTATTTCATGTGCGACGATCTGAAAGCCGAAATGGCTTCCCTCGCGAAGAAGAACGTTGAGTGCTCTCAGGTTCAGGAAGCGCGATGGGGTTCCATTACGAAGATGCTGCTTCCAGGTGGAGGCGAGGTCGGCCTTTATCAACCGAGGCATCCGACGGCCCTAGGGCTGAGATAAAGCGCCTCGGGGGATCGTCCCCACGTGTAACCGGGCCATCGCCAAAGTAGCACCGACGCCCGTCGCGTGAGGAAGTTTACGATGCGCCGGGCGCGCTCGACTAATCAGGTATCTACGGGAACAACGAACCAGCTTCAGCGCCGTCTGGATGGGTAACCTGAGCAGCGACGGGAGCGATAAGAATGTGGGATGAACTCCGGCCGCACCGTGTTTGCGCAACTGATCCAGCATCTGCCCCACAAGGAATTTCGCTCATCTTTCCATTTTGAGGCGCAGCAGCTGGGATTTCAACTCAAAGACGATCAATCGCCATGCCGTTTGAAGTTCATTAGCAAAATCGGTGTTTCAGGGGATCTATCCTCGTTCCCTACGCCCCTGCCCTTCTCGCTGCCGTAGTCGTAGAACACGTCCACCACATGGAAGGTGACTTGTGCATTTCCCAGGGGAAGCGTGATGTCATCGCCCGCCCGGACGTGGTGCTTGTTGGCGAATGGCTCGCTGACGGCGGCATTGTCTCCACTGCGCATCTCAGCATCGACCACGCTGCTGGGCCCCTCACCGCCTCCTCGGCGCAGCCAGCGAAGATCACGGCAGAGATGCAGCGCCAGGCGCGTTACGACATCGCGGTCAATACCCCGCCAATCTGCCCGCATTGCCGCTCCGGAACCACGGTTTGAACAGTCAGTCAGGCTCGGTTATATCCATCACTCTAATCAAACAATGGCAGCGCTGCACCACACAAAAGATCAGGGTGCAGCATCTCTTATTGATTTTGGCAACAAGCTTCGCGAGGTAATGGAAAGCAAGGGGCTGATAGAGCGGAAGAAGGAGCCTGTTGATCGTTGGGTCTTCTCCTTCCCGGGCCCCGAGGCACTTAGTGAGCTTCTGCAAAGCAAGGGGCTATTCGCAGAAGAGGTTCCGTGGATGATGTCCCTTTGCAGAGACCTATTCGTCGACGTAGGTGAACTGCAAGAGTTTGACGTTGGCGGTCTCACACTTGGAACGTTAATCCGCGCACATCGTGTTATCTCTGTAATGCGTTTCGCGATTGCTCCGTTTCTTGCTGGCCAGCTTAAGGCCACTCCGGGACTTGTTGCACAATCACTTGTTCCGGTATTCAGGCGGGAGGCGCTATTAGCATTGTTCGCGTTCACCTCAGATTCAGAAAAAGCAGAGGTTATCCTAAACTTACTCACCTGGAAGGCAGCCGCTGGAAACGTATTCGATGCCATGTACCAGCCGCTAATTGAGGCACGGTCGGGCTGGTACATGGTTCCGATTAATATTCTCGGTTCTGCGGACTTGTGCGAAACACAATGGCGCTGAGGCAGGTGAGACTGAGCGACGGAAAGAGCGACCCTCTCGCCGCTCTTTTCTGCAAAGTCCTTTCAACGGCCACTCAGAAAGCGGCCAGCGAAATCAAGTATAAGTACATCGGCGAAATTGGCGAGCTTGAT
>JBEKCJ010000009.1:0-70397 GCA_050014935.1 Candidatus Korobacteraceae bacterium
CCGGGAGATCGACCGCTACTGCCGTGAGGTCAAGATTGACTGGTACGCTTCGTGCTGGGACGAGCCGTCTGTCGATCTCATGGCGCAGTTTAATGTCCCCTGCTTCAAAATCGCGTCAGCCTCTCTCACTGACGACAATTTGCTGCGCCACACGCGTGCCACCGGCAAGCCGATCATTCTCTCCACTGGAATGAGCACGATCGAAGAGGTCGACCACGCCGTCGAGATTCTGGGGAAGCAGGAGTTGATCGTACTGCATGCATGCAGTACGTATCCGGCTTACTACGAGGAATTGAACCTGCGGGTCATAGATTTGCTGCGAGAGCGGTATGGTGTGCCGGTGGGCTACTCCGGCCACGAGACTGGTTTGCCGTCGAGTGTTGCGGCAGCGGTGCTGGGTGCCTGTGCCATTGAGCGCCACGTCACGCTGGATCGCTCCATGTGGGGAACGGACCACGCTGCCTCGCTTGAGCCGAACGGGATCACGCGACTGGTCCGGGACATCCGGCTGATCGAAAAATCCATGGGCGATGGCGTCAAACGTGTACTGGAACGAGAACAACCGGTCATTAAGAAGTTGCGGCGAGTGGGAGCGGCTTAGTGCAGCAGATCAAGGCCATCGCAATGGATGTGGATGGTGTGCTTACCGATGGCGGCGTCTGGTGGGGGCCGAACGGCGAAGAATGGAAGCGCTTTCATTTTGCCGACATCATGGGTCTTTCGCTGGCTCGAAAATCAGGAATGATCGTCGCGCTGTTGTCTGGAGAGGATAGCCCCCTGGTCGATCGGCTGGCCGAGAAGCTGGGTATCACTGACGTTCACAAGGGCTGCAAGGACAAGGCGAGCGCACTACGCGCCTTCGCGGTGGGTCACGGCCTGCGCCTGCAGGAGATTTGTTTTATCGGGGACGACGTAAACGATTTACCCGCGCTCGCCATCGTGGGCCTCAGCGCTTGCCCTGCGGACGCGCGGCCTTCAGTCCGGAAAAACTGCCAGGTGGTGACGAAACTGGCCGGCGGAAACGGTGCGGTCCGGGAAGTCATCGACATGTTGCTCGAAGCTGCCACATTGGCGGCCAAATCGGCTCGCCAGGAAAAGCATGAGACTCGCTGATTATGTAATGCGCTTCATCGCGGAGCAGGGAGTGAAGCACGTCTTCCTGGTCACCGGCGGCGGGGCCATGCACCTGAACGATGCTCTCGCCCGGTGCAGCGATTTGACTTTTGTCTGTAATCACCACGAACAGGCGAGCGCGATCGCTGCGGAGAACTATTCGAAGGCGACAAACAACCTGGGCGTTGCCCTGGTGACTACTGGCCCTGGCGGGACGAACGCCATCACCGGTGTGGCAGGCGCCTGGCTGGACTCAACGCCGACGCTCTTTATTTCAGGACAGGTAAAACGTGCTGATCGGATGTATCGGCCCGACGGCACCCATCTGGGGCTTCGCCAGAAGGGCCCGCAAGAGGTCGATATTGTTTCTCTGGTCAAGCCGATTACCAAGTACGCTGTGACCATCGAAGATCCGCAAAGCATCCGTTACCACCTCGAGAAGGCTACTTATCTGGCGCGCACGGGAAGGCCGGGCCCGGTTTGGATTGATATTCCCATCGACGTTCAGGCTATGGCGGTTGAGCCGGATTCGATGCGGGGGCTTGATCCTGCGGAGTTGATGCAGGAGCCTCAGACCGACTGGGTTACGCAGCTGCGTGAGGTGATGGAGCGGCTGAGCCGGGCCGAGAGGCCGTTCATCTTTGCCGGAAATGGCGTGAGAGTTTCAAGGGCGGCCGCGGCATTCGAAAAGCTGGTGCGTTTGCTGGATGTTCCCGTCGGTCTCACCTGGATGGCGATGGATCTGCTGGACGACGACGATCCTCTATTCGTCGGCCGGCCCGGCACGGTCGCCTCTCGCGGCGCGAACTTTGCGTTGCAAAATGCTGATTTCGTCCTAGTGATCGGAGCTCGCCTCGATCCGCCGCTCATGGGTTGGGACCCACGGCAGTTCGCACGTGGAGCCTATAAAGCCGTTGTCGACATCGATCCGGCGGAGCTGCAAAAACTGGAAGGCGTCATCGATAATGCAATTTGCGCCGATGCTCTGAGGTTTATTGAGACCATGCTTCAGCAGGGCAATTCTGTGGTCCACCGGGACCGCAGCGGCTGGATCAAGCGGTGCCAGGAGTGGAAGGCGCGTTATCCCATCGTTTTGCCTGAGCATCGCAGCCCGGGACTGGTGAGTGTGTATCATCTGGCCGAGGTCATCGGCGCGGAAGCCGGGCGGGCTGACCGTATCGTTTCCGGAAGTTCCGGAAGCGCTATTGAGGTTTTCTTACTGGCGTATCGAGCGCGGAAGGGACGCCGCGTGTTTCTCACCGCTGGGCTGGGGGCAATGGGATACGGCATACCGGCGACTATTGGCGTGTGTCTGGGTAGCGGCGGTAAGAAGACAATCTGCGTGGACGGCGATGGCGGCTTCCAACTTAACATCCAGGAGTTGGCAACCGTCGCCCGCCTGAAGCTACCCATCAAGTTTTTCGTTCTTAATAACGATGGATACGCTTCCATTCGGACCACGCAAAAGACCTACTTCGGAGGCCCTAATATCGGGTGCGACTCGAACACCGGGATGTCCGTTCCTGACTATCGGAAAGTCGCTCGAGCGTATGGTTTGAAGACTGCGATCATTGAGGACCAATCGGACTTACGGACTGCAGTTCGTCGAGTGCTGAGAAGCCGTGGGCCTGTGGTGTGTGACGTGCGCGTGCGACCGGAGGAGACCAGGGAACCGCGTGTAACCTCCATTCAGCGCGCTGACGGATCGTTTGTGTCGAAACCATTGGAAGACTTGTGGCCGTTCCTGCCGCGCGAAGAGTTTCTTAGCAACATGGTTGTTCCACCTCTTGAAGACTGGAGAGAACAGTAAAGGTGCAGCGCATCGGCATCATGCAGGGGCGACTTCTGCCGCCTGAAGAAGGCCGATTTCAATGTTTTCCGCGTGAGGGCTGGATGGGGGAGTTCAGCCTGGCGGCAGCGGCCGGGCTTGATTCAATAGAGTGGATATACGACGTATGGGGTGGGGACGCTAATCCAATATGTTCCGATCGCGGGGTAGAGCAGGTGGGACTTCTAGCCAGAGAACACAGCGTTGCAGTTCGTTCTCTTTGCGCTGATTATTTCATGGAGCGGCCCTTGATTCGCGTCAGCTCCGAAGAGAAGCGGGGCCGCACAGACCATTTGTTGTGGCTAATTTCACGTTGCCGGCTTCTCGGCATTGCTCGAGTCGTGCTGCCCTTTGTGGACAACTCAAGTATTCGAACGGCCTCAGAAATGGCTGAAGTTGTTTCAATGTTGCACGAGGTCGTGCCTCACGCATCCGAGGCGCAGGTCGAGATTCATTTGGAGACGGCGCTGGGGCCGGCCGCTTTCGAAGACCTTCTCGGTAACCTGGCGTTCCCCGAGGTGAAGGTAACCTACGATACTGGCAACAGTGCGTCGCTCGGCTACGACTACGGGGACGAGTTGTCAGCCTACGGCGACCGGATTGGAAGCGTGCACATTAAGGACCGCGTTCGGGGCGGCGGTACTGTGCCCCTGGGCTGCGGTAATGCTGACTTACCAGGAGTGCTTGCCAGGCTTCATGAACTTGGTTATTCAGGTGATTTCATCTTGCAGGTGGCCCGCGGCGAACCGGGACAGGAAGTTGAATGGGCCGAACATAATCGCCGTATTCTGGTTTCCCATTTGCAGGGTGCTGGAGAAACCTCAGCGGAGCGCCGCCCATGAGGGTTTTGCTGATTGGACTCGGCGGTATCGGCCAACGGCACTCTCGCAATCTGCGGCAAGTGCTCGGCCCGGATCTAGAACTCATCGCTTACCGCACGCGCGGACGATCCGATGTTGTGACGCCGGAACTCAGCCTGGATGCGACCAGGAAGGTTGAGCAGGAGTACCGCATTCGGAGCTTTGGGTCGCTGGAATCAGCGCTTGGCGAGTCTCCGGATATTGCTTTCGTCTGCAATCCCAGCAGCTTGCACGTTGAGGTGGCCCTAAAATGTGCCGAGGCGGGTTGCGATCTGTTTATTGAGAAGCCTCTATCCAACAGCCTCGACAACATAGATCGGCTAATCGATTCGGTATCGGCAAACCGCGGAGTCGCGATGGTTGGCTATCAGTTACGCTTCCATCCTTGCATAGAGCGGCTGCGCGCGATTCTGAATGCGGGAACAATCGGGCGACTACTGGCAGTGCGTGCCGTAATCGGCGAATTTATGCCTTACTGGCACCGTTATGAGGACTATCGCACGATGTATGCCGCCCGCGCCGATCTTGGCGGCGGGGTAATTTTGTCCCAGATTCACGAACTCGACTATCTATACTCGTTGTTCGGAGCAGCAAAGCGGGTGTTCGCCATAGGTGGGCACTGGAGTGCTCTCGAGATTGATGTGGAGGACGCGGCGAGCATTATGTTGGAATGCGCGACGGAGGGCAGGCCTCTTCCCGTGCACGTGCAGCTCGATTATCTTCAATACCCTGCGTCGAGAAGGTGCGAAGTCATCGGTGACAACGGTAAGGTGAGTATCGATCTAATTGCCAACGAGACGATTCTTTACACTGGCCACGGAGGCGACTGTGAGCGGTTTAAGGTTGAAGGCTTTGAGCGCAACCAACTGTTTCTGGACGAACTGAGACATTTCCTGAACTGTGTTGAGACGCGGCAAACCCCGGTTGTCAGCCTGCGGGATGCTGCGGTGAGTTTGAGGACGGCCCTGGCGGCGAAGGAGTCGATTTCTACTGGACAGTTGGTGGAAATTGAGCCGGTTGGGAACAAGTACGTCACAGAGGCTAAGCGACATGTCTGACGGGATATTCTCCCTGGCCGGCCGCGTGGCGGTGATCACGGGAGGGGCCGGCCTGCTCGGCAAGCAACACGCCGCAGCAATCGCGGGTGCTGGCGCCACAGTGGTACTAGCGGACATTTCACGTGAGCGAGTTGAAGCAGCGGCGTCCGAACATGCACGACAGTTCCCCACTCCGGTCTGGGGAGCCCAAGTAGATATCACGAATCATCGCGCGATCTGTTCTCTTGCAGAACAGGTGCTGGACAAGTTTGGAAGGATTGACATTCTCATCAATAACGCCGCCAACAATCCGAAGATGGATGGTGGCGCGGACGGCGACGTGGGGCGCTTCGAGGATTTTTCGTTATCCCGTTGGCAAGCTGACCTGGACGTCGGGTTGACCGGGGCGTTTCTGTGCAGTCAAGTCATCGGCACAGAGATGGCGCGGAAGCGCCGGGGTGTCATCCTCAATGTCGCGTCGGACCTCGCGTTGATTGCTCCGGACCAACGGATCTACCGACAACAAGGCACGCCTGAGGAGCAACAACCGGTGAAGCCGGTAACTTATTCCGTGGTGAAGACGGCCCTGATCGGACTAACGCGCTACCTCGCCACTTATTGGGCGGAACGGGGCGTTCGCGTCAATGCAATCTCTCCCGGTGGGGTGTTCAACGGCCAACCAAAAGAATTCGTGGATGAAGTGACCTGGAGAATACCGTTGGGGCGAATGGCTCGAATCGATGAGTACCGGGGAGCTGTTCTCTTCTTGTGCTCGGATGCTTCTTCTTATATGACGGGAACGAACCTGGTGATTGACGGCGGTCGTAGTTGTTGGTGAAAGGGGGCTGCGGGCTGAGCGCTACTCGCACGTGGCGTACTTCACGCAGAAATTCATGGAATCTCTACCAGGCAAGATGCAGTGGGCGCAGAATGTAAAGCGTCACATTCCGCCCGGGCAATTCGGGCGCTATCTGCTGGTGGGGGTCTGGAACACTTTGTTTGGGTACGGCTCGTTTGCGTTTTTCACGAAGATTCTGAGCCCGATGATTCCACATAGTTATATCGCCGCCTCGGTGATTTCGAGCCTGCTGAATATCTCGGTCTCGTATCTGGGCTACAAGTTTTTCGTATTCAAGACCAAGGGCAACTACTTGCGTGAATGGCTCCGCTGCGTCGGCGTTTATAGCGGAGGCATTCTCTTCGGAGTCCTCGCCTTACCCATCCTGGTGGTAATCATTCGGCGCAATACTCGCTTCTTCGCCGAGGCGCCCTACCTTGCCGGAGCACTGCTGACGGCGCTTATGGTGGTGTATAGCTTTGTGGGGCACAAGAAGTTTTCCTTCCGGTCGCCTGCATAATGCGCATACTTATTACCGGCGGGTCGGGCTTCATAGGAAAGAACCTGGAGGAGGAGCTCGCCTCTAAGTACGAGGTGTTGGCGCCGTCTTCCGCCGAGCTCGACCTGCTGAAAGAACAGGATGTTCGCGAATACCTCACGGCGCACAGCGTCGACGTCATCGTACATGCGGCGACCACCCGGTCGAATCGGCGGCTGGCCGCGCCTCCGGAGCTGCTCGACCGCAATTGCCGGATGTTTTTCAATCTCGCGCGCAACGCGGGACGATTCGGAAAGATGATTCACTTCGGCTCGGGCGCCGAGTACGACCGCACTGAGCTTCCACCGCGGGTCAAGGAGGATTACTTCGACACGCGAGTGCCGGCCGATGCCTATGGATTTTCCAAGTACATTTGCGCCAAGTACATTGGGCAGTCGGAGCGAATCGTCGACTTGCGTCTGTTCGGCGTCTTCGGTCCCAACGAGGATTACACCGTCCGTTTCATCTCCAACGCTTGTTGCCGGGTTCTGAAAGGCTTGCCCATTGTACTGCGGCAGGATGTCATGTTTGATTACCTGTACGTCAAAGACCTGGCCCGGATTACGAGCTGGTTCATCGAGAATGACGCTCGGCACAAGGCATACAATGTCTGCACCGGGCGGCCCGTGGCACTCACAGCATTGGCCCGGAGAGTGGCAGAGGTTTCGGGATGCAAGCCGAGTGTGTCGGTGATTCACGGCGGGTTGGGCGCCGAGTACACAGGCGACAACTCGCGTTTGCTGGGCGAGATGGGGGAATATCAATTCCAGGATGTACGCAGCTCAGTGGCAGAACTGTACGCTTGGTACGCAGCAAGGGCCAATCAGGTGGAGTCTGCGAAACTAAGCTTCGACAGCGTTTGATTTGACAACTGCGTTATGCGATTGCAGGGCCTTAAATCTTATCTCGTCTCCCTCGGTCCGAATAACGTCCTGGTGCGCACAGCGCTGCGGGCACACGGCCGCCTGCGCGGTTTTACAATGCATTTCTCAGATGCGACGATTTCCCTGCGGAGCAAGACACGCGAAATGACTCTTAGCAATGCTCAATATGTACAAGTTCCAATCATGATGGAATGCTACGAGCTATTCTTCGATACTATCGAACCTGATACCTCAAGTGGCCGCGAAGTTCTGGATTTTTCCAGGCCCGCACTGCATAGATATAAGCGGAACGGACTGTCATTTCACTTCCCGTCGATTCCGGAAGACGATGTAATGGACGCTTATACGCACTGGTATTCTCCCAAGGCCGGCGACGTTGTGTGGGACGCCGGGGCCCACGCCGGGGCGACCACGTACTTCCTTTCACAAATGGTTGGGGCGGCGGGGAAGGTCTACGCTTTCGAGCCGGATGAAATCAACTACAGTTATCTGATTCGAAATCTTGAAATGCACCGAGCTCAAAATGTGATTCCGGTGGCGTACGCACTGGACGGCTCCACGGGGAGCGTGGCGTTTCAAGGGGACGGCACCATGTCGGCAGGGATACGGGGATATCTTGTTTACTCGGGCGACCGGCAAACAAGAATGGTGCCCACACTCAGCCTCGCTGATGCGTGCCAGAAGCTAGGACAGGTTCCCACCTACATCAAGATGGACATCGAAGGCGCCGAAGTTGCAGTAATTTGCGATGCTGGGGAGTTTTTGAAGAACAATCCTATACATTTTGCAGTCGAAAGCTACCATCGAGTTGGCGGTGAATATACGTACACAGCGTTAGACCGGTTTTTTCCTACCATCGGGTATGAAGTCGAGTCATCGGACAGATTTGGCCAGATGTTTACTTGGGCGCGGCCTAAAGACGCGTAGCGATTAGTGATGTCGAAGACCCTCAGCATTCTGACGCCGTGTTTTAACGAGGAAGGCAACGTCCGTGAGGTCTACGAGCGGGCGCGGGCGGCGGTGGCGGCAGCCGGCGATTACAAGTACGAGCATATCTTCATCGACAATGCATCGACGGACAACACGCTGAGCGAGCTGAAGGCGATCGCATCCGGCGACAAGAATGTGAAGGTTATTCGGAACACACGTAACTTTGGTCACATACGATCTCCCATGCACGCGCTATATCAAACCAGTGGGGATGCCGTCATCGGTATTGTGGCCGACCTCCAGGACCCTCCCGAGATGATTGTGGAGATGATTCGTAAATGGGAGGAGGGTTACCCGGTGGTGATCTGCGTGAAGACGACGAGCGGGGAAGGTGGGTTGATGTTCTGGATCCGGAAGCGGTACTACCGGCTGGTGAACCGCCTTTCCGGAGTGGAAACCTACGAGAACTATACGGGGTTCGGCCTGTATGACCGCAAGGTAGTGGAAGTCATAAAGAGCTTCGACGATCCGTATCCGTACTTTCGAGGCATGATTGCCGAGGCGGGCTTCCGGCACTTCGACATTCCGTATCATCAGCCGGCGCGCAAGCGCGGAATTACCAAGAACAATTTTTACGCGCTCTACGATATGGCGATGCTGGCCATCACCAACTTGTCGAAGGTACCGCTGCGGCTGGTCACGTTTTCGGGCTTTGCAGGGGCGGTGCTTTCGGTGCTGGTCTCGCTTGGGTACCTGATTTACAAGCTCGTCTTCTGGAACCGGTTTTCCGTCGGCATCGCGCCGCTGGTGATTGGAGTATTTTTCTTTATGTCGCTGCAGATGCTGTTTATGGGCATCGTCGGCGAATATATCGGGACCATACACACGCTGGTGCAGAAGCGGCCGCTGGTGGTGGAGCAGGAGCGGATCAATTTTGAGTACGGTGCGGGCAAACCGCTGAGTGACGATAAGAAGGAAAAAGTGGGCGGCAGGTGACGATAGTAACCGGCTGGGCAGGTTACTTTTGCCGAACTGGTTACCCCACTTATATGGCGCATGTAAGTCCTTTTCCTACAGTAGGTTACAGCGCAAAAAAATGTTCCACGTGGAACATTTTGAAATTGGCTGAAAAAGATGCCGGGCGGTCTTGAGAGCTCGGGCTGAGGACGGTTGATGAGCATCGATGATTCACGTTCGCTGGCTGTTGCCAGGATTCGCGACGGCGCGGCAGTCATGCAACAGCTGCTGGAGAGCGAGGAATACTTGAGTGCGGTGGTTGCCGCGGCGGACGCCATGACGAAGGGTCTGCGCTCGGGCAACAAGATTCTCTTCTTTGGAAATGGCGGAAGCGCGGCGGACGCGCAACACTTGGCTGCGGAGCTGAGCGGGCGCTTCATGAGGGAACGTCCAAGCCTCTCCGGCTGGGCGCTGACCACCAATTCGTCAGCGCTGACCGCGATCGGCAACGACTACTCGTTCGAGGACATCTTTACGCGTCAACTGGAAGGAATTGGGAGTCCCGGCGACATCGCTTTCGCAATCTCGACGAGTGGCAACTCGCTCAATGTGATCAAGGCTGTGGAAGTAGCCCGCCGGCGAAACCTGATTTCTATCGCACTCGCCGGCAAGAGCGGAGGAAGGTTGCGCGACCTGGTCGACCACTGCATCTGCATCCCCAGCGATCACACTCCTCGAATCCAGGAAGCGCATATCTTGACCGGGCACATTCTGTGCGAGCTGATCGAGGAAGAAATGTTCGGAAGCAAGTGAGCGATTCTGGTGTTCGAAATCCCGGTACCAAGATCGCGGCGGAGCGATGTCGCTCAACCTGTGAGCATGCTAGCCTGGAATAACACTTTTCGGAGCAGAGGCCGCTTGCGGAATCTCCTGACCGGACTTCACACGATACGCAAGAATCTGCTCCAGACACTTCTCGCGCACATTCTTCCCGCTCAAGAAGTGCCGATACTCCTCGATCGTCATCGCCAAAGCTTCCGGGAGGCTCAGCACCGGCCGCCATCCCAATTGCTGCGCCGCCTTCGAGCAATCCAGCTGAAGTAGCTGCGCTTCGTGAGGATGTTCTCCCTCATCGATCTCCCATCCAACTGGTGATCCCCAAGCAGACGCAATCTCCTCCACGAGCCAGCGCACGGAATGAACATCATTCGGATCAGGCCCGAAATTCCAGCCACTGCTGAAGTTCGCCCCATCTTCGTACAGCTTCTGCGCCAGCATCAGATATCCGCGAAGCGGCTCCAGAACGTACTGCCACGGCCGGATCGCATCCGGGTTGCGGATCTTCAGCATCTTTCCCTCAGCAAAGGCCCTGACGATATCCGGGACCAGCCGATCTTGCGCCCAGTCCCCTCCACCGATTACGTTTCCAGAGCGCGCCGACGCAACTCCCACGCATCGTGCATTGCAGGCTGCGGCTCCGAAGAAAGAACTACGGTACGCGCTCACTACCAACTCCGCGCAAGCTTTGCTGTTGCTATAAGGATCGCGGCCTCCTAGCGCATCGATCTCGCGATATCCCTCGCTAGAATTGCGGTTCTCGTAGCACTTGTCGGTTGTGATAACCAGAACAGCCGACACCGACTTTATTCCGCGCACTGCCTCCAGCAGGTTCGCCGTGCCCATCACGTTCGTCTGGTAAGTAAGGATGGGATCGTTATAGGACACTCGCACCAGCGATTGGGCAGCCATGTGGAAGACGATGTCAGGCTTGCAATCTGCCATCGCCCGCTCCACATGAAGCAAATCGCAAACGTCTCCGGTAATCGATCGCATTCCCGATGCTACCGACGCCGTCTCGAACAGGCTCGGAGAAGTCGGCGGCTCCAGCGAGTACCCCGTTACTTCTGCACCCAGGCTCTGCAACCAGAGCGACATCCAGCTTCCCTTAAAGCCCGTATGTCCCGTCAGAAAAACTTTCTTGCCCCGCCAGAACATTACTCACCAAACCTTCCACGGCGCCTTACCTGCGGACCAGAGTCCCTCCAGCAGGTTTTTCTCATAGAGCGTATCCATGTGCTGCCAGAAGCCACTGTGTTTGAACGCGTACACTTCACCTTCGTGCGACAGTTGCTCAAGCGGCTCGCGTTCCCACCAGGTGTCATCGCCTTCGATATAGTCCGCAACGCGCGGTGAGAGCACGAAAAATCCACCGTTCACCCAGCGTCCGTCAGCTTTGGGTTTCTCCATGAACTCGGTAATCTTTCCATCTCCGGCAATTTCCAGTGCGCCGAATCTCCCCGTGGGCTGCGTAGCAGTAATCGTCACAGCTTTCCCATGCCGGCGATGGAAATCGATCAGGCTATTTATGTTGATGTCTGAGAGTCCGTCGCCATAAGTAAAACAAAACATCTCTTCGTCCTTCACATAGGGAATGACCCGTTTCAATCGCCCGCCGGTCAAAGTACCAACTCCCGTCTCGATGAGCGTCACTCGCCAGGGTTCACAGTCGCTCTTGTGCGTCTCGATGCGGTTGGTCTGCAGGTCAATGGTGACATCAGTCGAATGGAGCAGATAGTTCGCAAAATATTCCTTGATTAAGTAGCCTTTATAGCCGAGGCAGATAATGAAATCGTTGATTCCGTAATGAGAGTAAATCTTCAGAATGTGCCATAGCATCGGATGGCCGCCGATCTCGACCATGGGCTTGGGCCGAGCCGACGTCTCTTCACTCAGACGGCTTCCCAAACCTCCTGCAAGTATGACGGCTTTCATGACGCCTCCGGCCGACCGCCTGTGGGACTCCGTGGGGCAGTCTGTATTTTCGCTGTGTCAGTGTCGAAGATTGATGCCTGCCGGTCAAGCCTAAAACGGATGACAGGAAGAATCGCAGAATTGGTTTTACGGCGCAGCCGGGACAGTCTTCGCGTCCCGAATGAATACGGAAAATGCGTTCACCACATGGTCCAGCATAGCTTCAGAGAGCCCAGGATAAACACCAATCCAAAACACGTTGCGCATTGCGTAATCGGTGTTCTTCAGCTCCCCCACAACCCGGAACTTCACGTCTCGATACGCAGGCTGCCGCGTCAGATTGCCGCCAAATAGCAGCCGCGTTCCAATCCGGCGAGCTTCCAACGACTGAATCAGATCGTTGCGCGTGAAAGGCGCGTTTTCCCGTACACCCAACGGAAATCCGAACCAGCTGGGGTCCGCATCCGGATTGCTCTCAGGCAAGAGCAAAACATCCTCGTAGGGTTGCAAGCGTTCATAGAGATAACGGAAATTGCTTCTTCGGGTTTCAATGAAGCCCGGAAGCCGCTCCAGTTGAGACAACCCCACCGCGGCCTGCATGTCCGTCATTTTCAGGTTATAGCCGATGTGCGAATAAATGTACTTGTGATCGTATCCGTAGGGCAGGTCTCCCAGTTGCCACTGGAAGCGCTTGCCGCAAGTGTTCTCTTTGCCGGGATCGCACCAGCAATCGCGGCCCCAGTCGCGGAATGACTCAACCAGCGATTGAAGCAGCGCCGAAGCCGTCATCACCGCTCCGCCCTCGCCCATCGTGATGTGGTGTGCGGGATAAAAACTTACTGTTGCAATGTCTCCAAAGGTGCCAACCACCCGGCCTTTATAGGTGGAACCGAGCGCATCACAGCTGTCTTCAATAAACCAAAGGTTGTGCTTCTTGGCGAAATCGACCACCGCGTCCAGGTCGCAGACGTTGCCCATCGTGTGCGCGAACATGATCGCCTCAGTGCGTTCGCTAAGGGCGCCTTCCAGTTGCGAGACGTCCAGCTGAAAAGTGGGCAATGAGATGTCGACAAAGACCGGGACACACTGGTTCTGGATGATGGGATTGACCGTCGTAGGGAATCCTGCCGCCAGCGTGATTACCTCATCGCCCGGCTTTAACCTGCGATCGCCCAGCTCAGGAGAGGTCAAGGCAGAGAACGCGACGAGGTTAGCCGACGAGCCCGAATTCACCAACGAGCAACCGCGAACTCCAAAGAACTGAGCGAACCTTCGTTCGAATTCCTGCGCGAATCTTCCCGTGGTCAGCCAACAATCCAGCCCCGCATCCACCAGGTTACGCAGATCCTTGCCACTTAAAACTTTGCCGGAAACTGGAACCGGGGACTCGCCGGCGACGAATGGCTGCTCCGGGAACTGCTGGCCGTAATATTCCTCCGCAAGCCGGAGTATCTGCTCCCGCAACTGCGAGATTCGACTGCTCATACGGCCATTCTATTACAGCTTACCGTCGCATCTGCACCACCTGCGAAGCGATGAAAAGCCTCTTAATAAATCGGCGTTGCTTTCTTAATGCGGTAAATCCGTGCCATATACCCGACTTCGTCGGTTCCAACTACCGCGGTGAGGTCGCCGTTAGACTGTATAAATTTCTCGACCGAGAGACTGGGCGACCTGAGTCCGCTGCCAACGATCGCATAGTCGGCGTCTGACATGTAAGCCCAAGAGAGATCGTGAGTTACTTCTTCCGGTAGGAATTCCCGGAAGATAAGGTCAGACCGCGCCCTCAAGCCAAAATATGGGTCCGGAATTATGGACAATAACACCTTGGATCCAGCCGGCAGTTTTCCGCCGATCTCTCCGCACCAGCGTCCGTAGTCCGTTTCAGACTTGTAAACAACGTTTTCAAGGTGTCGCACGCGCAGCGTGTGCTGTAGGTTGCTGATGACGAATGCCGCCACCCAGAAGACCAGGCACGCCACGGCAATGCGTTGCCAACCAGGCGTTGCGAAAGAACGATAATTATTGAGCAGATGGCAGAGCCCAATCGCGGTGATTGGGATGGCGTAGACGGCGTACCAGAGCTCGGAGCTCCAAACGATCACACCCAGGATCAGGGCCTGGCAGATACATAACAGGACCACGGACTGCCGCTCCGGGCCCTCCTTGCCGCGTAAAGTGAGTTCAGTGTCGCCAAGCCCGACCAGTCCCATGAACCAAACCGGTATTGCCCAAACAATATCGAGAGGTCGACCATCCTCAAAGGCATACTGTCCAACCAAATGAAAAAAAGATCGTAATACAAAGTTATTGTGCCCGTGGGGAGCCGATTTCAGCGCCAATTGTCGCCCAAATTGGTAGGTGAAGGTCCGGCTATCGAGTCCTATATAGGCCAGCCACGGGAGAAGCGGCACGGCGATTCCGGCCAGCAGGAGCACAAGCGAACGAGTCGTCCGCCCTTCGCGCATAAACAATTGCCAGAGCACCACTCCGGCTGGCGCCACAACCCCCACGGGGTGCGTAAGCGCGGCCAAGGCGCACGCTATCCCGGTCAGAAACAAGCTCCATCGATCCAACGATCTCGTGGCCACCCATAATGCAAACAGGATCAGAGCCAGAGCCAGCATATCCGGGCGGCCAATAAGGGCGCCTCGAAGAAACACCGCATCCAGGGCAACCAAGGAAACCGGCAGCAAGCTTGTCCAACGCCCCAAGCCGGTGCGGACGGCCAGCAGGTACGTCAACGCGAGGACGGCTATACCGGCTGCCGTCGAGGCGAACCGCATGGCCACAATGCCCGGGCCGGTAAACCGGAATACCGAAGCCAGGTAAAAAAAGTAGATGGGCGGCATCCAGTAAGTATGTCCGACACCAGGCAGCGCACCGAACAGGCTTGTCGACAACACTCCGTGTTGCAAGAGGTTAGTTGCCGGGCTAGCAAGGATTCCCTCATCTGGCCAGACCGGCGGGTATTTCAGCACCAGAGCCTTGGCAAAAAAAACGAACCATGCCAAAGATGCAATCGCAACCGTCAGCAACACAGCCTTCGTAATCGCAGAGTGGATTGCAACTGCCGGCGCAGGTGGCGCACCGGAGGCCATAGGTTCGGTCCGCTGGTCAATCATCGAACCTCTCCTGAAGCTGTTGTTCCCCTACATCGCAACCGCGCGGCAACATAGTCGGCGTAGGTCGGATGCCATGTCGGAGTATACCGGGGCGCACAGACGAGCGGGTCAGTTGGCTGTCGGAAGGCATAGTCTATTCTGTGCTTGTTCAGTATCGCGAACGGACAGCGGCCTTTGTGGTTACAAGATAGTCCTCGAACCTCTGCTGTATTCTTAAAGATATTGGCATGTCCGTCAATGAAAGGCTACAACGCCCAAGATAGCGACCATAATGATGGCATCAAGCCGCGGTTTTTCCAACTCTCGCTCCTAGGGCGGAAACAGCGTGAGGCGTATTGCGAGTATCGGCGCCTTGATCAGGCCCGCGGACGCCAGTGCTACCCAGAGCGCAAACGCCGTTGCAAAACGTTCAGCGAGTATCTTGGTTGCTGCAATAGCGACCAGGCTCGGAAGCCGACGTGGTCATGAAATCAGCGCGGTTGAACTCGACCAGCAATTTTTGTGGTATAGATAGGCTGGCTGAACTTACTGTCGTCTGGCTGTTGCCTCTTCTTCATATGATGAGCGGAGGTTTGTCCTGTCCCAACTTGCTCCTTCGCTAGGCCAGCCGGTAGCGCCACGCCCTCTCGACGCCGAACCGGGTACAGGTGACACGAAACCGGTTATAGACGGGTTCGGCTTCACGATTTTTCTTAGCGCCTTCCTTTTGTTCTGGGTCCAGCTTCTGCTCGGCAAGTACATCCTGCCGTGGTTCGGAGGCACCCCCGCGGTCTGGACCACCTGCATGATGTTTTTCCAGGTGGGCCTGCTCGGGGGTTACACGTACGCACACCTCATCAGCAGTCGGCTCAGGCCTCGGCTCCAAATGGTTCTTCACGGAGGTCTTCTCCTTGCCTGCGTGCTGTTGCTTTTCTTGTTGGCTATGGCGTGGGGCTCGCCGATTACACCAGGGCCGAACTGGAAGCCACATACCGCCGATCACCCCGTTTGGAACATTATCGTCTTGCTCAGTGCCTGCGTAGGGCTGCCCTACTTCATCCTTTCCTCCACCGGACCGCTCCTCCAGGCTTGGTTCGCGCGCACCTATCCGGGTCGCTCTCCGTACCGCCTTTACGCGCTTTCGAACTTCGGTTCCTTCCTTGCCCTGCTGAGTTACCCGTTTCTGCTTGAGCCCTGGCTCACCTTGAAAATGCAAGCTCGCCTGTGGTGGTGGGTCTACCTGGGTTTCGCGGCGGCCTGCGGATACTGCGCCTGGCGCGTGGGAAGCGCCGCCACTAAGGACCCCTCCGCCGCTCTCGGCGACGAGGCATCAAATCGCGAGGATCTCACGCGACCCCGCGCGGCATCCTATGCGCTGTGGATCGGCTTGGCGGCCTGCGCCTCCGTAATCTTTCTCGCCACCACGAATCAAATCTGCCAGGACATTGGCGTCGTACCGCTCCTTTGGATTCTGCCCCTTGGCCTTTACCTGCTGTCTTTCATCGTCTGCTTTGAAAACGACCGCTTTTACTCTCGGCGCTGGTTCCACCCATTGCTCGCGCTGGCTGTTTTCGGCGCCTGCTTCGTCCTGTCCGACGGCGCCGTCGGCAGCATCATGGCGCAGATTGCCATCTACTCGTTCGTCTTATTCGTGTGCTGCATGGTTTGCCACGGCGAGCTTGTCCAGTCCAAGCCGCATCCTCGCTATCTGACTTCCTTCTACCTCACGGTGGCCGCCGGTGGCGCCCTGGGGGGCGTTTTTGTCACGCTGTTCGCGCCTCATTTCTTCAAGGGATTCTGGGAGTATCAACTGGGCATCTGGCTCTGTGTGCTGCTGACGTTGCTGGTCGTGGTGCGCGACCGCGATTCTTGGCTGTACCGCAGCCGGTTTGGCTCGCCCGTGTTGGTAGTAGCCGTGGCGGCGCTCTTGCCGGAGGCAGCTTCGCTGTCACCAACTTCGCACTCCGGCAAATCCATAGTGCACCTCCCCTTGCTCACGGCGCTGATTTTGATCGGGTACGTGTTCCTTAATCGGAATCGCCTCGGGGGCGAGAAGGCGCGTCGCCAGGCGGCGCCGGTTTATTGCCTGGGAGCGTGGCTCCTGCTAGGCGCGGTGCTCTTAGGTAGCATCACCGCCCACACCCGCACCGCCGTGGCCCTCTCTCGCAACTTTTACGGCACGCTGGGCGTTTTTCCCCAGAACCCGGAAGACCCTGAGCGCGCTGCATACGTGCTCAAGCACGGCCGCGTGGTTCACGGCATGCAGTTTCGTGCCGCGGACAAAAGGCGGCTGCCCACTTCATACTATGGTCCGGCTAGCGGTATCGGCCTTGCGATACTGCGTGATCAACAACGCTTGGGGCCTGAAGGCGACCGCGGGCTTCGCGTCGGCGGGGTGGGTCTCGGTGCCGGCACCATCGCGGCATACGGTAAACCGGGAGACTCCATCCGCTTTTACGAAATCAATCCTGAAGTCATCCGCCTTGCAACCAGCGGAACCTACTTCACTTATGTTAAGGATTCCCAGGCGCGGGTGGAGGTGGTCCCCGGAGACGCTCGCCTGTCGATGGAGCGCGAGCTCGATCGCGGCGCGCCGCAAAAATTCGATGTGCTGGCAATCGACGCATTCAGTGGCGATGCCATACCGGTGCATCTGCTCACCCAGGAGGCCTTCCAAATCTATCTGAAGCACCTGAGCGGGCCGCAGGCGATCATTGCCATTCACATCACGAATACCTATCTCGATCTTCGACCCGTGGTCTTGAAGCTGGCCGATCACTTCGGCCTGCATAGCGCCTGGATCAACTCCCCCGGTAATGGCGAAACGGTTAGCACCAGCAGTTGGATGCTCTTGTCGCAGAGCAACACGCTGGTGACGGAAATGGCAGGCACCCTGGACGACGTTCGTCTCCCGGAGTCGCGCCTGTGGACCGATGACTACAGCAATCTGTTCCAAGTGCTCAGAAGATAGCTTGCAACGACAAGTGGCGGACTGGCGCGGAGCCCACTCATTCGCGTTCTTGGACTGGAGGTCCCGGCGTACGCTCGAACAGCGCCGCTATCTTGTCGGTGTAAATCGGACGCCATGCTGAAGAATGCTCTAGAAGGTAGACCAGCGGCTCTTTCGGCTGCAACAGCACATACTCGATTTTGTACTTATCCAGGATCTCAAACGAATTCTTAATCGCTGTAGCCCTGAGAAAGTCTTCAAACACTCCGTTGTACACAAAGATATCCGCGCGGCCGTCGACAAAAGTCTTCAACTCGGGGTCATGCCACTCCATATAGCCGCCCCACTTGTACTGATTGAAGGTCCTTCCCTTGAGCTGCTGACCCTGCATGAATTCAAGCGCAGCCTTCGGGTATTCTTCATCCACTTTCCGCTGCAGCTCGGCCGAGGAAGGAAAAAAGAAGACTATTGAGGCGATGACACCTGCCATAATGATCGCGTTGAGCCACGGTTTATCGATCTCCCGTTCGTAAGGCGGAAACAGTGTGAGATGTGGCGCGAGTATCGGCATTATGATCAGGCCGGCGAAGAACAAGAACCGCACATGTGATAAGGCCGCCCACAGCGCGAACGAAGTGAGCAACACCTCATCCAACCTCCACCGGCGGCGTGAGAACAATGCCGCCGCCAGCAACCCGAAAATCATGGCCAGCGCCAGCTTGCCATTCGGGGTACTGAAGTTCACCGGCTGCCACTCTTCTATGTACTGCATAACGCCTTGCTGGCGGAGCAACAGCGTATATGGGTAGAGCACGAGTTTGTAGCCATAAGGATTGACGAGGAGCGCGGCGAGCGAAGCGGCAAAAGCCGGCAGCAGTTTTCTGAACTCCCCGGCGGTCCAGCGGCGCGCCACAACCGAACCCCACTCGCCTTGTACCAGGCCGGAGGCGATCGTCAGTACCAACACGGCCATCCCAAAGACCCAGGAGCCGTGAAGATTGATCCACAGGGCGAACAACGGCGGCAAGAGCCAGATGCCCTTCCCTGTCTGCTGAAAACGGTCTAGCACGAGCAGCAGTCCTACCATACAGAGCCAGCCAAATAGAAGCATGCGAGGAGCTATCGACACGCCACCCAGGCAAATAGCTCCCAGGGTGGCGATTGCGGCATCCTTGCAATCGGCGCCCGCACCGCAAGACCGGTAATAAACACCGACGTAAATCAGCACCAGCACCGCGAAATATACCGCCAGGAGGCCTTGCAGTCCCCAAGCCTTGAACCCCAGAAAATACGGGATCTCCGAGAGCCATTCGAAATTAATCAAGGGTGATCCCGCCGCGCTGAAGGAGTAGCTGTCTACGCGAGCGAACGAATGGAGTTGCACAAGATTGCGGGCGTTGCGCAGATGCCACCAGATGTCCGGTTCTGTAATCCCTCGTGCGCAATATCCTAGGATCACGGCTATCAGCAGGAACATGCACATAACGGGAAAAGAAAAAACCTCGGTCGCCAGCCCAATCCAGAAGCCAGCGACGGAGGATTGGGCTGTTTCTGATCTTTTTGAATATGAAGCGATCCGCAAACAGGTTCCTCGTCTTAGTCTCTGGCCGGGGATACTAGGTTAGAGCCCACGGATTCGCGCGAGACCTTGCGCGATTTAATCACTGCCCCAAGCTTGAGCATCGGCTTCTCAACCAGCAAGTAGGAAGCTACCGCGCAACCAGAAAGCATCAGCACGGCTGAAGCGATCGAATACTTGTGCCCCAAGGTGAACGGTTGCTGCCACAAATATAGCGAATAACTCAGCACTCCGATAAGCGATGCAACAGGATTGTTAAAAATCCAGTCCCGACGCTCAATCAGCAGAAAAACCCAGAGCGCGATCAATAATGGCACAGCGCCCCAAAGCACGCTCAGGCTGCGGGCGAGCGTCGTGGACGGGTCACCCCAGCACGCGGCATACAAGACCCATGCAGTGAGAGGGACACAGATTGCAATTGCCCGGGACTCGGCCATCCATCGGAAACGCTCGCGAAGTTGCCGTTCATAGATCGCCAGCAAACACCCCGCTGCAATGCTGTCCATAGTGCCCGGAAAGGAGTAATGCAGGTAAGCGAAGACATCGGGCGAGAAGCCTATTGCAAACACCAGTCGAAATATAGCCGCGGCTAACATGGCCAGCAATGCGATCCAGCCGCGGTGAGCATAGCCCAGCAGTAAGGCCAGAGGCCAGAGAAGGTAAAACTGCTCCTCCACTGAAAGTGACCAGAGGTGCCAATAGAGCAGCGGGGTGCTGTACAGATGATAGGAAACGGTGTAGGTAAGCGCGTAAGGCAAAGCGGAGCGGGATCCCGGCGACAGCACGGCGATAACCAGGATGTACGCAAATGCTGCCGGGAAAATCCGAAAGCACCGTCGGCGATAGAAAGCCGCAAGGCTGATCTGCCCATGGTGCGCACGTTCGTCTTGCAGCAGTCTGGTAATCAAGTAGCCCGATAGCACAAAAAACACGTGGACGCCGATACCCGCGAGCATCGCCGACGCCGCAGATTCGCCAACTAAGTGTCCGGCGATAACGAACAGGATCGACATTGCTCTGAGCCCGTCGAGAGACGGAATACGGTTTGCTGGCGCGGATTTCATCGCCATCTTCCCCTGAAAAGTATCACATGCCGCGACTGTATATGCAGGTGCCAACCCGAACCACAAGCGCCGTAGCAAACCTCTTCCGGTGCAATACTCCGAAGGCGGCCAAGGCCGCGGGCACCCTGCCCAGTGTCGGCACCGGAGTCGTAGCTGTGGACGGTTGACTGCCGTGACCTGTTTCCAGCGCTAAGAACGTAACGGCGACGCCAGGGCCACACCGGCGTGGGGCTTCCTCATTCGCGCTCTTCGGCTGTAGGTTCCGGCGTCCGTTCGAACAACACCGCGACCTTGTCAGTGTAGATCAGATGCCAGGCTGGAGAGTGCCTTAGTAGGTAGACCAACGGCTCGTCCGGCGTGACGAAGACGTAGTCAATTCTGTACTTGTCTAGAATCTCGAATGATCGCTCTAACCCAGTCGCCCTCAGAAAGTCATCGAACACCCCGTTGTACACGAAGATGTCCGCGCGTCCGTCGATAAAAGTCTTCCATGCCGGGGCATGCCACTCCATATACCCGCCCCAGGCATACTCGTTAAAGATCCTTCCCTTCAGGGGCAGCCGCTGGATGAATTCCAGCGCAGCCTTGGGGTATTCTTCATCTACTTTCTGCTGTAGCTGGGCCCCCGACGGAAAGAAGAAGATCATTGCGCCCACGACAGCGGCCATGACGATTCCGTTGAGCCACGGCTTATCCAGCTCCCGTTCGTAGGGCGGAAACAGCGTAAGACGCGGCGCGAGTATCGGTGCTAGGATCAGGCCCACAAAGAACAAAAATCGAGCATGTGAAAGTGCCGCCCACAGAGCAAACGCCGAGAGCAATACCTCATCCAACTTCCACCGGCGACGAGAGAACAATGCGGCTGCCAGCAACGCGAAAATCACCCCCAGCATCAACTTGCCGCTTGTGGTGCTGAAGTTCACAGGCTGCCACTCCTCGACGTACTGCACGGCTCTTTGCTGGCGGCGAAGCAGGTCAAACGGGTATAGCACCAGCTTGTAGCCAAAGGGGTTGATAAACAGCGCAACCGCGGACGCGGCAGAAGCCAGTAGCAGTTTCTTCAATTCGGCGGGGGTCCAGCGGCGCGCAACAACCAAACCCCACTCCCCTTCCACCAAGCCCGATGCAATCGTCAGCGCCAGTACGATCATGCCAAAGACCCACGAGCCGTGCAGGTTGATCCATAGCATGAATAATGGCGGCAGAAGCCAGATGCCCTTCCCTGTCCGCTGAAAACGGTCCAGCACCAGCAGCAGCCCTACCATGCTGAGCCAGCCGAATAGCAGCATACGGGGAGCCATCGACACGGTTCCCAGGCAGATAGCCCCTAACGTGGCGACCGCGGCGTCCTTACAATCGGCGCCGGCACGCCATACCCGGTAATAAACCCCGACGTAAATCAGCACCAGGACGGCGAAATATATTGCCAGAAGGCCGGGCAGTCCCAGTGCCTTGAATCCCAGGAAAAATGGGATTTCCGAGAGCCATTCGAAATTAATCCGGGGCGACCCCGCCGCGCTGAACGAGTAGCTGTCCACCCCAGAGAACGAATGGAATTGCACAAGATTGCGGGCGTTGCGCAGATGCCACCAGATGTCCGGCTCTGCAATCCCGCCTACTGAATATCTGAAAATTACCCCTATCAGCAGGAACATACACATAACGGGGAAAGAAAAAACCTTGGCGACCAGACCAATCCAGGAGGTGCCGGCCGTTAGCGGGGCTGTTTCTGATGTTGGCGAATCTGAGGCGGTCGGCAACGGATCGTCCTCTCTTATCTCATTTCGATTTAATTCGAACGGACTTTCGCCGGCGCCTCAGCCGCCGCAGTCTTCGGTGTGCGTTCGAACAGCACCGCAACTTTGTCGGTGTAAATCGGACGCCAGGCTGGAGAGTGCTCCAGAACGTATGCTGGAGGCTTAGCTGGCTCTAACAGTACATAATCGATCTTGTACTTATCCAGAACTTCAAGCGGTGACCGGATCAGGACAGCATTGATGTAGTCGTCGAAAGTACCGTTTTCCACGAATATGTCCGTACGGCCATCCATATAGGGCTTCAACTCGGGCGTAACCCATTCCATATATCCGCCCCACCAGTCCTGATTGAAGATCCTTCCGTTGAGGTGCTGTCGCTGCATGAATTCCAGTGCGGCCGTGGGATACTCTTGGTCAACTTGCTGCTGTAGCTGCGCCGCCGAGGGATAGAAAAATATCATTCCGCCCACAACGGCCGCCATTATGCCGGCGTTCAGCCATGGTTTATCAAGTTCGCGCTCGTAGGGCGGAAACAGCTTCAGCCGTGGTGCAAGTATCGGCGCCATGATCAGGCCGGCGAAAAACAAGAAGCGCAAATGCGATAGCGCCGCCCACAGTGCAAACGCCGTCAGCAATACCTCGTCCAGCTTCCATCTCTGCTGGGAGAACAGCGCGGCCGCTAGCAACCCGAAAATCACCATCAACGCCAGCTTGCCATGGGCGGTGCTAAAGTCCACACCCTGCCACTCCACGATGCGCTGCATAACGTCGTGCCGGCGCAGAAGAATTTCGTACTTCAACGGGAATAGCACCAGCCTATAGCCAAAGGGATTGACAAAAAGCGCAGCCAACGAAACACCCAGGGCAAGTAGCAGTTTTCTTAGCTCCGCGGTACTCCACCGCTGCGCCACTACCAGTCCCCACTCCCCTTCCACCAGGCCGGAGCCAATGATCATCACCAACACGACCAAGCCAAAGACCCACGAACCATGCAGGTTGATCCAGAGGGCAAACAGCGCTGGCAACAGCCAGAGGCCTTTTCCTGTTCGCTGAAAACCGTCCATCACTAGCAGCAGCCCTACCATGCAAAGCCAGCCAAACAGCAGCATGCGTGGACCGATGGATACCCCCCCCAGCAGAATAGCCAGAAAAGTGATCACCGTAGCGTCCTTGCAATCGGCGCCGGCACGGCATGACCGGTAATAAACGCCGATATAAATCAGCACCAGGGCAACAAAATAGACCGCAAGCATCCCTTGTAGTCCGCCGGCTTTCAACCCCAGAAAAAATGGGATCTCCGAGAGCCACTCGTGGTCAAGCCAGGGAGATCCCGCTGCTCCGAAGGAGTAAGAGTCTACGCTGGCGAATGAGTGATTCTGGAAAAGATAGGCGGCGTTACGCAGATGCCACCAGATGTCTGCTTCCGCGATCCGTCGGACGGAAAATCCATAGATTGCCAGCACCAGCAAGAACAGGCACATAACTGGGAAAGAAAAGATATAGGCGGCCAAACCAGTCCACGAAGTACTGGTGGGCGGGGAGATTGTCTCTGGCGAATTGGACTTGGTCGGCAACGATGTCCTCTTCTATTTCATCCGACTGATTTCGTCTGCATGTTCATGGTTCCGCAACCGCCGTAGCCGTCGGCGCGCGTTCGAACAGCACAGCAACCTTGTCGGCGTAAATCGGATGCCACGCTGGAGAATGTTCCAAGAGATATCCTAGTGGCTGCTTCGGCTCTAATAGGACATAGTCGATTCTGTACTTATCCAGAATTTCAAACGGCGTTTGCAGCGATACGGCCTTGACGTAGTCGTCGAAAGTCCCGTTGTACACGAAGATGTCGGCGCGCCCGTCAATAAAGGGCTTCAACTCGGGCGCATTCCATTCCATATACCCGCCCCACCAATCCTGATTGAAGATCCGCCCCTTGATGTGCTGGCGCTGCATAAATTCCTGCGCGGCAGTGGGATAATCTTCATCCACTCTCTCTCGTAGCTGTGCCGTCGAAGGACTGAAGAAGATCATCGCGCCCGCGACAGCGCCAATGATTGCGGCGTTAAGCCACGGTTTATCCAGTTCTCTTTCGTACGGCGGAAACAACGTCAGACGTGGCGCCAGTATTGGTGCCACGATCAGGCCTGCAAAGAACAACAGCCGCGAGTGCGACAGCCCCATCCACAGAGCGAACGCCGTCAGCAGTACTTCGTCCAATCTCCAGCGGCGGCGGGAGAACAAGGCGGCGGCTAGTACTGCCAAAATCATGATCAGGGCAAGCTTACCGTCACCCGTGCTGAAGTCTACGGAATGCCACTCCGCGATGTGTTTCATATTGCTGGGCTGACGGAAAAGAAAATCAAACGGGTACCGCACCAGCTTGTAGCCAAAAGGATTAACAAACAAGGCCGCCATGCAAGCGGACCAGGCTAGAACCAGCTTGCTTAGCTCTGCGCGACTCCACCGCTGGGCCACCACCAGTCCCCACTCGCCCTCCACCAGGCCAGCGGTGATCGTTATCACCAGCACGACCATGCCAAACACCCAGGAGCCGTGAAGGTTGATCCAGAGGGCGAACAGCGGTGGCAGTAGCCAAAGACCCTTCCCCGTCCGTCGAAAACTGTCGAGGATAAGCAGCAGCCCGACCATGCACAGCCAGCCAAACAGCAGCACACGTGGCCCGATGGACACAACGCCAAGAAAAATAGCCAGCAAAGTCGTGATCGTGGCGTTCTTGCAGTCGGCGCCTGCCCGACACGAGCGGTAATAAACGCCGGCGTAAATCAGCACCAGCACCGCAAAATACACCCCAAGAACGCCCCGCAGTCCCATGGCCTTGAAACCCAGGAAAAATGGGATCTCCGAGAGCCACTCGTGGTCAAGCCAAGGGGCTCCCGCCGCGCCGAACGAGTAAGAGTCCACACTGGGGAATGAATGATGTTCGAGAAGATAGGCGGCGTTGCGAAGGTGCCACCAAATATCTGGTTCCGCAATCTGCTTTACCGAAAACCCTAAGATCACCGCGGCCAGCAGAAACATGCACATAACCGGAAAAGAGAAGATGCCGGACGCCGTCCCGGCCCACGATGCGCTGGCGTCCGGCCGATCGGTTTCTGATTGTGGCGAATGTGCGGTCGTCGGCAACGGATGTCCCTTATTGGCTCGCCGCTTGACAGTATCAGAGCCGCGAACCCTGTAGTATACTCACCCCGTTTACTCGGCCCACATTCATGACCCGCACGGCTAAGCTGCTACTGATCCCCGTACTTCTGTTCGAGACCCTCTTTTTTGACTTCATCGCCCTGCATCGATTCATCGATGGAGACGAGGGCTTCTATGTGCTGGCAGCGCGACTCGTGCTCAGGCACAGAAAGCCGTATCTGGATTTTTTTTATCCGCATCTGCCCCTATTGCCTTACATCTACGCCTCGTGGATGAAGTGCTTCGGAATATCGTGGACCTCGGGACGACTATTTTCCGCCTTGTTGACGAGCCTGCTGGGAGCGCTTTTATACCAGCATGTTTGTGAGCAGACGCGAAACTGGCTGGCCGGTATTGCAGGATTGATCTTATTCGCCTCGAGCACTCTTGTCTTCGCGTGGTTCCCGCTGGTAAAAACCTACTCTTTGGCCGGACTACTTCTTTTCTCTGCATATGCCATTGTCAGCCGGCTTTCCCTGGCATCTCCACCATGGTTGCTGGGGATCGGCGGGTTATTGTTTGGCTTTAGCGTCGATACTCGCTCCTATTTGCTCCTGCTTTTTCCGGTGTTCCTGTCTTGGATCTTTCATACCTCAGATACGCGCACCAGGCTAAGATCAATTCTCTGGTTCCTTGGCGGCTTCACACTCGGAATTGCCCCGAGCCTGGTCTTTTTCCTATCTTCTCCCGACGGATTCCTCTTCGACAACCTGCGATACCACGCCATCAAGTCGGACAACGGCCTAATCGGGTGGTGGCAGGAGAAGTTCGCCATTGTTCTCATGATTTTCTTAGGCGGTCCAGAGGGCAACGGAATTCAAAACAGTATCTTATTCTTTGTCAGTTTGGGATTCATGTTCTCAATTCGCAAGCTAAGATACCCGCCATGGCTAGCCCTTCAAATTGCCGTTGCTCTGGGCATCATTTCCCTTGTTCCCACTCCAACTGTGTCGCAATACTTCTGTTTGTGTATCCCCTTCCTTGCGGTGAGTACCGTCTGCGCCGTAAACAACTTGTGTGTGACCTTGAAGTCACGACGAGAAAGGCTGGTTGCGGCGGTCGCTTTTGTAGCCTTGTCAAGCATTTATCTTGGCGCATCTGCCAACGATTTCCGCAAGTACCTTATCACAGGCGATGGAATCGCAGGTGTGCGCTGGGCCCGCAATAAAGACGACTGGAAGTTGCAACAAGTCCGCCAGGTCTCGCAAGCCATCGACCAGATAGCGAGTCCAGGCGAAATGGTGGCCAGCTTTTGGCCAGGCTACATTTTTCAAACCCAAACAATTCCTTTCCCTGGATTCGAAAATGACTACGGTTTGCCTGTTTCGGGGAGCCTCACTTCGGAACAGAGGTCGCGATATCACATCCTTTCGCTGTCCGAAATAGAGGGTAGTTTGGCGACGCATACACCGCGAATCGTTGTGCTGGGAAACCAGAACCATCTGATGGAGGAGGCTATGGGCGATAGAGTGAAAACGTCGCTTCGTGCCCATGGATACGCCATGGTTCGGTCCATCGGCGGTGCATCCATTTACTGTTTCTGTTCCAACCCGTAAGACAACGTACAGGTGAGGTAGCGGTACCGAAACCCGCTTTGTAGGGCACCACTAGCTTCTTCTGGTTCGATTGGCTCTTCAGTGCCGTCCGCGCCGCCCAGGCTCAGATGCTTTTGCAGGCCCAGTCGTCCAACGTTGGTTTTATGGGAACCCTGGTTCGCCAGGGCATCTACGTAATTGATGTCGAAGGCAGGTGATCATGTCGAAGAGCACGCAACCGCCGGCGCGAGTGGACAAGGCGAGCCCGTTTCTTTCCTGGAAACTCCGTCAGCCATAGGCACTCTTTGGTACAGCTTGACTACTTTGTCTTCGTAAATCGTGCGCCAAGCTGCACTGTGATCAAGCACATAGCTAAGGTGCTTGTTGACCGGGAAGAGGACATAGTCAATCTTGTATTTGTCTAGCAGTTCCAACGGCTCCTCAATGGTATTTATCTTTTGATAGTCGTTGAGTACCCCGCTGTAGACAAAAATGTCGGTTCGGCCGTCAGCGAAGGTCTTTATTGTCGGCGCATAAAACTCTATATATCCGCCAAAATCGTACCAGTTGAAAAGGCGCCCAGTAATCCGCTTCTGCTGCATAAAGCGCAGAGCGTCCCGGGGAAACTGCGTGTCGATGCGGCCTTGCAGCTCTGCGGCGCTCGGGTACGAACCTACAAGGATGGCCACAATCGCAGCCGTAATCGCCAGGTTCAACCAGGGTTTGTCCTTGTTGGCATCGTAAGGCGCGAACAATCGGAGGCGGGGAGCAAGGATCGGCACCAGAATGATGGCCGCAAAAAGCAGAAACCGCAGGTGATTCAGCGAGGCCCACACTGAAAAAGTCACCAGCAAGATATCGCTCAACGGCCAAGGCTTCATGGAGAACCAAGCCGCAGCCAGTAAGGCGACGATCATCAATATCCCCAGCTTTCCCCAGCCAGTGTGGAAGTCCATCGATTGCCATTCGACCATATTGTCCCGGACCGCCTGCTGCCGGGACAACAACTCGAAGGGATACCAAACTAGCTTGTAGCCGTAGGGGTTGGCCAGGAGCGCAACTGCAGAGGCGGCGAAGGTAACCAGAAGTTTTCTAAGTTGGGCCGGCCGCCAGCGCTCCGCCACCACCATTCCCCACTGGCCCTCTACCATTCCGGAAACAATGCATATGCCCAGTACGATGAAGCCGAAGACCCAGGAACCGTGGAGGTTGATCCACAGAGCGAACAACGGCGGCAGCACCCAGAGTCCCTTGCCGGTTCGCTCAAAGCGATCCAGCACGAGAAGCAGGACGATAAGGCAGAGCCAGCCGAAATGGAGCATTCGCGGACCAAAAGAAAAGCTTCCTAATGCGACTCCGGCCATCGTGACCAAGGCCGCGTCGCCACCGCTGGCGCCCCGCCGCAACGCCAGGTAATACACTCCGGCGAAGATCAGCCACAAGAGCACGAGGTATACCGCCAGCAAGCCTTGCAGACCCCAGGCGCGGAAGGCCAGATAGTAGGGAATTTCGGAAAGCCATTCGAAGTTCAACAGCGGCGAGCCCGCAGTCGTGAAGGTGTACAAATCTGAACGTAGGATGGAGTGCCTGGTTAAGAGCTCTTGCGCGTTGCGCAGGTGAAACCAGATATCGGACTCCGCGATTCGCAGGCTTGCTATGAGCGAGATTTCAAGTGCGATGAGGGCAAACCATAGCACTGAAAACGGGAAGAAGTTGCGGCGTTGCATTTCGGGCATCTTCCCAAATGGCGGGGCACTCGCAGCCATAACCCGAGCCGTTGGTTCAACCTCTGAATCTGACATTTTCCTGATTGTTCCCCGAGTGGCTAGCGGCTTTTACGTTCAATCAGATCGTGACAACTTCTGGCGAAAAGACATGCTGCTCTGACTGGTGCGATTCTTAAAGATACCAGCATAGCCGGGCGGTCCGGTATGTAATGCGAGCTCCCCACTGCGCGGGCACAACGCAGAAGACCACCGCTCACGTGCGAATCTGTCATCGCTTCGACCTGGGAGTGGTAATTGCACGCCATTTATAGCCCATAAAGAAGATTAGGCGCAATGGTCAAGATTGAGACTAACTAAGACTAAATCGAGAGTTGATAGCAATTGCTTGGCGCCTTGATGCCCTCTATAGTCCAGCTATAAGTCTCATCCAGCATGGTTGCACCTGATACCTTAGTGGAACACGATTGCAATAATTTCCTACTTCGAAAGTCGGCAGGCGACTGAGCCATCACACCGGACCCGTCTGAGTACGGCTGCGAGGTCACCTCACAGCAAATAACAAGTGGCGCGTGCGCGCAACAAATCGTAGAAGAATAGGAAGGAGATCTCTCGAATGAAAAGCATATTGAAACAACTCCATAAGGAAGAATCGGGCCAGGATCTCATCGAGTACGGGCTGATCGCATTGATAGTTGCTCTTGGTGCCCTCGCTGGTATGGGTACTTTGGCCAACTCGATCAACCAGGTATTTACCCAAGTCGCCGGCCAGTTGACTTAACCGCCAATAGCTGGTCCGGAAGCAGGCTACGCACGCGAGAGGGTCGGCGTTGTCGCGCCGCCGCAAGCAAAGCAAACAGGTGGGTTGGCGGCGCGGCCATTCGTACGGCTCAACGGCAACTCATTGCGCCGATTGGCTCACTTAATAGCCACATGTCGACCCCCACTTTATATTCAACGCCTTCTGATGTTATGGTATAAAAGTGCTACAAAAATCCAGGGTTTAGAAACTCAGCACACCGGAAAACTCGCCGATACTCATCTGCCCAGATTTATCCAATCTTGGGGCAACCGGGACAGGGTAACATGTCGTTTCATTACCTTAGTAAGAGTCGCAGTTTTTTTCCCTTGCTAACTGGCGCTCTCATTGTTACATTATTCCCGCTACCACAGCATCGCGGATGCGCCGCTTTGTTCGAAGCCCTCGCGGTTCAGGGGAATCCTTGACTCACTCGGGCGGGGCAGCAAAATCAATCGTGAAAGAATAAAAGGAGATCTCCAAATGATCAACATGTTGAAGAATCTGCACAAGGAAGAATCGGGCCAGGACCTAATCGAGTACGGACTGATTGCCTTGATCGTTGCCTTGGGTGCGCTCGCTGGCATGGGTACCTTGGCCAACTCGATCAACAAGGTGTTCACGCAGGTCGCAGGCCAGCTCACCTAACAACCATTTGCCTGTGGGAAGCAGGCTATGTAGGCGGAGGGGCGAAGCATAGTCCTCTGCACGCCAGACCAGGAGAAACACGCTTGGCCGAGCGTGGTGCTACGAGTCGATCAGTAGCCCTCGTAGCTTGCTTCCGTTTTCTTGACTTTCTTTATTAGCTTCAGTAACTTCCTTGATGCGCCATGGGTCGGGACTCAACTCTTTTATTGATCGCGTTGGCGGTGGCCGTCATTGCAGCTTTTTGGGACATAAAGCAGCGCCGTATACCTAATTGGCTTACATATCCTGGGATCGGACTGGGATTTGTTCTACGCGGGTTGCTGTTCGGGTGGAAGGGCTTGGGTAGCGCAGTTACGGGTTGCTTGTTCGTCGGCGGAATCATGTTTCTGTTTTACGCAGTGCGGGCCATGGGAGCCGGAGACGTGAAGCTAATGGCGGCGATCGGATCAGTCGTGGGGCCCAGGCAAGGGGTCGTCGTGCTTCTGGCAACTGCAATTTGCGGCGGAATCATGGCCATTATTTATGCCGTTTACCGGGGCCGCATGTGGGCAACCCTCAAGAACGTTGGCTCAGTGCTTCGGTTCCATGCGTGGGCGGGTCTGCAAGCCCATCCAGATCTTAATCTAGACAACCCCAAGACATTACGCATGCCGTATGGCTTGGCTATAGCTGCAGGAACGCTGTACGCGTTCCTGGCAACTTGGTGGAGTTAAAGTTATGAAGACGGGGCGGCTAGGTGTTGCTCTTTTGATGGCGTTGCTGGTTTCGGTTATCGTGACGTTTTTTCTGTACCGTCACATTAAGCGACTGTATTCTGGCGGGCAGTTGATCAAGGTGGTTGTCGCTTCCAAGCCCTTGGACACGGGAACGCCGCTGTCGGCAGACGACCTGACGCTGATCGATTGGCCGAGTAACGCACCGATCGACGGCACCTTCCACAAAGCGGAAGATTTGAACGGCAGAATTGTGATGTATCCCATTGCCTTCAAAGAACCAGTACGCGAGGGGTTGTTAGCTGCTCCCGGAGCCACAGTGGGCCTTACCGCCAAGATTCCGGATGGCATGCGCGCCGTAGCTATAGTCACCAGTGAAGTGAACAACGTCGCAGGATTCCTGTTACCTGGTTCGCACGTCGATGTGCTGGTCAGTTTCCGCCAGGACGGCGCCAAGGACCCCATGACCACGACCGTTTTACAGGACATTCAGGTTTTGAGCACTGGGGAGAAGCTGCAACCGGACGTGAACGGCAAGCCGCAGAATGTGAAGGTAGTGACGCTGTTACTCACTCCAGATGATGCGGAAAAACTTTTGCTGGCTACCAACCAGGGGACCGTGCAGTTTGTTCTCCGGAATGCCTCCGATCAAGACAAAGTCGCGACCCGCCCTGTCAACATGAAGGACTTGCAAACCACCGGCCCTGCGGCCGCACCGGTAGTTGTGGCCAGGAAAGCGGCTCCGCCGGCACCGCCAAAACCGGCGAGCATCTATGAAGTCGAGACCTACGATGGTACGAAGAAGAACACAGTTAAGTTCTAACTCGCAGTAGGAACGGAGCATCTCGTGCAAAGCAAGCGAATTGGCAAGGAAAGGCTTTTCCGGCAAAGCATGGCCTTTGCGCTGCTGGCGGCTATGGCGCTTTGCCTCACTCCGTTGGGAGCGGTAGCTCAGCAATCGACCGTACAGCAATCACCAGCTGCGGCGGCGGCACCAGCACAACAAGCCCCCGCCCAACCAGCACCCAGCATGGCGCAGGGTCCTGAGAGCGTGCACATTCTGGTGGGCCATTCGCTATTGATCCACACTGGGTCCCGGATCAAGCGCGTTCTCACCGGAAATCCCGCGGTCATCGAATCGGTGCCGACTTCCCCGCGTGAGTTGGTAATTACTGCCAAGGAGACAGGTGGCAGCAGTCTGATGGTGTGGGATGAGACGGGACAAAACCGCACCCTTGATGTGTACGCCGATCTGGACATAACTCCCTTGCGTAATACCCTTGACCAGTCTTTTCCCAATACTAGCGTCGATGTGCAATCGACGGGAGGGAAAGTGACGCTGGTCGGGACTGTACCTTCGGACGCTGTTGCGAAGCAGATCGTGAAGATGGCTTCCAACTTCTCCAAAGACGTGGTCGACGGGTTACAGATTTCGGCGCCCCCACGTCAGAAACAGGTAATGCTGAAGGTGCGCTTCGCTGAGGCCGACCGCGGCAAACTGACCCAATTTGGCATCAATCTGTTCAGCACCGGCGCGACCAACACGATTGGTACGGTCAGTACCCAGCAATTTGGCCCTCTGGCCGTCCAGAATAACCAGTCAGGAACTACCACGCCACCAAGCACTCCACAGCAATTCAGCCTGTCGAATCTCTTGAACATCTTTTTGTACCGGCCCGATATTAACTTGGGCGCTACCATCTCGGATCTCCAGACGAAAAACGTATTGCAAATCCTGGCTGAACCCAATTTGATGGTTCTTAATGGCGAGGCGGCACACTTTCTGGCGGGTGGCGAGTTCCCGTACCCTGTAGTTGCGGCCATCGGTACCGCCGGTTCTACTCCGACCGTTACCATTCAGTTCAAGCCCTACGGCGTGAAGCTGGAATTCGTGCCGACGATCATGGACGACGGCTCGATTCGGCTAAAGATTGCGCCTGAAGTAAGTTCGCTCGACTATACGAACGCGATTACAATTTCGGGCTTCACTATGCCCGCCCTCTCGGTGCGACGCGCGGAAACCGTTATCGAGCTCAAGGACGGCCAGAGTTTCGGCATCGCCGGTCTATTGGACGACCGCGTGACTATACAACTTAGCAAGGTTCCGGGAATCGGTGATATCCCCATTCTGGGACAGCTTTTCCGGTCGAGGAGTAACAATCGCACGAACACGGAGCTGCTCGTACTGGTCACGCCCACCATTATTGACCCTGTGAACGAGCCCGTTCCAATTATGGGGCCGCAGGTCAATATGCCGGTTCAAAATCTCGACAAAGAGAGGTTCGACACGGGTCTGCCAAGCCCGAATAATCCCCCCACTAACCCAACTAATACTCCGGAATCGAAGTGACCTATGAGTGACCGGCCGACAATGATACGAGGCTCGCGCAATTCCGAACGGCGCATTGGGATCCTATGCATAAATATGGATCCGGCTTCACGAGACAGCTTGGAGACCTTGGTTGGGCAAACGGCTGGGGCCCACGTTGTGGACAACGTGGATCAGCATATTAACCCGCGTGAGGTTATGAGGGTGCTGGAGCAGTTTCAGCATCGGGTTTGCATAGTCGATTTTGACGACCCCGATACCGGCGCGCGCGTCAGCCAGCGGCTTCACGACGGCTGCGATAGTAGCGTCAGCATTTTTGCTATCGCTAACGACTCTCATCCCGACGCCATCATTAAGGCCATGCGTTCTGGGTGTTCGGAATATCTAGTCAAGCCTCTCCGATCGAATCAAGTGTTGGATGCCTTGGTTCATGTCGAAGCACGGCGTCAGGGTAAGTTGGTCGGACAGAAAGGCCGAGTCGTTACCCTCATGGGAGCTAAAGGAGGAACCGGCGTTACCTCCCTGGCGTTGCATCTGGCGCTGAATCTAGTGCAGCGACATCAGCAGAAGTGCTTGCTGGTTGATCAACACCCCGCGCTCGGCGATCTGGCACTCTACCTCGGCCTCGGCCGTCATCAGTACAGTTTTTATGAGCTGGTTCATAACATGGACCGGCTGGATGCTGACTTGCTGCAAGGCTTCCTGCTGCAGCATTCCAGCGGATTGAGTGTTATGGATTCCCCGGAAGCAGTCCATGCATTTCCGAGCGCAGCATCAGACGCGATCGAGCACACGTTGGCCTTCCTGGCGGAGAACTATCAGTTCGTGCTCATCGACTGCCCACCGGGACTGAGCGAGGACACGTGCGCCGCCATACGGCAATCTGACCGTTTGGCAATCATCATCACTCCTGAACTTCCGGCGATCCATAATGCGATTCGCGCGATCGAGTACTTGACGGGTTTGCATTATCCAGATGAAAACATCGACATCATACTGAACCGTAGTTCGAGAAAAGGGGCATTGAACGACCGCGAGATAGAAGCCTCGCTGCATCGCGAGGTTACTATAAGAATCCCCAACAATTACGAGTTGATCGTTAACGCCATCAACGCCGGAACGCCAATCGATTTCTCCCGCAAGTCGGACTTGGCGGTGCCTCTTGACTCCTGGGCGGACCTTCTCATCGGGGAGCAACATGACACGGCAAAGGAGAGCAAAGGATCGCGTGGATTGCTCAGCCTTTTCGGTTCTCAGAGCAAGTAAGGAAGTGTAATGGCAAATACAAAGACCTTTGGTCCTGATATGCGCGTCGGTAGTGGTACTTGGACTCAGCCACGCAGCATTGGTGTTTCCGCCAAGGCTTATCAGGAGCTGAAAACCACTATCCATCGGGAACTGCTGAGTCAGGTCGACCTGGAAAAGCTGACGTCACTCGAGGATGTCAGGGCTCGGGCGCAGGTGCAGGAGGTGATCCAGGGCCTGATCGTGAAGCAGGACACTCCTCTCAGCACCAGCGAGAGAGACCGTCTGTCACGCGAGGTATTGCACGAAGTCTTTGGCTTGGGACCGCTTGAGCCTTTGCTTCAGGATGCCACGATCAATGACATCCTTGTGAATACGTACAGACAGGTGTACGTCGAGCGCGCTGGCGTACTGGAGAAGACGAACGTCGCTTTTAAGGACGATGCCCACCTTAACCACATTATTGACAAGATCGTCTCCCAAGTGGGTAGGCGAGTGGACGAGTCCTCGCCGATGTGCGACGCGCGTTTGGCTGACGGCTCCCGCGTCAACGTCGTCATCCCGCCACTCGCGGTGGACGGCCCGATTCTCTCAATTCGCCGTTTTGGAAAAATCCCAATTGCAAGTGAGCAGCTACTCGCCAATCGGACTGTCACGGCACCGATTTTTGAGGCCCTGAAAGCCGCCGTGCGAGCCAAACTCAACATCGTCATCTCCGGCGGTACCGGTGCAGGAAAGACGACGCTGTTGAATGTGCTGAGCGGCTATATCAGCGATACAGAACGCATCGTCACCATCGAGGATTCTGCCGAACTCCAACTGCAGCAGGAACACGTTGTTCGATTGGAGTGCCGCCCTCCCAATGTGGAGGGCAAAGGGGCCGTGCGTCAACGCGAACTGGTCATCAACGCCTTGCGTATGCGACCAGACCGGATAATCGTCGGCGAAGTACGCGGAGAGGAAACTCTCGACATGTTGCAGGCGATGAATACTGGGCATGATGGATCGCTGACGACCATTCACGCCAACAGCCCCCGTGATGCGGTCGCCCGCTTGGAAACCATGGCATTGATGTCCAACCTTAACCTTCCGGAGAAAGCGCTCCGGCAGCAGATCGCTTCCGCGATTGCCATCATTGTGCAAATCTCCCGCATGAGCGACGGCACTCGGCGCATCACGTACGTCACGGAAATTACCGGCATGACCGGTGACGTGGTTGCAATGCAAGACATATTTGTCTTCGAAAAGCTTGGAATCGACGTCGGTGGACGGGTGCTGGGACGGTTTAAGGCAACGGGTGTGTCTCCGAAGTTCGTCGAGAGACTCAAGAAAGCCGGTATCGCCCTGCCACCAAACATCTTTGAACACTCATTTGAGATCTAGGTGGGTCAATTATGTCGATGATCACCGTATTTCTGATTGTTCTGGTGTTTGTGTTCGCCACGCTGGTTTTTTTCCTGGAGCCATCCGAAGCCGACAAACGAATTCAGGAGCGTCTTAGCGGCTTGGATCATCGCCTCCTTGAAGAAGGCGAACAGACAGAAATCGTACGGCGCGTCAGCTTCAGTCGAATTGCCTGGATCGATCGCTTCCTTCGGGGTTCTAAAGCCGCATTGCGGCTGCACTTATTGCTTGAACAGGCAAAGGTGCGATGGACGGTTGGCCGCTTTTCCTTTTATTCGGCATGTCTGATGCTGGTGGGCTCCCTCATTGGCCACTGGTGGATACCCGCCGGTTTTGTGGGATGGATTCCAGGCGTAGCCTTGGGCCTCGCTCCGTTAGGTTGGGTGCTGTATCGGCGTTCAGATCGCTTCCGCCGCTTCAATTTGCAGCTTCCTGATGGTATCGACCTGATCGCGCGGTCTCTGCGTGCCGGACACTCCCTGCCCAGCGCTTTGGTCAATGTTGCCGAGGAGGTTGCGGACCCGCTGGGACCGGAGTTCCAGCAATGCGCGGATGAAATGACCTTTGGGCTACCCTTTCGCGACGCGATGCTGAATCTTTTTCGGAGATTTCCTCTGCAGGACCTTCAATTCCTTATCGCAGCTATCCTGGTACAGAAAGAAACCGGAGGAAATCTCGCTGAGTTGTTAGACAAGACCGCAGCCGTGTTACGGTCAAGGATCCAACTCCAGCAGAAAGTGAAAGTGTATACCGCGCAGGGCCGGATGACGGGGGTTATACTCGTTTCGCTGCCGTTCGCCTCTTTCATCCTTCTGAATCTCGTTAGGCCCGGGTATACGGCCCCGTTGTTCGAAACGGAAGTTGGCCGAAAAATGGTTTATGGTACGTTGGTGAGTATGCTTCTTGGCGCCATCGTTATAAAACGAATCATTCAGATCAAGTACTGATATGGAAGTCACACTAATCGCGGTTTTCGCAGCCCTTGCATTATTTGCTGCCATCGGTCTTGTCCTTCTGCTGGTTGTGGGCGAACGCTCGCCGACGGAAGTTCGCCTTGCCGGCTTGCGATCTCGCTATGTCGATTCTGACGCTGCTGAAGCCCCTGAGAACCGTGGGGTGCAAGACGCGTTTTCGTTTCTTACGCGTCCGTTGGCCCCGTTCCGCGATTGGCTGAGGTCGCGTGATCAAGATCTCGCCTTTCGTTTGGGCGTTGCCGGCTATCGCAAACCCGAAGACGTCGAGACCTACCTAAGCCTGAAGCTGCTTGCCCCTGTTGTGGGGATACTGCTCGGCACCTTTGCCCCGGCGGAGAATATCGTTCTTTACGCTCTATTATTGGGTGCTGGCGCGTTTTTTGTGCCGGACGTGTTTCTGTTTTATGCGGTTGGCAAGCGCCAGGCAAAGATCAACAGGGCCCTGCCCGACGCATTGGATTTGCTGGTGATTTGTATGGAAGCCGGTTTGGGTATAGACCAGGCCGTGCTCAGAATCGCGAAGGAAATGGAGCCTGTCCATCCGGAACTGAGCGTAGAGCTTTCCATTATCAGCTATGAGCAGCGGGCCGGCAAACCGCGCCTTGATGCATGGCGGAGCATGGCTGATCGCGTTGATCTCGATACCGTTAACCAGTTTGTCGCCATGCTGGTACAAACGGAGCGATTGGGAACGCCCATCGCTAAAGCTCTCGGGACGTTTGCTGACGGCTTGAGGACTAAGCGGTTGATGCTAGCTGAGGAACAAGCAGCTAAGACGACCATCAAGCTGATTTTCCCACTGGCGATCTTCATTTTCCCTGCGCTTTTTGTGGTACTGCTCGGGCCCGGAGTACTCAGCATCATGAAGACGTTCGAAGATCTTGGCAGGTAAATAAACACTTGGGAGCTGCTCAATTATGGATAATGTAATGATGATTCGGATTATCGCCGGAGTGCTTTGTGTAATTCTGCTGGCTATCGTAATCGCCCGGCGCAAACGCATGGCTTCGTCGAAGCGACTGACACCGAGAAAGTAGCATGGAGACGGAGACCGTGGCCATTCTCAACACGACGAGGAATACCGTGCTTGGGAAGAAGATCACGGTCGCCGGAACGAGTCTGCGGCGACTGGTAGGATTACTGGGCAAACGTGGGCTCGAACCAGGCACGGGGCTGCTGATTATCCCGTCGCAGGCAATACATACCGTAGCCATGCGTTTCGCCATTGATGTGGTTTTCCTGGATCGCGACTGGCGAGTAATCCATTTGCGCCGCACTATGGCCCCATTTCGCGTGACCGGGCTCCATTGGAAGGCACGGTGTGTGCTGGAACTGCCTTCGGGTGTTATCGCTCAAACGGCAACGATGGTCGGGGATCAACTGGAAATCGCCGAGTGAAAAGTGGGCTGGCCGATGGCCGGCTGACCATTGATTGCTTACCGCCGTCGAAGCTCGCAATCTAACAATATCTGTCGCAGGACGGGGCAGGATAGCTCATACTGCCGCTCGGATGATGGGAGCCACCATTCGCCGCCTTGTGTGCGACCAGACCAGAGTTCCCTTCTTTACGGGGCCATTCAACTAGGAGTCTTTCCCCAATATGGCATCTACTCATTGGCTTGACGAAGCGGTACAGCGCACCAAGGAGAAGTATAAAGTCCAGCGAGCTCAGGAAGAACGATTGGCTTATGAAGAGTCGCTGAAGCGCAGGCTTGGTGGCCAGTTTTGCCGCCATCTCTTTGCCTGGTTCCAGAGCATAGAAGGAAGTTTTAACGATAAATTCGGCAGTCACATACTTGCAGTAAGCGTGTCAGGCGACGAAGGCAGCCGCAGTGCTCAAGTATTGGCCCGGCCGACAAGCACCGAAGAGCGAATTGCCAATCTTGATTACCAGAACAACGCCGCCTCCTTGCGGTTAAGTATAGGTTCCGGTAGGACCCCGGAAACTGCACAGGTCATCAAGTTGGTTCTCTCTGCGGGCGACCTATTACTGGCCGAAATCGGTCAGGAGCGCTACACGGCGGAACAGTTAGGCCAGAAGATAATCGACGATCTATTGGCGTAGTGGGTACCTTGCAACTTTTCCTGGTCCCTTCTTTTCGCCGCCAATCGCCTTCGTCGGAGTTGGACAGACACTCCACGCAGGCATTGTCACCGGCTCGCCGAGGGTGATACTGACCCCTAAATCCACAGGCACTGTTCCTAAGCCCTATTGCCGGGGTATCGATATGACCTTGGATCAGATGGTCCTGCCATTTGAACGAGAAAACAGTGCTACTGCACTGTCCTGACCGATGTGCTGGCCATTGTCCAAGTTTGATGTGGCAGGAAAGGAAGGAAGAAACCAAACTGGTATTGTACCTGCACTGCGGCTTCGACTCCCGAAGCACAAGGCAATTGACTTTGCGCAGTCGCACTTATGCACCCTGCCTGTATGCAAACCGCACCTTGGTTCTCTGAAATAGGACAGCTATTAGTGAAACCAATGCCCTGCGAATTATTTTCTAAATAGCTGATCACCTGTCCATTAGTGGCGCGACATGAGGTCCCATCTGGATAAAGACAAAGCGCTCCAGTCACCATAGCATAGCGGGCCCCTACACGGGCTGTATTAGCTACCCAGACATAGGCAAAAATTGCTCGCCCAATATCTATAATTCCAAAAATTATGGTAAGTAACAAAACAATCGAAAGCGCAAACTCTACGAGGGCAACACCAGCCTCTCCATTTTGTCTTATCATTTTCGTACCCTCATAATCGCATTTCCGTTAGCCACAAATTGATTTGGCAGACCTGGGTAGGGGAACAAGGGCAAAAAAGTTGCTTGCGTTTGAACCCGAACACATTGAACAACAATCCCAGAGGAACAAGAAAAACGAGAACAACTGTCCTGGGGCATCGGATTACAGGAGGTTGTTCCCCCCTGGTCACAAGTGCAACCAGTAGTAGGTGTGACATTAGAGAGAGTAAGGATGCCAGTTAAGTTACACGTCGGAGGTGAAAGCATACCGTTTGGGGGAAACACAGCACCATCTGCGTCGCACAGGGCCGCATTTTGGATACCCAGGGAATCTAGCGCAGCGGCAGGATTCTGAGCACCGTATCCAGCTCCAGCAGCGGCGCTATTCGTTACCTTAATGGTGATGAAGATGGCTCGCCCTATTTCTAATATACCAAGCATGAGAACCATCATGAAAGGTATTAATAGAGCGCACTCTACTAAACTTTGACCCTCAGACTTATATTTCATCATTGCACCAAAGCAGCCGTATGAATCGGCGATGCCCTGAATTGTGAGGCGTAATTAGTAAAATTAGCGGTTCCTGCGATTGTAACTTGCCAAGCAACTATAAGAGTTGAAAATTCAGTATTGCTGTTACCGTTGTAAGTAAGAGTTGTCGTTGGAAAATAAAGAGCCCCTATATAACTCTCGCCGTTGGAGTTATCAAAAGTAGAGCCGAGAGATCCCGATGGCACTGACCTATCTTGAAAAGCTAAAATGCCGGCGTATGTACCAGTAGTAGGAGCTGCTAACTTTCCACCAGAGGCACCAGACAAATTGATGGGAGCAAAATGATATTGATTGGAGTAAGTATTATAAAAAGTGACCCCGGTACCATTTAAAGTCGGTGTCCCTCCAACGATGGTTATACCGCCGCCGTTCAGGATATAGGGAGTACTGCCACCATTGAACATCACTGCACCGCCTCCCATAATAGTGATGCCTCCGCAGTAAATGCCTGGGCTGAGGACAGGAGGGTCGGGGGGTACGTGATAATTGATGTGGTCGCACATTGGAGGTACGGCGGGCATGGGAAGATTCGCTAATGGATCGGTAAACGAAGGAATCGCAACGGGTGTTGGCGAAAAAGAACCAGAAGAAGTTCCAACAACACCAATCTCCGCGTTGACCGCGTTAACTGTTCCACTAGTTGAGGCGTTAGAATTAACATAGATACCGCAATGAGTGACAAAACTAACAAGATTTGAAGACAAGAATGCCGTATCTCCCGGGGTTGGATCCATGGCATAAACACAGCCAGAAGCATTGCCAACTGCGGAACCTATTGCTGTATCAATAACAGGTACTGTAGACCAACCACCAACGTGCATAAAAAAGACTGGGAGAGCCTGCTTCACTTGTACCTGTACGTAGTTACTGTTGCCCGAGAATGGACCACTGGTAGGAGGATTGTTAACTGCAATAGTTGCGTTTCCAAACCCATTGGCAATAACGTCAGCGGTGGCGGACTGAGTTAACATAGTTTGGGTAGTGCCCGTACCATAATTAAGCAAAACCGCAGCGGCAGCAACCGCACCTGCATCAGTGGCTTTCTGCATTTGCAGTTTTTGATAGCGCAGATAACCAACGTCAATCGCAAGTCCTGCCATTAAAGTCAGTACAGTCAAGGCAAGAGCTGCCAGGACAATAACCTGCCCGTCCTCACTTCGATTAAAGAATTTCATGCTTATCCACTTCGCTTCACGTAATACTACTTTTGTCCTTGGTTCGCTTTCGATATTCGCCACGGAAACTAAATAATTCCTTACGGGCGGCGGCCGGGTGCCTCACGTTCGCCCCCGATGCTTTCCAGATGCTGGTTGGATAGGATAAAAGTACGGCGCCCTTCAGAGGAACATCACCTGCATTTTGATCGGCGACACGAACCAGTCCGCCAAGTATCAGCGCCGAGGCACCGGCGATAGCGCCGAGGTCAGCCGCGTTCTGCATCTGCTGGTTCTGGTAGCGAAGGAAACCAACATCGACACCCAGGCCGACCACCAGCATCGCGACACCCAGCAACAGGAGGGTCAGCGCGCGGACTCGCCCTTCCTCCGCTTCACGAAACTGTCTCAATCGCCCTATTGCCAACCAAGTCGTCACTGGCACCTTCCGCTCGCGCGAACACTCGGAGTCGCTCGATTGGTCAACAGATCGAGAAGGCAACGGCAGCAGCCGAAGGATCCTGAAAATTGACAATCGTTACTCAATCGCAGCAAGTTACTATCTACTTCAGTAATAGACGGAGCCCCACAAAAAACAACCACCTACGGCCTGGCGACGAATGGTGCTTGTGATGCTTTGATGCAATTATGTAGCATCAGGGTAGTACGTTCCTAGCACTAAATCTATAGCCTCTTCATGCAAAACTTCGCAACTAAAGAAGTGGTGTAAAAACCACCCGATATGGCGTGTTGAGGCCACACATTACAGCAACCAAAGTTAAACACCCTGCGACCACTATGGTGGCGATCAACGATCCTGATGTCATCGACCAAAAGTGGTAACGCTTTACAAATGAGTTTGTCCCCCCTTGTCTTTTTTGTCAACCCCAGAAACTCAATCCCACCAGCAAAAACACAGCAATTCGCGACACCGACACCCACTAGTATCTTCCCAATTTTGGGAAGCGGATGAGGAGAAACGCGACGACAAGGCCAGAAACCACAACAATCACCCATCCCTTGTTGTCCGACAATGCCGTGCCAACATCCGGCCACAGGTACAACAGGGTCGAAACGACGCTGGGAAGTCCAAACCGGAAGCTGACTACTTCGTAGCACGCGAGCAAGAGCGCGCACACCGATAGTACAATGGCGGCTGTTACAAACACTCGCGACATGTTCGTAGTTTAGGGCGCTTTTTCGCGGAAATCAATTGTTTTTCACAAAAAGTGATGACATGGAGCGGCTCCAGAGATAACATCACAAATAGGCGGTTTAGGCCATATGAAGCTGGAAATTAGTGGGGCCATGAGACTCGCGAGAACTCGCGGAGTTCTGATTTTCCTGCTCGCAACGGTTGCCTTGGCTGGGGGTCAGACCCCGTCCTCCGCTCCAACGGGCTGCTCCAAGAACGTCTCCTTTGCCATAGCTGAGGGCGGGCAGCCAGTCCCGGCCATTCCCAAGTTCGCGGTCAAATGGATCGACAAGATGTCGCATCAACCGGACTCCAAGGTCCTTTGCTTCTCTCAGATACCCTCGTCGACCATGAGTAACTACCTGGTAATCTTTTCTTCATCTGAGGCGATGTTCGAAGGGCTCACTCCCTCGGCCCACACCTACACCAGTACAAAGGGCGGCCCCAGCGATACATCCATGGTCAGCAGTTACGGGGGAACCTGGAGTTACTCTTACGTCGGCATGCCACCGCCCAGCACGACCACGTCGCTCGATCTGAGGCGAGACGACAAGCCGAAATCGCTCTTTGTGCGCGCCTACAATCAGCAAGGGCGGGTCATATCCAAGAATAGCCTGGGGGGATTTTTTTCCAAAGAGAAGGTCCTGGAGTACGTATTTGCGAGCATCCTCGGCGACACGACATCTGCCCAGAAACAACAGAAGTCTGTGGCCGTGCCTCTCTCTGTTTACTATGTGAATTGCGATGTGGACAGTCCGCCCGTTGAGACAGCGGCTGAATCGGCGCCTCCTTCTGCCGCGTCTGCAGCGCCTCCTGCGTCAGCCCAGCCAGTCCCTGCTCCCAAGGATGCTCCCATGCCAAAGGCAGCACCAAAAGCCATATTGGAGATCTGGTCGCAGCCTGCGGGAGCTGACATAGCGCTCGATGGCGGATACGTCGGCAAGACACCCCGCTCGGTTACCGTCCCGCCGGGCGAACATACGATCGCGCTGCACAAGCAAGACTTCGGCACTTGGCAGCGCAGAATGCAAGTGGACGCGGGCACGCATCAAGTCGGCGCCTACTTGGAACAGAAAGCTCTCTCCTTGGACTTTCCGGCTGCTCCGCCCGGAGCAGCGCCTGAGCCCAAGACATCAGGAACTGCGCGCGAAGAATCAGCATCCGAGGCGGTATTGCAGTTCTGGTCAAGCCCGTCAGGGGCTGACATATTCATGGACGGTGATCTCGTCGGCAAGACACCCTATTCCCTCGTCGTCTCACCCGGGGAACACGCGATCATCATCAGTAAGAAAGACGTCGGAACGTGGCAGCATAAAATAGTCGCGTCCCCCGGAAAACATAGGGTGGGTGCAAATCTAGAGCGAAAATCGGTGGCGTTGCAGTGAGCTAGTTGTCGAAAACAGGCGGTCATTAGTTCAGCAGCCCGTACATGTCCACTTGCTGCTGTGCGGCAACGAAGACATGCCCGTCAGCCACCGTGGGAACCGCAAACTTGGCTGGCAGTCCCGCCTGGTCGCGCCCGGGGTTCTGCTGAGAGTTGTAAAGCTCAGTTCCCAGATTGCTCGCAAGGTAGGCTCGGAGAATGGCGTTCCCACCGTTGTTGTAATTGTCGGTCTCGACTACCCACACGATTCCATTGCTGGTGCCGCTGGATGAGACTGCCGGCGTCGGTCCGGGATAGGCGAACGTTTCCGGCGACTCCGAGGTCGGAGAGGTAGAAAGAAGCTCAGTCTGCGGGTTGAAAGCAAACGCCTTCAGGTGGTCATGTACGCCACCGAAATACGCGTTGTTGTTCCAGAATGCAGGGCCGCCCCATATGCCGCCGATGGCGGATGGCAGGGTCTGCACAATCTGGTCGTCATTTCCGGAATGGAAGTGGCCCATGTTGTCGCGATTGATCAGATCGATGGTGCCTTCTTTGCCGACCTGGATCAGCAAATGAGGGTAGGGGCCAGACTGATCCGGCAACAGAACAACGCCACCGGAGTTAACATCCTTGTCGGTGTCATCCAGTGACTGCTGATCCCAGGGCGTGAAATAATCGGCGACCGAGAGACCGGATCCGGACCAAGTCAGCCGGAGAACGCTGTCCCCGTAGTCGATACCTCCGGAATTGACGTCGAACCACCCGTTGCCCGTCGCCGCATAGATTGCACCAGCCGCATCGGCTGCCGGCCCGGAACCGCCGCCCCAGAAGCCTCCCTCGTAGCCATTCGGTGTGTCGATGAAAACCCCGGTGGGATTCAGGCTGGTTTGGTCGAATGACATGAGCCAGCCGTGGTAGTTGCCTAAATCACAGTGCGATGCAAAAGACACGATCACCTGTCCGTCGGCCAGCAGTAGACTGGAACGCGCGTGCGCCAGCAGGGCATTGAAAGCGATGACCCCGCCGAGAGAACCAGTGCCGATTCCGCGCACCACCGCATTGATGTTGTGGGCCGGGACCTTGTCGAGGCCGTTCGTTATATCCAGCACATGCAGTTTGTGCCGGTAGTTTAAGGCATGGTTTACCGGGTTGTACTCCTTCGTTTCCACCGACACGTAGAGGGTATTGGTGGTGGTGTCGATGACGGGCGTAGCCGTGATCCCGATCTCGGGAACGAGATCGCCGCAATTCACATCGCTGCTGGAGACCGTGCTAATGATCAGCTGTAATCCCACAGTGGCCAAGAAATTGGTATGCCAGAGCTGTTGTCCGCTGTTTACGTCGAAGGCATAAAGCTGATCGTGCTCGGTGGCCACGAACAGCACATTGTGCGAGGTACCTCCGATGGTCAGATTGGGCACGTACAAGGGCTGGGCATACACGTAGCCTTGTACGGGAAAGACCATTTTGCGGCCAAACTGCGAGACGTTAACGTTCGACGGAGTGAGAATGGTTTCATTCGTGTTTGTGCCGGAGTGGCTGTTGTCGTACTGATATATCGGAACCGTTACTTGCGCTGTCAGCAGGCAGCTAAACAACACCACGAAACAGGGAGCGGAAAAGCCATAGATCTTTTTCATCGAATCGTACTCGTCCTTGGCGGTCCAGGCCTTCTTGCAGACCCAGGCCGCACTTGAAATTGTTTGGCAAAGAATCGCGAAATCATCCTATGAAATCGCGGGCAGCCGCAATTGTAATTCTTGACGGCGTCATCAACAAAACGAACCCGATAGTATTTCGCAACAGCCGGGTTAGGCAAAAAGCTGTTCACCGGAGAATCCATCGCCGGCGCCGCGCCCGACTGACAGCCGACCTGAAGCCTCAATTGCAGCAAGTTGATCGCGTATCGAATACAAGCCTTGTCCGGAAGCATCTCGTGATCGGTGAGAGACGTGAAGACACACGAAGATGCGAGTCGGGCGCCATGCCGTTCTTGAATGCGCTATGTTGAATTTCGCTTTGCCATGGCTTTCGTGCGAAACTCTGCGGACACAAAAAGGAGCACAGATGGCTGTGACCGAAGACCGACTCAGCAAGGCAACGATGCTTGGCATGATCGCCATGGGGGTCGCCGTTCTGGTAGTCGCCAATGACTTCACTGCGCTCTCAGTTGCGCTTCCTGCCATCGAGCGTACCCTCCATACCAACGTCACCACGGTGCAGTGGGTCATCAACGGCTATGCCATGGTATTCGGCGTCCTTATCGTTACCGGAGGGCGCCTGGCCGACATGTTCGGCCGCCGGCGCATCTTTCTCGCCGGCGCGGTATTCTTCGCGGGCTTCTCCCTGATCGGCGGGTTCGCGCCGAATGTCTGGGTGCTGCTTGCCTGCCGCTTCCTCATGGGGATTGGCGGGGCGATGATGTGGCCCGCCATCCTGGGCATGACCTATAGCCTGTTGCCGAGGGAAAAGGCCGGACTCGCGGGCGGCTTGATTCTGGGCGCTGCCGGATTCGGCAATGCGGTCGGTCCCTTGTTGGGTGGCCTGCTCACCGACACCGCGGGATGGCGGTGGATCTTCTTCGTCAATCTGCCGGTCGCCGCCGGAGCGGTCCTGATCACGATGCTGGTAGTACCGCAAGACGTGTCCGTCGACCACCATGACGGAATTGATTATCGCGGGACGGCGGCACTTTCTCTTGGACTGCTGGCCCTTCTGCTGGCCCTCGATTGGGCCCTCGATCTCGGCTGGACTGCCCCGTTGATCATTTTCTTATTCGTGCTAGCCGTAGCTGCCCTCGTGGCATTTCTGTTCATCGAGCGCCGAGCTGGCGACAGCGCCTTGGTTCCCGAGACTGTTCTGCAAAACCGGGGCTTCGTCGCAGCCAGCATCGCCACCTTGCTGGCGTCGGCCATCTTCTTCGCCGCGCTGCTTTATCTGCCACAGTTCATGTCCAAGACGCTCGGCTTCAGTGCGATCGGCTCCGGCGCCGGGCTGCTGCCCATGATGGGCACATTCATGGTGACGTCATTCATTGCGGGACGGCTCTACCAGCTGTTCGGGCCTAAGGCCATCGTCACGCTCGGCGCGTTGCTGCTGGGCGCAGGCATGATTCTTCTTTCCCGCATCTCCGGAAGCACAACCTATGACCAGCTCATCTTCGGAATGGTCGTGCTCGGCATAGGGGTTGGATTGTTTTATTCCTCCATCACCACTGCGGCGATCACTGCCCTCGATCCCTCTCAGGCCAGCCTGGCCGGCGCTATTGTCTATATGTTCCAGATTGCGGGCGGATCCATCGGGGTGGGCTTCAACACCGCGATTGTCGTTTCCGCATCGTCGATGCCGGCGGGAATTCACATTGCATTTCTGGTCGATGGCTTGCTGGCCATCGCCAGCGCAGCGGTAGCAATCTTGTTTGTCGGCGGCACAATGGACGTGGAGCGTCTGCGGGATCTACGACACCACCACCGCGCCCACGCGTGATCCAGTACCTTCTTTTATGACCCATCCCCTAATTCTCGATGCTTCGGCCGTAGCGCAGACGTTTCGCGAAGCACCTATCAAACCAGTACGCGACGAATCCCACCAGGATCATCAATGCACCAAAGACAAAACTATTCATTGCAAGAATCTGTTCGGGATGGCTGCGCACGACGGCGAAAACCAATAGCAGCATGGGAAATGCGCCAGTCAAGACAACACCGAATATGCCGCCGGGAATTTTGAAGGGCCGGGGCAGATCAGGCTCGGTGAAGCGCAGAACCCCTAGCGCTACAAACTCAAGTAGCAAGCTCGCCCCATAGATAAGAATATCGAGCGTGACCAGGCGCTCGAAGCCCAAGCCCAGGCACAACGCCCAGCCCGTCGCCAGCACCAGAATAGAAACCCAAGGCGTTTTGGCGCGTTTGGTTACTCGCGCAAAAATTACCGGAAGCAATCGGTCCTGCGCCATGGCGTAAGGCAACCGCGAATAGCTCATTACCAGCGCGTTAAACATGCCGAAGGCGCTCATCATTCCGCCTAACACAAGCCAGATTCGCAGCCATGGTCCTCCCAGCATGTTCGCAACGTCCGCCCACGATCCCGTCTCCCACGCAGATGGGCTGAGCCTCGTCAACGCCATCGCGGCCACTGGAAGGATGTATGAGATGGCCACCAGCAGCACCGCGGCCATAATGGCCCGAGGGTAAGTTCGCTGAGGCCGGTCCACCTCGGCTGCAATCGTGGAAGCATTGTCCCATCCCATGTAATTCCACATCGCCACCAGCAGTCCGCCCATCAGGTCGACGCGTGAGGCGGTCGGCGTGGTCACCGCGTGAGCCAGCGCTCCGTACTTCCAGGGTGCCATCAGGACGATAACTGCGAATGGGGCGGAAAGAAAGAAGAAGAGCCAGACCGATGTGGTCGCGACGACCTTGACACCTGCGATGTTCAAGGCTGCGCAGACCGCTACCACCGCCAATCCTGCCAGCGCGCCGCGATGTCCGGCCGAGAACCAGGGAAAAAGACGCGCGAGGTACAGGACAAATAAAGTGGGATAAATGGCCATGTCGAAAACGCTGGCCACCAGCGATAACCAAGCCTCTTGGAATCCCCAGCAATCGCCCATGGCGCGCCGCACCCATGCGTAGTAGCCGCCTTCCTCAGGCAGCGCGCTGGAGAGTTCGCCGATCATGAAGGCTGTCGGCAAACTCCATATCACCGGAGTGAGCAGCAGGATGAGGATGGCCCCGCCATACCCCGCGCCAGCCACGACATCTTCCGTGCCGTACGCGCCGCCGGAGACCATGAAGAAGGTGGCGGCCACCAACGGCCACAACGTGATGCGCAGGGCTCTCCTCCGGACCGTGGTGGCTGGCGCTACAGAACTATTCGGTCTGGGTGTGGAAAGGTTGGGCGCGGACAATTCAGATTCCTGACAGACCTGGAGCTGCGACGGACCCGACGCCGTATTCTACCTGGGCGAGAAACTCAGGATCAGACTAGGGGGCCTCGGTTGGTATGCGCACTTGGCCCCCAGAACCGCTGGTCCTTGATGGGATGTCGAGCCCCGGCCTGAATATATGGCGGGCGTCCTGTATCTTCAAGGCCAAAAACCCAATTGAGGTCAACGGCAGAGGCCAGCAATCCAGGTCCCGTAAGTCAACTTAATTTCACCTTACGGGGCAAAGCCCTCATTCCAGACGGTTTATCCGGTTATGTTCACGATCGTCTTTCCTGCAGCGTGCCGTGGCATGCCGCTGAGCAACGATGCTGCACAGCGGGCTGACCACCTCCTCACTAATCCCCATATCACATGACAAATGAAACCTGACTGCGACGTGTCACTTCCCTTTCATTTACCATGGTTCGTTCATCTTTCCGCATTGCGAATTTATACGGAGGCTAGTGTGAGGTTTTACTGCGGTGCGTTTTTCCTTCTGTTCGCTTCCTTTCTGGTTCCCGCGGCGGCCCAGGTCCAACCGGCTCACGCGACTCCCCAAAACACCACTCCCGGCGAACTTGTTGACCGCGTGGGCAGCACCGGATTCGTGCAGATTCACGCCGAGAGCTTTCGGGCATTGACTCCGCAGGAGCAGCAACTGGCCTACTGGCTTACGCAGGCGGCCATTGCCATCGATCCCATCATCTACGACCAGCTTTCCTGGTTTGGCCTGCGTCAGAAGCGTCTGTTGGAGGAGATCGTCTCGCATCCGCAAGAGATCGATCCAGCAACCATGACGAAGATCACCGACTACGCCAAGCTCTTCTGGGGCAATCGTGGCAATCACAATGATCTGACCGCGCAGAAGTTTCTGCCTGGGTTCACGTCTGAAGAACTGAAGAGGGCCGCGTTACAGGCGCAGAAGAATGGCGCGTTCCGCTTGCCCTACGCCGATCTTCCGGCACTTTCGACTCCCGACGCGCTCACCAAGGAACTTGGCGACTTGCAGGCATCTCTCTTCGATCCGGACTTCGAGCCGATGACGACCGCCAAGAGCCCGCAGGGTTCGAAGGACATCGTGCAGTCGAGCGCGAACAGCTTTTACGGAACGGGTGTCACACTGGCCGATCTGAAGGACTTCAAGGCGAAGTATCCGCTGAACTCACGGGTGGTGAAGGGTCCCGATGGCACGCTGAAGGAAGAGGTCTATCGGGCCGGCACCCCGGACGGTTCCGTGCCTCCGGGACTCTATGCGACTTTCCTGGGGCGTGCGAACGAGTATCTGGCGAAGGCGCAGAGCGTAGCCGATCCGCAGCAGGCCGCGGTAATCGGGGCGCTCATTCGCTTTTACCAAACCGGCGAGTACAACGACTTGATCAAGTTTGATACCCTCTGGGTGCAGAACAACGCCAAGGTCGACTTCGCCAACAACTTCATCGAGATCTATCGTGACGCGAATGGCATGAAGGCCAGCTCGCAGGCGTTCGTCAGTGTCATCGACAAGCCGCTCACCACCAAGATGGAGAAGCTGGGGCAGAACGCCGAGTACTTCGAGCAGAAGGCTCCGTGGGACGCGAAGTACAAGAAAACGGCATTCACCCCTCCCACCGTGGAGGCCATTGAGACGATCGTCGAGACCGGCGACTTCGGCGTGACCACCATCGGCGACAACCTGCCCAACGAAAACGAAATTCACGAAAAGTACGGAACCAAGAACTTCCTGTTCACGGGAAGCAGCCGCGCTTTGACAGGTGCGGCCGGCCATAAATCGATCGAGGAATTCGGCGCGAACCAGGCGGTGATCGATCGCGACATCAAGTACGGCCAGCAGGCCAACGAGCTCATGACCGCACTGCACGAAGTCATTGGGCATGGTTCCGGCAAACTCAGTGATCGGATGAAGGGCGGTTCCGAGCCGTATTTGAAGGAGTACTTCTCGACCCTGGAAGAGGCGCGCGCCGATCTCTCGGCGTTGTGGAACGTCTGGGACCCGAAGCTGAAGCAGCTAGGACTGATCGAAGGCGACCAAGACGAAGTCGCCAAGGCGATGTACGACTCGGCGGCACTGGTGGTGCTGTTGCAGTTGCGCAGGATTCCGCATGGCGACACCATCGAAGAAGACCATCAGCGTGACCGGGCGCTCATCGCCAACTACATCATGGACAAGACCGGCGGTATTCGCATGTTCGAGCGGGATGGCAACGAGTACGTCGAAGTTGCTGACTACCAGAAAATGAAACAGGGCGTTGGAATGCTTCTGACGGAGTTGATGCGCATCAAGGCTGAAGGCGATTACGCAGCCATCAAGGCCCTGGTCGACAAGTACGGCGTGCACTTCGATCCCAAGCTGCGCGATCAGGTGGTCCAACGCTACAAAACCCTGGACATCCCGACCTACTGGGTCGGGGTGAACGCACAGCTGAATGCGAGGTCGGCCAATGGGAAGGTGCAGAGCATCGACATGATCTACCCGCGAAGCGCCGTGCATCAGTTCCTCTACTACGGGTCAATGTATGGCAAGGACCTGAAGGTTCCGACTCCCAGCCAGGGAGCAAGTCACAACGCCGCACTACGAGGCAATTAGGTCCATCTCCTCGTAGGCGCGTTCGCCATGGAGTGACTGGTCGAGGCCTACGGTCTCGCTGGAGGCGTCGACTCTAACCGGGGTGAAGCGGTTGATGATGGCCAGCATGACGTAGGTGAAACCGAAGGCCCACACGGACGAAAACACCACCGCAACCGTCTGCTTGAAGAGGAAGCCTGGGTTGCCGTAGAGCAGGCCGTTGACGCCCTCGGGGTTGAATGTCTGATCGGCAAACACGCCTAGTAAAATGATGCCCAGCATTCCGCCGACGCCGTGAACGCCCCAGACATCGAGCGCGTCGTCCCATCTCAGTTTGTTCTTCAACTCGACTGCGAAATAGCACACCCCGCCAGCGGCAATGCCGATCAAAACTGCGGCGCCGGGCGACACGAAGCCCGCAGCCGGGGTAATGGTGGCGAGGCCAGCGACGGCGCCCGTGAGCAGTCCCAGCAGCTTAGGCTTCTTCTCGCGGATCCACGCGACCAGCAGCCAGGCAATGGCGGCAAAGGATGCGGCCAGATCGGTGTTCAGGAAGGCGACAGCCGTGACTGAGTCAACCCGCATCTGGCTGCCGGCGTTGAAGCCGTACCACCCGAACCAGAGCAGGCCAGTGCCCAGCGCCACCATGGGAATACTGTGCAGCCCGGCGTCGACTATGCGGCGGCGTCCGACGTAAAGCACCGAAGCGAGTGCTGCCATGCCGGCAATATTGTGGACCACGATGCCGCCGGCGAAATCCTTGACTCCCCACTGCGCCAGCACGCCACCGCCCCAAACCATATGCACAAAGGGAAAATAGACCAGTGTCAGCCACCCGGTTAGAAACAGCATGTAGGCCTTAAAGGTGACACGATTGGTGAATGCGCCCGAGATCAAGGCCGGGGTAATGATGGCAAACATCATTTGATAGGCAATAAACACCAGAGCTGGAATCGTGGGATTCGGCGACGCACTCATGAGATTGGTGTTGCGCAGCAGGAATTGATGGCTATCGCCGATGATGCCGTGCCAGTCGCCGCTAAAGCAGAGCGAGTAGCCATAGAGGTACCAGATCACCGTCGTCCAACCCATCGAGACAAAGCTCTGCATCATGATGGCGAGTACATTCTTGCGGCCAACCAGGCCACCGTAAAAAAATGCCAGTCCGGGAGTCATCAACATCACCAGGCTGGCGCACAAGATCATGAAACCAGTGTTGCCCGTATCTAAACGCAGCATAAGATCTCCTCGGCAGGAAACAGTCTCATGCAACCCGCTGTCGGCGCAAGTGTCAGATGCGATTTCGCTCGGCAGACTCTCACAGAGCCTGGGACTCCCTGGAGCCAGCTTTAGGGGACATCAGGATAACCGCCGAGAAATCGGCATGTGGATCGTAATCAAAGAATCGGGTTTCAGTTAATGACAACACGACCTGGTCAGATAAGCCAATCCGTGATTTTGCTGGAATTCCGTCAGGAATACGGTGTAGAGTGCTTTCCTGCATAGGCCTCACTTTGGATGCTGCGGTTTCGACCGGACAGCTAGAGCGGGTCGCGCCAGTGGAAGTTACGTTTATGGGCGCGCATAATCTTCGGCCACCACGGCAATCTATACGGCACAACGGTCGACGGTGACATGACAGCGCGCAGGCGGCCGCGGCGGCATTTCAAAAATCAGGCCGTAACAGAAGGAAGAATCGAATGTTGCGAATGAACGCACAAAGCGTAATTGCCAAGTTCAGGCCGGTCCTGTTGTTTGCGCTGATGGCCGTGCTAATCCCATCGGCGCAGGCACAGACGTTCAGCGTCATTCACAACTTCTTTGGCGGATCGGATGGAGCGTCTCCGCAGTCGGGTTTGACTTTGGACAACAGAGGAAACCTTTACGGTACGGCGGTTAGCGGAGGCAACGGTGGTGGCGGCACGGTGTTCAAAATAGTGCACCAAGGCTCAGGCTGGATCTTTCTAACCCTTTACAGCTTCGATACCAGGTTAGCCAATAACGGCATTGCTCCCGAAGCTGCGGTGGTCATCGGTTCAAACGGCAGCCTGTACGGCACTACTGAAATTGGTGGGATGAACGGACAAGGGTGCGACACCTACGGCTGCGGCCTGGTTTACAACCTGAGGCCTCCGGCGAGAGCCACGGCCTCGGCACTAGGTCAGTGGACAGAAACTGTCCTTTACACGTTCACGGGGAATCCAGATGGCGCACATCCAGAGGCCGCCGTCGTTTTCGACCAAGCAGGGAAAATTTACGGCACGACTCTTCAGGGAGGCTCCAGCAACTGGGGCACAGCCTACGAACTGCTACCTGCCAATGGCGGCTGGACCGAACGGGTCCTCTACCCATTCACCAACGGAAACGACGGCGGATATCTCACGGGAAGCTTGATATTCGACCTTGCAGGGAAGCTCTACGGTCTTGCGAATTCAGGCGGCGCCTACGGCAATGGCACGGTCTTCCAGTTGTCACCGTCGGGGTCATCTTGGACGGAGAGTACTCTCTATGCGTTTCCGGGTCAGGGCCAGAATGGAGAAAATCCAGCAGGCAGCTTGATCCTCGATGGATTGGGCAATCTCTATGGCGGGACTTCCTACGGCGGGTCGAACTATGGGGGAACGGCCTTCGAGCTGATTCCAGAGCCGAACGGCAGCTGGACGTATGGAGTGCTTTACAACTTCGTCTTCAGTGGAAATACAACCCCGGGTCCCCTCTGTGGCCTCACTAGGGACACCGCAGGTAGTCTCTACGGCACGACGTTCGGCGACGGCGCTTACGGATTCGGCTCGGTTTTCAAGCTGACCCCCTCAGACGATGGCTGGGTCTATACCGACCTTCACGACTTCACCGGTGGCAACGACGGACGCTATCCAGCAGGCAGTGTGGTATTCGACCAAGCGGGTAATTTCTACGGAACAACGACCGGGGGCGGCGCGTACGGTTACGGCGTCATCTGGGAGATCACGCCGTAGTAGAAGGCAGAATCGAATGTTGCGAATGAACGCACAAAGCGTAATTGCCAAGTTCAGGCCGGTCCTGTTGTTTGCGCTGATGGCCGTGCTAATCCCATCGGCGCAGGCACAGACCTACACGGTGATTCATAACTTCACTGGAGGGATAGGCGGCAATTATCCCTACGATGGCTTGACCATGGACCGCGCCGGCAACTTCTATGGCACTACTTACGGTGGCGGCGCTTCTGGTCAAGGCTCCGTCTTCAAGTTGACGAACCGCAACGGGAGCTGGATATTTACTCCGCTCTATTCCTTCCTGGGAGGCAACGATGGGGCGCAACCCTACGCCGGGGTAACGATTGGGCCAGATGGCAATCTGTATGGCACTACCTCGAGCGGAGGCCAAGGCGCTCCGCGGTGCGCCGGCGGCTGCGGGACCGTCTACAAACTTACCCCGCCAGCCAGGCCCTGCCATCAGACCATTTGTTCCTGGACGGAGACCATTGTTTACGACTTCTACCAGAGCAGCGCGGGACTTCTAGATCCCTACGGCGGAGTAATCTTCGACAGCGCGGGCAATCTCTACGGTACGACTACGGGCGGGGGCACAGGCGGTTGCTCTGGTTCGGGTTGCGGAGCAGTGTACAAGCTAACTCCCACGGAAGCGAGTTGGACGGAAACTACTCTCTACAGCTTTACCGGTCACAGCGACGGCTCCGTGCCATACTGCAATTTGTTGATCGACAGTGCTGGAAACCTCTACGGCACGACCTCGTATGGAGCTCCGTATCAGGACTACGGCACCGTGTTCGAGCTGGTTAGGTCGGAAGGGGGCTGGTCGGAGAGGACGCTCTACACGTTCCAGGGCGGCAGTGACGGCGGAAATCCCGAAGCCGGCTTAATCATTGACGCGGCCGGCAATCTCTATGGCGGTACCACGGAGGCCAATGGAAATTATCTCCTCGGCGTGGCCTTTGAAGTCTCCCCGTCGGGCAGCGGTTGGACCTATTCGGTGATTTCCAGCCTCAGCGGACCGCTGGTTGACAACCTTTCGTTCGATGCTGGCGGCACTCTTTACGGTACGAGCCCCTTCGGCGGAGTCGGCGGCTGGGGCTATGTCTTCAAGCTTTCCAATTCCGGGGGAGTGTGGACGCAAACCGACCGTCACGATTTCTCCAATCAGAATCATGGTGGCTTCGGGCCTTGGAGCAGTGTCGCGATTGACTCAGCCGGCAATCTTTACGGAACCACCAACGGCGGCGGCGCCAGTGAGGGCGGTATCATCTGGAAGATCGCGCCTTAGTGAATCCGCGGCGGCACACCGCTTATTGTTTTGGTGCCGCAGACGGTTGCTGAGTCGGGGCGCCGAAATTCACTTTTGGAGCTTCACGTGCTCCTTCCTCGGTTTTGAAGTAGGCGTCGTTGCGGGTGAATCCTGAAAGGCTGGCGACAATGTTGTTCGGGAACAAGCTGATGTACGTGTTGTAATCCTGCACGGTCTCGTTGTAGCGGCGGCGCTCGATGGCGATCCGGTTTTCCGTGCCCGCCAACTCGTCCTGCAACCGCAGGAAGTTTTCGTTGGACCGCAGTTGCGGATAATTTTCCACCACCACCAGCAGACGGCTAAGAGCGGAATCCAACTGACCGTTAGCCGCGATCTTCTCCTGCGGCGATTTTGCTCCCATCATCGCGGCACGGGCAGCGGCGATGTCGCCAAAGACCTTTTCCTCGTGGGCGGCAAAACCCTTTACCGTCTCTACCAGGTTCGGGATAAGGTCGGATCTGCGCTGTAGAACAACATCCACCTGCGACCAGGCAGCGTTCACGGCCTCGCGCTTGGTGACCATCTGATTGCGGTGCGAGACGAACGTGCCTCCAACCCAAAACACCAGCACGACGATCACGATCAATACGATAATCCCAGTTTTCATGCGAATCTCCCCCCTGGCAATGCCCTAACGGAAATCTGCCTAAGCCTGGTGACGCAAGGACCGCTTGGGCACCCGCGCATCCAGCTCGTGAGCAACCCGCTGAATTGCACTCATGTACGCATAATACAGATCGCGCAGGTTTTCCGAATGCCAGTTGTCGTTCCTCAATTCCAGAATTGACCGCAGCGGCGCCACTTCAAAGCCGAAGACGACGGCGGCACGCTCCAGCAATTGCGGTCTGGCATGTGGCGGCTTCTCTCCCAGGGCGATCAAGGCATGACGGAACAGAGTGAGGACACTGGTGATGGACTTTGCCAGCACGGCGCGAAGCTCGTCCTGATTAGAACTTAACAGCAAATGGTGCCGCAACCGCAGCAGCGTCGTTCGCAGCTCGTGCTCCACCTCGATCCGGTGCAGGTTCATAGGCACTTCAATTGCCGCCGCCACATCCTGACCGAAAAGCGTTTTATGGGAGTCTCGAATGTCAAGCAACTCGATGGCGAAGACATCGGCTGACTCCCGCATCTCTTCGAGAGTCATGATCATCGGAGGCCGCAGTTTCTCTTCGTGACTCCACCACTGGAGTACCGTCGAGAGCGGCGCAAACGAACTCGGCGTCAAGTCTTGCAGCACAATCAGCAGGTTCACATCCGAGAATTCCTCATGGAAATCTTCGCGAGCCGCTGAACCGAACAGAACGACAGACAATAGGTTGTCGCCACAAGCCTGTTGCAATCGGCTGACGAGCTCCTGGAGCTTGCTATCTGGTTTCTTCATTGCTCTTTACTCCGCATTGCGGATCACCAACTACCGCCGGCACCGCCGCCGCCGCTCATGCCTCCGCCAAAGCCACCAAATCCACCGCCGCCTCCCGAGAATCCTCCGGAACTACCGCCGAAACCGCCGCCCCAGCTACCGCCCGAGCCCCCTAAAGCATTCCCCAATAAGAACCACGGAAGAGCTGACCCTCCGCCTCCACGCCGTCCCTGGCCAGGACCTCCTCCTCGCCCTGAGCGCGAAAGAGCCCGGATGATGAGGAAGATGATCACGAAAATCAGCCACGGGATCCACCACCGAGTTTGCGAAGCAGTCGCGCGCGGCTTACGGGCCGGCACACCGCTCAACTGCACGCCCTTGTCGGCTGCTATGAGTTGCGCCAGCCGCGTTGTACCCAGGAGCACCGCCGCACTATAGTTTTGGCCCCGCAGGTCGGGCACCATCTCCCGCCCAATGTCCCCCGCGCGAGCATCATTGATCACAGGCTCTAGCCCGTATCCAACCTCAATCTTGTACTGTCGGTCCTTGGCCGCCACCAGCAGGAGCACGCCTCGGCTATCTTTCTTTGCTCCGATACCAAGATGTTTATAGAGATCGGCCGCATAATCTTCCCTGCTCTCGCCGTCGAGAGAATTGACGGTCACGACAGCGATTTGGGCGCCGGTCTTCTGCTCGACCTCCGCGCACAGCGTCTCCAGCTTCGCCCTGGTCGCGGGATCAATGACCTGTGCGAGATCGGTAACGTAGCCCTGCGGGCGAATGTCCGCGACCTTGTCTGGCCATGCGAAGCCACACCACCCTAAGAGCAGCCCAAGCAGCAGGGCGAATTTGATGCGGTTGGACATCAGGCATCGCGCACATTACACCGACGTTCGTACCGTAGAGAATGTATTGCCACGTGTCAAGACCGCGAGGGCAGGAAAACCCTGCGAAAAACCGGCCCAGGTGGCACCTCTTCGCAGAAATCGCGGTTGCCAGCTCGGGCCTCCCGCTCGATGGAGGTTGACTCGCTCTATTGGCAATCCGACTGCGAGTCCGTCGTCACCGCTCCGTGCTGTGTCGCCCATGCGATGAAGCCTGCGGGCGGATTACGTACTTGCCGGATGTTCGCACCGCTTATGCTCTTGATGTTTTGCCACTTTATATTGCTAAGATCGGTGTTCCCCAGGTCGGCTGCATCCAGGGTCGCGCCGTCCAGGACCGTGCCGCTCAGCTTCGCCGAGCAGAAATCCGCGTCTCCCAGGTCGGCCCCGAGCAGATTGGCGCCGCTGAAATTGCTGTTGCGAAAGTTCCCCGCATGCAGGTTGGCGTCCGTGAAGTCCCCCTCCTGGAAGTCGCTATTGCGAGCATCCACCGAGTTAAGGTCGGCGCGTAATAGACGTGCTTTGGGCAGGCGAATTCCCTGCAGAAACGAGCCGGAAACGTCGACTCCGACCAGCGGCACGCCGTCTTCGTCCAGTTCCTGCAGCGCCTCAATGCGACCACCACTGCCGCCTTTGCCCTGCGCGGTGTTGATGACCTGCCAGGCCTGATAGTGCTTCTGCTTCAGGCGGTCACCCGACTCGCTGAAATAGAACACCACCGCGACCAGGATTGAGAAGCTGCCTAAGTAGTCCAATACCTCCAGAAACGACCAGCGACTTAGCAGGAACGCGAGCCAGTCAAAAGCCCACTCGATTGCCGCCAATGGGACTAACCACGAATGACGTAAACCCGCTCTCTGTGCCTGCCAAGCAGACGGTCGCTTTCTCGGCTCGTACCGTTTCATCGGCTGATATCCTTCACCATGAGAATCCCGATACCCAAAAATTATTCCCCTGGGCTGTAACTTTACACCTGCAAAAGAACTCTTATCGCTCAGTCATTTGGCTTAAAGAGCCAGTTCTCGTAGAATTCTGCCCAATCCGACTGTCGTCTGCCAAAGTGGGGCTGCAGGCGTAGATCGTTTGGAGCAAGAAAAAAACGTGATCGGGGAAATCCTAAACGACACCTGGCACGCACTCTAACAGTACGAGCCAGTAAAGCTTCATCACTCGAACGACCAAACTACCTTAAGGAGAACAGAAACGATGACCAAATCGATGAAATCGCTGATGATGGGCGCAGCCCTCGCCGGGTTCATGGCCGGCCATACTGCTGTTGCCCAGAACACAAACTCCGCCGCTTCCGTTTCCAGCAGTCACGGACAACTCGCCAGCAGCACCAGCAGCAACTTCTTCCAGGATAAGCATGCCTGCAAGGGGCAGAATTCCTGTAAAGGCCAGGGCGGCTGCAAGTCGGGTGACAATGGCTGCAAGGGCAAGAACTCGTGCAAAGGCAAGGGCGGCTGCGCTACCGATGGCTCCAAGCCACCTCAGTAGGCAGGTGACCCCACTGGAAGGGCCAGAGTGATCGCGCTGTGGCCCTTCCCCTTCATCCGCGGCCGAGCTTCTGGGCCCATACAACAGTTTTGCAGACGAACGATTTACGTCACGGAATATGCCAGCTAACCGCTTTAACGGTTTCACGGAATACGGCGTCGGGATCGGGTTACGGATCCCACATTACAACCACATCCTTTCGAAAAAGCCCACCGTTGATTGGTTCGAAATCATCTCGGAAAACTTCATGTCGGATGGCGGCCGGCCGTTACACGTGCTGGACCAGATCCTTGAGCAGTATCGCGTCGTGCAGCATGGTGTGTCGATGTATTTCGGTTCGGTTGAGCCTCTCAATCGTGAGCACTTGAAGCGGTTGAAGGCGCTGGTGCGCCGCACCGGAACTCCCTGGCTCTCCGATCATCTTTGCTGGGGCAGCGTGGATGGCACCTATTCGCACGACCTGCTGCCCATGCCTTACACCTTCGAAGCCGCAGCCAAGACGGCCGATAAAATTCGCCAAGCCCGCGATTTCCTCGAGGTTCCGGTGGTGGTCGAAAATGTGAGCAGCTATGCGGAGTTTCACGTTTCAGAGATGACGGAATGGCAATTCCTGACAGAAGTGGTGGAGCGCGCCGACTGCGGAATTCTGCTTGACGTTAACAATATCTACGTTTCGTCGCGCAATCACAATTTCGACCCGTTGGAATACGTAAACGGCGTCCCGCACGAGCGGGTCGCGCAGATCCACATTGCCGGCCACTCCAAGTTTGAAAAGTACATCCTCGACACCCACGATCATCCGGTTATCGATCCAGTGTGGAGCTTGTACGCTCGGGCCATCGAACTTATCGGCCCGACGGCGACCCTGCTGGAGTGGGACGACCGCATTCCCTCCTTCGACGAAGTTCACGATGAGGCGCTGAAGGCGAATCGTTACGTGGCCGGAAAGGTGAGCGTGTAATGGATCTCGACCACATCCAGCACAAGATGTTCGAGGCAATCCGCCAGCCGTTGACTGCGGACGAAGGTATGCGCCAGCGTACGCTCGACGGGAAATCGCTTCGTGCCATCGCCAATGAGATCATCAAGCCCAACGACCGTCTCACTTCCTTCGAGCGCCTGGAGATTTACAACCGCCAATACTGGTTTCGAATTCTCTCTGCCCTGTCCGAAGATTTTCCTGGGCTGCGCGCCGTGGTTGGCGACCGCCGGTTTGAAAGGCTGGCCGCGGCTTACCTGCTCGACTGCCCATCGCAGTCGTTCACACTACGCAACCTGGGCTCACGACTCGAGGGGTGGCTACGCGCTCATCCCGAGCATCTGGTGAAGGTCGAGCAGGTTGCGCTCGACATGGTTCGCCTGGAGTGGGCCGAGATCGAAGCCTTCGACGAAACTGCCAAGCCCCAACTCTCCGAAGACGACCTGCCTGCTCTAGGTCCTGATCCCAAATTTGAGCTGCAGCCCCACATCCGCCTGCTCGGCTTGAGCTATCCGGTGGACGATCTTCTACTCCAGGTTCGCCGCGAAGAAGCAGAAACCGACATCGTCAGCAACGCCGTCACGGAACGGACTCGGCAGACTTCAAGACGGCGGCGTTTACCCAGAGCAGAGCGCATTTTCCTTGCGGTACATCGCTTCGACAACTCGGTGTACTTCAAGCGCATCGATAAAGAGGCGTTCACCATTCTTTGCGCTCTTCGGGACGGCAAAAGCCTTTCCGAGGCTGTCGACGCGGCGGACTGGAGCGGCCGACCAATCGAAGACGCCTCGGCAGACGTACAACAGTGGTTCGCGTACTGGTCTGCGCAGGGCTGGTTCTGCCACACAAATCAGGTGAGAAACAAATGACAACTATTGCTAGCCCAGCACAAAAGGCGTACTCCCTATTCGTCCGCAGCGCCAGTTCGCTGCAGTCGATCTTCCTCTTACTGGTGCGTCTTTATTGGGGATGGCAATTCGCCCAGGCGGGTTGGGGCAAGCTTCACAATTTGGCGCACGTCACCCAGTTCTTCACCAGTCTGGGTATACCGGCGCCCGCTGCCAACGCGGCTTTCGTGTCTACGCTGGAGCTCGTGGGCGGAATTCTGCTTGCGTTGGGACTCTGTGGCCGGCTAATCGCGCTGCCTCTGGCCATCGACATGATGGTGGCTTATCTGACGGCTGACCGCCAAGCGCTGGCTTCGGTCTTTTCCGATCCTGGCAAGTTCTACGGTGCAAGCCCCTACACGTTCCTAATGGCCTCATTGATCGTGTTGCTCTTCGGCTCAGGCGTGTTCTCGCTCGATTCGCTCATCGAACGCAGACGGCATCGTAACTCGTCGCCGCAGCCCACGACGGCATCCAGCTAGAGCGAAGATTGCGCTGGCAGAATCGTGAAGAAACTCGCGGGAGACTCAGCCCGATTCCGAAGATTGAGGCCACCGCGGGACCGTCTCCCAGGTGGTAACCGCCGGAAGGATGATTTGCTGACCTTATGCCAATAATAATCGTGCAAAACCTGGCAGGGTTACGGCGTGATCTCCCAGACGACGCCGCAGCCTACTGCTCCGCATTGACTGCTTCCACCCTCATAGCTCGTGCCGTAAATATTGCCATCGCCATCGATAACGACGCCGCCAACCGGGAGCGATCCATCGTCGAGTCCGGTGAACGCGTAAAGCTGCGTATAGATCCAGCCATTGGCCGAGGGCGTCAGTTCATAGACTGTGCCACATCCATACACGCAATTGGTAAAATCCCCGCCAAACCCTGCTGTACCGTATAGATTTCCGGCTGAGTCTCTGGCCAATGTACTGCGGTAAGCCAATAGGCCACTGTAGTCCTGGGTATAGCGAGGCGTGAAGGTCCAATTGCCGTTCGAGGGGGTCAGCTCGAAGACTCCATTAACACCGTCGGCGAAGGTGCCATAAAGATTGCCCTGCGGATCGAAGATCAATCCTCCCAAAGGTAGGTTGTAACTGCTCAGAAAGCTGTAGATGATGTTCGCGTCCCATCCGGAGCCTGAAGGCGTGAGCTGAAATACCGTACCGCATCCGCCGGCGGTGCATCCGCCCGTGCCGCCTCCAAACTCTGTCGTGCCGTAGAGGTTGCCGCCGCCATCGAAGATGAGGCCGGACATAGGTTCGGCGCCGTCCGTTCCACCGGCAAAGGAGTGAATCGTGGACTCGGTCCAGCCGGACCCGGAACGGGACATCTCATACGCCGCGCCCACCTGCGACGCTCCGCCCTGATACAAAGTGCCGTACAAATTGCCGGCTGCATCCAGCACAACTCCGGCGAGAGGGTCGTTGCCATTGCCGCTGCCGGTGAACTGATAAAGCACGGTTTGCTCCCAGGGGCACAAAAACGATCGGCAGAAGGTAGGAGGAGGTTGCAAGTGGAAGACGGTGCCACAGCCATCACCAAAGGTGTCTCGGCAGTCCAGCAGGCCGCCTCCATCGGTAGTTCCGTAGATCGAGCCGTCGGGAGCAATGGCGAGACTTCCAACTGGATTATTGCCGTCGGAGTATCCAGTAAATCCGTACAGGGGGGATAATACCCATCCGCTTGTTTTGTGCGCTAACCTGAACACGGTTCCGCAGCCGATCCCGTTTTGCGTTTCACAGGATCGGCTGCCACCGAACGGCGCAACGCCATAGAGATTTCCACTGCGGTCCAGAACCAGGCTGGAATACGGATTCGACCCGTCGGAACCACCGGTAAAGCTGTGGAGCACCGTGAAGGTCTGCGCCTGTAGTGCCAGGATACTTGCCGCGAAGAATAGCACTGAGCAGACTACAACTCTTCCCGCTTGCAAGTTGGTATCGAAAATCGAAGCCGCGTATCGCCGTTGGCCCGCCATTTTGATTCTTCCTCTCTTGTGCGGGGTAACTATTGCGCGCCCCTACAGGCGAGTCAACTTAATTTCACATTACGGCGCAAAGGCTTAAAAGCACGGGCTTTATGAGATTGCAGTTCCCACGGCAATCGTCCTTGCGGGATAACCGCAGATCGGCAGAAAACTAGGGTGAAATGCAAGGTCACACCTTACAAATGATAACCATCTCCCTCTATCCGACAGGAGTCCCCACCAACGGCAGCCATACCTGAAAACGCGTGTCGCCGGGCGTGGACATAACCTGAACACTTCCCTTGTGCTTCCTGACAATTCGCTGGACCGTGTCCAGACCTAAGCCCGTTCCTTCTCCAACTGCTTTGGTAGTGAAGAAAGGTTCAAAGATGTGCGCTTCCACCTCAGGTGAAATTCCGGGTCCGTTGTCACGGATCTCGACCACGGCACAATCATTTTCGCGATAGGTTCGAATCCGAAGCTGGCCCTTTCCGCCCATCGCGGCAATCGCGTTATCGATGATGTTGGTCCACACCTGATTAAGCTCGCTGCCAAACGAGTTGACCAGCAGAGGAACGCGCTGGTAATCGCGCTGCACCGTGACCCCTTGTTTCAACTTGTGATTCAAGATGGTGAGAGTGGTTTCCAGGCTCCTAACAATGTCCACGTTTTGTACCGGCGACTGGTCCATGTAGGTGTATTCCTTGATGGCGCCGACCAAATCGGATATTCGCGAAGTGCCACTCTCGATTTCGTGTAACAGACTTGCGATCTCCGCCGAGGCGGCAATCCTGACCAGGGCGGCTCGAGCGGTGCTCTCGTCGAAGTTCGCAAACAGCGATTCTAGGGCATCTGGCCTGATGTTCCGTCGCGCAAGCTCCGCCGCCAATTGCCACAAGTCGTTTTGCCCATGACTGCGCAACAAAGAATCGATCTGGTCTTCCAGGTCGCTGATGGTAAGCGCATCCGGCGGGACTATTTCCGGCTGGGTAAACGAAGCTTCCAGTCTCTCGATTTCTGCTTTCTGGGTAGAGGTGAGATCACGCCTTCCCAGCTCAAGACTGGCGTCCCTGACTTTTTTTAGAATCACACGCAGTTGGCTGGTGGCGCGTTTTGCCGCTGAAGCCGGATTGTTGAGTTCGTGCGCCAGTCCCGCCGAGAGCTTGCCCAAAGAGACTAGCCGGTCGCGCTGCTGTTCGCGCCGGGTCGCTTCGCGAATCCGATCGGACATCAGGCCGACCAGACGCTTGGTAAGCTCCGGCATCTTCTGAACAAGATCTGGAAATAGCGAGGCAGGAAATCGCAGAGCGCGGCTGTCCGTTTCGGCCCGCCCATTCACCGTGAACTGCTTCATCCTGGAAAACGGCAGGACCCCGGTAACATCGCCTGGCCCGAGGTTAAACACGAAGGTTTCGCCCCCAAGCTCGCCCCGCGCTTGCAGTTGTCCCTCAAGAATTACAAACATTGCATCGGCGGGATCGCCTTGATGTAAGTAAACGTCGCCCGCCTTGAGATTCATCTCCTGCGAATTGCTGAGGAACCAGGCGATCTGATCCTCGGGGAGATCGGCGAACGCCGGAACGCGAAGTAATTCCGCTTTTTCTGCCATTTACACCTTGCTCAAATACTGATGGATGAACTGTACCGCTACTGATCCTTCGCCCACTCCGGAAGCCACTCGCTTTATGGAACCGTGCCGCACATCGCCAACGGCGAAAATACCGGGAACATTGGTTTCGAGCAGAAACGGGTCGCGGTCGTGCGACCAGCCCTTCGGACGTCGCCCGTCACGAATAAGGTCGGGCCCAGTCAACAGGAAACCGCGCTCGTCCCGCTCGACCAAGTCCGCCAGCCAATCTGTTCGCGGCAAGGCCCCAATAAAGATAAACATCGCGCTTGCCGGAACCCGCTCAACTTTGCCGGTATCGGAACAGAGCACGGAAATCTCTTCCAGGTGAGTCTCACCATGGGCCTCAACCACGCTGGCATCAGTCCACAGCTGGATGTTTGGAGTCTCCTGGACCTGGTCGATCAAGTAACGTGACATGGTGGCGGAAAGCGATTTGCCGCGCACAAGGATAGTGACGCGCTCGGCGAATCGGGCGAAGTTCATGGCCGCCTGGCCCGCCGAGTTCGCGCCACCCACAACGTAGACGATCTCACCCTTGCATGACAGAGCCTCTGTGGCGCCGCCGCCATAATAAATACCCGCGCCCTGCAACCGGTCGATGCCCGGAGCGGCCAGCCGACGCCACTGCACTCCGGTCGCGATCATCAGCGCGTGGCACGAAATCTCGTTGCCATCCGCCAGCTTGATAATTCGGTATGGCCCTTCCGTTCGGGCGCCAACAACCTCCTGCGGCGCCAGGATTTCCACTCCGAAACGCTGGGCCTGCGCGACGGCCCGCCGGGCCAGGTCGGCGCCACTGAGCCCGGTCGGGAATCCCAGGTAGTTCTCGATGCGGGAACTCATGCCAGCCTGCCCCCCGGGCGCTTCCCGCTCAATCATCACGGTATGCAAACCTTCGGACGCTCCATAAACGGCAGCTGCCAAACCAGCCGGGCCACCACCCACGATTGCCAGATCATAAAAGCTGGTTTGGGCCCGAGTTCGCAGCCCTACTTTTTGCGCGACATCGGCAGGCACACCCTCAAGAAGCTTTGTGCCGTCGGGGAAAAGCACGACCGGAAGACTGCTCGCCTCAGGACCCAGAGCTTCCACAAGACGCTTAATTTCTGGATCATTGGCGGAAAGCTCGACGTCCATCCAGAGATAGGGCACGCGATTGCGAGCCAGGAAGTCCCGCAACTCGTAGCAATGGGGCGACCAGCGAGTGCCCAGCACGCGAATTCCCTGAAAATTTGGGCGGTAGGACGCTTGCCAATCTTCCAGCAGGTCATCTAATTGTGGATACAAATGTTCCGCAGGGGGGTCCCAGGGTTTCAGGAAAAAGTAGTTGATGCTGGCGTGGTTGATGGCGCTGATAGCGGCATTGGTGTCAGCATACGCGGTAAGTAATGCGCGCTTCGCGCCGGGGAAGATGCTCGTGGCCTCCTGTAGAAATTCGACTCCGTCCATACGCGGCATGCGTTGATCGGCAAGAAGCAAGGCGACGTCGTCGTTTCGTATTTTCAGCTGCTTTAACAGTTCCAGTGCGCCGCTGGGGGAATCGCTGCCTATGACCCGATACGTGGCGCCGTACTGCGAACGAAGATCGCGTTCAATGGCCCGCAGAACATCGGGGTCGTCATCCACGCTGAGCAAAATTGGTTTGGCCATACTCGATTTCTGTTGCTGGCAAAAAGATGATTACAGACTTCCGCAGGTTGACTTGATTAGATACAGGAAACGGCATTCGGTCGCGCAATTCGCATTATTGAACGAAAGCCTTCGCAGGCAGCCTTTGGTCCAAAACAGGCGCATCCTGCGCTTTGGGTGGATGGCGGCGTCAGGCGGAGAAGCTAGTATAGAAAGAACTGGACTTCGGTTCCCGCGCTGTTGAATCAACGTCGCTCGCTATTCAAGCAGCAGGCCGTTAAAGAAAGATGTGGCTAACAGGTGTCCCTTGTAGTTCACCGCCGCGCGAATCGAGACTCCGGCGTCAGGTGTGCTCTGCCAGCTCTTTCCGTCGTCGCGGCTCTCGAAGACGGCACGCGAGTCGAGCGCGGTGGCCAGCAGCCTTTGCCCCCCGGTGTCATAATCCACCGAGAGAACGTCATTCTTGGGAAGGCCGCCCAGCATGTATTGCCAGCTCTGTCCGCCATCGGTGGAGCGCAGTGCACCCTGACGGGTCGCGAGCCAGAGAGTGGGACCGGGCGTCTGTGTCAGGTCGTGAACTCCGCTCACGTACTTGGGAAGCGTCACGGTCTTCCAGGTTTTGCCGTCATCCTGTGAGATGTAGGCGCCCTTGGGGCCGGCCAGCGTTACGGTTCCGTTGTCGTACGAGTGGACCACGCTGAACTCGCGCTCGCCCTCAACCGTCTGGCCGTACCACTTCTGTCCTTGATCTACGCTGATGAAGAGCCCGTCATCGGTGGCCGCAAACCAGGCTTTCTCACTCATCTGCAAGGATCGCGCTCGGGGTGCAGTAGCCACGGGAATCACTGGCTCGGCTGGGAGCTTTGTCTTCGCAACGGTACTCTTGCGCTTGGTCGCCGCGGCACTCTTCGTTGAACTCGGTTCGGAAGTCACTGGCTCGGCCGTCGCCGACTGCGGCTGCCATTCCGGCACCGTGCCCCAAATCATCTTCATCGGCACCCACGACGCGTTCACCGATGCCAGTTGGAAAATGCCGTGATTCGTACCGGCGAACAGCGAGCCGCTTTCTGACTGTTGGAGGCTTAGCACATCGCGCCCCGCCAGTCCGCGACTGGATTGCCGCCAGTTCTTGCCGGCATCGTCGGAGAGGAACAAGCCGCCCAGTTCCTTGTCGTTAGCAACTCCGGCGTACAGGCGGTTCGGATCCTTGCGGTCCGCGACGACGGCCCGCACCACCCGATGGGAAAATCCCTGATTGGAGCTTGCATAGTGCGCGAACCCGTCATTGCTGACTAGAATTCCGCGGAGATCGGTCGCAACCAGTACGCGATCTGGATTGCGAGGATCAATGAGAACATCATTCACGATGACGTCAGGCGAGGTGACCAGCGACCACTTGGTGCCGCCGTCAGCCGTCTTCCACAGCCCGCCCGTAGTACCGGCGTAGACGATCGAGGGACGTTGCGGGTCCTGGTGCAGCACGCGGGTGCGGATGGCGGAATGCGGCAGTCCCTGGACGCGATGAAAAACCTCCGCGCCATTATCGCTCTTGTAGATGCCTGAGCAGGCGCTGGCGTAAACCCGCGATGGCACCTTGGGATCCACGATGATGCTGAAGACGTCGGAATCGTCGAGAATGCCGTCCTTCAGGTTGTGCCAGTTCGCGCCGCCGTCGGTGGTCTTCCACGGCAGGTGCCGCGTCCCGGCATAGATGACATCGGGATTCTGCGGATCGATGGCGACGGAAACAAAATTCCTTAGCGAGGAGTGGTTCTCAATGGCCATGTGGTTTTCAGGCGTGATGCGCACCCAGGTTGCGCCGCCGTCGCTGGAGCGAAACACTCCGTCGAGTGCGCCAATCACCAGCGTGTTGTGGTCGCTGGGCGCCATGGCCAGGGCACGAATCGATTTGCCGTGCGCCCCCATCAGCTCTCGCCAGGTACGGCCGCCGTCATCGGAACGGAAGACGCCGCCTTCATTGTCGTTGAACAGTCCCCATGCCGACACATAGACCGTCGCCGGGTTGCTGGGGTCGAAGACGATGTGATCAAGAACGTAGTCGTCACCGAGACCGATGTGGGCATAAATCGCCCATGACTTTCCGCCGTCCTGGGAAATGAAGAGTTGCCCGGCGCTGGTGCCCAGCAGAATGCGGTTGGGATCGCCGGGATCGTACGCCAGGCTGCGGACGTTGCCGCCTTCCGGCCCGATCAATTGCCAGTCAGCGGCAAAAGAAAAGAGGTTGAACAGCAACCCGATGCAGAGAGACAACTTTGCAAGAATGCCCGCTTGACTGCGCATAGAAACCGATCGCCTGCCTTGCTTCATTGGAATAAAACAGCCTGTTTCTGATCATACCTTCCGCAGTAACGCGCGCACATCCGTGGAGACTGCTCGCTGCTCTATTGCGCAGGTATGTAACGCGGAGAATGCGTCAGCATGAGTCAATAAAAAGCCGGCGAGAGGCACGCCTCTCACCGGCTTGGGTTGAGCTACGGCACCTCAGCTATTGCTGCGCTGGGGCTGCCGCTGGAGCTGCATCCGCCGCTGCGGCCTTCTTGTGGCTCTTCTTGGCAGGTGCAGGTGCATTCCGGGATTGCGGCTGCACTGCGGTTTCGTCAACCACGGTACCCTCTTCCACCTGTCCACCGCACATGTTGCCTTCGGGGACAAAGTAGAAATGAGTGGCCTGGCCCTTGGCGTCGCCCTGACGAGGCTGGACGCGAGTGGCGTCAACCTTGTTGGGGCCGTCCGTGGTTAGGTAGTACTTGACGTTGACCGAGCGCTGCGAACCCAGCTGCTGCGCATTGACCGACTCTTCCTGGTTGGTATAGCCCACGACGTCCAGCTTGCCATTGGGCATCTGCTGCAACCGCAGAGAGAGTTTGTCCAGCGTGTCCTTGCAGTCGTTGTCCACGCGCCACGGCTTCTTGGGGTTCTTCTCGAAGGTGCACTCTCCCCAATCCTCGATCATGGTGCACTTCTGGACGGCCGGCACGTTGACACTGGCCGAGCAGCTGGCGCTCAGGTTGGCACGTGCGTCAGTCGCCGTACCGGTTGCGGTTATGCTGTTGCCAGCGTCGGCGTTGGTCGCAGTCACCGTGACGGAGGTACCGCTGCCGCTCATGGTGCCACCGCTGTTGGTCCAGCTATAGGTCAACGGCCATCCCTGGGGATCGCTGGCCGTCATGGTAACGGTAGCCGGCTCGCCGATGGCGATGGTCGACGGACTAGCCGAGCAGCTGACCACGGGAGGCGCCGGCTGCTTAATGGTGAAGCTAGCCGCGCACGACGCGGTGTTGTTTTTCTTCTCCTTGGGATCCGTGACCGTGCCGTTGGCGGAATAGCTTCCTGGCGCCAGGCCGGCGGTGTCGATGCTCGTGGTCTCGGAGGTGGCGCTGTTCAGCTTGCCACTATTGCCAGTCCAGGCGTAAGCCAGAGTGTGCTTCGGATTGAAGTTGGCACCAGTGATGGTGACGGTCACCGGGTCACCAGACCAAACCGCAGCGGGTGACGCCGAGCAGCTGGCAGTTACCGGGACCGGCGGCGCGCCGCCCAACAGGAATTCCAATCCGCCAAAATACCGGAAGTTGTTCTGGTTCGCCGTGTAGCCGGAAACGTGATTAGCGGTGAATCGGGTCAGGAGGTAGTCCACCTCGACCGGACGGATGGCGAAGTGTCTGGCGACCTGAAGATCGATACCGCCGCCCAGTGCCATGGCAAATCCGTTGTTGTCGCCGCTGCCTGAAAGGATCTTGCCCTCATCGGTGAGGATGGTGGCATAAGCGTTAGTATGCGCTGCGCCAAACAGGGCCTCTCCGAACGGCTGAAACACGCCGGTATGTTTCTTGACCTGGGGTCCGAACATGTAGGTGAAGACGTTGCCGTTCGCCGCCCCGACGAAGCCATGCTTTTCCAGCTGATTTCTGAGGCCGCTCCCTTGGGTATAGCCCATGAAGTCGGCCTTAATGCCGAAATAGTTCCCGAAGTTGAAGTCGACCTGTCCTCCACCACCGAAGACATTGAA
>JBEKCJ010000010.1:0-64459 GCA_050014935.1 Candidatus Korobacteraceae bacterium
GAAGGGGCCTTCCATGCGTAGGTCGTCGAGCTCGACATAACCTTCGAGCACGATCTCTGAAGTCGCCGGGACTTCCAGATCGACGGTTTCGCATTTCACCAGTTCGAGCGGCTTCTGCCGCAGGAAGCCGGCGATCAGATACTCCTCGACATCCGGAGGCGCGGGCACGATGGACGAAAACATCACTGCCGGCTCGGTGCCGATGGCGACCGCGACTTCCATTCTTCCGGCAACCTGCTTCCCCTCCGCAACGCGTGAGCCGCCGCCGGAGCGCGCCATCATGTCCAGCGCCGCGGTGACAGGATTGGCCTCACCAGCCGCGGCGGCCCGTCGCATCTGCTCGCGATAGTGCTCCGCGCCCTGCTTCTGACGCTGCCAGTGCATGCCGGTGCTTTGCGAGTCGTAAACCTGTAAGCGATAAGTTCCAGCGTTGCGCTTGCCGGTCCGGGGATCTTTGGTTATGACCGACGGCAGTGTGATGAACCGCCCGCCATCCAGCGGCCAGCATTGCAGGATGGGGAAATCGTGCAGCGAAAAATTATCGCGCATGATCACTTCCTTGCATGGCCCAGTTGAAACTTCCTTGGGAAAGAATTTGCCCATCTCGGCCAGCATGGGCAGCATCTTGATTTTGTCGAGCAGCCCCTGCGGCGACTTCACATCCATAAACAGCTTGATGCGGTCGGCAATCTCGTCGAGCGAGGCGACGTCGAGCGCCATGGTCATGCGGCGCTCGGAGCCGAACTGGTTGATGAGGACCTTGGCGCCGGGATGGCCTTTAACATTCTCGAAGAGCAGCGCCGGGCCGCCCGGACCGTGACTGCCACGCGGACCCCATTTCGAGACGCGGTCGGTAATTTCGGCGATCTCCAGGATGGGATCGGCTTCGGCTTTGATGCGCTTCAGTTCTCCGGCGTTATCCAGCGCGGAGATCCATTCCCTCAGGTCTTGATAGGCCAACGTTGCCCTCAGCGTCCCACGGATTTGAGTCCGGCACGATTATAGAAGGAGCGCGAGGCTCCAGAACCTGGGCAGGCCGTTTTGCGTATGTAAAGGAGGCCGTGAGCCGGGTTCGCTATACTTAGTCGTTTTTGGCGCGGGTCGTGGTCGAACAACCCACGTCGCAGAGGGGACATCATGCATCGTCATCGCATCCTCTTAGCTGCTCTGTTGCTTTTTCCTGCCTTTGCCCTTGCGTGGCAAACAGACGTTCCTCCATTGCCCACCACGCCCAAGCATCCGGTAGTGGATGAATTCAACGGAGTCAAAGTAACTGACAACTATCGCTGGCTGGAAGACGGCAAGAGTCCGGAGGTAATGGCATGGATAGCCGCCGAAAATGCCCATGCCCACGCCATCCTGGATGACCTGCCAATACGCAATCAGATTCGGGTTTTCTTCAAGAAGCTGGACGAGACGAGTTCGCCGGCGTTTTACGCTCTGGAGATCCGCGGCGGAACGCTGTTTGCCATGAACTTCGAGCCCGGCAAGCAACAGAGCGTGCTGGTCACGTTGCGATCGCCGGATGACCCTGCGTCCAAGCATGTGGTCCTGGATCCGGCGCAGGTCGATTCCACCAACTCCACGGCGATTCAGTTCTATGCGCCATCGCAGGACGGCAGCAAGGTTGCGGTGTCGCTGGCGCAAGGTGGAAGCGAGATGGGTTCCATTCATGTGTATGACGTGGCGACCGGCCAGGCGTTGTCCGATGTCGTGCCGCACACCACCGCCATCGGCGGCGGTAGCGTTATCTGGAATGCCGAGGGCAGCGGGTTTTTTTACACTCACTATCCCAGGGAGGGTGAACGGCCTAAAGAGGATCTGAACTTCTACCAGCAGATCTACTTCCACAAGTTGGGTACGGCCGCGACGGAAGACACCTACGCCATTGGCAAGGATTTCCCCCGCATCGCAGAAACCGTGCTGAGCGCAAGCCAGGATGGTAAGTATCTGCTGGCGGCGGTGGGGAACGGGGACGGTGGCGACTACGCACACTTTCTATGCGGTCCTGATGGCAAGTGGAAGCAGGTTACCCGGTTCTCGGATGGCATCAAGGCAGTCGTTATCGGCGGCGATGCGGTTTACATGCTGTCGCGCGACCACGCTCCGCGCGGCAAGCTGCTGCGCGCACCGTTAGCCACGCCCGAGTTGAAGAACGCCAAGGTGATCGTGCCGCAAACTTCGGCCGTGATCCAGGATTTTCAATACACGCTGGCGGGCATGCAGCCGACCTTCGTTCCCACCGCGACGCAGCTTTACGTGACCGAGCTGGTCGGCGGACCAACCGAGATTCACGTCTTCGATACAAATGGACATGAGCTCGGCACGGTTCCGGCGGAGCCGGTGTCGACGATCACGCAGATTCTGCCGCTGGGCGGCGATGTGATTCTGTTCGGCAATGTCAGCTATGTCGATCCGATGGCCTGGTATCGATACGATCCCACGTCGAAGAAGGTGACCATTACGGCATTGCGCGAGACATCGCCCTACAACTTCACCGGCGTCGACGTGTTGCAGGAGTTCGCCACGTCCAAGGATGGGACGAAAGTTCCGCTCACGATCTTCCGGCGTAAGGGCACCAAACTGAACGGGCAGAGTCCGGCATTGCTCACGGGCTACGGCGGATTCGGCCTGGGCATGACACCGTACTTTGACCCAGGCTCGCTTCCGTGGCTGGATGCCGGTGGGGTGATGGCGATCGCGAGTCTACGCGGCGGCGGGGAGTTCGGCGAGGATTGGCACCAGCAGGGCATGCTCACGCACAAGCAGAATGTCTTCGACGACTTTATCGCCTGCGCCGAATACCTGATCCAGGCTAAATACACTAACCCTTCGAAGCTGGGCATCGAGGGCGGCAGTAACGGCGGGCTGCTGATGGGCGCGGTGCTGACCCAGCGTCCGGACCTGTTCCGCGCAGTGGTTTCCTACGTCGGGCTCTATGATATGTTGCGCTCGGAGACGACGCAAAACGGCCAGTACAATGTCACCGAATATGGGTCGGTAAAAGATCCGGAGCAGTTTAAGGCGCTCTATGCGTACTCGCCCTATCACCACGTAGAGGATGGAGTGAAGTACCCTGCCGTGCTGTTGGCGGTGGGCGAGAATGATCCCCGGGTCGATCCCTGGCATTCGCGCAAGTTCGCGGCAGCGCTGCAAGCGGCGACGGCTTCAAAATATCCGGTGCTGTTGCTCAGCTTCTCCAATGCTGGGCATGGCGGCATCGGCTCGTCCGAGGACCAGCAGATCTCTATGGAGAGTTACCGGCTGGTATTTCTGTATGACCAACTGGGAGTGAAGTGGGTAGAGCCGCAGATGTCGCATTAGCAGCGCGCATTAGTCTGAGGCCGGCGCTTCTTTCTGGATCACGCTGACGGTCAGCACTCCGGAGGGATGGGAAAAGGAGATTGCCTGGATCACGGTCCCTTGGGAAACGGTAAATTCAAAGTCGCGCCCCATGGCAACCGAGGGCAGCGACAAGCGCGAGGTGGGCGCGCAAAGTGTTTTCACGCTTCCGCCGGTCATGTTGGCCAGCTCGCCGGCAGCGTCGCTGATGTCCTGGGCAGACAAGTCGGCAGGCTCGAGTCCCACCAGGTTGGCGCAGACCTGGCGGGCCAGTTCCAGATCGATGTCCAGACGCACGGCTCCCTGCCAATCGCCCACGATCTGCACGGTTGAGACCAGGTATCCTTTGCTGGTATCGAACGCAATGGGCGCCGGGCTGGGCGCCAACTGCATGCCTGCCATGGAACCAAAGATTTCGTCCACTATCGTCACCAAGTCAGCGCTGCTGATTTCCGCAACCATGAAGTCACCTGTCCTTTAGCTTGTAGCAAACATAGTTCTTCGCTTGAACAATTTGAAATTCCGCATCCAGGTTCAGCGTGGTCTCGGCACATCCGAGAAACAGAAATCCATCCGGACGCAAGATGCGGCGCACCCGGGCAAGAATTTCCTTGCGGGTGGGCACGTCGAAGTAGATCAGGACATTACGAAGAAAAATAATGTCGGCCGGCGGTATGGCGGCGCTCCAGGGCTCGCTCAGGTTCATGAACTGCAAGGTCACCATGGCAAGGATTTCGGGCTTCAGTTGCCAGTGCAGTCCCTGCTGGGTGAAGTAACGGGTCAATAATTTAGCGGGCAAGCCGCGGTTGACTTCCAGTTGCCGATAGAGGCCTTTGCGCGCGCGTTCCAGGATGGTGCTGCAAAAATCAGTACCCACAATGGAGTAGGTCCAGCCCGGCAGGTTGAACTGCTCGCGAATTGCAATGGCGATGCTGTAAGGCTCCTGCCCGCTGGAACAGGCGGCGCTCCAGATGGAAAGTTTGCGCTCGGGGGCGCGGCGCTTAATCACTTCCGGGAGAATGACCTCGCTGAGCGCCGCAAAGCAGTTGCAGTCGCGGAAAAACCAGGTCTCGTTGTTGGTCATGGCATCGAGCACTTTGCGATGCAGACCGTTGAAGCTCTGGCGCCGCAACACGCCGAGCAACTCCTGTACCGAGGAGCAGCCTTGCTCGCTGACCAGCGGAGCCAGGCGGGTTTCGGCCAGATATTCCTTGCCGGGATCAAGCACGATGGCAGTGTGGTTCTTCAGCAGAGTGCGGAGGTAATCGAAGTCGATAGCCGCCAGGCTCATGAGGCCACTCCCAGCGGCCGGGCCGAGGCGCAGGTCAGGGGACGAAAAGCGGTGACCCGCCGGACGATGTGCGCGGCAATCTCAGAAATCGGCAAGACGGCGTGGGCGAGTCCTGCCCGGGCGACAAAGCCAGGCATGCCCCACACCACCGAGGTGGGCTCGTCCTGAGCCACGATCTCCGCGCCCGACTGGGCCAGCATCTCGCAGCCTCGCAGACCATCCTGTCCCATGCCGGTGAGCACGACGGCCAGAGCGTGGCTGGAGAAAACCTGCGCCACCGAGCGGAACAGTACATCCACCGAAGGACGGCAGGAGTTTTCCGGCGCCTCCTGGTGGATGCGCAATCGTGTCTCTTGACTCTGGCGTGCCACCGCCAGATGATAGCCGCCAGGGGCTATCCACATGCGGCCGGGCTTCAACAACTCGCCGTCTCCGGCCTCGGCAACTCCCATCTGACATTGGGCCGTCAAGCGCTGGGCCAGGAAACGGGTGAAGGTCGGGGGCATGTGTTGCACGATCAGCAGCGGCACCGGGAAGTCCGCGGGAATGCCGGGAAGAACCTGGGCCAGAGCGTTGGGCCCGCCGGTGGAGCATCCGATGGCAACTACCTGGATTCGATTGGGGAGCTTGACCTGGCGGCCTGAGGCAGAACGCAAAATCGGTTGCGGCGGCGGCGGAGCCAGAGAGCGTTGGCAGAGGGCCTTGATCCTGGGAAGCAGGGCTTCGCGAATGCGGTCGCGGGCCGAGTTGTAGCCGGAATCCGCAGGCTTGGCAACGTAATCGCTCGCGCCCAGGGCCAGCGCGTCGATGGTGGCCTCGGCGCCCCGTTCCGTCAAAGTGCTGAACATGATGACGGGAAGAATGCGGCCGGCAGTGCGCATCGCCTGCAAGGTTTCCATGCCGTTCATGACTGGCATCTCGACATCGAGGGTGACGATGTCGGGGTTGACCTGGTCGAACAGCGCCAGGGCAATCTGCCCGTTGGCGGCATAGCCGGCCACTTCCAACTCCGGATCGGAGGAGATGACCTCCGACAGGAGCCGTCGCATGACCACCGAATCGTCCACCACCAGGACGCGGATCTTGCGCGCCAGCGAGCTCACAGGCCCACCAGGTGCAGCTTGTCACTCACCATCTCGGAGGTAAACGGCTTCATGATGTACTCGTTGGCGCCCGCCGAAAGCGCTTCCGACATCTGGCCCATGCCGGTTTCCGTGGTGACCATCAGGATCTGGGTGCGGTCGAACTGGGGCTGCCGGCGAATGCGCTCCAGTAATTGCAATCCATTCATCACCGGCATGTTCCAGTCGATCAGGATGAGGTCGAGCGGTTCGACTTTCTCCAGAAGCGCCAGTGCGTCCATGCCATCTTTCGCCTGAACCACCTCGAACCCTTGCCGCTTGAGGGTCATGCCCAGGATTGCCCTCATGGCGGACGAGTCGTCTACGATCAAAGCGCGCATTGCCAGCTCCTCTCTCGTGCGGGCCGTCGCGGCAGCAAAATCGATGGCGGCTGCGGGAGGAATCTCCCGTAGCCACCATCGGCAAATGGCCTTAATACTTAAACTGCGCGATCAGGCCTTGCAGCTCGGCCGCCATGCGCTCCAGCGACTGCGCCGACTTCTGGGTATCGGTGGCGCCGGCGGTGGTGCTGTGCGCCGCCTCCGCCACTCCGGTTATGTTCTTGGTGATTTCCGAGCTGCCGCGCGCCGCCTCCGCCAGATTGCGGCTGATCTCGTTGGTGGTGGCGCTCTGCTCCTCCACCGCGCTGGCGATGGTGTTCTGAATGTCGTTGATCTGCACGATCACGGTGCCGATCTGGCCAATGGCCTCGACTGCGCCTTTGGTATCGGTCTGGATCGCCTCGATCTTGCGGCTGATGTCTTCGGTGGCCTTGGCTGTCTCCTTGGCCAGCTCCTTGACCTCATTGGCCACAACCGCGAAGCCCTTGCCTGCTTCGCCGGCCCGAGCGGCCTCGATGGTGGCGTTCAAGGCCAGCAGGTTGGTCTGCTGGGCGATGGAAGTGATGACTTTGATCACCTGTCCGATCTCGGCGCTGCTGACTCCGAGTTTGCCGATGGTGACGTTGGTCGACTCCGCCGATTTCACCGCCGTAGTGGCGACCCGGGTGGCGTCGGCCGTGTTCTTGGCGATTTCCTTAATGCTGGCGCCCATCTCGTCGGCCCCGGTGGCGACGGTCTGAACGTTGTTGGCAACCTGCTCGCACGCGGCCGAAACCACGTTGGCCTGGGTCGCGGTCTCGTCGGCGCTGGCGCTCATCTGCTGGCTGACTTTGTTCAGTTCCTCGGCTGCCGAAACCAGGGTGGTGGCGTTGGCCCCAATCTGCTGGATGGCAGTGCGCACCTGGGTGGCCAGGGCATTCACCGCGGTCCGCAGCTGGCCAAAGTCGCCGGCATACTCGCTGACCACCTGGGCCGTGAGATCTCCGCCGGCCAGTTTGTCCAGCACCTGGCCGACGTCCTGCAACGGCCCGATCACGGCGTCGAGGGTGGCGTTGACGCCTTCCACGATCTTGCGGAAGTCGCCGCCGTGTTTGGCGGCGTCGGCGCGGGTAGAGAGCTTGCCGGCCACGGCCGCCTCCACCAGCAGGTTGGTGTCGGCGACCAGTCCGCCGATAGCATCGATGCATTGGTTTAGGTTGTTCTTGATGGTGTTGAAATCGCCATTGTAGTTGTCGGTGATTCTAGGAGGAATGTTGCCCTTGCTGATTTTGTCCACATAGTCGGCGGAGACATTCAGGGGGCCGATCACGGCATCGAGCGTGGCATTGATGCCTTCCACGATCTTGCGGAAATCGCCGCCGTGTTTGGTGGCGTCGGCGCGAGTGGAGAGCTTGCCGTCCACCGCCGCCTGCACCAGCAGGTTGGCGTCGGTGATGAGCGCTTTGAGATGCGTGCGCACCTCTTCGATGGTGTCGTTGATGAAAGCTTTCTTGCCGGGAAATTTTTCCAGCGGCGCTTCGAAGTTGCCCTTACCGAACTCGGCGATGCAGGCCATGGCCTTTTTCTTGACCGTGATGTGCCCCTGGACCATGTCGTTCACGCCCTGGGCCATGGTGCGATAAGCGCCTTCGAAGTTCTCCAGCGGAATGATGGCATCGATGTCGCCGGCGTTGTGCGCCTCCGACATGCGGGCCATGTCGGCAATGAACTTCTTGACATTGGAGCGCAGGCGCTCGATGTTTTCGTTGATGAAGGCCTTCTTGCCGGGGAACTGCTCCAGCACGGCGTCGTAGTTACCCTTGCCGAACTCGGCGATGCAGGCCATGGCCTTCTTCTTGACGCTGATGTGGCCGCCCACCATCTGGTTAATGCCCTGGGCAACCTCCTGATAAGCGCCGCGGAACCTGGCGGCGTCGATCACCGCGTCGATATCGCCCAGATCGTGCTCGTGCGACATCCTCCCAATCTCTTCCATCAACCCCCCGATGGAGGCGATGCACTGGTTGAGGTTGTTCTTGATGGTGTTGAAATCGCCGTTATATTGATCGGTGATCTTGGGAGGCAGGTCGCCCTGGCTGATCCGGTCGACGTACTCGGCGGCGACGTTCAAGGGCCCGACAACCGAGTCGAGCGTAGCGTTGACGCCTTCCACGACCCTGCGATATTCGCCCTGATGCCGGCTGGCATCGGCCCGGGTGGCCAGCCTGCCGGCCACGGCCGCTGCGGACAGGACAGCAACGTCAGCCGCCAGGGCGTCGATAGCTTGCATCACGGTGATGAAGGCCGGAACAAACTCGTCGTTTGCCGAGCGTTTGCCAACCCTTTCCAGCTCTTGCAAGTCCTGCTTGAAATCGCCGACGGCGATCAGTTTCAGGATGCGGATGGCGTTCTGCACCCGTCCCTGGGAGGCATTGCTGTCGCGGCACAACTGGCCGAAGATACCCGGGTAGTTCTCGGCCGCTTGCCGCGACATATCGTTGACCGCCACGCGCTCCTGAACGTCGCGAATCTCCAGCAAACTGCCCAGGGCGTCGACGCAGGCATTAAGACTGGTCTTGGTGGCATTAAGGTCGCCGGCAAAATCGGCCGCAATCTTCTCCGGAATCTTGCCCTGGCTGAGGTGTCCGAGGAACTCGGTGGCCACCGCCAGCGGGGCGGTCAGGGTGTCGAGTCCGGCATTGAGGTCTTCCAAGAGCTCACGTTCTTCCGGCTCGAAGCCATCCACGCTGGCCCGTTCATGGAAGTTTCCCGAACGCAGCGCGGTGGTAAGGCGGTGAATCTCTTCGGCCATTTGCGGCTGATCGAGCAGGGCGGCCGCGTGCGGCCCATCTTCCCCGTTCAGCCGAGGTTTGTGATTACCGTTTGCTTTGCTGTGCGCCTGTAGCATGTACGCTCCTTGTGGCTGTTCTGCGGGTTGATGATGGTGCTAGGCCGGGTGGGTGCCCACGACCGACATGGCTTTCTCGGTATCCAGCAAAAGCAGCAGCTGTTGCTTCAGTTTGTAAACGCCGCGAATGAATTCCCGGCCGTGGGCGTCCAGGGTATCGGGGGGCGGCTCGAACAACTGCTCCTCGACCTCGACTACGTCGCCAATCTCGTCCACCAGCAGGCTGATGGGACCGTCCTCGCGGCGGATGACGACGTTCATGGGCAGCTCGCTGCCGCCGCGTGGAGGCAGTTCCAGCTGCCGGCGGAGATCGACCGCAGTCACAATCTGGCCGCGCAGATTGATCAGCCCGCCGATCACCTCCGGCGACAGCGGGATGCGGGTCATCTCCTGGTAGCGGATGACTTCCTGAACCTTCTCTACTTCCACCCCAAACAACAGTTTCTGGAGGTAGAAGGTGCATAGTTGCCGACGCTGCTTCATGCCTGCGCTCCTTCGCCGCCCGCCAGCTGCTGGGCTGCCAGCAGGGCGGGAACATCCAGCAGATCGGTGACCCGCTGCTGGATCACCGCCGCTCCCTTGAGCGTGTCCACCTGGCGGATCTGCTGCACCGCCGCCGACTGATCGGCGATGTCCAGGATCTCGTCCACCACCAGCCCGACGCTGCGCCCGTTGCTGGAATAAACGATGACTTGCAGCAGCTCGCTGCTGGAGGCGCCGGCGTAGCCCAAGGCCTCCGCCAGCCTGACCAGGGGCATAATCTGCTCGCGATACTGAATGACCTCGTGTCCGGCAAAGCGCTCCACCTGCGTAGCGGGAAACTCCTCCAGGCGCGAGACCAGAGACAACGGAATCGCCATGCGCCCGCTGGCGCCTATGCGGAACAACAGCCAGGCCTCGCGCTGGGCCGCGCTATCCGCCGATTTCATTCCCTGCTTGGCAACGTTCTGCTCGTGCCGCTCGCTGACCACGCGGGTCATTTGCGCCAGGCCCAGCACGTCGAGGATAAGGGCCACACGCCCATCGCCCATGATGGTGGCACCGGCAAAGCAGGAGACCGATTTCAACTGCTTGGAAAGCGGTTTGACGACAATTTCTTCGGTATCGTTGATCTCGTCGACCACCAGCCCGAACTGCCGGTCGCCGGCCTGCAGCACGACAATGTTGATGGAGGCGGATGCGGCTTCGCCGCCCAGATGCAGTTCGCGGTTCAGATAGATCAGGGGCAGCAGGTTGCCGCGCAGGCGATAGACCGAAGCTCCGTGAATATTCTCGATGCCGTGCCCGGCCTCCTGGCCTTCGGAGCGCACCAGCTCGATCAGGCTGACCTGGGGAATGGCGAAGCGCTCGCCGCCGCTGGTGACCACCAGCGCGGGGATGATGGCCAGGGTCAGAGGAATCTTGATCTTCAGCAGCGTGCCTTTGCCAGCGGCGCTCTGGAGATCGACCATGCCGCCGATCTTCTCGATATTGGTCTTCACCACGTCCATGCCAACGCCGCGGCCGGAGATGTTGCTGACCTGCTCAACGGTAGAGACCCCGGGGGCGAAGGCCAGGTTCAGCAGCTCGCGCTCCGACATGCGGGCAGCATGCTCGGCGGTAACGATGCCTTTGGCGATGGCCTTGGCTTTCAGCTTTTCGGTGGCAATGCCGGCGCCGTCATCGGAGATCTCGATGTTGACCTGGCCACCCTCGTGGAAGGCGCGCAGCAGCAAATGTCCAGCGCACGCCTTGCCGGCGGCAAGGCGTGCTTCCGGCAATTCGATGCCGTGGTCCACGGCATTGCGGATGATATGGGTGAGCGGGTCCTTGATGGCTTCGATGATGGTCTTGTCCAGCTCCGTCTCGGCGCCTTCCATCTGGATTTCGACTTGTTTGCCGCACCCCACCGACAGGTCGCGGACCATGCGGGGAAGCTTGTTCCACACGTTGCCGATGGGCTGCATGCGGGTCTTCATGACTCCTTCCTGGAGTTCGGTGGTAATCAGATTGAGCCGTTGCGCGGTGCTGAGGAAGCTGCTGTCCTTCTGGGTCCCGGTAAACTGGAGCACCTGGTTGCGGGCCAGCACCAGCTCGCCGACCAGGTTCATGACCTTGTCCAGCAGGGCCACATCGACGCGGATGGTATTGCTGACGATCTCGCGGTAGTCGTTTTGCGCCTTGAGCCCCTCGGCCACGGCGGTGGGATGGGCGGCGCGAGTGTCGACCAGGATCTGGCCCAGGCGGCGGGTATCGCCTTCCTGCTGAAGTCCCACAGCGGCCACCACGTCCTCCGGTTTGCAGGTATCGGCAGCCACCAGAATTTCGCCCAGCAGGGGCGGCGCGGCGCTCTCCGGCTGGGGCACGCTGACGATGGGCGGCGGTTTAGGCGGAGCCGGCGGCTGCGCCTGTTCGAGCACCGCGGAGAGTTGCTGGAGCACGATGGAGTAATCGCCATCGCCCTCGGTTCCGGCGGAGGCAATGTCCTGTAAGATGGCGCGCAAGGCATCGGCCATGGCCAGCAGCGCCGTGGTAATCGTAGGAGAGAGCAGCAGAAGGCCATCGCGCATGCGGCTGAGCACGCTCTCGCCGATATGCGAGATGGAGACCAGCTTCTCGTAGCCCAGTACCCCGCCCGTGCCTTTTATGGTGTGAATGGCGCGGAAGATGCTGTCCAGCAGGTCACGCGAGCTTCTGTCCTTTTCGAGTGCAACCAGGTCGCGATCAAAACGATCCAGACCTTCATTGCATTCGACCAGAAACTCCTTGATTACCTCATCCATTTCACTAGGCAGTTGGCCCGGACCGCAGGCCGGCTGGCTCGGATCCATTCAGGTTTCCTCCGGGTGCAGCGACAAGAGCAGAAAGGTGCGTCTGCTATTTCATCGGCGGCCGCACGATTTTCTTCACGCAAATTCGGGGCCAAAGCGCAATAGCTTCCTGCACCAGGAACAACCCTGAAATCATGTTCGCTGTAAGGGAGACAAACGGCAGATTACACGGGCCTACAACCCACGGGCGCGGTCTGCAATTAATCGCCAGCCGCGCCTGAGGAGATAAGAAATCGCTAATGTGTGGCTGGACGAAACAAGATAACTTCGTGGACCGCCGGCGGCACGCGGCCTGTCAGAAGAAGCGCAGCTTACTGAGGAGCGGAAAGTTGAAGTTAAGGTTCACTGGTGATACTTGAGCTGTGCCGCCTGCATGGCGTCCTCGTAGTCTTTCTCGCAGTCAGCTTCGGCTTTATCCTGCTTGGCATGGGCTTGTTTGATGCCCTCGGGGGGGGCTGAGTACTGTTCCGTCTTGCCAGGAACCGGGGTTCCATTCATGCGCACCCAATTGTTAAAGTCCGATTCCGCTCCAGCTTTGCAATCCTGTCTACGTTTCGTAGCGTCGGCTATTGCTTTCTCCAGAAGAGACTTGTTCTGGTACTTGTCCACTTGCTGTTGCGCGGTTTCTTGCGACCGCTGAGCCTCTGCCTGCTCCAGCTTTGTCAGCCGGGCATTAGTGTCAGCCAATTGCTGGTTGAGGTCGTCGATACTCTTCTGGCTGACACATCCGGCACTGGCCAGGAGCAGCATGGAAATTGCCACCACTTTCGCGCGGCGAATTGCTTTCTTCATGGCCCCTCCCGACGGTTGAATACTTAGGGCAAAGGTACACTATACGTTTGCAGGCTGTTTCCCATTCAATCCGTGGGAAGATTTCGTGAGCGGGACTTTCTCTGGCGCGCCCGGAGAGATTCGAACTCCCGACCTAATGCTCCGGAGGCATTCGCTCTATCCAGCTGAGCTACGGGCGCGCTAGCAAAAATTATACACGCGGCGAGCGGCGGAAAAAGACCACGACGGTGTCTCGCCGCCTAAACTGGCTGCTGAAAAAGTCGCGGGGCCAAGTGCCGCCGGCCCGTGCCGGCTCGACGTGAATCCGCTTTCGTCTAATGCACAACCTCGTGCAGCAGCCGATAAAAGCTTTCCAGGCCGTTGAACATGATCTGTATGCCGATGCAGACCAGGATGAAAGCCGATAGACGAATCAGAATACTGGTGCCGGTGGGTCCCAGCAGCCGCTGCAGCCCTTCAGAAAAGCGATAGCACAAGTAAATGGTTATGCCGATCAGGAGAATGCCAAGCACCGCGGTCAGAGCGTTGAAGATGAGCTCCAGACGACGCTGCTCGTGAAGATTGCTGCCCAAGGTGAGGGCGACGGCAATGGACCCTGGTCCAACCGTCAGCGGCATGGTAAGCGGGTAAAAAGCCTGCGAGAGAAGCTCCTGTTTGTCGGGGGCCGAGACCTGGCGTTCTCTGATATCGTCTTTCTTGTTGAGGATCTGCCAGCCCGCGAAAGTCACCACCAATCCGCCGCCTAACTGCACGGCCGCCAGGCTGACGCCGAAAAATTGCAGAATGTAGGAGCCGGCGAACATGGAGGCCATCAGCAGCACAACGCCGTTGACGGCCACGCGAAACGCCACCGTGCGGCGCACTGCGTCCGGGTACCCTAAAGTGATTTCGGCGAAGATGGGCGCCATGCCCAGGGGGTTCACGATGGGGAGAAGGGCGGCGAAAATGAGCAGCACGTTGCGGGTGATCTCACTCATGAGAGTCTCCCAGCATAGCTCCGGGGCCGCGAGCTTGCCAATTGCCGGCCCACGGTTGACGGCAGTTCCATCCAGCGGTTTCAATGGATGGTCGGCTCTGCAAGTGAGCTGACGCTCCTCAACCATGGGAATTCCGCCACGCACCTTCGGAGCGCTTCAGATCAAGCGACGCGAGTCGCTGGTGACCCGCGCCCTGGTTCTGCCGATTCAGCAGTTCATTCACATTCAGGGGATCAGCAGCATCTTCCTGCTGGCAGCGGCGGTGATTGCCTTGATCTGGGCCAACTCGCCATGGCAGGCCTCGTATCACCATGTCTGGGAGATGGAGTTGCAGCTCTCGCGCCTCCAGTTGCCGGTGCATGCCTGGATCAACGACGCGCTGATGGCGATCTTCTTCTTCCTGGTAGGCATGGAGATCAAGCACGAGATTGTGCACGGCGAGCTGTCGGACATCCGCCGGGCGGCGCTGCCGGTGTTTGGCGCTCTGGGCGGAATGGTTGTTCCGGCACTGCTGTATGCCATCATCAACCGCGGACATGGCGGACAGCATGGCTGGGGTATTCCGATGGCCACCGACATCGCCTTCTCGCTCGGCGTTCTCGGCATGATCAAAGGCATTCCTTCGGACTTGAAAGTTTTCCTGCTGACCCTGGCCATTGCTGACGATATCGGCGCCATCATCGTGATCGCGGTTTTCTACAGCGGCTCGCTGGATCGGGTGGCGTTGCTTCTGGGCATCGTCGTTCTGGCCGTCATTCTGCTGCTGCTCAAAGTCGGCATCTCGCGCCCAGTGGTGTATTTTGTGCTTGCCGCTGTCTTCTGGATTTTGATCCTACGCTCGGGAATTCATGCCACCATCGCGGGCGTAATTCTGGGATTCCTGGTACCGACGACCGCGCCTTTATCGCTGAAGGAGTTTCAGGACATTGCGACCAACATGTCGAGACGCTTTCGCGATGCCATGGCGAGCGGCGACGTGCGCACGGCCAAGAGCCTTCTTGGAGGTTTCGATGCGCTGCTGAACAGCACTGAGTCAGCGGCGGAACGGCTGACGCGAGAGTTGAACGATTGGGTCTCGTTTCTGGTGCTGCCGCTGTTTGCGCTGTCCAATGCCGGCGTCACCTTTTCCAGTGGCATCTGGGGCGAGTTGCTGAGCAGCCGCATTGCCTGGGGAATTATGTTGGGATTGGTCGTGGGAAAGCCGTTGGGCATCGTCGGATTTGCCAAGCTGGCCGAGCTGGTGGGTCTGGCGCGAGTGCCGGATGGCGTTACCTGGAGACAATTGAGTGCAGTCGGGGTGCTGGCCGGGATCGGCTTTACGGTTTCCATTTTTATCGGCTCGCTGGCGTTCGACGACCACGCCTATTTGATGGAAGCGAAGACGGCCATCCTGGCAGCCTCGCTAGTGGCTGGAGGGGTGGGCTACCTGGGCTTGCGAGATACCAAGGTTGCAGAGCCGGCGAAGACCGCGGCGTAGTTTCTTCCCGGGCCGCAGTAGGCAGGATTCGGACTGAGCAGAGTTGCCGCGTTACAATCAGTGAGTTCCGGCTTTCACGGCAAGATGTCCCTGGCGCATTCGTCTTTATTTCCTGGCCAGGAATCACATTCCGGCAAGGCAGTCGAGTGGTTCCGTAGCAGTCTGGACGCCTGGCGTCCAACCATGCAACGAAAGGGAAAAACCATGCGTTCCTCAACGTCGGCTTTCGTACTCAGTCTGGTTCTGGCTGCGAGCTTCATGGCTTGCAGCAAGAAAGATCAGAGTCAAAATCAACCACCGGCAACGACGGCCAGCGACACCTCGTCAGCGCAGGGCAACCAGCCCGCGGGAAATATGAGTCAATCTCAGGCGGGCGGCAACATGAGCCAGGCTCAGCCTTCCGGCAATATGAGCCAGTCTGCTCCCGCGCAGGCGCCGATGGCGCAGGCGCCCGCTCCAACTCCGCCGCCTCCGCCTCCACCACCGCCGCCCCTGGTGATTCCTGCGGGGACGAGCGTCATGGTCCGCATGGGCAACACCATCAACACCAAGACGGCGAATCCGGGCGACTCGTTTACCGGGACGCTGGCTCAATCGCTCGCGGTCAATGGTGTGGTAGCGGTTCGCACGGGTGCGGGAGTGGCCGGCACAGTGGTCGATTCCAAGTCACCGGGCCGCTTCAAGGGCGAAGGCTACTTGGCGATCGCGTTGACCAGCATTAACGTGAAGGGCGTGCCGACCACGATCCATACCTCCGAATACGCCCAGACCATAAAGGGTAAAGGTAAGCGAACAGGGGCCTTCGTGGGCGGCGGAGCGGGCGGCGGAGCGCTGATTGGCGGATTGGCCGGCGGCGGTAAGGGCGCGCTGATTGGCGGATTGGTGGGCGCGGGCGCAGGTACGGCAGGCGCAGCCTTCACCGGCAATAAAGAACTGACGGTGCAAGCCGAATCCGTCGTCACCTTCAAGCTGCGGACTCCGATCACGGTGCAACAATCGGCGCCGGATTCATCGCAGAATCCGCCGGCAAACCCCCAGCAGTAACAATCAGAAGCTAGTTGTTTGTGTGAGTCGGGAGTGGAAGTCCCAGCAGCAAGGGACTTCCCTGCCCTGGGGAATGATCGCGCCCAGCCGGAATTTAGTCCTCAAATGATCGCGGCTTCGGTCCTGTACGTCACGGCGTAATCTCAAAGATGACATTGCTCAGGTCGGCCCCGTAAACGTTGCCTGCGGCGTCCACCACCAATGGACCGATTGGGGTAGCCCCGTCGCTACCGTCCATGAAGTTGTGGAGATTGGTGAAATCCCAGTGGCCATTTAAGGGAGACAGCTCGAAGACCCAGCCAGATTCGAATCCCCCTTCGGCGGCGGCGTAAAGATTGTCAGCCCGGTCCCTGACTACGCCGCCATACGGACCGGAATTGTCCCCGGGGTATCCCGAAGCGGCATAAAGCACGTTGAGTTCACCACTTGCGGGAACGAACTGAAAGACGGTGCCGCCGCCGTATGGCCCGTTGGTATCGAGAGTGTCATAGTAATTGCCGAACTGATCGGCAACCAAAGTCCCAATCGGATGCCCTCCCGTGCTGGTGTTGAACTGGAAGACATTCGTTGCCGTCCATCCCGAGGACGAGGGGGTCAATTTGAAAATACTGCCGCAGTTGTAATCGTCGCTGCTGCAGTCGTCCGCGCCACCGTAGCCGTTAACGCCCCAGAGGTTTCCCTGGCTATCGAAGACCACGCCGCCGTCCGGATAACCGGCGCCGGGGGGCGCGGGAAACGCATACAACAGGTTAAACGTCCAGCCGCCGCCAGACGGCGACAGCTCGAAGACGCTGCCCTCGTACTGGTCGAGCAATGAGTTACTCGCGGTGCCGTAAGCGTTTCCTGCCTGGTCAAACGTTATCTGGCCAAGGGGGTATTCTCCGTCGGCCTGGCCAGTGAACTTATACAGAGTGGTCTTTGTCCACTCACAGGCTGCTGTCGGGCAGAAACTGGGTGGCGGCGACAATTTAAACACCGTGCCGCACCCCAATCCATTCAGGCATCCGCTGGTTCCGCCGGAGTACGTTGTACCGTAGAGACTCCCGTCCGGCGCGATTCCTAGCGGCGCATCCGGACCCGCTCCATCGGCGAGGCCGGTAAAGCGGTAGAGGACACTGAAAATCCACCCGGAGCCGTGCCGCGACAACTTGAAGACCGTGCCGCAGCCTGAGCCATCGCAGTTGTTGATTCCACCGCCGCCGGCGGCGCCATATAGGTTCCCTTGCCGATCGGCGACCAATCCGCTTACTAGACCGCTGCCGTCCGTTGTACCGTTCAGCGTGTACAGAACGGTAAGAGTCTGCGCCTGCGCCGAAATTGTTACTGCGAAGATCGCCGCACAAAACAGCTTAGTCAATATTCGCAGGCTCGGGTTGAAGTTCGAGGTCGCGCCTGGCTGTCGATAGATCATTGTGGCTCCCTTCGCGTATGTAGGCGGACTTCCGCCAACGCAGCAAACTATTGCGCCATGATGGATGAGAGTCAACTTAATTTCACATTACGGTTCAACAGATTGAGGGAACAGGACTTATCTTGTGCAATCGAGGTTGGCGATAACTCAAGGCTCGCCTTGACGGGCCAACCCGCGGTGTCAGCTTCTGCGGTAAAATCCGGACGGGAGTTTGCAATGACAGATTTGCGATATCCAATCGGAAAGTTTCACTGGGTTGAACCCGGCAGTGAGGAGCAAAGCGCCAAGGACCGCGAGCGCTACATCCAGACGCTGTCCCAGTTGCCGCCGCAGATGCGAAGCGCCGTGCAACACCTGGACGAGGAGCAGATGGACACCCCCTATCGTCCCGAAGGCTGGACGGTGCGGCAGGTGGTGCACCATGTGCCTGAGAGTCACATGAACGCCTATATCCGGACCAAGCTGGCGTTGACGGAAGAGCAACCGCTAATCAAGCCTTACGATGAAGCCGCGTGGGCCAGGCTGCCGGACAATGACATCACTCCGATAGAAGTATCGCTGCAACTGCTGGCGGCGCTGCATGCGCGCTGGGTCGATACCCTGCGGGCGATGCGGCCAGCGGATTTCGCGCGCACATTCAATCATCCCGAACGCGGCGTGATGACGCTGGACCAGATGCTGGCATTGTATGCGTGGCATAGCGCGCACCACGTGGCGCACATTACGTCGTTGCGCGAGCGGATGCACTGGAACCAGCGTGCCGCAATGCTGCAATAGTTTGCGTTGTCCAGAGTTAGGAGATCTGATGAGCACAACCGATGCGGCTGCAACCACCGCCGTCAGCGTGCAAAACGTTCGCAAGGTTTACCAGCGCGATAGCCTCCAGATCAAAGTGCTGGACGGCATCAACCTTGACATCCCGCAAGGCGAGTTCGTGGCGCTGATGGGGCCGTCGGGCTCGGGCAAGACCACGCTGCTGAACTTGATTGCCGGCATCGATCGCGTGACGTCGGGACGGGTGGTGGTCGCGGGCACCGATCTGGGACCGCTGTCGGAAGGCGAGCTGGCCAAGTGGCGCAGCCGTAACATCGGCTTCATCTTTCAGTTCTACAATCTGATTCCCGTGCTCAGCGCGGTGGAGAACGTGGAGCTGCCGCTGCTGCTGACTTCGCTCTCCAAACGCGAGCGCCGCGAGCGTGCCATGACTGCGCTACGCATCGTTGGCTTGGCGGACCGCTCCAAGCACTATCCGCGACAGCTTTCCGGCGGACAGGAGCAGCGCGTCGCCATCGCTCGCGCCGTGGTCACCGATCCGACGGTGCTGGTCGCGGATGAGCCCACCGGCGATCTCGACCACCAGAGCGCCGAGGAGATCCTGACGCTGATGGAGACGTTCAACAAAGATTTCCATAAGACCATCCTGATGGTGACGCACGATCCGCGCGCCGCCACCCGGGCCCACATCCAGCATCATCTGGATAAGGGAGTGTTGAGCAACTGAAAGAAATGATTCACCACGGAAACAGGGGGGACACGGAGAAGATTTATAGAAAAACTCCGTGATTTTCCGTGATTCTGTGGTGAAAAAGAATTTGACTTATGAAGTTTGCACCGCTGGTCCTCAAGCATCTACGCAAGAACTGGGTCCGCACGCTCTCGACCGTGCTGGCCATGTCGGTGTGCATCCTGTTGTTCTGCACCTTGCAAACGGTGGTAGAGGCGGTGAACTTCGGGCTGCACGCCGGAAATGCGAGCCGGCTGGTGACGCGCAACAACATCAGCCTGGTGTACAACCTGCCCATGACGTATAAGGCGAAGATCGCGGCCATCCCCGGCGTGACGGGAACCGTGATCAACGCGTGGTTCGGCGGCATTTATCGCGATCCCAAGTATTTCTTCGCCAACATTGCCACCGAGCCCGAAGCCTTTCTGGAAGCCTATCCCGAGGTCATGTTGACGCCCGATCAGAAGGAAGCCTGGTTCCATGACCGGCGCGGATGCATTGTGGGCCGCAAGCTGGCGCAGCACTTTGGCTGGAAGGTGGGCGATACCTTCGAGATGGAGAGCACCATCCCGCCGTATCGTGTGGGACATCCCTTCGAGTTTGTCATTGACGGCATTTACGACACCGACGAGGCCAAGTATCCGGCCACCGATCTTAACTCGATGTACTTTCAGTACAAGTATCTGGACGAAACCACGGGCCGCAAAATCGGCATCGGCTGGCTGGTGGAGTCGATTGACGACCCCAAGCATGCCGGGGCCATCAGCAAGGCTATCGACGACGAATTTGAGAACAGCGATACCGCGACCAAGACTGAAACCGAGCAGGCGTTCCAGGCCGGCTTCGTGGCCATGGCTGGGAATCTGGCGTTCCTGCTGAACGGCATTGGGCTGGCGGTCGCCTTTACCATTCTCCTGGTGACGGCCAACACCATGAGTATTGCGGTACGCGAACGTCAGCAGGAGATTGGCGTGCTGAAGACGCTGGGCTTTTCCAGCGGGCTGGTCATGACGCTGATTTTGAGTGAAGCGCTGCTGATAGGCGTGCTGGGCGGGCTGGTGGGAATTCTGATCAGCGCCGCTATTTTGCATGTGCTGCCGAATGTTCCCGTGCTGGGCAACATCGTGGCGGGCTTCCCGAACTTTGGATTGTCGCCGCAGACCACGGCTACCGGGGTTGGCATCGCGTTGCTGCTGGGATTGCTGGCAGGATTTGTTCCGGCGATGACCGGCTATCGCGCGCGGATTACGGAGACGCTGCGGCAGGTTTAGCCGCGAGCTACGAGCTTCGGGCTGCGAGCCATGAGCCACTGATGCCTCATTGATCCTCGCGTGGCTTTTTTGGCTTGTCGCTCGAGGCTCGAAGCTAATTGCTACTTGCTAATTGCTGAATTTATGGCTCTACCGCTTTCATATAACATTCGCAATCTTCGCCAGCGCTGGAAGGTGACGCTGCTGGCCATCTTCGGCATTGGCCTGGTGGTCGCCGTCTTCGTCACCCTGCTGGCCATGGAAAATGGCTTCCGCATTGCCCTGCGCTCCACGGGATCGCCGCTGAACGGTATTGTGACCCAGCGCGGCTCGCTGTCGGAAATGACCTCGTGGATCAACATCGCCGACGCCGATGTTATCGAGGTCGACCCGCGCGTGGCCCGTGACAGCGAGGGCAAGCCCCTGGCGTCGTGCGAGGTCGTCGTCCTCACCGTGCGTCCGCGCAGGAGTGACAACCAGCCTGCCAACGTCACCTTTCGGGGCGTGTCGCCGCAGGGTTTCAAGGTACGCAACAATGTGAAGATCGTCGCTGGCCGCAGCGTCACCCCCGGCTTGTATGAGGTCATCGTCGGCAAAAAGATTTCCGATCGCGTGGCCGGACTGGATATCGGCGACACCCTCAGCGTGCACAAGAAGGACTTCAAGGTTGTCGGCCTGTTTACCGCCGACGGCAGTTCGTTCGAGAGCGAGATTTGGGGCGACTACGATGCCATGGCGCCCGCGATTGGCCGCAATGGCGGCTGCGAATCGCTGACCCTGCGCTTGAGCAACCCCGCGACCCTGGCGGCCTTCGACAAGGAAATCCGCGCCAATCCGCGGGTGCAACTGCAAATCGATTCCGAGCCGAAATATTACGAGAACCTGGCCGGCCCAACCGCAGCTGCGCTGCTGGGCCTGGCGGGATTTGTTGCGGTGGTGATGGGCATTGGCGCGGTCTTTGGCGCCATGAACACGATGTATGCCATCGTCTCGCAACGCACGCGCGAGATTGGCACGCTGCGCGCGCTCGGCTTCTCGCGCTTCAGCATCCTGGTATCGTTTGTGCTGGAGTCGGTGCTGCTGGCGCTTATCGGCGGCATTCTGGGATGCCTGGCGGCTTTCACCATGAACGGTTACACGGCGGGAACTGGACAGACACAAAGTTTCAGCGAGATGGCCTTCGCGTTCCGGATTACACCGAACGTGCTGATCTTCGGCATCGTGTTCGCAGTGCTGATGGGCTTGATCGGCGGATTGCTGCCGGCCTTCCGCGCCGCAAGAATGCCGATTACGCGAGCGCTGCGCGAAGCGTAAGACGGCCGTGGCCAGTCGCTAGTTTGGGATTTCACACTTGGGCAACAAATCTGCAGCTCTGACCGCTGGTCACGAGTCACTAATCCCTAGTCCCCAGCCCCGAGCCCCTACTCCAGCGACCGCACCTCCGCCGCGGGCACCAACTCCACCGTGCACGGACCGGGCGCCGCGCTGCCGCAGCGAACCACCGCACGGCGTACGACGTGAGCCTGCGATTGGGGCGGGAACTTCATGCCTACGTCAGTCTTCTGGAGAATGTCGGAGAAGCTCTTCAGGTTGTCAGGACCCTTGATGAATTTCACCTGTTCGACCTTGCCGGGCGAGACCAGCAGGTAGAACTCTGCCGTACCTTTGTCGGACTTGTTGAGCGCCACGGTTTCGCGCTTTGCCAGGTCAGCCCGCGCGTTTGCCATCCGGCTGTCGATGTCCTTCACGCCCAGTGCCGTCAGCTTCGCGCGCGCCGCCGGGCTGGCGTCATCGGCCACCAGCGACATCATGTAGTACTGAATGGCCTGGTCGCGCTTGCCGCGCTTCTCGTAGATCTCGGCCAGGTGCTCGGCTTCATCGCCGCTGCCACCGGCCTGCCACGCGGGCAAAATGTATTTTTCGGCGTTATCCAGATTGCCGCGCTTGAAATCGACCCAGCCGCGGGTGTCCCATACCGAGAACATTAACTGTGTGGTCCCCAGCTCCTGCATGCGCAAGTTGTCGAGATTTACATCGCGGAGCTGGGTTTCCAGGGCGTTGATGGCTGAGTCCGCATAATTACCGGCGCGGTCCAGCTGCACATCCTGCTCAGCAAGCGAGTACGCGATGTTGTTCCAAGTGAGCGGCGCCGGCGACAGGGTGATGGCCTTCTCGAACGCCGCCATTCCCTTGTCCGTCTGCTTGGTGGCGATGTACGCCTGCCCTAACCAAATCTCCAGCAGCGGGTTCTTGGGCTGGATGTCGACCGCTTTCTCCAGCTCCGGAACAGCCTCGATAAACCGCTTCTGGCCAACGTAGAGGCGGCCCAGATTGCCATGGGCATAGGGATCCAGCGGATTAATCTCAATCTGCTTTTTGAACGCGGCGATGGCCTCGTCGTACTTGCCCTGATGTTCGTAGGCCAGGCCCAGGGCGTTGTAGGCAAAGGGATCGTAGGCGTTGTTCTCAATCTGCTTCTTGAAGGCCGAGATTGCCTGATCGGTCTGGCCCAGCTGCATGTAGGCTTTGCCCAGATCGTTCCATGCGTCCTTGTGCTTGGGTTCCAGCTTGACCACACGTTCCAATAAGTCGATGGCGACGGCGTAGTGTTCGTTCTTCAAGGCCTCAACCGCGGCGTCGAAGAGATCGCTGGCCGATTGATCGCCGGCAGAGACGCCGCCGGCGCCCGGCGAGGTATTGGTCAGCGTGACCTCCTGCGCCTCATCGGCCCTCACTACACGATGGAACGCGGCAAAGTCCTCGCTGCGGTCCTGGGGGATTTCCGCCAGCAGCACCTTCAGCGTGCGATGGCTGGTGAATTGTCCGGCCTCGTCCTTGTAGACCGCGTGGTATTCGGCGTAATCGCGCTGCACGTCGACATTCAGCGGCGAATGCAGTTTGTACTTTGCCGGAAAGCCGATCTTCACATCCGCCTGGTCGTCGCGCACGGCACCCAGCTTGATAGGCTCGGTTTTGGCGCTGTCGTCATCGCTATCGTTCTCGTCGGGCAGATGAATCGAAGCCAACGGTAAGGGGAATTTCGACTCCGCGGCCGACCAATCGAAATAGTTGTTCACGGTAACGTCGAACTCGACGGTCAACGGTTGTTCCGCATCGCTGGGATCGCTGGCCTTCAGGTTGGTAATGTCCGCACTGCGCATGTTGGCGTGCTGGAGCATGTAGTCGAAGATGTCTTTCCAGTGGCTGCTGGGCATGCGGCGCATGGCATACCGCAGAATTATTTCGGTATCGCCGCGCGAGGCGGTGGTCACGTGCGCCTTCAACTCGCCGCTGTCGCTGACGGCGCCCACCAGGGTGGTGCGATCGAAGGCCTGGAACGGCAAATCCGACGGAGTCCACACCAGCACCGCGGGACCGCTGGGCGGGATGGCCAGCGCCTGCTTGTTGCGCAGGTTCGACGACAGCATGCGGAACGGCGCTACGCCGGGGGTGCTGTCCAGCCAGATTTCCTTGCCGTCGACCGGCACCCGGGTTATGACGTGATCGAATTGCGAGGGCGACGGAATGTCGGGATCGAGTTTGATCTTCGAGCCGATCAGCACCGACGTCGAGTGAAATCCTTCGGCGTCGAGCAAGGCCGCCAGCAGAGTGTTCTTGTCCTTGCAATCGCCATAGCCGTTGGCCAGCGCCTCACTGGCGGCGTGCGGCTGAATCCGTCCCAAGCCGAAAGACAGGCTCACATAGCGAATGTTGCGCGATACGTATTCGTACAGCGCCTTCACCTTCGCCATGTCGTCGGTCTTGCCTTTGACCAGCGCCGCCGCTTCCTTCTTGACGCTGTCGTCCGGGATGCGGCGCTCCCGCTCCAGGCCGGCATACCATGCGCCCAACTCCTCCCAGCTCTTGAAGGTGGTCAGTTGCACGGAGGGGACTTCGTCGTCAGCCGCCTTCTTCTTCTTTTTCTTCTTGTCGGTGTCGTCATCGTTCTTGAGGCGGGAGTGGGTCCAGCGATAGATGCGGCGGTCGCCATCTTCGGTGATCTTTGCCTCATAGCCCGGCTTGGACTTCAGCTTGATCTGCCGGTCCTTGGGAACATTGATCTCCAGCTCCTCGTCGAGAATGATTCCATGCTCCGCGAAGTTGTAGCTGGTCCAGAATTGTCCCGGGGCCAGCGGGCTGGCGATGGTCTTGATGAAGCGGTATTCCAGCACGTCGCCGGGCCGCAACGACGGCACGCTGATGTCCTTGACGTGATAGTCGGTATAGACCGGGGCGTCGGCAAAGGTCAGGTCCTGCACGGCCGACTCCTGCGCCGTAACCACGGTGCCATCGGGTTTGCGAGTGCGCACGTAGGCAATGTCGAGCTTCTCGCTGAGCGCGCTGTAGCCGACTTTGAGTTGTCCGAAGGCCTGTACGCCGCTCTCGCTGATGATCTTGATTTGCGCGTCGGTCTGCTCCACGCCGGTGCCATCGTTTTCAAAGCGCATGGTCTTGCTGGAGTGCTGAACAACGTAGGCTTCCTGTGAGTAGTCAGGGGGCGGGCCTGTCTGCAGGGTTCCTGACTGCTGCGGCGCCGGGGAAGCTTCTTTCCCGGAACTTTGAGGCGTGGCCGGAGACGTCGGCATCGCTGGACCCTGATTTGGCGCTGGAGCAGGCGAAGATGCGGCGGGCGATGACGAGGCGGGATTCTGGCCCGGCGTTGCCTGCGCCGAGGCCGTTCCGAACGATAACAACACAAGGAAAATTGCGGCGAGAACTGATTTCATGGTTGATGGCTGGCCGAATGTCCATGGTACGCGAGTGGCAAGGGTAACTCCAAACCCGCGCGCGCCAGGCGGCAGGGTGCTACTGTAAGTAGGCTGACTCGGCTTGCGCAAGGCGCATGGGCGATTCTACGATGACTCAGCTTCAGTCGCTGCGGCTGTTTGATTGACGGCGACTGATCTCATCACTGCGGAGGCTTCGATTGAAACAAAAAATGCAAAAGCCGTTGGCAACCGTGGGGGTTGGTCCACGAGTGGAGATCCATCGCGGCGGCTTCCGCGCTTTCGAGGCCATGAAGTATCTGGACGTAGCCAAGTTGAGGAAGACCGGCAAAGCGCGGATTGAGATTGGGCGAGTGCAAGGCGGAGGCGTGGAAGCTACCATCGTCGCCGAAATATGCAAAGGCATGATCACCAACCTGACTCCTATAGATTGCAAAGGGTGTAGCCGTGCCGCGCGCAAGGCTGCGCGCGGCACCCGTAGCGGGGGCGCAGCACCCACGAAGAAGGCGCTTCGCGCAGCCCTGGAGCGGGTGCTCCAGCTTGGTTATCCTGGCGTGAAGTTGCCTATCGCTGTTCCCACCGCCAAGCCTCTCGAAATCGTGATCGGGCCGATCATCATTTATGGCGACCCGCTGGATATTTGCATTGTTCTGAGCTATCCGGGCGGCGAGACCTGTGTCTCGTGCCTCGTCGGCCGCGGAATCTGCGTTGGGCCGGTAGTCCTGGAATAGTTGCGCAAACAGTTTGCCCCGCAGTGGAGTTACCTCAGCGACTGAAGCCGGTGTCTGCGTGATTCTTTCTGCGCCCCTGATGCGGTGCTCCAGCCTCCGCACGCGATCCCGACTTCCCTGGCGACTATAGTGAATCCATGCCCAGCCTGCTCTATTGTGTTACCCAGTCGAGTCCCGCCGTCAGCATTGCCGCCGGAGTGTCCGAGGCTGCGGTCTCGTCGCGGGAGCTGCTGGGCGTCCGCGTGTACTGGAGCGATATCGGCGATCCCGACGCGATGATAGGAGAGCCTGCATCGCTGAAGCAGGCGGCGCTGCAATTCCGGCAAGTGCTGCGCGAGATTCTGGCAGTGACCACGCCGATTCCTTTTCGCTTTCCGACTTTGCTGGAGACCTCCGAGGTTTTCGCGCAGCATCTGGCGCCCGAGCAGGAGTCCTATCGCCAGGCATTGGAGCGAATCGGCAACGCTGTGCAATACGAAATTGTCGGGACGTGGGCGGACGAGCAGCAGGCCGACCTGGCCACTCCGGTAAGCGGTCGCGAATACCTGAAGCGCCGGCAGGAGGCGCTGGGCCGCGTGGCCGCTGTCGAGAGCAAGCTGAAGAGCGTGACTGCCGACTCGGTGCGTGAGTGGCGGGCGCGTCAGGAGCGCAAGAACCATCGCTGGTTCGCGCTGGTGCCACGCGACAACCGCGAGCGCTTCATCGCGTCGCTGCGCAGCGCCGGCGCTTCGCAAGGCGTTCGGCTGCGGCTTAGCGGGCCGTGGCCGCCCAGCGAATTTGTCCAACCGCCAAGCGATGATCGCTGACAGCCGACGGCTGATAGCTGACAGCTCCCTTACGATACAATTTCCGTTATCCGCAATGCCTTTGCCCACCTCATCGGCGCGCCTGACGCCCAATTCCATCCCAATTGCAGTCGCGCCGCAGTCGCGCTGGCAGGAGATCCTGGGTTCGCCGCGATGGATGGTCCTGATTGCCTTCGCGGTACGCGTGCTGTGGATCGTCGTCGCGCACACCTATCGCATCCGTACCACCGAGCATAATTTTGGCTTTGGCTTTGAGACCGGACAGATCGCGCATTCGCTCGCCAACGGCATGGGCTTCAGCTCGCCCTTCGGCGGCAACACCGGACCGTCCGCGTGGACTGCTCCCATTTATCCGTGGATTGTCTCGCTGGCCTTCCGGGCGTTCGGCAGCTACTCACCCGCCTCGGCGTTCGTGATGCTGAGCTTCAACAGCCTGTTCGCCGCGCTCACCTGCTGGACCATCTATCGCACCGCGCTGCGCGTGTTCAACCGCACTGTCGCGCTGTGGTCAGGCTGGGTGTGGGCGCTGTATCCCGACACCATATTTTGGGCGGTGCGGTGGATTTGGGAGACGAGCCTGTCGGCGTTTCTTCTGAGCCTGCTGTTCATGCTGACGGTGGAGATGGAAGGCGACGATCGCTCGTCGTCGTGGATCGGCTACGGCCTGCTATGGGGCGTCGCGGCGCTCAGCAATCCCGCTGCGCTGTCGTTTTTGCCGTTCGCCGGATGCTGGCTGGTCTATCAGCTGCATCGCCGCGGCAAGCGTTATGTGGTCCCCGTACTGCTCAGCGCGATCGTTTTCTGGATGGCCATCATGCCCTGGCTGGCGCGCAATTACGCAGTGATGGGCCAGGTCGTCTTCATCCGCGACAACTTCGGCAACGAGCTGCGCCTGGGTAACAATCCTCTGGCCGAAGGCCAGTACGTGATCGCCTATCACCCCAGCCAAAACAATCTGGTGCTGGCCAAGTACGCGCGCATGGGCGAAGTCGCATTCTGCGTGGACCAGGGACGGCTGGCGAAGGAATGGATCGCGCAGAATCCCGGCAAGTTTGCCCAGATCACCCTGCGCCGCTTCTACTATTACTGGAACGGCATACCGCGACTGGCCAAGAACCAGAACTTGGCCGAGCTGAAGAACACGCACACGCTGCTGCTGTCCGTGCTCGGCATCTGGGGATTGCTGCTGGCCCTGAAGCGGCGCGTCCACGGCGTGTTCTTGTTTGCCAGCCTGCTGGCGTTCTATCCGCTGGTCTACTATATTTGCTTTCCTGAACCACGCTACCGCCACCCGATCGATCCTCAGCTGCTGATCCTGGGAGTGTACTTGGTCTCTGAAACCCGGTCTCGCACAGGCGCCGCAGGCAGCGGCGACGACGAGCAGGAGCTCGCCGCACTCGACCAGGACGAAGTTCTGCCTGAGTTCCATACCTTGTCGGTCATCATCCCTGTGTACAACGAGCGCCGCACGGTGATGACGCTCCTGCGCCAGGTGGCGCGCCAGCCGCTGAGCCTGCACAAAGAGCTCATCATCATTGACGACTGCTCCACCGACGGCACCCGCGAATTCCTGCGCGACAGCGACCTCCAGCAACTGCTGGGGGGCAACGGCGCCACCACCGTGAAGCTGGTGCTGCACGAGAAGAACCGCGGCAAGGGCGCGGGTGTGCGCACCGGGCTGAGTCATGCTACCGGCGAGCTGGTGCTTATTCAGGATGCCGACCTGGAGTACGATCCGGGCGACTATCCCGCGCTCATCGCGCCCATCGTTGAGGGCCACGCCGACGCCGTGTTCGGCAATCGCTTCCACTACGGCCCGCACCGCGTGCCGCGCTTTGGCCGCTACGTGATGAACCGCATATTTTCCTTCGTATGCAATGTGCTGACCGGGATCAGCATTCACGATGTGACCGCCTGCTACAAGGTGTTTCGCAGCGAGCTGCTGGTGCGGCTCGATCTGCACTCCGACCGCTTCAGCGTGGAAACCGAGATGACGGTGAAGCTGGCCAAGCTCGGCGTGCGGATTTACGAAGTGCCGATCGTTTATCACGGACGGACCTATGCCGAGGGCAAGAAGATCAATTGGAAAGACGGGGTGATGGCGTTTTGCGATTTGGTGAAGTACAGGTTTAAGGATTGAGTTAGGGATTTGGGGTTAGGGGCTGGGGGCTAGAGGCCCCGCCCAAGCCAAAAGAAGGCTAGAACGGGGTTCCCACCGGGGTTGCGGTTGGCAGTTGGCCCGCCCTGGCCAAAAGAAGGCCAGAACGGGGCACCCGTGGTTTTTTGGGTATTGCTAGTTGCTAATTGCTGCCTTTACGCATTCTGCCGGTTCGGCTGGTTCGTCTTGGTAAACTCGCCGACTGCCTGGTTCCACGCCGCCACCCACGGCACCAACAGCGAGTACAGCAGCCGCGCTCCCATCTGCGGCAAGGTCCCGCGCTGGCGTAGGGTTTTCCAATCCAGACGAAACGCGAAGTAAATCTCCAGCAGCAGCACACAGGCCAGCGGAATCACGGTGCGCGGCGCCAGTACGATCGCAATCACCTCCGCCAGGCAGCGCAGAAAGTTCCGCGCCAGCCGCCCGCGCCGCGTCCCCAGTACGCCATCGGCGACGCCGTAGCGCGCCATCATCCGGAGGGCAGTCTTCAGCGTGTGCCGAGGCCGGTAGAGCGCCTGTGCGTGCTCGGCATAGGCCGGCGTCACCAGCTTGCGCACCAGCAGATCGAACATCGTGTCCTCGCCCATCAGGCTGGTCTCGGGAAATCCGCCCACCCGCTCCCACAGCTCTTTGCGAAACGCCATCGAGCGCGCGGTGCACGATTTCGAGGTGCCATCGGCGCGCTGCTTCAGCCCAAAGAATGGCGCAGAGGCGACGTCCCAGATAGTCTGCTCCTGCGGATCGATGCGCGAGCCGCCCAGCGAATATTCCGCGCTGCCGTTCACAATCGGCGCGGTCAGCCGCGCCAGCCATTCAGGATCGTAGATGCAGCCGGCATCGGCGCAGGCGATGACCGGCGACGTGGCCGCCGCGATGCCGACGTTGCGACCGCGGCCAATCGGCCCGGCGCAAGCCTTCAGGTTGCAGCTCTCGTCACGGATGGCGATCAGGTTTGCGTACTTCGATTGCGCAGCTTGTAGATGCTCCCAGGTGCCGTCGGTCGAGCCGCCATCGACCACGATCAGCTCCCTCGGCGGCGGGACTTGCGTGGCGAGAGTCGAGACAAGCCCGTCGATGTCCTCAACCTCGTTGAGGACGGTCGCGGTCACGCTGACTGCTGAGGTCTCTGACAATAGTCTGGATTATATCTATCGCAGGTTCCGTTCCACTTCCCGGCTATTGCCTATTGCCCGGCGTAATGTCCAAATGGAGCCATGGATCGCAAGCCCAATGCCGGCAGCTGGGTGGTTTGGCTGTTCGCTGCGCCTTTCGCAGTGGTCGGTCTGGCGGCGCTGGTTGGGGCCACGACGCAACCTATGACAGGCCCCAGGGCGGTGTCCTTTTGGTTTCTGATCTTCTTCGGGACCCTGTTCGGCGGTATAGGTTTCGGGCTGATAGCCCTGATGATGACGCAGCGCAAACGCCTTGCGCTGCGGCAGCGACTCCAGGCGGAGCATCCGAACGAACCTTGGCTGTGGCGCGAGGATTGGGCGCAGGGCCGGGTGCGGTCCAAGACTCACACCACCATGGTTCGGGAGTGGATCTTCACCATCTTCTGGAACCTGGCGGTCCTGCCGACTACGTTTCTGGCGGTCCCGAGAGTGCTTAGCCAGCGAAGCTTTGTCGGCCTGATTGTGCTGGTCTTTCCCGCGGCGGGTTTATACCTGCTGGTGCGCTCAATCAGGAGAACGCTGGCATACCTGAAGTATGGGACCTCCTATTTCCAGATGACGAAGGTGCCCGGATCCCTGGACGGCGAACTGCAAGGCGCCATCGAAGCGCCGTTCCCGCATTCCCCCGATCACGCTGTCCAGCTGCGTCTGCTCTCGATCCACAGGGTGACCGAGGGTTACGGCAAATCGCGGAGCCAGAACGAATGGATTTTGTCGACCAATGAAGTGAAAGTCGAGCCGGGAATGTTGTTTGCGGGCGCGACCGGAACGACGATTCCGGTGTCAATTCCGATTCCCGCGGACGGTCACGCTACCGAAGAGATTAGTCCTACCGAGGAATACGCGTGGCTGCTGGAAGCGACAGCCGATATGCCAGGGATTAACTATCGCGAGATTTTTGAGATTCCCGTGTTTCGCGCTGCGGATAGTCCCGCGCCCGCGGAAGCCGGAGCGCGAACTGCAACGACCGGCTGGACCGTGAGAAAAAGCTTTCAGGAGTAAGCTCGGCAACCGCCCTTAGTCGCGGTCGCTCCGACGGCGGACATGGCCGCCAACGCTAACTGCGAGGAAGTCTCCGCTAGGGCGTGATCTCCCACACCGCGCTCTCACCGCCGACGTCTACCCCGGCCGTGGTGCCGTACATGTTCCCGTTGGCGTCAAAGACAACGGCGCCGACCGGCGCTGTGCCCCCGCTGCCCCCAGTGAATTGGTGGTAAGGGCTATAGGTCCATTGATTACCCGAGGGCGTCAACTTGAAAATCTCGCCGTTCTGGTTGGGGTAGGAAGGGAGCGGTCCGTAGAGGTTGCCCTGTGCGTCAAAGGTTGGTGCGGCAGCAGGCGCGAAGTACAGCATCCCGAAGTCATACAGCACGCTGGAGGTCCAGCCGCCGTTCTGGGGCGTAAGCTTATAGACGGAGGCGTCGCCTCCCTGATTACCATCACCGGTAATCCCGAAGAGGTCGCCCTGCGCGTCCCAGGTGAGGCCGCCGGCCCCGCCGACGCTGGTGGAAAGCGTCGTCTCGGTCCATCCTGATTGCGTAGGCGACAGCTCGTATACCATGCTGGGAGTGGTGCCATAGAGATTGCCGGCGCTGTCGAAGATGACGCCGCTTAGAGGAGTGCCGCTGTTAGGGAAATCCCAAATCACGCTTTCTGTCCAGCCACTGCCGGAAGGGGTCAGCTTGAAAACGACTCCGTCACCACGGGCGCCGCCGTACAGCGTGGTTCCATATAAGTTGCCGGCCTGGTCGAAGGTCAGCTTACCGTACCCGGGATATGCCCCGTCCGCTCCACCGGTAAAGTTGTAAAGAATCGTCTCGAGCCAGGGGCACAGGAAACTCTTACACGCGCTAGCCGGAGGTTGCAGGCTGAAAACCGTTCCGTAGCCGTAGGCGCCGTAGTCGCTGGTCGTTCCGTAGAGCAAGCCGCCCGGTCCAAAAACGACTCCGGCGTACGGGTTGCTTCCATCCTGGTCCTGATAACCAAAGCCGTAGAGGGGTGAGCAGATCCATCCTTCGCCTTCGCGGGCCAGACGATAGACTGCACCCCCATTGTGGGCGCCCCCGTAGGCAGTGGTGCCGTAGATCCTGCCGTTTTGATCGAGCGTGACACCCCCAATAGCGAAGCCGCCACCGCAGGAACCAGAGAAACTGTAGAGCACGGTATAGGTTTGCGCCTGTATCGTTGGTAACGGGATAAGCATTGCCACGCCGAGAATCAGCAGTAAGAGGGAGCGTGTTCCCGGTCGTATGTCGATGTCGAAAAGAAAAGACGCATTCTCATTAGCTTTCACGGCTCAGCACCTCCCGAACAGCGCCTACTATCCCAGTTTGCAACTGGGACCGTCAACTTAATTTCAGATTACGGTTCAACTGATTCATAAAACGGGCCTTATCGTGTGCGACCGAAGCCAGTTGGCGATAACGGGCGTCATTCCCCAACAACATTCCGCCTCCGCCGGGCCCTCGTTCTGCATTTCGCCCCAATTTTCGGAACTGCCGCGCCTTCCCTGCCGTATCTTCCACCGGCCCACAACTTTTTCCGCGAACTCGCGTCGCACGCGACAGGAGGCACCATGGTTCAACATCGCAACCGCAGCACATTGGCAGGCGTCATTGCTGGAACCTTTCTCGCCCTGCTGATGGCTGTTCCCGTCCACGCCGAGGTCACCCAGGAATTTCACAGGACCGTGCCGTTCTCCGCCGATGGCCGGGTGAAGCTTAGCAACATCAACGGCGACGTCGAAATCACCGGCTGGAACAAGAACGAAGTGCAGATCGACGCGGTGAAGACCGGTCGCGACCAGCAGAGTCTCGACGAAGCCCGCATCGAGGTCAATGCTGGCAATACTTCGGTGGAGATCGAGACTCACTACCCATCGCACCTGATCAATAACAATGCTGCCTGGGTACACTACACCCTCCACGTGCCGCAGAACGCGCGTCTCGAAAAGATCAGCCTGGTAAATGGAGCGCTCGATGTGCAGCGGATCAGCGGCGAGGTCAATGCCGATCTGGTGAATGGCAAGCTGCACGCCTCCGACCTGGCGGGCACGGCCGATCTGGCAACCGTCAACGGCACCATCGAAGCCAACTACACTTCGCTGACGAACGTTCGCGAGATCAAGCTGAAGTCGGTGAACGGCTCAGTCGATCTGCTGTTGCCGCAGTCGCCCAATGCCGAAGTCAGCGCCAGCACCGTCAACGGCGCCATCTCCACCGATTTCCCGCTGACCATCAAAGGCCACTGGGTCGGCAAGAACATGAGCGGCACCCTGGGCAGCGGCGGCGTCCACATCGCACTTAACAACGTGAACGGCAGCATCCACGTGGGACCGGGACGGGGACGTTTGTAGAAAGCTACGAACCACGGGCGAACGAGTTATGAGTGGAACCACTCGTGACGAGCCCTTCGCCTGAGCGGGAGGCGATCCGAAAGTAAATAGCCCAGCGCGGAAGCGCTGGGGACAGCGGCCAGTTACCCTGGGCCCTTTCGGGGCGGCACATTCCAGCAAGGGTGTCGCCCCTGAACGGGCTTGGTTCGATCTTTTGCATACCCCTAGCGCTTCCGCGCTGGGCAAATCACTTTCACCGCTCTCGTGACGGAAAGTTGAGTTTCGTGAATTGTCCATGCCGAGGCGAGCAAACCGGACTCCCCGACAAGGGCTTTCCCTGCCTATGGGAGAAAAGCAGATCCCTCGCGAGCTGAAGCTCGCTCGTGATGACAATTCGTAACAAGTACACTCCGCTCGCCGGTTGAGGTTGGTAGCTCGGGGCCAACAGCTAGTGGCTCGCGGCTCGAAGCTCGCAGCTTTTTCACGACAACTCATAGCCCCGCGGCGGCGACACTACATCCGGTTTGCGCGCGATCAGCAGCAGCGCTCCAATTCGCTTGAAGTCGCGCAGCTCTTCGGCGTTCTTGAACCACTTGCCGCTGTATTCCTCCGGCGTCGGCGTCAGGTCCGGGATGAGCATAGACCGCACATCCTCATATCCGTGTTCCCTCAGCAGTTGGACGTACTCCCGCTCCGAGCGCACCTGCACCGGGACCTTCAACTCGTCAATCCAGCGCAGCGAGTAGGGATTGTCGCGATACAGGTTGATCAGGATGAACAGCTCGCCCCGGGGCGCCAGCACTCGGAACAGTTCGTCAAGCGCGCGGTCCTGGTCGCTGTAGTAATAAAACGACTCCACCGACAGCACCTTGTCGAAGAAGTTTTCCTCCCAGGGAATCTGCTGCGCCGAGCCCACGACGAACAGGATGTTGTCATACTGGGTGGAAGCGCCGCGCGCCCGCCGGATCATCTCATCCGAAACGTCCAGGCCAACCACTTGGCCCGGCCGCTCGCCGCCGGCCACCAGTTGCGCCAGCAGCCGCGTGGCCCATCCCGCGCCGCAGCCCAGGTCGAGCACGCGCTCGCCGTGCATCAGCCCCATCAGTGCCAGCGTCTGCTGGGTGATGCTGATGTGGTGCTGCTCCATCTCCTCGCCGCGGCCGGCCTCGGCCCACTGGTTGAACTCGCGCCGCATCTGCTCGTCGACGGAACTTGCTTTGTTGTCGGTCATTCGCTCCTCGCGATTTAGCTCTTAGCTCTTAGCCAATAGCTTTTAGCATCCAGTTCCTTCTGCCTGTAACAGAGGGCGGTTCATGTTCAGCAAATGTCGTTGGGACGATTGCCAAAAGCTAAAGGCTAAGAGCTAACGGCTAGTTTATGGTACATTCGCCTGAACTCATGGCTCAAACTCCTCCACCACCGACCAACGGCGAAAGCCATCCCCTGCTCTACTGCCCGGTCTGTTCGCGCGAAGTGGACGATCCCCTCACCTGCGGCGACTGCTCGGCCGTGATCTGCCGCGCCTGCGGCACCCCGCTGGAGATGCCTGAGGACCTCGGCATCGGGTAGCGGATGGCAAGCCAGCCGTTATCTGACGAAGAAGGCGGTCGAAAACGGTGATTGCTACGTGGTATCAGGTACTTACGAAGGCAGCGTGAGGTGAAAACAACACATATAACATTTTAGTGCTATAACTACAGTCTATTCTGAGCACTATTAGGCTAGTCAATGCCCTCCGTAAAGTGCCCATTGCTGGCCATAGGAAGCCCAAGGGACGACGATCGGCGCTCCAGACGTACTGGGGGCCGTCCGAAGACTCCAAGGCCCTCAGACGGCGTTTAAACGTAAAGTCCCAATTTGGGAATGACTTACGCGGAACTTATGACTCCCGTGAGGCAACATCGGGCACCCTCAATCATTCTGCGACCGACAAGACTTAAGACCCTGGATCGCGAGCTCAGCCCTGGGGTCTCGACCAGGCTCTCCACCTGACGACATTCAATCCCACGGTGGCCAGCCACAGACTGCTCAGGAATTCTCCCGGCAGACAAGCAAAGGAAAGATACCAACCCACTCGCGCATCCAGCGCCGGCGCCAGGAAGCTAAGGAAGCCATTGGCCAGGTAACAAGCTCCGGAGATTCCCAGCAGGATTCCCAGCACGCGGGGCAAGAAGCCGGAGCGAAACATCAGGAACCCGCCGGTCAGTTCATCAAGTCCATAAAACACCCAGGAGAGCAGCAGAGCTGCCGGCTGCAACTGCGCCGAGAACTGGACCAGCGCATGCAATTGTTCTGGACTGAATGCGCCCAGCGCGCTCCCACCGATCGCGAGTTGCAGAGGCACGTAGGCGACGAGCAAGGCGAAGGCTTCCGTTGCCATTCCCAGGATTCCGGCGCACAGCGAGATGCCTGCGACCACCACGTTCACTCGCCAGAACAGGTAGAAGAAGATAATCTCTCCGACGATGTTCAGCAGCAGCTCGAAGAGATGGGCGGAGTAGCCCAAACGGAACAGCGTCTGATGCGCCAGAATGTTGTGGAGGGTTGCCGCGGGATTGCCGGCCACGATCACAATGCTGTGGACGTAACCAATGTCAAAGGCACCGGTCGCAATCCCCAGCAGGCCAGCAACGCCGGCAATCCTGGCTAAAAGTAGAGGAGAAAAACGCTCCGGTTGGGAATTCGACATCATATGTAGCAGACTCTTGCGATCGGAGGATTATAAATGGCTACGGTGAGGGATGTTGTGCTGCTGCGGTTTATTCCGGAGCGGGCGCAGATTGGGCTGGCAATACTGCGTATCGCGACTGGAGTGACGCTGTTCCTGCGGCACGGGCTGGAGAAGCAGCCGGCGAATTGGGCGCAGTTTCTGGCCCGCTTTCCCGATCCCATCGGGATCGGGTCGCACCCGTCGTTTTTCATCGCCTTTCTTTCCGACTTCGTTTGCTCCATTCTGCTGATGATCGGATTGGGAACCAGGTGGGCCGCTCTCTATTGCCTGGGCAATATTTTTGTAGCGTGGGCTTTCGTGCATCACTTCGCGTTTTTCGGGAAGGACCCTGGCAGCGCACACGGAGAGGTGATGGTGCTTTACCTGGCAGCCATGCTCACACTGCTCATCGCCGGTCCAGGTGCAGCCTCGATCGATCAGATTCTGTCGCGAAAGCCGTAACCATCGGCGGGTCGTCCTACCCGTTCGACAAATCGCGAATGTGTGGGTCACCGGCGATGCGCGGCCAGACAAAAAACTAGTGTTGGGTTCGGCCGGTTGTGTTCGATTCGGGCGGGCGAATGTTGGGTTCGGACGGTGAATGTTGGGTTCGCGCGGCGAATGTTGGGTTCGCGCGGCGAATGTTGGGTTCGGACAGCGGTCGTCCGTTCGACAAGCTAGCGCCGCAGGCGCGAAAGTGATTAGCCCAGCGCGGTAGCGCTGGGTAAGGCGTCATTTGAGAACCCGAGTGCCGTAGGTACGACACAATCCCCCGATGGCAGAAAGCGGTGCCGTCCCTACGGGACTCAGGTCAATATGGGATGCCCACCCAGCGCTGAAGCGCTGGGCTATCTTCTTCCGTCCCGCTTCGCGGGACTCGTGCCGGGCAGCCACGACTCTGATGCTACGCTTGCCATTCGAACGTATTCATGAGGGCGTCGAGGACACGGGCTGCGTCAGTTTTGCCACTACATTTACCAACCGCCCCGGCGCCACTATGACCTTGACCACCGTCTTACCCGCGAGATCAGACCTCACCTTTTCATCGGCCTGCGCAAGTTCGCTTAACTGATCCTCGGTCGCATCAACCGGAACAACAATCCGGCTACGTATCTTGCCATTGACCTGCAGCACGATCTCCACTTCCTCTTCCTTCGTCAGCGCCGGGTCGTACTTGGGCCACGGCGCGCGCAGCAGGTCCGACGATTCGCCCAGAACCTCCCACAACTCATGCGCCAGATACGGAGCGAACGGCGCCAGCATCAGCACCAGTTTTCGCTGCGCGTCGGCCAGCAACGGCAGTGACGCTGCGGGTGCCCCATCCAAGCCGCTTTTGCCTGGGCGGGAGGTTTTTTCGCGTTGCCCACTGGCTTCGCAGTCGTGCAGTTCGTTCACCAGCTCCATCAGCGCAGAGATCGACGTATTGAAGTGCCAGCGCCCCGAAAAGTCTTCGGTGATGCGCTGGATGGTCTGATGCAACTTGCGCTGCATCTTGCGCACCGCCGGTGAGAGCTGGCCATCATGATCGCCATTCCACGCCCGATCGTTCGGCTTGGCGTTTCGCAGCACAAACCGGTACAGGCGCGACAAGAACCGGCTGATGCCCTCCACCCCCGCGTCCTGCCAATCCAGGTCGCGATCCGGCGGTCCGCCGAACAGCGTGTACATCCTGGTCGCGTCGGCACCGTAGCGCGCCACCATGTCGTCAGGCGAGACCACGTTGCCCAGGCTCTTCGACATCTTGGCGCCGCCCTTGATCACCATGCCCTGGGTGAACAGCCGCTCCACCGGTTCGGAATTCTTCACCAGCCCCATGTCGCGCATCACCTTGGTCCAGAAGCGCGAGTAGATCAGGTGCAGGATGGCATGTTCCACGCCGCCAATGTACTGATCAATAGGGAACCAATATCCCACAGCGTCAGAGTCCAGCGGCTTATCTGACAATGTGGGATCGGTGTAGCGATAGAAGTACCAGGACGAATCGACGAAGGTGTCCATGGTGTCGGTCTCGCGGCGCGCCGCGGCGCCGCACTTGGGACAGGCGACATTCACGAACTCCGGCACGTTGCCCAGCGGCGAACCGCCGGCCAGCGTGATCTCGACGTTCGCCGGCAGCAGCACCGGCAAATCGTTCTCCGGAACAGGCACAATGCCGCATTTCTCGCAGTAGATCACCGGAATGGGCGTGCCCCAGTACCGTTGCCGGCTGATGCCCCAGTCCTTCAGGCGAAACGTTACTGTCGCCTTGCCAAAGCCGTGTTCTTCGGCGTAGTCAGACATCTTGGCAATCGCTTCTTGCGAAGCCAGCCCGCTATACTCGCCCGAATTCATCAGCAGGCTGTTGCTCTCAACGAAGGGCAGGACCGGCTCGCTCGGTCCGCCGTCGGGAGCGTCGCCCTCGCGCCGCGGATAAATCACTACCTTGATGTCGAGGCCGTATTTCTTGGCGAACTCGTAGTCGCGCTCGTCATGCGCCGGCACCGACATGATTGCGCCCGTGCCATAATCCAGCAGAACGTAGTTCGCCACCCAGATGGGCACTTTCTCGTCGTTGAACGGATTCAGCGCATAGCGCTCGCTGAAGAAGCCCTGTTTCTCGATGGCGCCGACGTTCCCTTCATCTTTCGCCTTGCGCTGCTGGGCAATCAACTCTTCTACCTTGGCCAGCAGAGCGGGATTGCTGGCGATCAGGTCGGCGACCACCGGATGCTCGGGCGCAAGCTGCAAAGAAGTCGCCCCGTAGATGGTGTCGATCCGTGTGGTGAAGACCGATATCTTGTCGCCCGCCGGTCCGGCCGCGCCCTCCAGCTTGAAGTCCACCAGCGCGCCTTCGCTGCGCCCAATCCAGTTGCGCTGCATGGTGCGAACTTTTTCCGGCCAGCCCGGCAAGCTGTCCAGGCCTTGCAGCAGTTCGTCGGCGTATTTGGTGATGCGCAGGAACCATTGCTCCAGCTCGCGCTGCTCCACCAGCGTGTCTTCATGCCGCCAGCAGCAGCCGCTCGCCAGCACCTGCTCATTGGCCAGTACGGTGGCACACTTCGGACACCAGTTCACCTTGCTCTTCTTGCGATAGGCCAGGCCGCGCTCCAGAAACTTCAGGAAGAACCACTGGTTCCAGCGGTAGTATTCCGGCAGGCAGGTGGTCACTTCCTTCGACCAGTCGTAGGCGAAGCCCAGGCGATTCATCTGCCGCTTCATAGCCGCAATGTTGCCTAGCGTCCACTCGCGCGGCGGCGTGTGGTTGGCGATGGCGGCGTTTTCCGCCGGCAGCCCAAACGAATCCCAGCCCATGGGATGAAGCACGTTGTGGCCCTGCATCCACATGTAGCGGGCCAGCGCGTCGCCAATGGCGTAGTTGCGCACGTGTCCCATGTGCAGCGCGCCCGAAGGATACGGCAGCATCTCCAGCACGTAATACTTTTTGCGCGAAGATGTTGAAGGTTCGGAGCGATAGAGGTCGGGATTCTGCGCCCACCGCTCGAACCACTTCTGCTCGATTGCCTGCGGATCGTAGCGGTCGGGACGGGTTTCAGACTGGGTCTGCGTTTCCGCGTTCGGCTCTTCAGTTTTGGAGTCGGCCATAAGTCTTCTTTGGATGAGCTTGGGGTAAACCTCAATTTTACAACGTGGGCTGTCAGATCGATTTCAGCGTCCTGGCGAGCGCCCCACCATTTTCTTCAGCGCATTCACATTGGTCAGATCGTCCAGCGGTTCGTCGATCGGCGTCTCGGCAATGAAGGCCGCATGCGCCAGCCGAGGATCGTTCAACAGCCGCCGAAACGTTTTCAACCCGATGCTTCCCTTCCCGATATGCTGATGCCGGTCCAGCTTCGATCCGCGCGCGGCCTTGGCGTCGTTGCAATGCCAGACATAAACATTCTTCAGGCCGACGGTACGATCGAGTTGATCGAGCGTGTCGGCAAGTCCGTCGTCGCTGACAATGTCATAGCCTGCAACGTGCGTGTGGCAGGTATCGATACAAGCTCCCGAGGGCACGAACTTCGCCAACAAGTACAGCAACTCGGCGACCTGCTCGAAGTTGCCGCCGAGGGAAAACTCCGAGCCAGCAGTGTTCTCGATCAGGACACGCAAGTTGCCCGCCGCCAGATCCAGACCTTCGACCGCCTGCTCAATCGCCAATGCGGCCCGCCGCAAACCCTCTTCGCGACTGCTTCCGCGAAACGACCCGGGATGCAGCACCAGGAACTCCGCTCCCAGAGCCAGCGCGCGCTCCACTTCGCCACGAAACGCCACGATCGACTTGGCATGGAACTCCGAGTTACCGCCCGCCAGGTTGACCAGATAATTGGCATGAATGGCGAGCGGCTTCAGGTCGTAGCGCTGGCGCAGCCGGCTCATCTCTTCGCACTGCGCGCGAGCCAGCTCGTACGGCTTCCATTGCCGCGGGCTGGAGGAGAAAATCTGAAACGCATTGCAGCCCAGGCGATAGGCGCGCTCGGCGGCGCTCGCCACGCCGCCCGCCGTCGAAGTGTGAATGCCGATGCGCCGCGCCGTGAGCTTAGGAGGCCGCTCCGGCGCCGGCAAAAGCTTCAGGATGTCTTTGTCTTGTTTCTCAGGGTTTCCCACGCTGACATTCTATGTGGTCGGCTGAGGTCTTCGGCCGCTCTCTCACCGGCGACAATCAGTTTCAGCCTCGTCCAAAATCAGCTCTCTAGCGAGAGACCTTACAAGTGATTAGCCCAGCGCGAGAGCGCTGGGTGATCGGCCAAAATACTGTACGAGCCCCTTCAGGGGCGATGCTCTTCCCGGGCGTCTGCCGCCCCTACGGGGCTTGCATCAAATATCCGCAGCTTTCCCAGCGCTTCCGCGCTGGGCTAATTACTTTCAGCATTGGCGGCACACGCGCCCGCGTGACGCCAATCACAACCCGCCCACACCTGTCGAATTACAGTTGGGGCAGCGATCATCGATTGATCGCCTCAACTCATGACCTGGCTCCGCTTCGTCATCCGCGCTCTACAGAGAATCGGTTCGCGCCAACCCAAGCATCTGGTTCTTGGCCAGCACGGCGAAACCGAAGCGTACTTTTATCTGAAAAGCCTGGGCTACAAATTTGTGGCCACCAACTTCCGCGTGCCGCACAACCGCGGCGAGATCGACCTGATTGGCTGGGACAACGGCATGCTGTGCTTTGTCGAGGTCAAGACGCGCAGCGACGACAGCTTTGCTTCGCCCTCGACTGCCGTGACGCTGAACAAACGCCGCAACATTATTTCCGTCGCGCGGCGCTACCTTCGCCGTCTGCCGGCTGAGCGCAAGCCGTCCTGCCGCTTCGACATCCTCAGCATCGTAACCTCGGATAACGGAAGAGAGCCGCGATTCACGCTGCAAAAGGGAGCGTTCAGCTGGGACGCAGGAAGTTCGCAGCGCCGCCAATATCGCGACTTCGCCGACAGGCATTACTGGCGACGCAGGTAAGCGCTGGGCCGCTCCATAAAAGTATGGCTGGCCAGTCTGAAAGTAATTGGCCCAGCGCGGAAGCGCTGGGTAACCGGCCAAAAATATTTGGCCGAGCCCCTTCAGGGGCGATATTCTTCCCGGGAACCTGCCGCCCCTACGGGGCTGAGAGTCAAAATATCGGCAGCTTTCCCAGCGCTTCCGCGCTGGGCTAATCACTTTGATTTCGCTTTGGCGAGACGCTGATTCGGAAAGCCTGAATCTCAACTGCGCTGACGAACGACAAATATTCTTGCCCGATAATCCCGGAAGGCCCGCGCTAACCGTTTGCCCGCACTTTATCCAGCGCCAGCCCCAACCGCTCGAACCCGGCCTGCGTCATTTCCGGATCGCCGCCAATCCCAACTCGAAAATGTTCGGGCATCCCAAAATAACTGCCGGGAACGACACCCGTCTCGTACCCCTCCCGCAACAGACGATCCAGCTGTTCGACGCTCCCATGCCGCAACTTGGGAAAGGCGACTGTGCCGAACTCGGGGCGAACGTACTCAATATCGTCACGCGATCGCAGAAACGAATCCAGCACCGGACGATTCGCCTCCAGCAGCTTCTTGGCGCGAGCGGCCACGCGCTCCAGGTTGTCCAGCGCAATCACGCTCATCAGCTCCGCCGGATGCGCCGCGTTCACGCCATACAGATCGTTGATGTGCCACATGCGTTCGGTGAGTTCCGGATTTGCCAGCACCCATCCGCAACGCAGCCCGCTCAGGCCGTACGCCTTAGTCAAGCTGCTGGTCACCAGGAAGTGATCGCCCAAATGCACCGCGGGAAGCGGACGCCGCTCATACAGCGCTTCCAGATAAACCTCGTCGACGAGGACGCGAGCATTATTCTTCCTCGCGAGATCGCCGACCGCCCGCAGCGTGGCTTCGTCAATCAGCGCTCCCGTAGGATTATGCAGATTGGTCAGCACGATCAGCCGGGTTTGCGGCGTCATCTTGCGCTCGACTTCGTGGGGATCGACGCGAAACCCGTCTTGCATCCGGCGCTCAAAATAGCGCACGCTTACGCCCAGATATTCCAGCGTGGTGACTACCAGTTCGTAGGTCGGCCACTCCACCAGCGCTTCTTCGCCGGGCTCCAGCGTCGCCGCCAGCGCCAGATGGTTTGCCATCGATGTGCCCGCTGCCGTTACCACGCAATCGGCGGTTAGCCCGTTCAGCTTCGCCAGACGCTCGCGCAGCGGAGCATAGCCGTAAAAGTCGGAACCACAGATCTCCAGTTCCTCCAGCGTCACCGGCAATTCCTTCAGTGGGTAGCTCATGATCCCGCTGCTCGCCAGGTTGTACTTTGCGCCGGAGCGCAGCTTGGCATACTGCATATACCGCGATCCGCTGTGGGTGCGAGACGTCATCAGGCTTTCTCTTCTCCAGTTTTCTGCTTCGCCGCCCAGTAGGCGTACACCGGCAAGCCCAGCAGCAAAATGAACATGCCCAGCAAACTATTCTTCGGGTACTTGTAAACGGTGTTGATCACCACCAGCCACGATACCAGCACGAATACGCCGGTGGTAAACGGATGACCGGGAGCGCGGTATCCAGCTTTCCCATCCGCCACAACTTTCGCTTCCCGGCTGCGAAACACGAACAGGCTCGCGCCCGTCAGGCCAAAGAACAAGAAGTCCATCGACACCACGTAATTCAGTATCTGATCGTAATGGCCGGAAAACGCGATGACGATGGTCCACACGCTCTGTAAGATGATAGCTACCGCCGGAACGTGGGTGTGCCGCGTCACGCTGGCGACGCTGCGGAAGAACAGCTTATCGCGCGCCATGGCAAAGTAAACCCGCGGCGCGGTCAACACCGACTGGCTCAGAAATCCCAGCGTCGAGACCGCAATGCCCAGGGCAATCAGCCGCGCTCCAGTATTGCCCATCGTCGCTCGCATGACCGCCGTCGCCGGTACGCGGGTGTCAGCCAGAGCTTGCGGTCCCAGCACGCGAACGCAAACAAAGTTCACCCCGACGTACAGCACGATCACCCCAGCCACGCCCAGCACCAGCGCCCGCGACAGGTTCTTCCGCGGCTCTTTAATCTCCTCGGCAATGAAGTTGGTGGTCTGCCATCCGCCGAAAGCGAACAGCACGGGCACCATCGCCGCGCCAATCGCCGTCAGCAGATCGAATGACGGCTTGCGATCCAGCAGCGGATGCAGCAACGGATGGGGCGAGCGCACCAGGAACAGCCCCGCGGCAATCAAGCCCGCGATGGCCGCGATCTTCAGCACCATCAACACGCTCTGCATGCGGCTGCCCAGCTTCACTCCCAGGCAGTTGATAATGGTGAGCGCCACGATGGTCAGGACGACAACCCCGCGCTCCGAAACATGCCACGCTGTCAGCTCCAGCAGATACCGCGCAAAGGTCACGGTGACCGCGGCCATGCCGCCGGTCTGGATCACCAGCAGCAACGCCCATCCATAGAGGAAGCCGACCGCGGGATGAAACGCTTCCCGCAGATATGCGTATTGCCCGCCCACAGCCGGTCTGCGCGCTGCCAGTTCGGCGTAAACGAAGGCGCCCAACATGGCCACAACGCCGCCGGCCGCCCACACGCCCAGGATAAGCATGGGCGTGTGCAATTGCTGCGCCACCACGTACGGGTTGATGAAGATGCCAGCGCCGACAATGCCGCCCATCACGATCATGGTGGCGTCGAACAAGCCAACTTGCCGTAGCAGGCCTGAAGGTGTTTCGTGGGGCTTCGAGTTGGAAGAGGATGCGGTCAATGGCCGGAGAACCCCAAAATCAAGTTCTCGACTGTAGCATGGCGTGAGATTATCGCCGCGTCTTGACGGGATTCGGCTCGAGAAGCTGCCGAAAAAACTCCGCTTCCGAGAGCTCCATGTCAGGGCATGACTTTAGAGGCCGCTGAGAATGTCGGGATTTCGGGACTTCCGGGTAGAGCCAGCCTTTAGGCTGGCGTCTACGTCCTTTTTTCCGACTGCGAGCCGGCTTCAGCCGGCGACACAACTGGCTGTTTGCAGACTTTTTCAGCGGGCTCTTTAGTCGTGCCAATCAGCCCTTTATTTTTCTTCCTGAGCCGGTTTCAGCCGGCGACACGATGTTCGGGCTGGCTCATCCACAGAGGTAAATCATCCGTCCGATGCTGCCGCCCGCCTCACCCGGTCCCAAACCGCCTCCCACTCCGGCGTCTCGTCAGGTGTATCCACGGCGATCCAGTCAAAGCCTCGCGAATCCAGATCGTGCAGCGTGCGATAGAGTTTCGTCGCATACTCCGCGGCATCAAACGGCATCGCAACAATCTCCCGCACTTCGCTCTTCGGCGGCCCATGCAATTGCAGGTATGCTCCAGCGCCTTCCTGTGGCACCTCGCCATCGCGCACCAGCAGCAGCTTCGTCCGCGGACTGTAATGCCGGGGATGCATTCCCGGCGAGGGATGGGCCCCGACCGTCGCATTCTTCTGCTGCGAGATGGTCCCAATCACGGCTTCGATCTGCCGGCGCGACACTCCGCCGGGGCGCAGCAAAACCGCGGCCCCGTCAGCCAGCGACAGCACCGTCGATTCAATGCCGACCGTGCAAGGGCCGCCATCGAGGATGTAATCCACGCGAGCGCCCAGCCCCAAGCGCACATGTTCTGCTGTGGTGGGCGAAAGTTGGGTGAAGCGATTCGCGCTGGGCGCGGCAATGGGAATCTGCGCCGCCTCAATCAGCGCCAGCGCTACCGGATGCGCCGGCATGCGCACGCCAACCGTCTCCAGTCCCGCGGTGACCAGTGCAGGAATCGCAGATTGCTTCTTCAACACCAGCGTCAGCGGCCCCGGCCAAAACTTCTGCGCCAGGAGCCGCGCGGCCGCCGGCCATTCGGCGACAACCTCGCGCAGCATTTCCATGTTGCTGACGTGCACGATGATCGGACTGCTCGCCGGCCTGCCCTTCGCTTCGAAGATGCGCGCCACAGAGGCGGCGTCGAGGGCGTTAGCGCCCAGTCCGTACACGGTTTCGGTGGGAAACGCGACCAGCTCGCCGGCACGCAGGAGAGCTGCCGCGTGTTCAATCTCGGCTCGCGATGGAGGGTGAGTACTACCCATGTTGTATCAAGTTAATTCGACACCGGGGCGTCGAGTGGAGCGCCGCCCTTCGGCAAGCTCAGGGCAGGCTTTCAGCGCCGCTGCCTTGAAGGGGCGCAGCTTCAGCTGCGCCGTCACAGGCCTTTTGCATCCCGAGCCGGCTTCAGCCAACTGGACGACGAACCTGCCGCCGGCTGAAGCCGGCTTCGAAGAACAAATAAAGGACCTTCGACGCTGGCCTGAAGGCCAGCTCTACCTGACCTCGGTACCGATTTCAGCTTGAACTCAGCCACTACCCGAACTCAGACTACCTCACCGGCTCCTCGCCTGCGAAGGATCAGCCGAGGTCGCCGTATCCACGTCAATGTACACACCAGATCCTGGCGAATAACAATTTCCATCCGGCGCGTAACTTTGGCGGCAAGCCGCCGTCATCTCGGGACGCAGTGGAGATTGCGCAAACTGCCACGCGTCGGCGAATGACACTCCGCTATCGCCAGGGCTCACCCGCGACCGCCCAAAAGCGCAGCCCGCTGACGGCGGGCACTGATCGTTGCTGATGAAGAAATGTATCTCCCGTTTGCCCGCGTGCTCGCGAATATCGTTGGCCGTCACCACCGACACCCCGGCTGACTCGCGAAACGGAATTCCCGAACAGTAGATTCCCGCGCCATAACCTGCGCGCGTCACGCCATCCACCCAGGCATGAATGTAGGCGCGCTGCTCCGGCAACATGCGCCCGCCCTGCTCCTGATCCAGAAAAATGATCGCGCCCTTGGCAAAGCCCTCTTGCTGAGCAGAGCGCACCGCCGCCGCCGCATCGTTCGTTCCCACGCGCGCGGCATTGCCCAATGCCTTAAGCTGCGCATATTCGCGTCCATTGAACAGCAACAGGAAGCCGTAGCCCATGGTCTCAATCGACTTCCGCTTGCCCCGCCAAGTATCGCGATTCGCACCGGGAGGATTGTTCAGCCAGTATCCGGTGAATGCGAATGTCTTGTGCAACGCCATCATGCCGGCGTCGCCGGGATAGTCATTGCGATCCATGCCGAGATAGGTGTGCTGCGCCTGCGAACTCACATCCCCTAGGGTCAACAGCGCCAGCAGCAACGTAGTACGAAATCTCACGCTACCAATATCGCATGTTCGACACCACAGGAGGGTCGGCGAGAACTGGTTGCTGGCCCTGCGACAACCCCCGCATCTGGCGAAAGGCGAAGAGCGAACGGCGAAAAGCCGATCCCGCTGAATGCTAAGCTAGCTGGGGCCCTCCATGATCCTCGACGCTCTCCACAAGCTCGCGAACCATCGCACCTCTCTCACTCGCGAAGAAGCGCGCGACGTGATGGCGCAAATCCTGCGCGGCGAAGCCACCGACGCCCAGATCGGGGCGCTGCTGGTCGCTCTGCACATGAAGGGCGAAACCGTGGAGGAGATCGTCGGCTTCGCAGAAGCCATCCGCGCCGAAGCCACGCCGCTCGAATCCGACGACGGCGAGGCCCTCGACCTTAGCGGCACCGGGCGCGACGCGCTGGTCGACACCTGCGGCACCGGCGGTGATACCAGCGGCACCTTCAACATCTCGACTGCGACCGCCCTGACCATCGCCGGCGCCGGTGTCCGCGTGGCCAAACATGGCAACCGCAGCATCAGCTCCAAATGCGGCTCCGCCGACGTGATGGAGGCGCTGGGAGTCAACATCGGCCTGCCGCCGGCGCGGGTCGCCGCATGCCTGCAGGAAACGGGAATCGCGTTTCTCTACGCGCCGGCCATGCACTCTGCAATGAAGTATGTGCAGCCCGCCCGCCGCGAGTTGCGCCTGCGCACAGTCTTCAATCTGCTGGGGCCGCTCACCAATCCCGCAAAGGCGTCGGCACAAGTGGTGGGAGTCTATTCCGCCGACCTGGTGGAAAAATTGGCCGAGGCGCTCAGCGAACTTGGCGCCCGCCGCGCGCTCGTTGTCCACGGACGCGACGGGCTTGACGAGATCACCATCACCGGACCAAGTAAGATTGCCGAGGTTCGCAACGGCCAGGTGCGCGTATACGAAGTCGCGCCCGAAGACTTTAGCCTGCAACGGGGTTCGTTGGACGACATTGCCGGCGGCGACGCCGCGCAGAACGCAGCCATCATCCGCGCCATCCTTGACGGCGAGCGTTCTCCGCGCCGCGATGTTGTCTTGCTGAATGCTGCCGCCGCGCTGGTAGCCGCAGGCCACGCCGATCGCATCAGCGAAGGCGTTCCCCTGGCCGCCTACGCCATTGACAGCGGACACGCCCGCCAGCGCCTGCAATTGCTTGTCGAGTTCACGACGACGAGCTAGAGCCATCGCTCATTTACCCCGCTCGCGCGCCTCATGTACACTCGATTGGTCGCCTTCGTCTACAACTATTTGCCCATCCGCGTACGAGGGGCGGTTAGCTCAGTTGGTTAGAGCGTCTGGTTTACACCCAGAAGGTCGCAGGTTCGAGTCCTGCACCGCCCACCAACTTCTCGCGTACCAAACCTCGTAGCGATCCACGGGGACGATCGAGGCTGACACGCACAAACCCATGACCACTCTTCGCCGCATTGCCTCCTTCGTCGCACTCGCTCTCCTGCCACTGGGTTTCCTGATCTGCCAGCAAACATCCACCAAGCCGCAGAATTCGGCGCCAAAGCCGTCTGGCTCGCAGCTGGTTCTTAACTTTGGGCCCACCACCAGCAATGCTGAAGGCAAGGCTGCCGCCGCCAGGTTCTTACAGGCCATGGGAGGGCCGGCCAAGGTGAACGCGGTTAAGAGTTTGCGGCAGACCGTGGTTGCCCTGCGACAGGGCCAGCACATCGAGCTCGAGCAGAGCATCGTTTATCCCAACAAGCAGGCGCAGAGGATGACGCTGTCGCAGGGCAATACCCTACTCGTGGTAACTCCCGCCGACGCGTTCCTGGTAGAGGACGGCCGGCTGCGGAATGTTTCTCCAACTCAGCGGGCCGCTATGGATGCGTCGCTGAAGCATGACTTTATCAACATTCTGCAACGCATCAACGACCCGAAATACGTCTTCGTTGCCAGCGGCCATGAAAAGGTTGGCAACGCCGAAGCTACCGTAGTCAACGTTGAGGCCGACGGCGTACCCACCCGCTGGTGGATCGCAGCCGACGGCAAACTCTTGCAGGAACGCTACTCCGACATGTCACAGGCCGGCGGGATCGTTCAGACCATGGCCTACGCGGACTGGAAAAGTTTCGGCGGCCTGAACTATCCCACAAAGTATGCGCTGTTCAGCGAAGCAGGCCGTCCGCAGATGACCATGACCCTCACCGCAATGCAGGTAAACGCCGCAATTGATTCCAGACTCTTTGAGCGGCCCACGCAGTAACTTACGGACAGGGGCTGCAAGGTTTTTCTTGACGATGACCATTTTGTTACCATAAGCTTTCGAGCACACTAATCTAGCCACAATTCATCGATTTGTAGCGCTATCTCCTGCTTGGCAAATGGGTCGCCGGAAGCCGTTTTTCCCTGGCGACGGCGACCGCATCTTGGCGGAGCTGCAACGCGAGGAAACATCGGAAATGAGAATTTTGCAGACATACCGTACCGCTGTCCTGGTTGCCGTCTTGTGCCTCTCAGCCGCGGCGGCCTATGGGCAAAGCACCGATCAGGATTCCTCCACCACTCCCGGCGCCTCCGGCGGATTGACGGCCCCCAGCATCACCGATGCCCAGAGCTCCAGCCAGCAAAACCAGCAAGGGCTATCTTCCACCAATCCATTGGCTTCCAGCGCCGCCAGCTCGAACGTAGCGCTGCGGAATTTCCTCCAGAGCCGGCCCGAGGTCATGGACCAGTTGCGGCTTCTGTTGATTCAGCGCATGAGCGACGAGGGCAGCCTGGTGGATGAGCAGGCGGTCACCGACGACGTGGTGTATCAGCGTTTGCAGGCCGATCCTCAGTTCAGAAACGATGCCATTCGCTCGCTGGTGGAGTTAGGTTACATTTCCGAAGACGAAGCCCGAACGCTGCGCGGAACCGGTGTCAACCCCACCTTGCCTCAGCAGGCAGAAGGGCGCGAGAACATCAATCCGGAGATGATGCCTCCGGGAACATCGCCCCAGGGAGCCGGAGCGCACGAGTACAACCCGGAAGGAGCGCCTTCGGGAGCAGCTGAATCGGGGACTTCCGGTGCCGGAGTCTCCGGGACTCGGCAGGGTGAACGGACCACTGGCAACTTAAGCCCGCAGCCGCCCCAGCCGCGCTACGACGATTCCACCTTGAATCCCAAGACCATACGCAAGAAGAATCCATATCCCAGTCTTCCTTCCACCCGCGATCTCTACACCCAGTTTCCTCAGCAGCCTAAGACCCTGAAGCGCTTCGGAGCAGACATCTTCCGCCCCGATGTTGTCGGCATGCGCAACTTCCCCATGGACATGCCCGCAGGCCCCGACTACGTCCTGGGGCCCGGCGATAACCTCACCATCAACACCTGGGGAGGCGTCACTCAGCGGATCACTCGCGTCGTCGATCGCGAAGGCCGTATCTCTTTGCCTGAGGCCGGACCGGTCGTGGTGGCTGGCCTCACCTTGGCCCAGGCCCAGAAAGAAGTCCAAGCCGCGCTCGCGCCGCAGTACCACGACGCCCATGTCGATCTCTCCGTCACTCGCCTGCATACCGTCAGGGTCTACGTTGTCGGAGATGTGCAGCGCCCCGGAGCTTACGACATCAGCTCGCTCTCCACGCCGCTGAACGCTCTCTATGCTGCCGGCGGACCTACCTCTACTGGCTCGTTGCGCGTGGTCAAGCATTACCGTGGACAGCAGCTCATCAGCGAAATGGATCTTTACGATCTGCTGCTGAACGGCGTGCGCAAAGCCATTGAGCACCTGGAGCCCGGCGACACCATCCTGGTTCCGCCTGTCGGGCCGCTCGTCGCAGTCACCGGAATGGTGCGCCGGCCCGCTGTATACGAACTCAAAGGCGAGACCCAGCTCTCCGAGCTGCTCACCATGGCCGGTGGTGTATCGGTCGCGGCTGCCTTGGGTGAGATTAAGGTCGAACGCATCGATGCTCATGAGAAGCGCGTGGTTCTCGAGGCAAAGCTGGCCGCATCCCCCGATCCAAAGTCTCAGGTCGCCGTGGTGCAGCCCTTCGCCGTGCAGGATGGCGACCGTGTCTCAGTTGCGCCCATTCTTCCCTATAGCGACAAGGCCGTCTATCTGCAAGGCCACGTCTATCGCCCCGGAACGTATCCGTTCAAGGTGGGCATGAAGATTACGGACGTGCTCCATTCCTACCAGGAGGTGCTGCCCGAGCCTTCCAACCACGCGGAAATCATTCGTCTGGAGCCTCCCGATTTTCGTCCCGAGACCATTGCGGTAGACCTGGCTGGCGCCCTTGCCGGAGACGAGACGGTGACGCTCCAGCAGTTCGATACCATCTGGATCTTCGGCCGTTACGAAATCGATCCGCCCAAGGTCAGGATTTATGGCGACGTCCTGCGTCCCGGCGAATACCCGATGAGCGGTGGCATGACAGCGGGTGACCTCGTGCGAATGGCGGGCGGCTTCAGGCGGAGCGCCTATCTTCAGACTGCGGACCTGGCCAGCTACAAAGTCGAGAATGGCCAGCAAGTGGTCACCAACCAGCAGGAGATCAAGATTGGCGCTGCCGTCTCCGGCGATACTTCGGCGGATGCTGCGCTTAAGCCCGGCGACGTCCTCACCATCCTCCAGATTCCCGGCTGGGCCGACATTGGACGCTCTGCCACCGTCAAAGGTGAAGTGAAGTTTCCAGGCAGCTACGGAATCAACGAGGGCGAGCGCCTTAGTTCCTTGATCAGACGCTCCGGTGGGTTCCGCGAGACCGCCTATCCCGTCGGCGCCGTCCTGGAGCGCGTCGAGGTCCGCCAGTTGGAAGAAAAAGGCCGCCAGGAGCTGATTCGCCGCATCGAAGCTTCCACCTCCACAGTGCGCTTTTCTCCCGGCAGTACGGGACAGGATCAGGCAGCCATCTTGCAGGCCTTGCAACAGCAGCAAAGCCAAACCCTAGCCCGGCTGCGCTCGGAACCTGCCGCTGGACGCCTGGTAATAACCATCTCCAGCGATGTCACGGAGTGGGAAAACACTCCAGCTGACATTTATCTGCGCGCAGGCGACGTCATCACCATTCCCCGCAAACCCAACTTCGTGCTGGCCTATGGACAGGTCTACAATCCCACGGCCATCACCTTCGTTCCCGGCAAGACTGCCGAATGGTATTTGCAGCAGGCGGGCGGCCCTACGGAATTGGCCCTGAAGAAGGCCATCTATGTTATCCGCGCCAATGGCTCCGTGGTGTCTTCCCAGGGCAGCGGCTGGTTCAAGGGCGGAGTGTTGAACGCCAAGCTGCGGCCCGGAGATGTTCTGGTAGTTCCCGAAAAAGCGCTCGGCGGATCCACCGCCTGGAAGACTACTTTGGAAACGGCGCAGCTGGTTGCTAATTTGGCACTCGCCGCCTCAGTTGCTGTGCATTACTAAATGGTCTTTCGCTGTACATCCAGATTAGGCGGCACGCTCCTTTGCTGCTTGCTCGCGGGCTACGCGCACGCACAGTCGGCAGCGCCCAATCCTGCCCCGACAACTCAACCGCCCAAGTCCATTTCTAGTGACGATGGCGAGTCCAATGTAACTCTCAAGTCTCTGCCGAAAAACATCTGGCAAGACCAGCAGGCATTCCTCACCACTCCCTTTCGCATGCAGTCGCAGAACCTTTTCTTTGTGGTGCCTGCCATCTTCGCTACCTCCATCCTGGTCGGAACCGACACCAAGATAGAAGCTCATCTCCCCAAGAGCACCAGCACCATCAATCTGGCGGCTAACGCCTCCAATGCCGGGATGGGCATTTTGCTAGGCGCGGGGGCCGGGCTATTTCTCCTGGGCGAAAAGCATCACGATGATCACGAGCGCGAGACCGGCTTGCTCGCCGGCGAAGCCGCGCTGGATGCTTATATCGACGCCACCGCCTTCAAATATATTGCCGGGCGCGAGCGGCCCGGCACCGGTAACAACCGCGGCGATTTCTTTTCCGGAGGCGATTCTTTCCCTTCCGACACCTCTGCCGTAAGCTGGGCCGCAGCCACTGTTATTGCTCACGAATACCCCGGTTGGGTCACCCAGTTGCTTTCCTACGGGACAGCGTCCGGCGTCAGCGTTGCCCGCGTGGTTGGCCAGAAACATTGGGTGTCCGATGCCGTGGTTGGAAGCGCTCTTGGCTGGTACATGGGACGCCAGATTTACCGCGCCCGGGCCGCCAATGAGATCAAGAGCTCAAATTGGGGGACCTTTGTGAAAGATCCCGAAGCCGCGGTCCCCGATCCCCGCTTCATGGGCACAACCTACGTTCCTCTCGATAGCTGGATCTATCCCGCCTTGGATCGACTGGCTGCCTTGGGCTATCTGCCTAAGTTCGTGCAGGCCATTCGGCCGATATCGCGACTGGAATGCGCCCGGCTCACCTTGCAAGCTCAGGAGGAAACCGGATATCCCGAAATTAACACTGAGACGGGCCGAGTGGTGGGGGAATTGCGTCGCGAATTTGCTCTTGAATTAGCGAATCTGGACGGTGCTTCCAACGTCGGCGTCCAGCTGGAATCAGCCTATGCCAGCGCCACTCAGATCATGGGAATGCCCTTGGCCGATAGCTACCACTTTGCTCAGACCCTCTATAACAACTACGGCCGTCCCTATGGTCAAGGCTTCAACTCCGTAGTTGGGGCCTCCATGCGTACCGAGGCTGGCCCGCTGGCCTTCTACATTCGGGGCGAGTACCAGCACTCCGCTTCCATCGCGCCCTACAGCTCCTCAACCGCTCAAGCCATCGCCAACGTAGACCAGATGCCGGTGAATTCGGTTCCTACGTTTTACGGCGAGAATCAATTCAACACCATTGAAGCCTACGTGGCTCTGAACATGTCCAACTGGCAAATGGCATTCGGGCAACAAAGCCTGTCCTGGGGACCCGACGCCGGTGGCTCCCTCATGCTTTCCAACAATGCTCAGGCCATGCCCATGCTTCGCGTCGCGCGTATTACTCCCTATCAGCTTCCTGGTCCGCTGGCCTGGCTGGGCATGATTCGCAATGAGGCCTTTGTCGGGCGCGTTGGCGGCCAGTACTACCTGCGCGGACCGTATCCCGAGTTCCCCCTCGTCGGAAATGGAGTTCAACTCATCAATCCTCAGCCTTATATGTGGGGAGATAAGCTCGGTCTGAAAATGACACCGAATTTTGAGATCGGCGTCACCATCACCGTGCTATGGGCGGGCGAAGGCAGACCGGCTACGCTGGCTACCTGGCTGCACACCTGGTCCAGCCACGGCAATGCTCAGCCAGTCGACCCCGGAAAGCGCTTCACCGGCTTTAACTTTTCTTATCGCATTCCCGGCTTGCGTAACTGGCTGCTTCTCTACGCGGATGGTATGGCCAACGACGAACCGAACCCCATCGCCTATTACAAACAGTCCGCCTGGAATCCCGGTATTTATCTGCCACAGCTTCCCAAGATGCACAATATGGACCTTCGGGTTGAGGGGATTTACACCAACATTCCGCAATATCCCGGAGTCGGCCCCTACTACTTCAACGAGCATTACCCGGAAGGCTACCGCACCTACGGCGACATTATGGGCAGCTGGATTGGCCGCATGGGCGATGGCATACAGGCCTGGGGCACTTATTGGTTTTCGGGTGAGAAGAAGATCCAGGTCAGCTATCGCAGACAGTACAACGATCCGATTTTTCTTGGGGGAGGCGGGCTGAATGATGTCTCCGCTACCGTCGACTGGCTGGTCAAACGCGAGATACAGGTCTCACCCATGGTCCAGTACGAGCGCTTCAACTTCCCTCTGGTGAGCCCCACTCCACAGACCAATGTCGCGGTCGGACTGCAATTCACCTTCTGGCCAGTCCATACCCCGTCACGAAAGCAGTAGAACACGAAGGGGCACAGCAGAAGCTGCTCACCAGCAGCGCAGCGGCGGGATGAAGTTAGCCGGGGCCCTGAGGCCCGGCCGGAATGGGGACAAAATGCGAGCCGCAGAACGGCGACACGGGGTTTCGCAACAGTCTCGTGAACCTGCGGTAAAGCAGGAAAAACATCCGAGCCCGGGAGCGCCGGCGCAGCTACCACGCGAACACGCTATCGCTCTCACCGCAGACCCTTCAGCCCACTACGAATCTGCGCCGAATTGCAAACCAGAATCTCCTCCCAGAGCGCGGTATAATGGCCCCTACTTTTCGCTTGACCCGGCCTGGTACTCGTGCCAACATGATGAACCGAAAAAAGTTAGTGCATTCCCCCAGCCCAGCGGGTGCAAGCTTTAGTTGCACGTGTTTGTGGGGCGCGCTGGCTTAAATCAGCTCCGTTCTTCGAACCCGTGGACTCCTCTGGTTCTCAGCCGAAAGAATGTGCCTCGCTAAGCGAGGATGGCGAAGCTGTGCCTCCTCATTGCAATTGACCTTCCCGGCGGTATACGATCACCACGAAACTTGGTACTCCAACACCCGCAGATACCCTTGTGAACGAGTCATCCTCCTTTACGCTACAGAGTTCCCCAACATCAGCCCACGACCTTGATGTTCTGCCTCCGCAGACTGCCGCGGAGAAAATGCTGCTTGGTCTAGACCTCATCGGGCTTAACCGGCGTACCCTGCTCAGGATCGTGATTGCCGGCCTGGTGATTTCAGCAGCGATCGCCTTCCTGATCCCAAAGCGATATGAAGCGGTCGCCCGCCTGATGCCGCCTGATCAGTCCGACATGAATACCGCGATGCTGGGGGCCTTAACGGCCAAGGCCGGCGACGCGATCGGTGCCGTAGCCAGCAATGTGCTGGGCCTGCGCACCAGCGGAGCTACCATGGTAGGCATACTGGAAAGCAGGACCATCCAGGACGACCTCATCAATCAGTTTGATCTGCGCAAGGTCTATTCTAAGAAACGCTACAACGACGCCCGTAAGGTCCTCGAAAAACGCACTAACATTTCCGAAGACAAGAAGAGCGGCATCATCACCATTGCCGTGGAAGACTCCGATCCAGACCGCGCGGCCGCCTTGGCCAAGGCTTACGTCACCGACCTGAACAACCGCATTTCTCAGTTGACCACTTCCTCCGCCCATCGCGAGCGCGTCTTTCTCGAAGGGCGTTTGCTGTCCGTCAAGCAGGAACTGGACGCTGCGACCCTGAAGTTGAGCCTCTTCTCCAGCCAGAACAAGACCTTCGATCCCCAGATTGAGGGCAAAGCCATGATGGAGGCTGCCTCCAGCCTTCAGGGCCAACTGATTGCCGCCGAAACGGAGTTGAAAGGCCTGGAGCAGATCTATGGCCCCCAAAACTCCCGGGTCCGGGCGTCTTCCGCTCGGGTCGCGGAGTTGCGCAACAAACTCTCCACGATGAGTGGGGCCGCCGGCGATGTTCCGGATAACGCGACCCTAAGCGATAACCAGCTCTATCCCTCGCTCGAACAGCTTCCGCTACTCGGAAACACCTACTACGACCTTGCCCGTCGGGCCAAGATTGATGAGGCAATTTTTGAAGTTCTGACCAAGCAGTACGAGCTGGCGAAGGTCCAGGAAGCTAAAGAAATCCCCTCGATCAAAGTGCTGGATGAGCCCGTCGTACCCGAGACCAAGTCCTGGCCTCCCCGGCTTTTCATTATTGTTTTCGGCACCTTGGTTGCTTTTGCCTTTGGATGCGTATGGATCCTGCTCGCAGCCGGTTATCAGGGTCTTGACTCCCACGATCCCCGCCGCCTCCTGGTGGATCGGCTGATCGATCCCATCTCTTCCCGCTCGCTCGACCCTGGCCTTTGAGTTTTGTCATCGCCGGCCGACTTTGCAGGCCGCTGAAAAAATCCGCTCCGCAAAGCTTTGTGTCAGGGCATGACTTCAGTCGTGCCGATAAGCCGTTTATTCTTGTCATCCCGAGCGGCCTTCAGGCCGCGACGGATCCGCTTCTATGGGTCTTTCAGCAGAATGTCAGCCCAGCGCCGAGTCCTGATCCGCCCTGCCCATTCCAAAGCGCAACATCTTCGAACGTCTCAGCAGAATCGCACTCCCCACCAGGGACAAGGCAACGCACGCCAGAAACAACCCATTGCGGTATGCCGGGTTCAGACGCCCACTCACGGAAATCGCTCCCGCCAGCAATAGTGGAACCACACATAACAGCGGCGTCAAGACACCGGACAATAGGTACTTCTTCCTGGAAAACTTAATTTCCGCATACGTGCGCGGCATACTATAGAACAGATGCGCCGTAACGCTGAACACCGATCCAATCAAAGTCCCCAGGGCAACGCCAATCGCGCCCATCGCCGCTCCCAGGACTATGCTGGCCGCCAGATTAGCGATTCCCTCTGTCAATGGACTGACCTTTATTAGTCGCTGTTGTCCCGCGGAAATCAGCACGATTGCATAGGGCAGCCCGATCAGCCGGATCATATTCGCGACCAATAAAACTACCAGGATCGGTTGTCCCGTCTGCACATACTGCTGGCCGATCCATACTCTTAATATTGGCGCGGCATAGATCAACGGTGGGACTCCCGTGAATATCAGCAGAATAACTCCCACTTGCGTCGAGAGGATGACCAGCCGGCCCAGCTCCTCTGGATTCTGACGAGCATGCAGCGCCGCCGCATGCGGCATCATGACGTTCAGGATTGCGGACAGCACTCCGGCAACGAACGTGATCATCGCAGCCGAAACCGAGTACGCCGCGACCGCATTGAACTGGAAGCGGCCTACCAGAATAAGGTCGAACCCGGTTACCAGCAGCATGGAAAACGACATCACCGTCAGCCCAAAGCAGTAACCCAGTAGCTCATGGGCGGTGGCCCGCCGCACCTGGCTTGCCCTGAATTTGATGTCCGGTATGATCCGTTTTGCCGCCGCATACTGCACCCCATACGACAAAACATTCGTGATCGCCATAATGGCCGCCATGGTGACTACGGATCGGCCCGCAAAGGCCGCAATAACAACCCCGACTGCCGAAATCAGCCTGGCTCCGCCGATCACCACAGCGGGAATCTCGTACCGCTGCAAGCCGATGAAGACTCCCGCCCACGCCGACGCCGGCAAGCCAAGCGCGATCGACGTTCCTAGAATCAGGAGGGCCCACCGCATTATCGGGATCGTGTCCGAAGGAATACCGGGGAAAACGGCAGGAACAGCAGCCGCTGCCGCAACCAGTAGCAGCAGGCTTACGAAGGCGGCGGCTACCAGCCCCGCGAAAGCAGTGCTGAAAACGGAGTTGCGCTGTTGGTAATCGCCCCGCTCCGTGGCATATGCTATATAGCGGCCTATCGCTGTCTGCAAGCCAAAGTCCAGATAGCCGATATAGGCGGCAACTTGCAGCACCAGCACCCAGACGCCATAGCTGACGGTGCTCATATGGCGCACCAGCAGCGGAGGCAAAAACACAGCTACCAGCGCAGTCGCGCCACCTCGACCAAGGTTGGCAACTGCGTTCTTAATGAACAGCCGGCGCGTCGTCATCGGGGGACGACCTTGAGTATACCGAAGCGCAGCAACAGATGATCGCGCCAGTTCTATCGGATATCAGCGAGCACAGCCACTAAGCATGAGACCGACTTTTTCCATCTGTATTCCCGCGTTTAACCGCGCTCGGCACCTGCCAGCTCTGCTGGATTCCATCTTTGCCCAGAAATATTCGGACTTCAATGTGGTCGTTTGTGAGGATGCGTCGCCCGAGCGGGAACAGATTGCCGCCCTCGCTCGCGACTATGCTGCGCGACATCCTGGACAGTTGCTGTATTACGAAAACGCCAGAAATCTTGGATATGACGCGAATATCCGAAACCTGGTGGATAAAGCGACTGGCGAATTCTGTTTCTTCATGGGAAACGATGACCTGCTATGCCCGGGCGCTCTCGGCACCGTAGCCGGCATCTTGCAACGTTACGATAATGTCGGCTTGGTGCTTCGAGGTTATGCCTGGTTCGACGAAGTACCGGAGAAAATTAATCAGGCAGTCCGATATTTTAACGAAGAGCGGCGCTTCGCCGAGGGACGCGAAGCCATCACCGTCTGCTTCCGCCGCTCAGGCGTTATCTCCGGCTACATCGTTCACCGCGACAGCGCTTATGCCGCCGCAACCGCTAAATTCGACGGAACTCTCTTCTATCAATTGCACCTGACCGCGAGCACGCTCGCATCGCGGTGCGCTGTATTCACCCCCCACATTCTGGTGCTGTGCCGCAACAATGAGCCGCCCGAGTTCGGCAATAGCAGCAACGAACGCGGAACTTACATGCCCGGCTCCTATACGCCTGAAGCTCTATTGACCATGGTCTCGGGAGCGCTTGCCATCATAGGCGACCTTAAAGTCACCAAAGGTATCAACCTGGTAGACGAAGTAACGCGTGACTACGCCAACTATTTTTATCCCTACATCAGGAGCCAGCTGGGCCTTCCCTTCCCTGAGTTCATGGCGCTTTACCGGGCTTACGGACGCATGGGTTTCGCCAGGTATCCCATGTTTCACTTCTATTGCCTCACGGCCTATGCCCTCGGCCAGAAATCCTTTGACGGGTTAACCAGGGTCGTCCGCGGCCATCTTGGACGCAGCCCCCAGTTCGGCCGCCTCGGTCAGTCAGGGATGGTATAACGGTTTCCGTATGAGCAAGCCTGCTACCCTGCGCGCCCGTGAGCTCCTCAGAATTTCCGTCCAAAAGCTCAATGACCACGTGTTGGCGCGCCTGGGCGTGAAGCTCGTAAATTCCGGGCGCCCTACAAGAAATTTCGCGGAATTTTTTTCCCACTTGAAAAGATTGCACTTCGTCCCAGGTACGGTCATCGATGTTGGTGTGGCCTATGGCACCCCCGATCTGTATGAAGCATTCCCCACCAGCAAATTTTATTTAGTCGAGCCCCTCAAGGAGTTCGAGCCCGACCTGGAGCGCCTGAAGTCCACCTACGACACCGAATATGTGCTCGCAGCCGCGGGGGCTGCGAAAGGCGAGGTTACTCTCAACATACATGCCGATCCTCGGCAGACAACGTCCTTGGCCCGGGCTGCCGTCGACCACCGCGTCGTGCCCGTCGTCACGGTTGATCAAGTGGTCGCCGGTCGCGAGTTGCGGCCTCCGGTGCTGCTAAAGATTGACACCGAAGGTCAGGAACTTTCCGTACTCCGGGGCGCTGCCGAAACCCTCCACAAGGTCGACATTGTAATTCTGGAGACGCGGCTCATTTCCTATGTCGACGGCCTTCCCGAAATCGCCGATATCATGGAATACATGACAAACGAAAACTTCAGCCTCTACGACATCCTCGATGGTGGCTATCGCCCTTTGGATCAAGCCTTGGAGATTGTTGACCTGGTTTTCACCCGGAAGGACAGTCTGCTGCGCGCCGATCGCCGGCACACTTCTGTAGGAACCGATGCGTGGTGAATCGCTGTGCCGCTGCCGCCGATTCGCTTAAATCTAGACCGCGAACAACTAACACGATGCTTCCAGCTTCGAGAGCAATCCTGAGCCCTTCCCCGTGACCGACGGCTTGACTCAAATACCGGCGGGACGCGCCACCTGGCTGTCGCCTTATGGCCTTGCCCTGGTGTCGTTCACTTTTTTTGTGCTGGTCTGGATGCTTCCGCCCAGCTTGTATACCGCTTATCTGGAAGAGCGCGATTTGTTGTTCCTCGATCCAGCTTCGATGCTGCTTTACGCATTGTGCGTCGGCGCTTTCATCCTGGGACTCAGCGTGGTTGCCACCTTTTTCCCCGCCGTCTTTGCTCCCTTAACAAGAATCAAGACTCGGCTTCCCGCGACCGCATTCCTGCTACTGCCGATAGCCGTCGCTTCGGCTTTCACTCTGGCATCCATTGGCTTGTTGCTTCAGGGCAATCCTGCGCTGGTAGGTTTGATCCTGTTGCAGCAGGGCTCCCAGATCAAAGACACCCTCGATGTCCGTCAGCCCTTGGGACTGTCCAGCATGTGGCTGCTGGGAATCTGTTGGTGGGCCATGTGGCGCTATCGCCAGGTCGAGCTTCGCTCCCGATGGTCCCGTTGGGCGATTAGCCTTAGCATCGCGGCCGGCATTTTGCTGGTATTGATTTCCGCATTGCTCAAGCTGGCCCGCGGCGAGCTCATTCCCGTGGTGGCGGGCTGCGCCTTGCTCTATCTTGTCCAACGCACCAGCGAGGGACGATGGAGCACCCGCACTGCCCTGAAAGCGGCAATTGTCCTTTCCGTGGGAGTAATCGCTCTGTTTACGCTGATGTCATTGGCTCGAGGAAGCGAGGACATGGATGCGTTCGTCAGCGCACTCCTGGGCTATACCGTCTCGTCCTATAACCGGCTGGCTGCCCTGGTCAACGGCCGCTTACATTACCCCTACACCGGAAGCGGCTTGTATCTCAGTTCATTTGTAAGCTTCAATACCTCGCTCAACAGCGTTCTTCCCATTTCTGACTTCATGCACTGGCCGTCTTACGCCGATATGTGGGACTCTCAATTCGCCGCTACCTGGCAGGCCGGCCTTGACGGAACCAGGATCTGGTCCGGCGCATTCGGTTATATCTTCGCTGACTTCGGATGGCTGTCGCCCCTGGTCCTTTTCATTTATGGTCTCTTGTGCGGGTGGGTTTGGAGGTCGATTAAGTTAGGACACCTTTCCGGTATCATATTGTATCCGTGGTGCGGCTTTTGCATCCTCTTCTGGTTCGGCACCAATGCGCTCCTGGACACTAAGTTAGTTGTCTTCCTCCTGGTTGCGCTGGTGCTTTCCGGCTATGAACATTTGTTGGTCCGCACCGTTAGCCCCGTCGCAGGATAAAAGCCAAGGTTTCAGCGATGCCCAGCCAATTCCCAGACAAACCCGTGCCTTCGCTGACCTTGTTAGCCGACCGCGTCGCCCAGCACACGGTGCCCGATCTCCGGAAGATTGTCTCCGCCGCCAGGAAAACTTTGTCCGCGCCAATTCCCCGTGATCCCTACTTGGAGTCCGTTGCAACCAAGAGCGAGTCCCATCGCTTCCTGGCCAACAGTACCCAGGCTGTTTATACCCGTCATATACGGTGCCTCGGCGAAATCCTGGCTGCCGTAACCAATAGACCCGCTCAAGAGATGAGTATTCTGGACTGGGGCTGCGGCAAAGGCCAGATTACCTATCTCCTTAGGCAGCGAGGGTTCGCTGTTACTTCCTGCGATATTGAGAATCAGGAGGCTGATGATTCTACCTTTGGCCAGGAAGTCCCGATAATTCGCGAGCAGACCATCGATGTTGTTCCCCTGCGCCACGCCTATCAACTCCCCTTCGCCGACAAGAGTTTTGATTGCGTCATCAGCTTCGGAGTTCTGGAGCACGTCAAGTCCGATCGCGACTCGCTGGGCGAGATCCGACGCGTTTTGAAAGACCAGGGAATTCTCTACATAACCTTCTTGCCTTATTTCTTGTCATGGACACAGCATATCGCTCACCTTCGCGGGGAAACGTATCATGATCGCCTATATAAAGAGCGCACGTTCACCGTCCTGGCTGAGAGCTTTGGATTTAAACTAGTAGACGTATCCCACGGACAGTTGTTTCCCAAGAACTCAGTTCCCTTGTCCCTTGATCGGACGCTGGAACCCCTTGACCGCTGGCTGTGTGCACATACGCCTTTGCGCTACTTCGCAACCAATTTGGAAGCAGTCTTGATAGCGGATTAGGCGCGAATGTGGCCCTGGACTGCGATGTCCAGGCTGTGGCGATTCATCAGGAATTACGTGGTCGTTGGTCGTTGGCAGTCTAGGACTGGGAGGTCATTATGCGAAACTTTATCGTGCATCGGGGGCCGCAGTTTGGAGCGAGGTCTTCTGCCTGCGCCGGGCTGCTGTTTATGGCGCTGCACTGTTGCTCCGGAGTGGCCCTGGCACAGGTGCAGGTCCTTACTCAGCATAACGACAATGGCCGCACGGGACAGAATTTACAAGAAACCCAGCTTACTACGTCTAACGTGAATGTCCGGAGGTTTGGAAAGCTTTGGACTACCTTCGTCGACGGCCAGGTATACGCGCAGCCTTTGTATGTTCCCAACGTAACTATCCCGGGAAAAGGCGTCCATAACGTCCTTTACGTAGCTACCGAAAACGATAGCGTCTACGCCCTTGACGCCGACAGCAACACCGGCGAGAATGGCTCGCCACTGTGGCAGACCAGTTTTATCAACCCCGCAAACGGTATCACGACTATATCTACTACCGATGTTAACTGCGATACGGCGGTGGTGCCGGAATATGGAGTCACCGGGACGCCGGTAATCGATGCCAGCACGAATACGATCTATGTTCTGGCGGAGACCAAGGAAAACGGCACTCTCTTTAACCGCCTGCACGCACTCGATATCACTACGGGCGCAGAGAAGTTCGGCGGACCTGTAGCCATACAAGCAACTTATCCGGGTACTGGGGCCGGCAGTGTCGACGGCGTACTTACCTTTGAGCCGGTCATGGAGCTGCAGCGTTCTGGCCTGTTACTCAGTAATGGCGAGATCTACCTTGCCTGGGCGTCATATTGCGACAATGCGCCCTTCCACGGTTGGGTGATGGCCTACAACAAGAGCACTCTGCAACAGAGCGCGGTTTGGGCATCGACCCCCAATGGCGAAGACGGCGGCATCTGGATGAGCGGCGCCGGCCTGACCGCGGACGCTTCCGGCAACGTTATTTTCTCGACGGGCAACGGCACATTTGACACCTCCGGCAATCCAGTAGATTTCGGTGACAGCATTATAAAAATGGTGCTGAGCGGTACCACCCTCAGCGTGAGCGACTACTTTACCCCTTACAACCAGTCTTACCTGGATGAGAATGACAAAGACCTTGCCGCCGGCGGAGTGTTGCTCCTGCCCGATCAGCCCGGGCCCTACGTGCATGAGGCGATTGGTGGCGGGAAGGATGGCAATGTCTATCTCGTAAACCGTGACAACATGGGGCACTACAATCCCAACAATAATTCTCAGATCATACAGACCATAACCAGCTCTTCGGATGGCATGTGGGCGTTGCCGGCGTACTGGAACGAAAATCTGTATTTCGGATGGGTGAACAATCCCGTACAGGCCTTCACCGTGAGCAGCGGCCTGGTGTCCTCATCGGCAACTTCGGCTTCGCCAACCAGCTTTCACTGGCCGGGAGCCGCGCTGGCCATCTCCGCGAACAACAACACGAACGGAATCCTCTGGGGACTGGATTCAAGTACCGTCGATGAGTCTGTGCTGCATGCATACGATGCCACTAACTTAGCCTCGGAACTATACAACACTTCCTTGAACGGGGAGCGCGACAGCGTCGGCCTTCCCATCAAGTTTGCCGCACCAACCGTCGCAAACGGTAAAGTATATGCTGGGGCAGTCGGACAAGTTAGCGTTTACGGAATCCTTTCTGAAGTAACTGCGACTCCTTCCTTTTCTCCCGCCGGCGGAACCTATACTTCGACCCAAACAGTTGTGATCTCGGATTCCACCCCGGGAGCGACCATTTACTACACCACCGACGGTTCCATTCCATCTTCGTCATCCCCGGTATACACGGCGCCACTCATTGTCAGTGCTACCACCACTGTGAACGCCATAGCGATTGCTACAGGCGTAACCCCTAGTGATATTGGGTTAGGGGCCTATACCATCACCAGTGGGGGCGGAGGGTCGATTAACTACGGCAACGGCCTCAATTCCAGCAGCCTGCTCCTGAATGGCACTGCGACCATGAATGGATCGCGCCTGCGATTGACCGATGGCGGAACAGGCGAGGCCGGGACAGCCTGGTACGCGACCAAGGTGAATATCCAGGCTTTTACCCAGGACTTTAGCTTTCAGTTGACGAACCCACACGCCGACGGAATGACCTTCACCATCCAGAATGCCGGGCCAACCGCGCTTGGCGGCAGCGGGGGATATCTTGGTTACGCTCCGATAACTCCCAGCGTCGCCATTAAGTTCGATCTGGCCAACAATGCCGGCGAAGGCATCGACTCGACAGGAATCTATACGGACGGTGCCTTACCGTACACGCCTGCTATCAACCTGATTGGCACCGGAA
>JBEKCJ010000011.1:0-105578 GCA_050014935.1 Candidatus Korobacteraceae bacterium
GTCGCATCCCATCCTCTCCACAGCGGGTTGGCTATTTACTTCCCAACCCGAACTACCCGCCCGGGCAGGATAATCTCTAAGGCGGATAGGGCAGCTGGTACTGCAGGTTCCAAGTCCTCGATCTGATTCGATCGCCCATCAAACACCAACACCGCAATTTGGCGATTTGCCAGATTCTGTTGGTACCCCAATCCTTGGTCAATCGTCACCAGCACATCGAAGCCGGCCTCCGCCAACGACACCAGCTCGCCATTCTTCTTTCCTGACTAGCCCATCTCCTGCACGGTTCGGCATTGGCGTCGCGTGAGCAGTCGCTTCAAGTCGCGTGGCAAGCACTCATCGATAAGGAGCCTCATCGCGCGTGGTCAATGACCAGCTCTTTTGCATGTTCCAGAGCGGCAACGGCTGCCTCACGTCACCGATGGGAATTCTTCCAGGAACTCGTCCAGCGTGTGACCGCCTTCGAGATAATCGAGCAGGTTCTTGAACGGCACGCGCGTTCCGCGGAAGACCGGCATTCCACCGAGAACGTCTGGATCTCTGACAATAACGCGGCCGTCGAAACTCATCGACCCTCCAGTCGCTTCACGGTGCCAAACCTTCCAGCGGAGAGAAACTGCTGCGTTATCTGTGGGCGAAAGGCGAAAAGCGAGCAGCGGCCTTCCTACGCTCCGCAGCACTTCTTATACTTCTTGCCACTGCCGCAGGGGCAAGGATCGTTGCGTCCAACCTTATCCCCGCGGACGACCTGCTGCACCGTCGCTGCCTCGCCCGCCCCCGCCATCCGCGCCTGTTCCAGCTCGCGACGCTTGCGGCGCTGGAACGCCTCTTCCATGTCATCCATCGATGTGGTCGCGCGTCCGCGGGCAGGTCCGGTGCTGAACGTCCCCACCGCCTCGCCGTTGAAATCCCCTCCGGCGCTAACGGTCTGCGGCTCACGGCGCTGCGGCGCCTCGATGATCTGCATCAGGTACAGATACCGGACCGTCTCTTCCTCGAAGCGTTCCATCATGGCTTCGAACATGTCGAACGACTCGCGCTTGTACTCCACCAGCGGATCGTGCTGTCCGTAGCCGCGCAGTCCAATGCCTTCGCGCAGATGGTCCATGCTGAGCAGATGGTCCTTCCATTGCTGGTCGATCACGCTCAGCATGATGATGCGCTCGTGGTGCCGCATCGCCTCCAGCCCGATCAGCTGCTCCTTGGCTTCGTAGCGCTCTTTCAGCTTGTCGAAGATCGCGTCGCCCAGCTCCTGCCGGTTCAGCTTCTCCGAATCGACCCCTTCCGCTGTGATGTCCACACCAAATCGCGTGAAGATCTGGTTCTTCAGGCTCTTCAGGTCCCAGTCTTCGGGCCGCGTGTCCTTGCCTGCGTACTTGTCGAGCAGTCCGCCGAGAATGTCGCGAACATAATCCTCAAGAATCAGTTCCTTCTGGTCGAGTCCCTCCAGCAACTGCCGGCGCAGCGCATACACCGCCTGGCGCTGCTTGTTCATCACATCGTCATACTCCAGCAGATGTTTGCGGGCCTCGAAGTTCTGCCCTTCCACCGCTTTCTGCGCTCCCTCAATCCGCTTAGTAATCATCCGCGACTCGATCGGCACGCCTTCATCCATGCCCAGTCGTTGGAGCAGGTTTGAGATCCACTCCTTGGCGAAGATGCGCATCAGGTCGTCTTCCAGCGACAGATAGAAGCGCGATGCACCGGGATCGCCCTGACGGCCGGCTCTTCCGCGAAGCTGGTTGTCAATACGGCGCGCTTCGTGACGTTCGGTGCCGAAGATAAACAGCCCGCCGAGATTAGTGACCTCATCGTGTTCGGCGTCGGTGAGCTGCTTGTAGCGGTGGAAGGTTTCGTTCCACTTCGCCGTATCAACCTTGTATTCGACGCCACCGTAGTAGAAGTAAGAGATGCTGGGATCGTCGGGCTTGGCCGAAACTTCGCCGGCGACGGCCTTCAGCGCCTGCGCCAGTCCCTTCTTCAGCAGCTCCTGCTTGGCCATGAACTCGGGATTGCCGCCCAGCAGAATGTCGGTACCGCGGCCGGCCATGTTGGTGGCAATCGTGATCGCGCCCTTACGACCGGCCTGCGCCACAATCTCGGCTTCCTTCTCGTGATACTTGGCATTCAGCACAACGTGCTTCAGGCCTTTTTTCTTCAGCAGGTCGGAAAGCCGCTCCGACTTTTCAACTGACGTGGTGCCCACCAACACCGGCTGCCCAGTTTCAGCCAGCCGAATGATCTCGTCCGACGCAGCGAAGTACTTCTCTTTCTCCGTGCGGTATACAACGTCGGAGTTCTCGATGCGCAGGAGGTTCTTATTGGTCGGGATGACCACCACTTCCAGCTTGTAGATCTTGTCGAATTCGGCCGCTTCGGTCTCAGCGGTTCCAGTCATGCCGGCCAGCTTCTTATACATGCGGAAGTAATTCTGGAAGGTGACAGTGGCGAGCGTCTGGTTTTCGCGCTCGATCTTTACGTTCTCCTTGGCTTCCACCGCCTGGTGCAGTCCGTCCGACCAGCGCCGCCCGGGCATCAATCGCCCGGTGAACTCGTCGACGATGAGGACTTCCCCGTCCTTCACCACGTACTCCACATCGCGCCGGTACAGCGCATGGGCCTTGATCGCGGTATCGACATGGTGCTTCAGGTCCCAGTTTTCGGGATCTGCGATGTTACCGATGCCCAGCAGCCGCTCAACCTTTTCCCACCCGACATCGGTAACTGTGATGGTGCGGTGCTTTTCGTCGACCACATAGTCGCCGGTCAGGACTTTGTCTTCGCCCATCCCGCGGTCGATCTCTTCACCCATCTCCAGCTGCGGGATGATGCGGTTCACCTTGTAATACTTGTCGGTCGACTCCTCGCTTTGGCCGCTGATGATCAGCGGGGTTCGCGCCTCGTCGATCAGGATGGAATCCACTTCGTCGACGATGCCGAAGTTGTGCCCACGCTGCACGCAATCGTTCAAATCAAACTTCATGTTGTCGCGCAGGTAGTCGAAGCCAAACTCGTTGTTGGTGCCGTAGGTGACATCGGCGGCGTACGCTTCGCGCCGCTGCACGTCGTCGAGGTCGTGCACAATGACGCCGACACTCAGCCCCAGAAAGGTGTAGAGCTTGCCCATCCACTCCGAGTCGCGCTTGGCCAGGTAGTCATTGACAGTGACCACGTGCACCCCGCGCCCGGAGAGCGCGTTGAGATACACCGGCAGAGTTGCGACCAGCGTTTTACCTTCGCCGGTCTTCATCTCGGAGATCTTGCCCTGGTGCAGCACCACGCCGCCGATCATCTGCACATCGAAGTGCCGCATCTGGAGCACGCGCCAGCCGGCTTCCCGGACCACGGCGAACGCCTCGGGCAGAATCTCGTCCAGGGCGGTCTTCAGCTCCTGATCCTTTTGGTCAGCGTCTTCGATCGCGTCCAGGCGCTCGCGAATGCGCTGGCGGAACTCTTCGGTCTTGGCGCGGAGCTGCTCGTCCGTAAGCTGCTTCATTGCCGGCTCGAGAGCATTGATCTCGTCCACCCTGGGCAGGATGCGCTTGATTTCCCGTTCGTTGCTGGTGCCGAATACCTTGGCGGCAAGTTTATTAAACAATGCTGTCTTTCCTTGGTTGGGGCTCTTTAGACTGTGGCCTGGCAGGCGAAATCTGCCACGGCCAGAGCACTCTATCCCATTAAAAGGCTACCACATTGGATGTCTGAGGGAGAGCAGAGTCGCAGGATCGGGAGGGACGAATTGTGACTCCCCGTTCGCTGAGGCGCAAATTGGGCGCGGATTGCTCCGCGCCCGCTGGCAACCGACTATTGGCTACTGCTTTAGTTCAGCACGTGGATGTTCTTCTTCGCGCACATCTCTTTCAGCACCTTCGGCCACACGGTGACGCTCACTTCGCCCAGGTGGGCTTTGCGCAGCAGCAGCATCAACGTCCGCGACTGCCCAATACCTCCACCAACGCTCAACGGGATCTCGTGATTGACGATCGCCTTGTGATAGGGGAAGTTGAGGAAGTCCATCTGATGCGTCAGTTCGAGTTGCTTCTTCAGTGATTCCGGGTTCACCCGAATGCCCATCGACGACAGCTCGTGCCGCCGCCTGGTCACCGGGTTCCACGCCAGAATGTCGCCGTTCAAGCCGTGCCGAATGTGGCCGTCGTCGGAGCGCGTCTCGGTCACCCAGTCATCGTAGTCGGCGGCGCGCATCTCGTGCGGATAGCCGTCCTTCAGCGTCCAGCCGATGCCGATGATGAATACCGCCGGATACTTCTGGAGGATCGCGGCCTCACGCTGCTTACGCGGCAGGTCGGGATACATGTCGAGGATCTCCTCAGCGTGGAGGAATTTCAGGGTCTCCGGCAGGTTGGGATAGCGCGCGTGTTCGAGCTGCGGGAACATCTCCTGCGCAAAGCGCTCGGCGCCCACCATCACCTTCCAGATCTTGCTGACCACGCCTTTCAGGAAGCTGAGATTGCGCTGCTCGGCGGTAATCACGCGCTCCCAGTCCCACTGATCGACATAGGCGCTGTGGTCGTGGTCGAGGAAGTAGTCTTTGCGCACGGCGCGCATGTCGGTGCAGAGGCCTTCGCCGGGCTGCATGTTGAACTGCTTCAAGGCCATCCTCTTCCACTTGGTCGCCGCCTGCACCACCTGCGCGTTGATGGGATGTTTGTCGCGATCGTTCGAGATGTGGAACTGGATGGGAGTGCGCGAGCCGTCGCGGTCGAGATAGTCGTTCACGCCCGACTCCTCGTCAACGATGAGCGGGACGGTGACCATCATCAGGTTCAATTCTTTGCAGAGGTTGGCTTCGATGTAGGTCTTCACTTCGAAGATCGCCCTCTGCGTGTCTTTGGGTGACAGCAGCGAGCTGTAATCCGCCGGAAGCACATGCTCCAGCTCTGTGTAGTCGCCGATTCCCGGGCCAGCGAGATCTGCTTTCTTGTCAGCCATGCTGTTCTCCTTGCATTGCGTCGACGTGTCGTTCCCAGTTTTGCGGGGCACGTGGTGGGCTCTTAGCTCTTAGCTTTTAGCTGTTAGTAACCGGCGAGCGTCCCGCTAAGAGCTAAGGGCTAGGAGCTAAGAGCCTCGCGTATAGAAGAGCACCGGGACGGGCGATACGGCAGTAACCTGCGTCACCCTGCTGTGTGCGATGAAAGAAGGCTATTCCGCCGCGGTGGCGACGGCCGGCTGGGGTACCGGCTGCGAGCGGTGGACAAAGCGGATGGCGGACGACATGTCCTGCGACGGCTTTTCGATGATCTGATACATGATCCACGCCGCCCACATGGATGCGGCCACGCCAATTACGTCCAGCAGCCCTAAATACCAACTGGCATACGGCAGCCAATGGGAGAGAAAGCCAATCACGCTAACGCCGATGGGCAGGTGCAGCAGATACAGCGAGTAGCTGACATCGCCTACGCGGTCCATGGCGTGGCTGTGGAAGGTGGAAACGGCAATCAGCAATCCGGTGGGCACCGCGACCAGTGGAACCAGCACACCCGACATCCTGAGCATCGCCAGAACCATGACCGCGATCAAGCCCAGCATCTGACGGAAGTCGATAATCTGCGCGCGGTACTGAAACACAAGCACGCCGATAAGAAATACCGGCAGGTAGTGGAAGACCAGTCTGTCAGAAGTACACGCGAAATAAGCCAGCGTCATTACCGAGATGGAAATGAAACGCGCCAGACTGCGGCGGCTGGCCAGCAGCGGCAGTACCAGGCCAATCAGCAGATACCACTGAAACTCGATGGCCAGCGTCCAATACACCACGTTGACCCAGGGCACATGCACGAGGTCGTTCAGGTAACCGAAATGCCACAGCAAATCGCGTCCCGTAATCGTTATCCGCGGAATATGAAACAGCGGCACCAGCACGAAGTTCGTAGCCAGGATGGTGATGGCGATGGACGCCAGGTACGGCGGATACAGGCGCACATTACGCTTCAGCACAAAGCGAGGATAGTCGCGCAGAACGTAGCGCGAGCGATACAGGCTCCACGGAATCACAAATCCGGAAATAACAAAGAAGATGTCGACGCCCAGATATCCGTACTTGCCGGTCATTCCGAGGTACTTTCCCTGCCCACCGCAAAAGTGGCCCCAGGCTACTGCCAGCGCGGCGAAAGCGCGGAGCGCATTGATGACGCCGATGCGTTGCTGGGGATTAGATACCTGCACTTTATAACCATGTTAAATGGGTGGTTCGGTAATTCGTCAATAAATATCCGGAAGCGGTGGGCCGCGCCCGACAATGCTGCTTGCCAGCTGCGCCGCGGCCACGGAATACAATTACAATAATGCGAAGGGTGATCCGTATGAAGTGCTGCCGCAACGTTGTCCGTCAAGCGTTAATGTTTTTGCCGCTGCTGGCATTATGCCTTCCCCTGGCCGCGGCGGCGAACGACCGCGGCGAGGGCAAACTCGATCCCTCGCAACCAACAGGCACGACCGTTGACGCCATCGTCCAGCAGTTTGCCGCCAAGGAAAAGCAGTTCAAGACTGCCCGCGAACAATACACCTACACCCAGGACGTTACGGTTGACACGCTGGATGGCGAAACCGTGGATGGCCAATACCACCAGGTGAGCGACATTCTTTTCGACGACAGCGGACGCCGCATCGAGGAAGTAACATTTGCTCCGCAGTCCAGTCTGCAGCGGGTCACCATGACCCAGTCCGACTACGACGATATCCGGCACCGCCTGCCCTTCGTTCTCACCAGCGACGATATCGGCAAATATCAAGTCCTCTACGTCGGCAAACAAACAGAAGACGAGCTGGGAACCTACGTCTTTGACATCGCGCCCAAGACGATCGAAAAGGGCGAACGTTATTTCCAGGGCCGCATCTGGGTGGACGATCACGATTTCCAGATTGTGAAAACCTATGGCGAGACCGTTCCCCAGGTCCACAACCCTAAACATCCCGAGAAGGAAAACCTCTCGCCCAAGTTCACTACCTGGCGCGAACAAATCGACGGCAAGTACTGGTTCCCCACCTATACCTACGCCGAGGATACGCTGCATTTCTCGGGCGACGATGTCAAGATGCGGTACGTTGTGAAGTACAAGAACTATAAACGCTACGGGGCGAAATCGAAGATCACGTACGAGGGCCAGGAAATCCCGAAGGGAGATCAGCCTCAGCCGGGACAAGCGCCGAGCAGCACAACCACGACGCCGAAACAGTGAGAAAGGCAGTAACTAGTAACTAGCTAAATACAGCCTTGTTCGCTCAGTAGAACAGATACTTCTGCCACTTCGAATCGGACCGTCCCATCATGCGCATGATGTGCCGACTGGTATGCAGGTTGAAGGCGCGCGGCTCGCGCATCAGCTTCATGCTGGATTCGTGGGGCAGCAGATTTCCCTTCCTGCGATTGCACGTGTGGCAGCAGGCAACCAGGTTTTCCCAGGTGGATGCTCCGCCGCGGGAACGCGGGATGACGTGGTCCAGCGTCAACTCGCCGGCGGCGAGGATCTTGCCGCAGTATTGGCAGGTGTTGCGGTCGCGCAGCAGGATATTCTTACGCGACAGGGCGCGCGTCTGATGGGGAATGCGGCGGTACTCCAGCAGGCGTATGACCGAAGGCACGCGCATGGCGACGCGGGCGGCGTGCAGAATGTGTCCATTGGCCTCTTCCATCATGGCCACGCCTTTGAGCACCAGGATGATGGCGCGGCGCGCGGCACAAACATTGATGGGCTCATACGAGGCGTTGAGCACCAGCACGGGAGCGTGCATCGGCGCCCACTGCGGCGGCTCGTCGCCCGCCATGCGGGCATGATGCATGCAGCCGGCAAGTGACTTTCCGTATCGCGGCGCTGCGCCCTGGGCCTGCATTGCCATGAGCTGTTTTATACCGAAGCGCTAACAGGCACTTCGGCTGCCTCCTTCTCTTCTGATGTTGAATCGCCGGCCAGGCGCAAGTCCGCTCCGTCGTAGGCGCGGGCCACGGTTGCGGCCCAAACCCGTCTGACACCTGCCTGCTTCAGGATGCGGGCGCACTCTGACAATGTGGTGCCCGTAGTCATCACATCGTCGACCAACATCACGTCGCGGCCCCGCACTCCAGCCACATCGGCAACCCGAAAGGCGTCGCGCACGTTGGCGATGCGTTCTTCCCGCGTGAGTCCCACCTGGGAAACCGTGTCCCGCCGGCGGACTAGAGCGCCGCAGGCTACTTCCAGCCGTTGTGAAAGGCGCTGGGCCGCTGCGCGTGCGATCAGTTCAGACTGATTGAAGCCGCGCGAACGGCGTCTGCTTTTATGCAGTGGAACCGGAACCAGCAGCGGCGTCGCATCGGCACAACCAGCGAGCAATTCAGTGATGGCCTGGGCCAGCATTCCGCCCAGCGGACCGGCAACTGGTGTCACGCTCTCGTACTTAAGCAGCTGGATGAGTCCGCGCACTCCCTCCCGGTATTCGCCGAATGAGGCCGCCCGGTCGAATTCCGGCGCACAGTCGCGGCAATTGGCGCAGAGGCCGTCTCCCCTCAGCAATTGAGCACTGGCCAGGCGGTCGCCGCAGATTACGCACTGCGGCACTCTCGCCGGAACGATTTCGGCGAGGCAGTCCTCGCACACGGGGATCCTGGAGATGTTGTCCAGAGAGGTGCCGCAGAGCCTGCAATCGGAAGGAAAGAGAACGGAGAAGATGCTTTGCAGGAGAACTTGGAAGGGCGCAAAAGCCACTGCGCGTTGCCGGGCGCGCAGGTCTCGCCGGGTTCGAGTTAGCGTCTCACAACTGCTGAAGACGACCTCCAACAGTTCCATGCGGCACGCGGTTCGCGTCGCTGGAAGCCCTGTCACCGGTGCGGGCGGGCCCGGGAAGCGATGGTTGACGCTTAGTCCGGTCCCGAGGCACCGTGACCAATCAGTATATGTGGTTGAGGAAACGGGTGCAATGCTGGATGAGATACCTTCCGGCGGATTCATCAAGATTTCACCGAAGCATCGGCGACCCGTGGTTTGACGCAGCGCTAACGCATCGTCGACAGGCGGCTATTCACCCACAATAAATTTGTGCTGCACGGCGGTCAGCGGCACCACCGACAGTCTGCCCTGCCGCACCAGCGGCGAATCGGCGAATATCGGCTTGGCCTTAATCTCGGCCAGCGAAACCGGCTTCGCAATCGCCTTCCCCACTTTGATTTTCACCACCGGATTGCGCGGATCGGTGGGATCGACGGAAATCACCGAAGCGGTACCGACGGCGGTCTTAAGATCGCCGGTCTCGTAGATAATCAGGCCGTCGCCAGGTTTCATCTCCCGCAGATGCCGCAAGGCTGTGGGATTCGATACGCCGTCCCACACGGTTTCTCTGTCTCGTTGCAGGTCGGCGAAAGAGTATGCGGAAGGCTCGGTCTTAAGAAGGTAGTCCATAGTGGTAATCAGTGGTAATCCTGAATCTTGGCGATCGGGGAAGTGCAGGCCTTTAGGCCTGCGTCCAGCATGGTAACAAAGAACCTTCCGCCGGTGGAATCGAAACGATCCCACCGGCGGAAGCTGTCAGGGGGCGGCCGAGAACGCGGACCTGAAGGTCCGCACTACCCGGGCGCATCCCCAATCGACTCCCCTGCCGCACCAGGCCGTGCCTTCCGCCCGGCGCGGCACTTGTGCCCGATGCCGCTGGCGTGCTAACTTGCGCGGTCGCTATAATTTGTGCGCCGCGCGAGGTCTGCCTTCATGAGCACCACCACATCCGCTCCAACCAGGAAGTTTCGGTCCTACGTTCCGGACGACACCAGCATGCCGGAGTTCACCGTTCGCGCCGTGCTATTGGGCCTGATCCTGACGGTCATCCTGGGCGCTGCCAATGCCTATCTTGGCCTGCGCGCCGGAATGACGATCGCCGCTACGTATCCCGCAGCCGTGATCGGCATGGCGGTGTTGCGCCTCATGAAGGGCTCCATCCTGGAAGAGAACATCGCCCGAACCGTGGGCTCAATCGGCGAATCGGTTGCGGCTGGCGCTATCTTCACCATCCCGGCATTTGTCATCTCCGGGGCATGGCCGGTCTTCGACTTCGAGCATGCCTACTGGAAGTCGTCCATCCTCATGCTGGTGGGCGGCGTGCTCGGCATTCTTTTCGTCACCCTGCTACGCCGTGTCATGGTCGAAGATCCTGAGCTTCCCTTCCCTGAGTCGGTGGCCGCGTCGCAGATTCATATCGCGGGTCAACAGGGGAGCCGGGCAGCGAAAATCCTGTTCGGCAACATGGGATTCGGCGGCATCGTTTATCTTCTTGGCCAGTTTAGTCTGTTCAGCGCCAGCCGCGATTTCATCGTGAACGTTGGCAACATCGGCACCAGCTTCGTACGTATGGGCCGCAGCGCTACGGCACCCAAGCTGCCCGCGGGCGCCGTGACGACGCTCTCAGCTCCGGCCATCAGCCCGGCTTACCTTGGCGTGGGCTACATCATCGGACCGCGCCTGGCTTCACTCAACTTCGCCGGCGGCGTCATCGCGTGGGGACTGCTGGTTCCGCTCATCCTGTTCCTTGGCGGTCCCACGCTGGTCGCTCAGTTCGCACCTGCGGGGACGACGATGCCGAACAATGCATTCTGGGCAGGACAGGCGGGAGCGGTCTGGAGCTTTATCGTTCGCCCGATCGCCGTCGGCGGCATGCTGGTCGGCGCCTGTTTCACGCTCTTCCGAATGCGCAAGAGCCTGGGCATCGGCATGGCGCGCGCCGTATCCGACTTGAAGAAGTCCGCTTCCGCTCACGCCGACACCGCTCGCACCGGACGGGATCTGAATGCCAAATTTGTTTTCACTGGCCTGTTCGTCGTGCTGATCGCGATGGTCTTTCTGTACAAGAGCTATGCGGACGCGTGGGGGCCGGGCATGGTCGCCGCGATCGTCATGATGATCGTCGGCTTCTTCTTCGCCGCCGTCTCCGGCAACCTAGTCGGCATGATCGGCTCCTCGAATAATCCGATTTCCGGATTGACCCTGGCCGCCCTGGTCATCGCGGCAATTCTCATGGTGCTGATGGGTGTCTCCGGCATTCACGGCGTTGCTGCCGTACTGGGCGTGGCAGCCGTGGTTTGCATTTCCTCGGCGGTGGCGGGCGAGATGTTGCAGGACCTCAAGGTGGGACACATTCTCGGCGGCACGCCCAGCAAGATGCAGATCGGCGACTTCATGGGCGTCACCGTCGCCAGCTTTGCGTTGCTGCCGGTGCTGCTGTTACTGAACCAAGCTAATATCAACAGCGGCGGCATCGGCTTCGGTGACCCTCAACTGCCGGCGCCGCAAGCCGGCCTGATGGCCATGCTGTCGCGCGGCATCGTCGGCGGAGAAATGGCCTGGCCGCTGATCGTCGTCGGCATCCTGATGGGCCTGGCGCTGATCATGATCGAGGTCAAAAGTCCGATGCTGTTCGCGGTCGGCATGTATCTTCCGCTGGAGACGACCTTCGCCATCTTCATCGGCGGCATGATCCGCTGGCTGACCGACAAGATTCGGGACAGCAAGAACTTCAACGACGCGCAGAAGGCCCGCGTGGAGAATGCCGGAGTGCTGACCGCCTCGGGATTCATTGCGGGCGAGGCGCTGATGGGGATCGTGATCGCTGTCTTCCGCTACAAGCAGTGGCCGTTGCCGGTGATCTTCCAGCATCCCAGCGTGTTTTCTGGATTCATTGTGCTGGTGATCCTGGCGATCGTGATGATCCGGGTGCCGCTGGCCAATGCCGGCAGGCCGGATGAGCCGGCGCCCCCGACGGCGATTATGTAGCGCCTCTTGCTGACGCGGAAAAGGACTTCCCATGGACTTGGCCAAGGTGCTGCTCAACAGGTTCTTCGGACTGGTTGCCAACCTTGTTCCGGGTGGTTGTGTGCTGTTGGTAGTCGCACTTCAGCATGGCGAACTCTGGAATGAGTTTTGGAGTCCGAATTATTTTGGCTACCAGACCAAGATTGGAATCCTGGTGTTCGCGGCGTTTGTGGCTGGCTTCACCGTTAGCTCCTTGGCCGGAGCGCTCATTGGCGGAATCATCGGTGGCATCACCGGTTATAGAAACGCAAAAGTTGCAGCTCAAGCAGCGGCTTCGAGCCCGGGACCTCAGGAGCAGGCACAGGCGCAGACTCAGGCACAAGCTCCAGGCGGGCCGGTGCAGGGAGTGCCCTACTGGCGCGACGCGAACTGGCGAAGGCTGCTGATCGCTTATCTGGGAAGCGCCGCGCCCGACAATCTGGTGCCGATCACCGACCAAGCGGAATATGCCCAACTTCTGCAATATGCCCAGTCCTTACCGCAGGGCCCGCAACAGCAAGCGGCGTTGGCGGACATCCAGGCGCGGATTTTCAACGAGCAGCTTTGGATGGACTGGTGGTCACGTCTGTACCTCCAGATGCTCCAGAAAAACGATCCCCGAACTTCGGTATCGCAGGCTTTAGCCAGCAACTTCGGCGGCGCCTGCCTGGTCATCCTGCTTTCCGCGCCCTGGACACCGATTCTTCGGCGGTGGTGGATTATCCTGCCGTCCCTGTTCTGGGTGCTCATCAATGCCGCCCAGATGTTCAAGCAATACAGCGATGCCTCTAATCCGGTCCAGTCCTATCTCAAGCAAATGGAATACCTACAGATGCACGTCGGCCAGCGCGAACACCCCGACGGCGATGCAGAGGCCGCAGCGTAAGGGCGCTTTAACTTTTCCCGCCTGGCGCCGCGTCATCTTTTGCGATGCGAAATCCTCGAGGGTGGTAATCCTTCGGCAGATATTCTGCCGGGATTGCCGCGCGGTTGCCATCGCGCAGCGAGTGATATACCGGCGACATGATCTCGACCCCGGCAGCGTAAAAGCAGTCCTGAATGTTGGCGTGCAGATCTGAGTAGGTATAAACCATCAACAGCGGATGGTCGGTGTAGGCGTTGATTTCATATTGCACGTACGAGTCCTCGAGGGCGTTCTGCAGAACGAACGGTGCTGGACTCGGCACGATGTTCTTCGTCTTCAACGCTGCCTCAATCAGCAACTCGTGGACCTTGCGCCAGGGAGTGTCGTAGCCGATGGTGACGGAGGTGTGCAGGATAAGGCCATCATTCTGCGCCAGCAAACTGTAATTGGTGACAAAGCTGGCCAAGACGACGGAATTTGGAATGATGATCTCCTCGTTCCTGATGGTCTTGACATGTGTGGCCAGCATGGTTTGGACAGTTACCTCTCCCATGTTGTCGCCAATCTTCACCCAGTCGCCCACGCGAAAGCCGCGCGTGTAGATCAGAATGACCCCGGCGACAACGTTGGCCACCGCCGACGTGGATCCCAAGGAGAACAGCACGCCGATGAAGATGCCGACGCCTTTGAAGGCTGGCGAGTTTTCGCCCGGCAAATATGGATAAATGATGACCGCGGTGAAGGCGAAGAGCAGGAAGCGAACAATCTTGTAGGTGGGTTGCGACCACTCAGGATAGAAGCCGGAAATGCGAATGTTGCCGCGCTCCACTTCGCGCGTCAACACCTGGACGAACTTCAGCAGGTAGTACATCGCCGCAACAATGACGACGATGTACAACAGGTTCGGCAGATAGTTCAAGAACGCCAAGCCTATGAATTTGACCGGGGTGCCGATATAGCTCAGCAGGCGGGCGCCGTGTTCGCGGGTCCACGGGAAATAGTTGAACTCGGTGGCGAGAAATATCCATGTAAACACGAAGAGCAAAAGGAAGCGCACCAGCTGGACGCCGGCTATCAAAACAGCAGCCATTCGCTCGCCCGCGATGATTTGCGATTGCTGGATGCGAATGCCTTTAAAGCCGGCCGCCATGGATCGCAATACGGTCAGCAGCCAACGGGTGGCGCGGACCACCAGCCACACAATCAGCAGATAAAGTGCCAGCGTAATAACAGCGTAGATCGCCGCCCGGATGAGGAATTGGGCGCTGTGTTGCAGCCGGGCTTCACTGATGGCGTCGCGAATTCGTCTGGCGAAAAGGTTTGCCAGCACTTGCCGGGACATGTGGAAGTGCCTGGCGTCATCGTCGGTAACCACAAGCAGCACGTTGTCGCCCAGCGTTATCGCTGTGCCGTAAGCAGAATCGCCGGCGGCGATGTTGGCGAGGTCGGCGGCGGGAGCGTAGATGAGTTTCTCGAAGCGCTCGGAGGCGGCCTGGGAGCGGTCCTGCGCCGTGAAGCTGCCGATGCCCTCGTAGATTCGCAGGACCTCCTGCCCTTCCACGGTCACGGGATAGCCTGGATTCTCCAGGTTCAACTGCGGTACGGGCTGCGCCTTGAGAGCGGTTGCAGCCAGTAAGAGAGCGAAGACTGCGATGGGGAATTTGGCCGAGCGCAAACGTGTGCCCCTCCGGGGCCGTGCACAACCTTAGCAGAACATTTCTGCGGCCATGTTAGGCCATGTGGGGGCGGGACTCAAGGTTAGCGGTGGTCGATCAGGAGCTAGCTAAGCCCTGCAACCTGGCCTTTTCCTGCCGCGCCTTCAACCATTCCATCCAGCGATCCAGGCCTTCGCCCGTGGTGCTGGAGACGTCGATGATCTCCATTCCGGGATGGACGCGACGGGCGTTCTCGCGGGCCAGGTCGGCGCTGAACGGAACATACGGTAGGAGGTCGATCTTCGTCAGGAGCATGAGCTCTGACTTGAAGAAGATGGAAGGATACTTGAGCGGCTTGTCTTCGCCTTCGGTGGTGCTTAGGAGAACGATCTTCGCATCTTCGCCGAGATCGTAGCTTGAAGGACAAACCAGGTTGCCGACGTTCTCTACGATCAGGAGATCGAGATCTTCGAGTCCGAGATTCTCCAGCTTCCAGTCTTCCAGATGCCGCCCAATCATCTTGGCGTCGAGATGGCAAGTCCCGCCGGTGGTGATCTGCCGCACTGGAAAGCCGAACTTGGCCAGCCGCCGCGCATCGTTTTCGGTTTGCAGATCGCCGGTGAGGACGGCGACCCGTTTGCCCTTGTCCATGCGCTCGAGCGTTCGTTCCAGCAACGTGGTCTTGCCCGAGCCTGGAGAGCTGATCAAGTTCACGCACAGCACTCCATTCTGGCGATAGCGCTCGCGCAACTGCTCGGCAAGAATCTGGTTCTCGCTCAGGACTTTCTTTTCGACGGCGATGCGGTCCATTCAGTCCACTTCCATGTAGGCGATGTCGAGCTCTTCCCCGCTGATGCACTGGGTGGCCATGTCGCCGCACAACGGACAGCGAGGGTCAAAGTCAGTCATGCGAAATTCGTAGGCGCACTTCGAGCAACGCTGCACACGCGGAATCAATTCCAGTTCGAGCGCCAGTGGCTCCAGCTCCGTGTCCTTCACCAGGACCTCGAAACCGAATTGCAGCGAGTCGCGATCAACACCGGCGAGTTCTCCAATCTTAACCCCGACCTTCGAGATGTGAGCGCCGGGATGGCGTTCGGCTTCCTTCTGGACAGATTCGAGGATGGAGGAGGCGATGCCGAGTTCGTGCATAAAAACCATTTCACCACGGAGGCACCGAGGACGCGGAAAGGAAGTTAGAATAACCCTTTTGCTTGAGCTGTCGCCGCGCCGCGGCTCGGGGTATTTTTCCATTCCGACCCGGGGCTTACGCCCCGGGCTAACTGCGCTGCCGCCGCGTTGCTGCTAGGTTAGTTGGTTACACGCCAACTTCGTCCCATCAGAGCATTTCAGTCGAGGTTGCGACAGAGCCCCTATGACTTTCCCTGGTCGGTCCCAGACTTGCAATCTCCGAATCAATCCATCGCATAGGCTCTATGAAAAAATCCTCTCCGTGTTCTCCGTGTTTCCGTGGTGAATCGATTTCAAAATGTCCGCAATCGGACACCTCTGCGACCAGAGAACCAAAGTCATCATAGCTCTTTAGTGCTTCCCGCGCGATGCCTCGCATTTTCAGGAAAACATCTTTGCCGCAACTTCGTCTATCACCTCGTAGGTGCAGCTCGTCTCCGTTTTATTGGGGTTTAACGCAGAACAGGTAGCTCACCATGGCAAAAGAGTTGGTTCTCCCGGTCAGCGCCGAGCTTTACGCGGAGTCCGGCAAGCGGCGCAGTTACGCGACGCGACGTGTGCTGACGCTCGATGGAATCAAAGCCTGGGGCCGTATCTGGGCCATCGGCTTTGTCCTGTGGACGGTGCTGGCCTTCCTGAGTGCCGCTGGGGCGCACGTTTACACCGCATCGGTCGGCAGTCCGGAGAGCTGGGCGCAACTGCTGGCCTGGAACATGACCATCTCGTTTGTGTGGTCATTGCTGACGCCGCCGGTCTATGCACTGTCGCGGCGATTCACCTTCGAACGCAGCAATTGGAAGCTTGTCCTGCCCCTGCACATCGGCGCCAGCATAGTGCTCACTATCGTAGGGGCGACGGTCATCGTCTGGCTGGAGCCGTTCATCACCTGGACTCCTGAAGCGCACCTGCCATTTTCCGCGCACATGCTGTCGCGCGCGTTCATGGACTTCCAACGCTACTGGTACATCCTGCTGATCACGCAGGCGATCGGCTACTACGCCAAGTACCGCGAGCGCGAACTGCAATCGTCGCAGTTGGAGGCGCAACTGGCACACGCGCAACTGGAGGTGCTGAAGATCCAGCTGGAGCCGCACTTCCTGTTCAACACCCTGAATTCGATTGCCGCGCTGGCGCGCAACGACGGCCCGGCAGCGGAGAACATGACGCTCCAGTTGGCCGACCTGCTGCGCTTCTCGCTGGATGCGATGGGCGTGCATGAGGTCCCGCTGAGCCGCGAGCTTACCGTGCTTCAGAAGTACATCGACATTCAGCAGACGCGATTCCAGGAACGCTTGCAGGTGGAAATGGATATTGCCGGCAACACCTTGTCGGCGCTGGTGCCGAACATGATCTTGCAGCCGCTGGTGGAGAACGCGATTCGGCACGGCATTGGGCCGCGGCGCGCGCCCGGTCATATTCACATCACCACTCGTCAGGTCTTCGACGAGTTGTGGATGGAAATCAGCGACAACGGACTGGGGCTGACGCGCTTCGGCGGCGAGATTCCGCGCGAGGGCGTTGGCCTGCGCAACACCCGCGCCCGCCTGCAACAGCTCTATAACCACGATCACCGCCTGATGCTGGAAGATGCGCCCGGTGGCGGCTGCACCGTCAAAATCCACATACCGTTTCACACTTATTCCGAGGAGGTCAGAATTAGCGATGCCCATTCGAGTGTTGCTTAGCGACGATGAAGCCCTGGCGCGTGAACGCCTGCGCAGCCTGTTGGAAGAAGAACCTGATCTCGAGATCGTGGCCGAGTGCGGCGATGGCAAGTCGGCCATCTCGACCATCAAGCGCGAGAAGCCCGACCTGGTCTTCCTCGACATTCAGATGCCGGAGATTGATGGCTTCGGCGTGGTCTCCGCGCTAGGGGCAGAGCAGATGCCGCTCACGATTTTTGTGACCGCGTACGACCGCTACGCGATGAAGGCTTTCGAGATACATGCGCTCGACTATCTGCTGAAGCCGGTAGTGAAACAGCGGCTTTCGGAGGCGCTGGAGCACGCGCGCAAGCAGCTGCAGCAGCCCTCGGAAGGGATGTTCCAGCGGCGCGTCCTCAACCTGCTGGGCGAACTGGATTCGCGGCAGAATGCCCCGCAGCGGATCGTCATTAAGGCCGACGGCGAGATTGTCTGCCTCAAGCCCGGCGAGATCGACTGGGCTGAGTCGGCGGGCAATTATGTCTGCCTGCACGTCGGCGGCAACACCCACATCCTGCGCGAGACCATTACCTCGCTGGAGACGCGGTTGGGACATCGGCAGTTCCTGCGGGTACATCGCTCGACGCTGGTGAATGTAGACCGCATCAAGACCCTTCGGCCATCGCTGTACGGGGATTATGCGATCCTGCTGCGCGACGGGACCAAGCTGACGTTGAGCCGCGGGTTTCGCGAGATCGTGCTGAAGCGGTTGGGAACGGCGTAGGAGAGCCGCTGTTCGCTCTTCGCCGGAGGGATGAAATGGCTCTTTAATAAAGAGATCAAATTTCTTGCCGGCAAGCTCGCGAACGTGCCCAGGTAGCTATCTCAAGGGTGCTAGCGCCCCGCCCTAGCCAAGGACAGGCTAGAACAGGGCGCCCAAGAATCTACAGTCGGCGAAGAAGTTCAGCCTTTGTATCCCGCTCCGCGCAGCGCTTTGCCGAAGCACTCGACAAAGTGGTTCACACTCTCCGTCGTAGCCAGCGGACCCATCAATCCCACGCGGAAGACCTTGCCGGCGAGCGGTCCGAAGCCGCCCGCGATCTCGATGCCGTTTTCGTTCAGCAGCGTGGTGCGGACTTTCGCGTCGTCAACCCCTTGCGGCACTTTGGGAGTGTTGAGGTTCCAGATGCGGTGCTCGGGCACAACCAGCATCTCCAGTCCAAGCGCCTCGATCTGCCGTACGAATTCCAGGTGCGCCTGGTGATGGCGCTCCCAGCGGTTCTCCAGGCCTTCTTCTTCGATCAGCGCCAGGCCTTCGCGCAGCCCGTAAAACATTGTCGCCGAGGCGGTGTGGTGATAGCGATGCGACTCCACCAGATAATCGGCGATCAGCTTGATATCGAAGTACCAGGAGCGATTCGGCGTCGTGCGAGCTTTGAGCCATTCCATCGCACGCGGCGACACCGTGATAGGAGACAGCCCCGAAGGACAGCTCAATCCCTTTTGCGAGCAGCTATAGGCGATATCGATTCCGGTCTTGTCGACCTCGACCGGCATTGCGCCCAGCGAGGTCACGCAGTCGGCGATGACCAGAGCGCCAACATCATGCGCAGCTTTGCAGATGGCTTCGCCGCGCTGGAAGGCGCCGGCGGAGGTCTCGGCCTGCACATAGGTCACGACCTGCGGCTTCTCGCGCAAGATAAATTCGGTGGCTTCCTTGTCGCTGAAGACCTCGCCCCAGGGTTTTTCGAAGCGAACCACTTCCCCACCCTGGCGGCGTGCCATCTCGGCCTGGCGATCGCAGAAGAAACCGTTAGCGAAGACCGCGACCTTGGTTCCCTGCTGCACAAAGTTGCTGATTGCGGCTTCCATGCCGCCGCTACCGGTGGCGGAGATGAGGAAGGTCATCTCGTTCTTGGTGCCGAAGACGGTGCGCAGCAGGCGTTGGATCTCGGTGGAGATTTGAAAGAAGTAAGCGTCCAGGTGGCCAACGATAGGCTGGGCCATCGCCTGATAGACGCGAGGATGCACCTGACCCGGACCTGGGCCATACAACAGGCGCTTTGGCGGATGAACAGAGATTTCTTCCATAAGAGCAGTCGGTTCTGCGACAGTAGCCATTAGGCAACTCCTTACATAGTAATGGATGTTGTCAGTATAGCGGGGGCTTCGCAAACAGGTCTGTGATGTTTGAACATCGGGCAAGTGCCTGGGGCTAGGGCGATTGGGACTACAGGTGGGCAGGCGCTCGTTCCGTCTTGCACTACTCCGCTTTATTTACAGTGAGCTTGCGGCTGGCGAGTATTTCCATCTGCTACCCTGCATCGCATTATCGTTGGTTGAGAACGGCGTCCCTTCGATTTTTTCGATTCTGCCGATTACTCCAGAAAGGCCTATGTCTTCTTCAGGTCTGACAGTTGCCCTTTCAACTTTGCGACGTTCTCTTTGGCCCGGCCCATCCGCTGTTGAACCTTGCCCGCCTTCGTTTCGGCTACCCCTTCGGCTTTCAAATTGCGGTCATTCGTGATCTTTGCAACTCCCTTCTTGATTGCTCCCTTCATTTCGTGGAAGCTGCCTGTAAGTTGGTCTTTCGTGCTGGTCTTCATGATTTCTCCTCTGGCCCTTGAGGCCTGGATTACGGTTCGACTAGCGCAGATAGATTGGGACGCCGCTCGCGGGAATTCGGTGCCGAATAAAAACAGGTCTCTATTGCTTGACCTTATTCGAGGCCTGTATTTTTTCTAATCGCACGCCTTTTCGCGGTCTGAGCAGAATTGACCTTCCCATAGGAATGGGCTTCGGCTTGATCCCGAAACGGGCAATGCAGAACGCCAAGCCCCCCATACTGTCCAACCCATCCCGGCGCGAGTTGGAGTACTCTGGCAGAGCAGAAAGGGCCGAAAGAAATCAATGGAACTGCGACTCTTCAGGTCTGGAAGTTCATCTTATGGAGTGTGCGAGCTTCCGCCTCGTCGCACCAGTCGAGACGTGGAAGAAGGACAAGAATGCCGATACGCCGCCCCTGGCTTGAGTGTGTAGTTCTCAGTTTGGCGATGATGCCCGTGCTCTGCACGGCGCAAACCGAGCAGCCAACCCGCTCGGCAGACTCGGCCAGGCTGCTCAAGAGCGATCCTCTGCACGTGTTCAGTGAGTCGGTGCAACAGCTGTCGAGCACCGTCACCAAGTCGGTGGTGCAAGTGCTGACCACCGGATTTGGCTTGACCACGGACGAGGAGAAGAACGATACCGCGTACCTGGAGGCGCAGCGTGGAATCGGGGCCGGCGTGGTGTTGTCGCCGGATGGATACATCGTGACTAACGCGCACGTGGTGGAGGGCGCGCAGAAAATCCGCGTGCGGCTGCAAGGACTGGACAAGCAAACTGCGGCGCAGCTGGACACTTCACCCCACGGGCCTATCGAGGCCAAGCTGGTTGGCATCGACCGCGTAAGCGATCTGGCCGTGCTCAAGATTGATGTGAAAGGACTGCCAATCCTGCAACTGGCGGACTCCAACAATCTGAAGCAAGGGCAGGTAGTGTTCGCGTTCGGCAGCCCGCTGGGACTGGAAAACTCCGTCAGCATGGGCGTGGTGAGCGCGACCTCGCGCCTGATCGATCCGGACAAACCCGATATCTACATTCAGACGGACGCGCCCATCAACCCCGGTAACAGCGGTGGTCCGCTGGTGGACGTCGATGGTCATGTGGTAGGGATCAATACCTTCATTCTGTCGGAGTCGGGAGGCAATGAAGGACTGGGGTTCGCCATTCCCAGCGATGTAGTGCGCAGCGTGTATGACCAGATCCGCACCGAGGGGCACGTGCATCGCGGACAGATCGGCGTGTATCTACGCACCATTACGCCGGAGCTGGTGGAAGGCCTGCATTTGCCGACAACGCAGGGTGTGCTGCTGCAAGATATAGTGCCCGGCTCGTCTGCCGACAGGGCAGGATTGAATGTCGGCGAGGTGGTGGTGAGCGTGGGCGGCAAGCCGGTCAGCGATGTGCGGCACTTCGCGCTTGATTTGTACCCCTACAAGATCGGACAGAAAGTCGAGGTTGGAGTGCTGCGCAACGGACAGGTACAGAGCGTCGCGGTGAAAGTGATCGAGCGGCCCGACGATCCGGAGCGCTTCGCCGATATGGTTACCGGGCCGGAAAATCTGGTGAACCGCCTGGGCATCGTCGCCGTCACCGTCAACGACCAGTTGCGCGATGCGTTGGGCGACCTGCGAATTCCCAACGGCGTACTGGTGGCCGCGCGTACTCCCAGCAGCACCCTGCTGGGCGAGGGCCCGCAACCGGGAGACGTCATTCACGCGGTCAATGGAACGCCGGTACACGACCTGCCCCAATTGAAACAGGACCTGCGCAAGATGAAACCGGGAGACACGATCGTGCTCCAGATCGAACGCTCGGGAGGATTGAGCTACCTGGTGCTGGAATCGGAGTAACGTCCGATCACCTAAAGCGTACCCCGATTGCGCGTGGTGCATCGCCGACGAGATTCTGGATCCCGGGTTCAAGTGATTTTCTGGGCTACTGCCGGTGATTTCCCATTATTGCCAAGTCCTGCCCTGGCCAAAGGATGGCTAGGACGGGGCACACCAGCAGAAGCGGGAGGGCATGGCAGTAAGTAGGGGTCCCTCGACTCCACTACGCTCCGCTCGGGGCGACATTACGATTTTCAATATCGGGGCCGAGGGTGATGGAGGCGTGATGAAAGACGCTTGAGCTGCTAACCTATCTGCCGGAGGATTCCCATGCGAGCGCTATTGTTGACCGCATTGATCTGTTTGCTTGCGATTACGGCGATGGCCGCCGAGCCGCAAGCGGTGTCGTACCGCAGCGGCGATGAGACGGTACAGGCAACGCTCTACATGCCGAAAGGCGAAGGACCGTTCCCCGCGCTGGTGGTCATCCACGAATGGTGGGGCCTGAACGACTGGGTCAAGCAGCAGGCGTCCAATTTCGCCGATCAGGGATATGTCGCGCTGGCCATCGACCTCTATCGCGGCCAGCTGGCGACTACTCCGGATGAAGCGCACCAGATCATGCGCGGGGTGCCCGAGGACCGCGCCAACCGCGACCTGCTGGCGGCGACAGCCTACCTGCGATCGCTGAAGGCGGTTTACGGCAAACATGTGGGTGCCATTGGGTGGTGCATGGGCGGCGGCTATGCGCTCGACCTGGCAGTCGCCGATCCCAAGCTGAAGGTTGCGGTCATCAACTACGGACACCTGGCCAGCGACAAGACCACGCTGAAAAAGATCCATGCCTCGATTCTGGGTATTTTTGGCGGCGAGGACAAAGGCATTTCCGCCGCCGACGTGCATAAGTTTGAGACGGAGATGAAAGCTCTGGACAAGAAAGTCGATGTCCACATCTTCCCCGACGCCGGACATGGCTTCGAAAACCCCAACAATCAGCAGGCGTACCGGGCCGAGGACGCGGCCAGCGCGCAGAAACTGACGGATGAGTTTCTGGAGCAGCACTTGAAGTAGCAGTGGTCAGTGGTCACTCAGGACTTGACCCGAGGCGCGTTCGGCGGTAGGATGGTTATGGCGAACAAAAAGCGAAAATGCAACGCTGGTTCGACACATGCATCCCGCGCTTCTACAGGTCGAGCAGCCAGACCCGCCGCAGCCGTTGGTGGGTATTGCCAAACTCGCTTCCCAAGGCGAGTCGATCCGGCAAGGTCATCTGGTTGAGTACTTCACCTTGCCATCACGCGCTCTGCTGAACCGCTGCACGTCAGCGCGCATGCCCTTCACCTGGACGATCAATCCTTACCGCGGCTGCGAGTTTGCCTGCAAATATTGTTATGCGCGCTACACCCACGAGTTCATGGAGATGCGCGACGGCGTGGACTTCGAGCGCAAGATTTATGTGAAGCAGGAGGCGGCGTGGCTGCTGCGGCAGGAACTGAAGAAGGTGAAGCGCGGCGAGTCGATCTCCATCGGCACCGCGACCGATCCCTATCAGCCGGCAGAAAAGCGCTTCGAAGTGACGCGCGGCATTCTGGAAGAGCTGGCGCTACATCATGGGCTGGAAATCGGCATTGTCACCAAGTCAGACCTGGTTGGGCGCGATGTGGAGTTGCTGAAGCGGGTCGCCGAACACAATTCGCTGTTCGTGAACCTTACGGTCACCACACTGAACGTGAAGCTGGCACGGATTCTGGAGCCCCGCGCACCGCGTCCCGATCTCCGACTGAATGCAGTACGCGAGTTGCGCGCCGCCGGACTCAACGCAGGAGTGATTTGCGCGCCGGTGTTGCCGGGGATAACCGACTCGCCCGCCGCCCTGGACGCGGTGGTGCGCGCGACGAAAGAAGCCGGCGGCAAGTATATTTATGCCAATCCGCTGTTCCTGAAGCCCTGCTCGGCGAGCGTCTTTCTGCCGTTCCTGGAGAAAGAGTTTCCGCAGCTGGTGGCGGATTATCGCAAACGATTTGCCGAGCGCGCCTTCGTGAGCAAGGCATACAGCAAGCGCATTTCGGAGCTGATGGCGCGGCTGCGCAAGAAGCACGGCATTAGCCGCGAATTCAGCTCGCGCAGCCAGAGTGCCCACCCGGTGAAGCTGGAGGACGAGCAGTTGCAGTTGTTCGGGTGACGCTTTCGCGTTTGCTGAAAAAGTCAAAGCAGGCCCGGTGTCGCCAGCCGAAGCGGGCTCGGGATGAGAAAGGAACGGCTGGGACACAGGCCTGAAGAGACTGTGCCGCAACCCAATTTGCCGCTCTGCGGCTCGGGTTTTGTTCCACTTTTGAGCGTGGGCTGACGCCCACGCCTAACGTCATCCCGCCGCTTCGCGGCTGGTTCGATCGCCCTTCCAGCGGTTTGTTCGACTGCTAAGTTTTTGGCCGGTTGCGACACACCCTCTGAAGGCCAGCTCAACCAACCGCTCTAGTGTTGTAGCATCGCGTTGGTGTTCTTGTTGGCGCTAGCGCCGAACGCGTCGGGATGCAAGTACGTGCCGCGCTTCTCGAGAGGCTTTTCTTCCTCAGTTGGAATTCGGTGAGCGTTGGCCCAGGCATCCTGACGAATTCCGGTGACCTGCCACGAGACCTTCGAGTTGGCTTTGCCGCCGGCAATCTTGAAGCGGTTGCCGTTGACCTCGCTCGCGATGTACAAGCGCGGTTGCGACGCGCCGACGGAAGTCAGTTGATAGCGGAAGTCGCGGTTGAGCGCCTCGAAATATTGTGGCAGCTCGACCCAGGCTTCGCCGCGCGCATCGAGGCGGACGAGGCCGTTGTAGATGTTCATCATGTCGGGCGATTCGACGAAGGAGTGCGAGAGATACTTGTTTTCGGGATCGAGCGGATCGTCGATTTTGAAGGAACCGCCGCCTTTGCTGAGCGTACCGGTGACATTGAGATTGCCGGCGAAAAATCCGTTGCCCTGTCCATCAACAAAAAACTCATTAACTGTGCCAACCGAACCGCTGAGGATGTAGCCGCCCGCAGAATTGTCGAAAAAACCTGCTACTCCGCTCGGGCTATAACTCCAGCCCGCGACGCCAGTTGTATTACCGCTGACGGCGGTGGCGATCCCTTGTACTCCTGTGCCCGAAGTACTTGAAGTCCCTCCCTTGACCCCAAAAACCACACCGCTAGCTGCACCAGCATTTCCAATCACACCGGCTCCGGAAGTGCTCGCACTTTGGCCGGACACGCCTATGGTATTGCCACTCGAAGAGTACGCGATGCCCTGGACACCAGTGCCGCTGTCGCTGGACGATTGTCCCGTCACACCGATGGTTTGTCCGCTCGTCGCAGAGGCGTATCCAGTGACCCCCGCAGTGCCATCACTGCTGCTCGCCGTGTTTCCAATGACGCCGTACACTTGGCCGGTCGTTGCGCCAGCAGTTCCGTTGACCGCTGCGGCCCCCTGGCTGGTGCTTTCAATGGTCGCAGCTACGCCGTATACCTGGCCTGTCGTGGCGCTATCGAATCCGTAAACACCCCTGGCGCCGTCGCCGCTGCTCGACGTGCCGCCAACGACGCCGTAGACCAACCCCGTTGATGCCCCCTCATAGCCAGAGACGCCAGCGGCATAGTTGGTCGTGCTGTTGGTCTGCCCGTTGACCCCAAAGACCATGCCTGTACTACTGTTCTCATAGCCAAGAACTCCGGACGAATTCTGGCCGGCGCTCTGGTTGTTACCTTCTACGCCAAAAGTTTGCCCGCTAGTGGAGTCGGCCTCACCGTAAACGCCCCAGCCATTGTTGCTGTTCGTTTGCCCGTAAACACCTACGTTCTGGCCGGTCGTGGTGTTTGCATAACCGCCGACACCAGTACCATGAATGCTGGCCGTCTCGCCCATCACGCCGGTATTCGCGCCGGTAGTGTTCGTAGCGTTCCCTGTCAGTCCCACGCCGGTGGCCGCGCTCGTGGTGCCAGTGATCCCTATACCGCTGAGCGTCCCTTGCGAGGTGATGTTCCCGCTGCCGTCGACAGAGAATTTCACTACTCCATTGTTTTGCCCGCTGAGAATCATGCCGCCGGCTGCGTTGTTAAAGGATCCCGCCGTGCCCGCCGCACTATCGACGTAGCCGCTGACGCCCGTTGTCGCTCCGCTGGTGGCGATGTTCGTACCGCGCACACCGGTCCCGGAGCTGCTCTGCGAATTGCCCTTGACGCCTACTGTCGCTCCGGTGGCAGAGGTCACATTGCCATAAACTCCATATCCGCCTGAGCCTGCCGACCCGCCTTCCACGCCAATCGCCGTGCCGGTGGTCGCGGTCGCGGTTCCCACCACACCCTTCGTGGGCGCCGAGGCTATGACTCCCGCTCCGGTACCAGTCTGTGTGACGCCGACAATCTGGTCGGTGGTCGAGCCGCTGAAGTTGGTCGGCCCAGCGCTGGCTGCGCCCTTTCTGGCCCCGCCGCTTGCCGGCAGACTGTTCGCCGTGTTCGGACCAGTCTGAGTCGTGCTGGTGCCGTTCGCTGAGGAACTTGCCCCGTTCACCAGCACAAAGTCAGAAACGCTCTTGCCACCGAGCGTCTCCGCCTCGTGCGCTTTGAATGCATACGGCACGCTGACCAGCAGCACGCGCGGCTCCTCCGCCTGTCCCTGCACCTGAACGCCGAGCCAGCGCTGCTCTTGTTGCGAGAACAGATCGCCCGGCAACCCGGCGGCTGTGGTGCTACCCAGCAGCGCACTGTAGTTGCCGCCGCCGTCGGTTGCGACGCTCTGCGTCTCCATCCAGACCGCCGCACCGCCATCCTGCTGTTTGTAGATGGCGAAGGTGAGGCCCACGGTCGACGAAGCGAGAGGCGCACCCTGCGCATCCTTCAGTGTCCCTCCGAAACGAATCAGGTTGGGGACGGCGGTAATGGAAGCCTGCTGAGCGAAACCGGCAGAAGCAATCACCAAGGAGCAGACAATCAGGGCCCACGACGACGCAACGCGGCGCATAAGCGGTCCTTTCGCGACCTTCGAGTGTAGCGATGAAATTGGTGGCCTGAGTTGGTCTGGCATTGTGTCGTCCTTTGTCACGCTTGTCAATCACGTTGCCAAATAGTTAACCGCGTCCCCCTCCGGGGACATGCCGAGCGCGCTGCGTCCGGTTGACTTGATGCCGTGTCCGCCATCACAGACAGCGATGCTTCCGCCGCTCTAGGCTTGAGCGTAATAACGGAGGTGTCGTATGGCAGCGCCCTGGGCACATCGTTACGCGCAGCGCACCAAGTCAGTCAAAAGTTCCGTCATCCGCGAGCTGCTGAAGATCACTCAACGTCCTGAGGTCATCTCCTTTGCCGGCGGCTTGCCCGCTCCTGAAGTCTTTCCAGTAGCGCGCTTTCAAGAGGCCTGCCAGCGAGTTCTGGCCACGCAGCCGACCACAGCTTTGCAGTACGGTCCAACCGAGGGCTATCGGCCACTGCGCGAGTTCATCGTCGCCCAAATGGCGCGCTACGGCATTGTTGCCACCGTCGACAATGTGCTCATTACTTCGGGCTCGCAGCAGGCGCTGGACCTGATCGCCAAGCTGCTCATCAACCGCGGCGACCGCATTCTGGTGGAGTCGCCGACTTACCTCGGCGCGTTACAGGCTTTCGACCTGATGGGCGCCGAATACGTCACCGTGCCCGTCGACGACGACGGCCTGCAAACCTGCAACATGGAACAGGCGCTGCGCTCCGGCCCGAAGTTCATGTACATCCTGCCGAACTTCCAGAACCCGGGCGGGGTAACCCTGGCGCGCCGGCGGCGTGACCAACTGGTCGAACTCTCCGACCGCTACGGCATCCCCATCATCGAAGACGATCCCTATGGCCAGCTTCGCTATGAAGGCGAGCACATTACGCCGCTGGTGGTGCTGGACCGCACCAACCTGGCGCGCGACAAGGATTACAAGCTGGGCAACGTGATCTACCTGAGCACGTTTTCCAAAGTGCTGGCGCCGGGATTGCGGGTTGCCTGGATTGTGGCGCCGGCCGAAGTCATCGCCAAGCTGGTACAGATCAAGCAGAGCACCGATCTGCACACCAGCACCTTCACCCAGATGGTCACCTACGAAGCCGCGCGCGACGGCTTCATCGACGAGCACGTGAAGCTCATTCGCAGCACCTACAGGCAGCGTCGCGATGCCATGTTGTCGGCCTTGCACAACTTCTTCCCGCCGGAGGTTTCCTGGACGCACCCGCAGGGCGGCCTTTTCCTGTGGGTCACGATGCCGCCGGGCGTGGATTCTTCGCGCTTGCTGGAGCTGGCGCTTCGCCAGAACGTGGCCTTCGTGCCCGGGGAGCCGTTCTTCCCTAATGGCGACACCGGCTCGCACATGCGGCTTAATTTCTCCAACGCTCAGCCGGAGCAGATCCGCGAAGGCATACGGCGATTGTCGATCGCCGTGGCGCATGAATTGGAGCATCGCTCCGTGGGGGTATTGGTGTAAGCTGAACAGCGGTCGCGCGAGCCGCATGTCTACCGACACGAACCCTAAAGCCGCTTTGGCAGATTACCTGGCCGCTGAGCGGACCCTGCTTGCCTGGATTCGCACCGGTTTGGCTTTAATGGGCTTCGGATTCGTGGTCGCCCGCTTCGGACTTTTCCTGCAAGAGTTTCAGGCCGTCCAACACACCCACTTCACGCAGTCTTCCGGACCGTCACTATGGTTTGGCACGGCGCTAATCGCGGTTGGAGTGGCAGTGAATGTTTTTGCCGGATGGAATCATGTGCGATTGATCCGGGAACTCGATCGCGGCGAAACAACTTACTCTCGTGGTTCTATTCAGCCCGTCGCGGTCGCCTTCTTTCTGGCATTGGTCGGACTGGCAATGACGATTTATCTGGTTTCGGTCCGAAGTTCTACTCGCTCGGATTCTGGAAATGGTGAGGAGAAATCCATGACGTCACAGATTGGCGACGGCATCGTCAATGTGCCCGGCCATCACTCGGTGGATCAGACCGTGGAGAAGCTGAAGCAGATTCTGCAAGCGAAGGGAGTCGCGCTGTTCGCGCTGGTGGACCATAGCGGCGAAGCCGAAAAAGTGGGGCTGAAGATGCGTCCCACCAAGCTGCTTATCTTCGGCAGCCCCAAGGCTGGGACACCTCTGATGCTGGCCGCTCCCAGCATTGCCATTGACCTGCCGCTTAAGATTCTGGTCTGGCAAGATGCCGAGGATAGAGTCTGGGTCAGTTACAACAGCCTCGCGTATTTGCAGCAGCGGCACAGTCTGCCGCCGGAGCTGCTGCCAAACATCGCGGTAGTAGAGACTTTGGCGAGCAAAATCGCGGAATGATCGCCGGATAACCTGTCCGGCTGAAATACCCACACAAGCAAAATCAGCTTATGTGGGCACCCGACGAAGACAAAAATGGCAGCGCCGCTTACGCGACACTGCCACAATTGCGGATTGGTATCACGCCGCAGTTTCGGGACTAGCGCTTGAACCACTTTTTCGATCGGAAGAAACCTAGAGTGCCGAGCCCGCCCATCATCATAGCCAAGGTGCCCGGCTCCGGCACGGTGGATGCAGCGTACAAGCTCACACCGTCCAGAAGCGAAAATGGCGGAACGCCTGACGGCGTGCCGATGGCCAGGAAAGAGAGCGCTTCGCTGGTGTTGGCGGCGGTGAAGGTAAACGACTGATATTGCCAACCGGTAAAGCCGTGACTTGGGTTCTGTAGCACAACGGTGTAAAAGCTCTCACTCCCCAGGCTGACCTCCAACTGCTCGGTGGTGGCGCCGTTGAAGCCAAACTGCTGTGCTCCCGCCCACCAGAAGTTGACGGTGTAGTTGTCGCCGACGGTCAGGCCGTTGATTGTTTGCGAGAGCGGGCCGACGTCAAAGGCGCCATCAAGGCCGAGAAAGTTGCCGCCGTCAGGGCTGCCCGCCGGGAAGCCATTGTTCGAACCGTTGTTCGGTCCCCAGAAGCTGACATTGCCATATTGGCCGTTCGAGCCGGTCGTGTCTCCCGTCCCGTAAGCGAAAACGAAGTTGTAACCGTTCGTCGTCCAATCAGTTACGTCGGTGTTGTAGCCCAGCTGGCCCGGGCCGTTGGTGGTCTGCTCGAAGCTGCCGTTAGTTACAAGATTCTGCTGCGCTTGGACGGAAAGGGCAAGGGCCAGAAAAGCCAAGGCCGCAAAGCCTGTTACGGCCGACTTGCGAAGACGGTACACCGCTACCTGCTTACCTGAGAGCATTGGGAGCTATCCTCTTTCTTATTTCTTAATGTTGAGTTAATTTCTTTCGCCTGCGGGCCGAGCCATCCTCGACGGTGGTTCTGTCTATGTAGCGGTTGGCTAATTGAAAAGCCGTTTCTGGAAAGCGGGGGCAACCTTAGCAGGCGCTAGGAGATGGTGTCAAGAGATTTTTCCTGGGAGGTGGCTCGTTGACCTGGCAGGAAAGGTTGCACGAGTTGCTCCGCAAGATTAGCAGCCATAGGGCCGTCAATGCCGTACTTTGCCGGCCACTGCTGCTTCGGCACATACCAGGTACCGAAGATCTTATCCAGCCAGGGCAGCATGGAAGCGTAGTTCTTGTTGACGTGCTCGTCGTTGGTGTGGTGCCAATGGTGAAAGGCGGGAGTGGATATCAGCAACCCCAACCAGCCAAATCGCCAGCGTAGATTGGCATGGATAAAGAAACCCCAGAGAGTGCCGACGAGCAAGATAAGCAGCGGCACCACGTCCACCCGGTTGCCCATCATGGGTTGGGCCAAGCCTAAGGCAATCATGGGGACGAAGCCGCAGAGACGGACGAAGACGATGTCCAAGGGATGCGCGCGGGTATTGACCAGCCAATCAATCTGCTCCGCGCTGTGGTGGATTGCATGGAAGCGCCATAAAAAGGGGATTTCGTGCATCCAGCGATGCCCCCAGTAGAACCCGAATTCTCCAACCACCAGCGCCGCTGCCAGGCGCGCCCACAGCGGCAAACCAGCCACCCACGAGTGCAGCCCGTGCGGGACAACGTAACGCAGGCCCCAGGCAAGCAATGCCATAGGCGCCACCAACATCATTTTCGGCAAGAGACTGTTGAGGAAGTAATAGCCCAGATCTACATGGAATGCCCTACGAAAGACCTTCTGCGGATGAACCGCACACAGTCTTTCCAGGGGCACAAAAATCACCATCAGCAGGAACAACCATATGGTCAACCGGACGGCGTCCAGGGCCAACGGAGGGAGATGTTGTTGCAGCCATCGGAGGGTTTCCATGCTAATCAAGAACCATAAGGAGGAAAACGAAGGTAGTGCTTTTCGCGCGACACTGGCTTAATCATCAGGCGGGCATCGCTGCAGCCATCCGGCGATTAGCTTATCTCAATCACGCGCGTCCGTACAGACGCGTGGAGTGTGAATTTACAAAGCCGGCGCGTGCTCCGACTGTGGCAATTTGACGAGTGGCGATGAGGCATATATCAAGGGTTCCTTTCAAGGCGAAACACCGCCTTTGGGAGGCTTGGATGGAAACGTGGAAGGTATGATGGCCGCGCCCACGCTCTCGCCAACCGGGGGCGAGAAGGATGGGGCACCGCCTTCAAGACCATCGTGCTCATGGGTGGGATGGTTGATGGTTCCGGTCTAAAACACCCACACAAGCAAATCGGCCTGTGTGGGGCAAGCCCGGCAATAAGAGTAGGAGCAGTTGTAGTTGTTCGGGTGACGAGGCGCACGTCACCCGTTGATGTTCGACTAATGTTGCAACATCGCGTTGGTGTTCTTGTCGGCGCTCGCGCCGTAGAGCTCCGGGTGCAGATACTTGCCGCGTTCCTGCGGAGGCTTTTCTTCCTCAGGCGGAATGCGGTGAGCATTGGCCCAGGCATCCTGGCGGATGCCGGTGACCATCCAGGAAACCTTTCCATTTGGCTTGCCACCGGCAATTTTGAAGCGATTGCCCTTCATCTCGCGGGCGATGTAGAGCCGAAGATGCCAGCAGCACGCGCGGCTGCTCCGCTTGTCCCTCCACCTGCACGTCCAGCCAGCGCTGCTCCTGTTGCGAGAACAGATCGCTCGGCAGTCCAGCGGCGGTCGTGCTACCCAACAGGACGCCATAGTTGCCGCTGGTATCGGTGGTAACGTTCTGGGTCTCCATCCAGATCGCCGCAACGCCGTCCTGCTGCTTGTAGAGGGCAAAGGTTATACCTACAGTCGAGGAAGAAAGAGGCGCACCCTGCGCATCCTTCAGTGTTGCTCCATAGCGAATGAGATTTGGAACCGTCGTCATGGAAGCTTGCCGGGCAAAGCCAGCAGAAACCATCACTAGCGTGCAGAGAATCAGGACCCAAGACGAGGTGAAGCGGCGCACAAGCGCTCCTTTACGTTTGGTTCAAATTTGGTAGGGAACTCTATGGGTGAGGTGAGATGTGAAGTCGTAGGCAAAGTGGTCTAGGACTATATCGTCCTTCCCCGCATGGCAATCTACTTATGAGTAGTTATCAACGCGGACGAGCTGCGACGAAGCGCGGGACCCGCGCTTGTCCGCTGCGTTGGACCGGATGGAAATGAAGGACGGGTAGGTTACTAAAGGACATGTACTTTCGTAATCTTGACGACTGGCGGGGACGCGGTATGCTGCTAGGTTGGGCTTAGTGTCCGATGCCACCGAGGGAGTTTTCCGGAGGTGAAGATCTTTGAAAACATCAGGGGCTAGTGGTCAGTGGTCAGTGGCTAGTCGTCCAGGCCCCACGCCATTCGCTCCGCGAAGCCAACGATCAGGATGCGACTCGCTAAGATATTGTAAATAGGTTGGTTACGAAGATCGTTTATCCTCAATATTTTGCGGCGAGAAGGGTGCAAGCTATTGAGCGATAAGCACTTGCGTCGATGCGTAAGTCCAATGTTTTTAATATTTTGCGAGCAAAATATTCGAAACAGGGATTTTACGAAATATGGGGGGAGGGGGGCAATAATATAGTTGACACACCGTAGCCGTAAGGTTCTAGGTGTCGCAAATATATTAGTGCCGGGGAGGGGGTATACCCGGCGTGCCGCCGCCTCCGCGGCTTGGGTCTATTTCTGCCAGGATCCGGCGCTTATGAGGACTGCTACTAAACTGTGCCGTCCTTACGGGACTCGGCTATTTTTCCCCACTCTACCCAGCACTGCGCCTCCGGCTTGTGCTGGGCTAGACTATTTCGCGCCCACGACGCTCTTTTCGTTGCGCCCTGTCCCCGCGATTCGATGGCGAACGGAGGTTCGTAACAGCCTCTTACACCCCGGGCTAAACTCATCCCGCCGCTGCGCGGCTTGATTAGCAGCCCGTTTCGATGCTTCGCGTTCCATTGCAATCGGATAAGTCAGGTTCGCACGCAGACACCAAAGGCCTTGTCGGCACGACAGACTCGAGGGGCTTGCAAACGCCGCCTAGACCGTCTCGGCCAGGGACATTACGAGTTCGCGCTCGCGGGGGCCGTCCAGTTCGATCAGGACAACGCGCTGCCACGTGCCCAGCAGAAGCAGCCCAGCTTCCACGGCGAGGTTCACCGAGGTGCCAATCATCGCCGAGAGGATGTGATCGGGAACGTGTTCGGGGTTGTGCTCGTGACGATAGTCGAGCTTGGGGACCATGATCTCGAAGGCGTCGAGCATGTCGAGATCGGTGCCGGGATCGAGGTCGGCGGTGGTGAGCGCCGCGGTAGTGTGCAGAAGGTTCAGGTGGCAGATGCCGGTCTTGTCCGCGTAGTGCTTCCACAGGATGGCTTCCAGCCGCTGCGTGATGTCGATGACCTCGCGCTTCTTGTGCGTTTTGATCGCAAGACGATGCATACCTCACCTATTCTTCCGCTCCGCCGCTGGGGTGAACAGCTCCAGACGGACGCGCCAAGAGACCGACTGTCCGGGCTGGAGCAGCACCATGCCGGTGTCCGCCGTTGCCCAATCCTGATTGTAAGGATCAGGTAAATTGAACTGCGGCTCAATAGCAACAAAATTCTTCAGTGGCGGAGCGTATACCTGGATGGACTTGATCTCGGGCGAAAGGGTTATCAGTCGCAGACCGTATTTCGTCGCCGGGTCAATCAGCTCGGAAACGGTGTGGCGCTGGCTACCGTACTCCAGAATCGAGAAGTTATCGTCCAGGTACTGCGTCCCCAACGGCCGTCCGTTGGGCGCCGAGAAGTCGTACTCGGTGCCCTGCACCGCAACGCGCCGTCCGGTGGTGAAGGTGTCGTCATAGTTGTTCATCACGGCGCGCGTCTGGCTGGGCAAGTGCAACTGCGCTTGCGGGCGATCGCCACTGGGCAGCACGAAGTATGGATGCCAGCCAATGCCCATGGGAAGCGGATCGTGGCCGACGTTGGTGGCCGTGACCGTCATCTGGAAGGCGTCGTGGCTCAACCTGGTTTCGACGCTCACGTCAGTGGCCGATAGCCAATGGCCGCTAAAGTTACCGGCGTGCAAGATAGCGGAAATAACGGATTCATCGTGGCCGTTATTGACGGATACATCATGAAATGGCGATTGCCGGATCAGGCCGTGAATGGAATGTTTCTCCGCTCCAGGATTATTGCCGCTCCAGTTGGCGGGCAGCGTGACAGACTTCCCGGCGACGGTCGCGATAATGGTCTTGCCGTCGGCGGAAAGCTTGCCGCGAATGCGATTGGCATAAGGCAGCAGAATCGCCCCGCCGATCTTGAAGATTTCGTTGCCGAACTCGTCGTCACCTGTGGTCAACCGTTGCTGCGCTTCCGGCAGCGGCGGCGAGTTCAGGAGATCGATTTCGCCTTTGCCGGGAAGATAGGCCTTGATCTGAAGCACGGCCATGCCGCGGCCGGGAAGCACGGTAGCCTCAAGGAATTGCGGCCTGCTGCGATCAACGACAGACGGCCGCTGAAGCGTGACCACGGGCTCTCCGCCAATCGAGATCGCAGGCGGGAGTTCCATCGCGGTTTTGCTCTGGGCGACTGCTTGTCCTGCGACCGCTAAGCTGATCAGGATGGCAACCTTGCACCAGATGCCAAGCCATCTGCGAGGATTCATATGTCGGAATCCTATTTGTCAGACGGCCGCAACTCAAGCGGGCAGTCAATCTGGGCAGTCAATCTTGGAGGTTGTGTTGGTGCGATGGTCCTCTGAGTCGAGGCGCAAGATCAGACGGTCCGCAGCGGTCGAAGAGGATGAAAGCGCTTTTTGAGACCAGCTTGCCGTGCGCTCGCCGTCAGCTCTGGAGTGCGAGCGAGGTTCTTGCCAGACGAGGCCTACGAAGCCGTAAGCACTTCATCAAGCGAATGTCTCTTGGAGGTTACCTGCTTCCGGCGTTCGGCCAGCGCTGATTGGATGAAGGTCACTTCGCGGCCCAACATCTCCGTGGCTTCGCGGCACAGTTCTGGCCGCTCGCGCATTAGGCGCACAAAATCTTCCTGGGCCACGTGTACGGCATCCGATTCGGCCACCGCTATGGCGGTCAAGCTGTACGTATGTCCGGTAAATGTTGAAGGTAAACCCAGCAGCGAGCCGGCCGAGAACAGCCGGTCGAGCGTGGGCAAGCCCCTCACACTCATGCAAACCTTGCCACTCAGCACGAGAAACACTCCGCTGTTGTTGTCGTCTTCGCGGAACAGGGTCTGGTTGGCGGAAAAACGCTCCTGCTGCCCCAGGCCTTGCAGCTCGTCCTTCAACTCGGAGGAGACCTTGAGAATATTGCACTGCGATCCCACATGTGTCATGGAACTCTTATGCCAAAGGAGCGCCCATGTTTGCTGTGACCGCCATCACACGGAGGTGTGAGACAAAACCACGAAACCCCGGAGCACAGCTTCAGTCTTGCGGTTAAAGCCAGAGCAATCCGCCCCTGGAATCCCAAAAAAAATGCGCAGGGCAGGAAGTGCTCGCGCCTCCCGCCCTGCCCTGGGATCAACCACCCGAAGCGTCGCGCTGCCGTAACGCTATTAGAAACGGGTCTTACCGCTTCTTGCCGCCCTTCTTCGCCTTTGGTTTAGCTTTTGCCTTAGTTTTGGCTTTGGCTTTTGTCTTCGGCTTTGCCATCGCCTTTTTAGGCTTTGATTTTGCCTTCGATTTTGCTTTGGTTTTGGGCGCGGGCTTGGCTTTCGACACGACCGTCGCCTTGGCCTTCGGCTTCGGCTTTGAGGTTGCTTTCGCCTTGCTCTTAGTCTTGGTCTTTGTCTTCGTCTTCGCTGATCCGAAGCCCGAGCCTATGTGAATAGTCTTTACGGCATCCCAGGGCCCGACCGTCGAGCAAGGAGTTCCTACGGCGGAGGTGTTATACGGAAGGTTGGCATTCGCGGTGGCAGCTGCGTATGGGCCGTATGAGGAACCGGCTGTCCATTCGAAGGTTTCGTTCTCCAGGTCAGGAAAACTGCCCGCCGGGTTCGCGGTTCCAAAGCAAACGGTGCAATTGGAGGAAACATCAAAAGTGATTGTGCCTGGGTCTACGGTCTCGTTAGACGCAGGCGGGATATCAATAACGGTGTTGGTTGGCATGTACGAATCTCCTCGTCTTGCGCTCTCGTGGCGCGGTTTATCTACTACTGCTGATGAAACTTTGGATCGGACAAGAGTGCCGTCAATTCTGGATCGGCCCTCAGCTGATCGAGCCCGATGCCTTTCTGCACTGCCTTTTGCATCTCCGATATAGCCTGACTGCGTTTGCCTAAGAGTTCATTTGCCTTGGCCACGTCAGCCAGAACGCTGGGGTCGTCCGGAGCCAGAGCTAGCGCTGTTTGAATCCGGGATTCGGCTTGCGACGTCAGACCATAGTGCGCGTTCAGCGCAGCCAACGTGGCTTGCGCCCCAGCGTCCTGAGGCTTCATCTTGACCTCTTGTTCCAGCAGAGTCAACATTCGCCGCCGCGCGCCTTCCGCCTTGTCTTTGTTGTTTAGCCACTCGTACGCCAGCACGAGATTATTCCACACCGCGTAATCCTGGTCATTGAACTTCAGGGCATTTTCGGTCGCCGACACTGACTCACTGTAACGCTGCTCTGTAAGGTAAAGAGCGCCAAGATTAGCATATGCCCCGTAACTTGGACCAAGCTCAATCGATTTCTTGAGGGCGCGCTCGGCATCCGCTTGCAATTTGGGATCACCTGAATCCAGATACGTTGCCCCCAGATTCAAATACACCTGAGCGTTGTCCGGGGTCAGCTGCAGAGCGCGCTGGTATTGTTGGATAGCCTGCTGAAACTTCCCCTGGCGATCGTAGAAATTACCTAGCTCGTCATAGGCATCCCAGGAATCGGGTCGCAAGGCAGCAGCTTTCTGAAGAGCGGCTTCCGCATCTGCCGTGCGGCCGGAGTCTTCATAGGCATGGGAGAGGCCGCCGAGCGCGGCTGCGTCGTGAGGATCGATGTCCAGCGCCTGCTGAAACTCCTGCAACGCGAGATCGTGGTGCCCCAACGAATCGTGGATGCGACCCAGCGTGACGTGCACTGCGGAAATCCGATTGTCGATCTCGGCCGCCTTCTTGCAATTCGCCTCCGCCTCCGCCAGCCAGTTGGGATTTTTGTCCACCCGATTCTTCAGCCGGTACGCCTCTCCCAGCTGCGCATATCCCAGGGCGAAGCGCGGATCGGTCTGGACCGAGCTCTGCAAAGCCTGGATGGCCAGGTCGAGATTGCCGGGCTTGTCATAGCGTTGCATGTAGCCAAGCGCTTTTAAGTAGTCCTCATAGGCAGCAGGATTGACCGATCCGCCAGTGCCGCGGATCATGTCGGCGGTGACGGATATGTTCATCAGCCGGGCAAGCTTGGCCACCGCTTCGTCTTGTAGCGTCGCCAGATCTCCGGCCTGGTCTTCCACAACGACCGAACCGATCTGCCGCAGGTTCTTGGTGTCGATCAGGTCCATATTCAAACGGACATCCGAGCCATCCCGCGTTATCGCCCCCTTCACCACCAGCGTTGCGCCTAGCTCGCGCAGCGCAGCACCAGGATCGGTCACCTTGAGCCGTCGCACTTCACTGCTCGGAATCACCCACAAGGACTGCTTGCCCAGCTCCAGGTTCGACAACTTCCCGGACAGCGAGTCAACGACTCCTTCCACCAAGGCTTCGTTCTCTGGATTGTTGCCAAGGTTGTCGAAGGGAAGGACAGCGATGTGTTTCTGGCCCCTCGTAAACAACGCCATTTGCAGACGCTCGCTGACCGGTGGCAGCCAGAGAACCACGGAAAGCAGCAGCAGGAGGACAGCGGCGATTGCAATCGAGCGACCCCAGACGTAGGTCGGCTTGGAAGGCAGCGTCCAGGCTGAACGCGACGCCTCGTGGCGCGATTCGCGGAGCGCCTTAAGCTGGTCGCTTCGTCGCCGGCCACTGGAAGCTGCTGTCACCCCGGATCGGGCAAGCGCAGTCTTCGCTTCCTCCAAATCCCGTAACAGTTCGGAACACGATTGGTACCGTTTGAGCGGGTCTTTCGACAGGCACCGATACACGATGTTTTGGACTTCCAGCTGAACGCCGTCGAGCGGCGGAGGAGCCTCGTTGACGATGGCCATAAAGGTCGCAGCCATGTTCTCCCGCTGAAACGGATTGCCGCCGATCAGCGCCTCCATCAGGGTCACGCCCAGCGCCCAGATATCGCTTCGTTGGTCAGCCGTCGAACCCGTGGCCTGTTCCGGCGATATGTAGCTCAAAGTACCTACCGCACCGTGCGTCAGCGTCTGGGTTGCCTCGTTGATGTGGGCCAGCCCGAAGTCAACGATCTTCGCGTCGCCGTGAGCGGTAAGCATCACGTTGGAAGGCTTTATGTCGCGATGGACAATGTTGCGGGAATGCGCTTCCTCCAGACCCTTCGCAATCTGGATTGCGATCTCGACAACTTCTGACACCGATAACGGATGCGATCCCGTGCTTATCCGGTCGGCCAGCGACTGGCCTTCATAGAAGGCCATGACAATATAGGTGCGGCCGTCGGGCGTCTCTTCGATTCCGTGAATCACGCCGACATTAGGATGATCCAGCGACGAGGCAATTCGCGCCTCTTTCAGGAACCGCTCCTTATCCAGTTCGCTGGCATTCAGTCCGGGAGGAAGGAATTTCAGGGCGACGGTGCGTTCCAGCTTACGATCCCGGGCCTTGTACACCACGCCCATGCCGCCCGCGCCGATCCGACCGAGGATCTCGTAGTTCGTTCCGACAAGATCGCCAACCGACAGTGCGCTGTTGGATGGGGCCATTGCTTCATCCCGCTTTAGCACTCGGCCGCTGATTTCGAAGGATTAACCGAGTGGCGCCAAATTTTGCTCTGATGATAAGGCTTGCGACTCTCGCGAGCAAGAAAACTGCACCGTCGCCGAGTCAACCGATCAAACGAGCCGGAAATTTTCTGGATGGGACGAAACGGCATGCAACCAGCTAAAGTAGCCGCAACGCGGCGGGATGGGGTTAGACGGGGGCGTCAGCCCCCGGTCAAGTGCGACATTATCCCGAGCCGCGTGAGCGGCGTGAGCGGCGACACCGGTTTCGACACAATCTCGTCAGCCCCGGTCAAGTTGGTGCTAACTCCAACCGCAGAACGTCGGCAGCTTTCTACGCCGATCCTACAGTACTTCCGGCGGCCTTCCCTGCCGCCCTTCGCCGGCTGCCATTTCCCTCTCGGCTTGTTCCATCGCCTGCCGCGGGTCGCGTCCCGTGACGGCCTTGTACCACGCCGGATGATGCGTCCACGCCCACGCCTCGCTGACCGTTCCGCGCGTCATCGCCTGAATCGTACCGGGCTCCCCGAAGGTGCTGAGGTAAATGTGGAAGAAAATCCCGAACAGCATGACCAGCGCCGAGATATCGTGAATAACATACGCGAGCGACACCAGGATGCGTCCGAAGGTCGTGGGAAACCACATCATCACGCCGGTGATGACGTAAGCGATGGAGCCGCAGACGATTTCCCAGAACATCAGCTTCTGCCCTCCGTTAAAGAAGCCGGTCTCCGCCGATTCCGTCGAATCGCTGCGAATAACGTAACTCCTGATGTTCTTCATCCAGCGCGAATCGGCCGGCGTCCATTTCATCACCCCCAGCCAGTTGATAGCCTGTAGCGCGAAAAAGAAGACAAAGCCCAGGCCGAACCAGGGATGCAGGAAACGCGTCATCGCTCCGCCCCCGAATAGCGGCGTGAAGAAGCGGAAGATCCACGGCAGATAGATACCGAACCCGGACAGCAGCGCGAGAAAGAAGAAGATGCCGACCATCCAATGCAGAAAACGGGTGTACACAGGATGGCGCAGCAGTTCGCCGACGTAGACCACGGTCTGACCCAGGCGATCGATGGCGTTGGGACGATGAATAAAACGATCGGCTGAACTTGCCATCTAGTTCTCCCTTCCCGCGTCCGGCGGCACGATTTCTTTCACCGGCGGCGTAGGCTGAATGCGCAACGGGCCTTCGAAAATGTAGTGCATCACCACCCCGACGAAGCCGAGCATTGCGCCGAATAGACCGATCGGCTTAAACCAATCCTTCCAGATAGTGAAGGCCTGCGAAATGCGCGGCTCTTGCGGAAGGCCGCCGTAGGCCTCGGTCTTGTTGATGTTGTGCAGGACGTAAATGACGCTGGTGCCGCCAATGGTGGGAGGATCGTAGACACCAGCTTCCTTGAAGCCCGAAACTTCACGCAATTGCGTGGCCCGCTTCTCGGCCAGGAACTTCATGTCCTCCTTGGTGCCGAAATGCAGGCAGCCGGTCGGACACGCCTTGATGCAGGCCGGCTCCAGGCCGGCACCCACTCGATCCGAACACAGTGTGCACTTATAAACCTTCTTGGTGTTGGGATCGAACTTCGGGATATTGAATGGGCAGCCGGAGACGCAGAACTGGCAGCCGATACAGTTTTCCTGCTGAAAATCGACGATGCCGTTTTCGTACTGCACGATGGCGCCGTCGGCGGGACAGGCACGCAGGCAGCCGGGATCGGCGCAGTGCATGCACTGATGCTTGCGCATCAGCCACGCGAAGCTGCCGTCGGAGTGCTCATCCTCGTTGAACTTGATCAGGTTCCAGAAGTTCCATTCCGTATCCGGCATGGTCTGGTAGGTGTTATCGAAGTAGGTCTCGCGGAAGGGCATGTCGTTCCACTCGACGCAAGCCACCTCGCACGCCTTGCAGCCAATGCAGGTGGTGGTGTCGATCAGCTTGCAAACCTTGTCTTCCCGCTGCGTTCCTTCCCCAGGTATCGGCCCGAGGTGGCCCGAGATTTGCTGGATTCGTAATGTGCCGCGATCGCTCATCGATGCCTCTTGCTAGCCGCTTTGAAGGGGTGTGCCTTCAGGCGTGCCGTTAGAATCCAAAATTGAGCCGGCTTTAGCCGCTGAGGGAATGTCCCTCTGGGCCTAAAGGCCAATTCTCGCAAGCGCTCTTGCGGCACGGCTGAAGCCGTGCCCTTTCAAACCCTTCGCTCTTGTGGCGCGGCTTAAGCCGCGCTCCTTCGAACCCTCACACCTTCTCCAGCTTGACCAGGAATCCTTTGAACTCCGGCGTGTAGGCATTCGGGTCGATGGCCGTCGGTGTCAGCCGGTTCGTCGGCATCAGCGAAGTCCGGCCTTCGCTCTCAGAGATTCCTTTGTATCCCCAATGGATCGGAATACCGATCTGGTACGTCTTCTTGCCGTCCACCATCATGGCCTTGATGCGCTTGGTCACCATCGCCTTGGCGATGTAGTCGGCGCGAATGCTGCTGACCTTCACCTTCTCGCCGCCACGGATTCCCATCTGGTCGGCCAGCTCCGCGGGTATCTCCACGAATGGCTCCGGCACCAGCTCCACATTCATGGGATTGTTCTTCGTCCAGTAGTGATAGTGCTCCGTCAGCCGGTAGGTTGTGCAGACGATGTTGTAACCCTCGCCCGGCTTGGCGTACTTGTCCATATCCGTCTTGAAGGTCTTCGCCAGCGGATTGCTTGACTGCTGTGGATGCAGCAGATTCGCGACGGGGCTTTCAATCGGCTCGTAGTACTCGGGGAACGGACCATCGGCCATTCCGCCCAAGGGAACAAAAATGCGTCCCACGCCCTCCGGATTCATGATGAACGGCCCCATGTGCTCTTCCGGCTTGGAATCGGGCTTGAAGTCGGGAACGTCGTTGCCCACCCACTTGTCCGTGGCCGCATTCCACCACACCTGCCGGCGTGAGGGATCGTAAGGTTTGCCGGCAAGATCGCACGAGGCGCGGTTGTACAGCACGCGCCGGTTCGCCGGCCACGACCAGCCCCAGTTCGCATAGATGCCCAGGCCGGAAGGATCGTCCGTGCCACGGCGCTGCATCATCGGGCCCGCTTCGGTCCACGAGCCGCAATACAGCCAGTTGCCCGACGAGGTCGAACCGTCGTCGCGCAACGCGGCGAAGCCCGGCAATTGCTGTCCGGCTTTCAGCGAAAGATTGGTCTTCTCGTCGCTGATATCGGCCAGCGCTTTGCCGTTGATCTCCTTCGCCACCTCGGCCAGCGACGGACTGGTAGGAATGGTGTAGCTCCACGACGCGTTCACGATGGCATCGGGGAACTTACCGCCGTCTCTCTTGTAGAGCTCGCGGACCCGGAGGAAGATTTGCGCCAGGATGTCCTGATCCAGGCGGCACGCGGCCGGAGTGGGCAACGCTGCGTACTTCCATTGCAGCCAGCGCGCCGAATTCACAAACGTCCCATCCTTCTCCGCGAATCCCGCGCCTGGCAGTTGATACACCGTGGTGTTGATCTGCTTCATTTCCTCCGGTGTCGTCCCCGGCGCCTGCCAGAAGGCGCTGGTCTCGTCGGGATAGATTTCGCACACCACCAGGAAGTCGGCCTTCTTCAGCGCGTCGATGTTCTTCTTCGAATCCGGACCGATCATCACTCCGTTCATGCCGAAGGCGAAGACGCCTTTCACTTTGCCTTCGTACATGTCGTTCCAGTTTTGGACCCAGGAATAGTTGCGGTCCATCTTCGGCAGCCACGCAAAGGCAAAATCGTTGTCCTTCGTCGCCGCCGGCCCATACATTGCCTTCAGGAACGACACCGTGAACTTAGGTGTGTTCGACCAGTAATTAAACGACTCCCACTCGCCCGGCTTGGATGGAGTCGGGGTCACGCGATCCAGATAGGTTTTCAGGTCCTTGTCCGCCGGAGTGGGCATCTTCAGATAGCCGGGCGCGCAACGCATTGACTCCGCCGCCGGCGCGTCCCACGTTGCCCATCAGCAATTGCAACATGGCCGCGGTGCGAATCACCTGCGTTCCGTTGCTGTGCTGCGTCCAGCCCACCGCGTAGATCACGGTCGCAACCTTCTTCATGTCTCCGTTTTTGCGGACGGAGGTGTACAGGTCCCACGCTTTCAGCAACTGCTCCTGCGGGATGCCGGTGATGTTCGATACCATCTCCGGCGTGTAGCGCGAGTACTGCTGCTTTAACAGCTGAAACACGCAGCGCGGATCTTGCAGCGAGAGATCGTAGGCAACATTCGGCGGCAGCGATTGCGGCGGTGGTGTCGCGGGAGCGCCGGCCACGGCCTTCGCGCCCGCCGGCCCTCCGGCCTGGTGACCCTGTCCTTCCGTGGAATGGTGCGCAGTGCCGTCGTGCTGAGCGCCGGCCTGAGGATGACCGGCCGACGCGTGTGGGGGCGCTGCTGCTTTCCCGTGGCTTTCCTGTCCGGCTGCCGCTTCAGGTCCCGGCGTCACAACCGCGTTGGGCGTCTCGTTGCCACCCTCTTCATAATTCCAGGTTGCCTTGTCGTAGCTCTTCGTCGTGGCATTGAAGCCGGAGAACAAGCCGTCTTCCGGCAGCTTGAATCCGTCTTTGACGATGAACGCAGCGTTGGTGTAGTTGACCAGGTACTCGTGCGCGACGCGGTTGTTTTGGATGGCGTAATAGATGAGGCCGCCGAGGAACGCGAGGTCGCTGCCGGCGCGAATTTGGCAGAAAATGTCGGCCTGCGACGCCGTCCGAGTGAAGCGTGGATCGACCACGATCATCTTGGCGTTGCGGTTGCGCTTGGCCTCCACCGGCCACTTGAATCCGCAGGGATGGTTCTCGGCTGGATTACCGCCCATGATCAACATCATGTCGGTATTCTTCATGTCGATCCAGCCATTGGTCATGGCTCCGCGCCCGAAAGTTGGTCCCAAACTTGAGACCGTGGGGCCGTGTCAAACCCGCGCCTGGTTTTCCAGGCGCACCACCCCCATAGCCCGCATCGCTTTCACGACCAGGAAATTGAACTCATTGGTGTCGGTGCAGCCGCCGCTCCAGAACAGCGATTCACAGCGATTGACGGTATTGCCCTTCGCATCCGTCTCCACAAAGCCGGCGTCGCGCGTCTTCTTGGTCCAGACCGCGATCTCCTCGATGGCCTGGTCCCACGTGATGTTCTCCCAGTGGTCCGATCCCGGGCGTCGAACCCTTGGGTACAGGATGCGGCGGTCGTTCTGGATGTCCTGCTGCAACGACGATCCTTTGGGACACAGCGTTCCGCGGTTGATCGGGTGATCGGGATCGCCCTCCACATGGACGACTTGCGGCGTGACGTTCTTGGCCTTGTCGCCAATGGTGTGGATGATGACGCCGCAGCTCACCGCGCAATAGGGACAGGTGCTGCGCGTTTCCGTAGTGCGCGAAATCTTCAGCGCCTGGGCTTGTGCAAGCAGCGGCTGCGCATCGAAACCAAATACCGAGATCCCAACCGCGCCCGCGATTCCGCTCTTGAAGAATGCTCGTCTAGATAGCTCCATTGCCGCCTTCCAGAACAAGAAATTCTAAACCGTGAATGTATACAGAAGACAAACTTAAGCGCTGGAGTAGCGCTGAATCTAAGCATCGAGAAGTATGCTCAGTGTGGTCCACATCTTCACCAGGCCGTCGCCATTACGACGGAGAACCAAGATCCTGAACCAAATTATGCGAACGAGCGTATAACGGGGCACCAGCGCCGGTCAAATACATTCAAAACGCTGTGATGAGACGGGCAGAAACCGAAGCGGGGCCTAGAAGCCCATCAGATTCCGCCGGATCTTTTGGAATCCGTTCTCCATCGCCCACAGGTCAAGCGGCACAGTCGCGACTTCGTCCACTAGGGGAACGGCATGGCCATCCACAGTCAGGTCAACGCTCTTCAGATAAGAGTGACACGTCTCGCAAGCCTCAACTCGCACATTGGGTATGCCTTCCGCCGTGTAGCGAGGAAGCTTTGTGTGGTCTTCCTGCCCGCAAACGGGACATAGAACCCGGCGGAACTCCCACTCCGTTATGCAGAACGAACACATCAGAAAGCGCTTTCCGCCATCACCTTCAGGACGAAGGACCGCCAGTTGAGGCCTCGCTCCACACACCGGACACACCATGCCTGCGAATCCTTCCAAACTCGCAGCCGATTTCGCGGCAAGCTGTTCAGCCAGCGGCTGGAGTAGAACGCGCGCGAAAAACGCGTACCTTCCGACATCGTCCGCGTCGCCAGCCTGCAGGAAATCGTTGATAGCCTGACGACTGCATTCCGACGATTCCATGCCGAGATCTGCGGCTTCCTGCGCCAGTTTGGATGGACCATTCGTCTGAACAAGCGAAAGTAGCGCCGGCAACTGTTGGAGCGCGATGTCCACATCGAGTCGTTCGCGAAACGGACCAGCGGGCTCGGGTGCCGATCGCGCCGCAGCGCGTTCATACAGATCCTTCTGAAATTCCAGAATTCGCCGATAGAAGTTCAGGACCTCGGCGGCGCCTGGATGCCGCGCGGCAAGATCGAAGGCGCGTTCGATGCGCTTATTCCAATCGGGCTTCTTGGCCGGCATCATCAGTGATAATCACCATCTCCAGCGGCACTGGCGGAAGACAAATCCTCACATCACAAGCCGCCGAGTATAGCATCCGCCAGAACGGCATCCCTTATGCGAAGATAGAGTGCGCACGATAGACGCACCCGGAGCACATGCAGGCCTCGACCATTCGTAAGATATTCAAGGCATTTCATTATCGTGATTTTCGTCTGATGTGGATCGGTGCCTGCACCTCCAGCATCGGCACCTGGATGCAGATCGTGGCCCAGGGCTGGCTCATCTATCGCCTCAGCCACTCCGCGTTCCTGCTCGCTCTGGATCAGTTCCTGGGCGGCATTCCCATCTTCCTCTTCACCCTGATCGGCGGTGTCGTGGCCGACCGCATGGAGCGGCGCAAGGTTCTCCTGGCCTCGCAATACCTGCAGATGACCAGTGCGGCGATCCTCACAGTGCTGGTTGCGACCGGCCTGGTTCACGTCTGGCATATCCTCTGCCTGTCCTTCGTTTCCGGGTTCGCGCAGGCCTTCGGCGGCCCCGCGTATTCGGCCCTGATTCCAACCCTGGTCGACCGCGAGGACATGCCCAACGCCATCGCGCTGAATTCCATCCAGTTCAACTTAGCGGTAACCATTGGACCGGCGCTCGCCGGCCAAGCATTGGCGAAGCTTGGCGAGAAATGGTGCTTCGGGCTGAACGCGCTTTCTTTCCTGGCGCCCGTCATCTCGCTTCTGATGATCAGGTCACGGTTTCTACCGGCGAGCACGACTGAGTCGATACTCACCAGCCTGAAAGGGGGCATCAAGTTCGTTCGCAAGCAGCCCTCGATGGAGGCGCTGATCGTGCTGGCGTTCTGCATGACCGCGCTGGCCATGCCCATGCGCACCTACATTCCCGTGTTCGTCAAAGACATCTTTCATCGCGGGCCGACAACCTACGGCAATCTGCTTTCTCTGATGGGTATCGGCTCCATCTGCGGATCACTGATGGTCGCGAGTTTGGGCAACATTCGCCGTAAGGGACGATTCGCCATCACCGGGCTCATTTGTCTGGGCGCGGCGATTGCCGTCTTCTCCCTTTCCAAAAGGTTGCCGCTGAGCTACGCCATGCTGGTGATTGTGGGGGCTTCCATGATGGCCGTCTTCGCCACCGTGACTTCGCTGGTGCAGTTGATTACTACCAACGAAATGCGCGGGCGGGTGATGAGCGTCTACAACTGCGCCTTTCGCGGCGGGATGCCTATGGGAAACCTGCTGTCGGGATGGCTGGTTCCGATGTTCACCGCGCCCGTGGTCCTCAGCGTGAATGGACTTCTGCTGATCTTCATGGCGCTGTACTTCCTGCTGGTACAGAGGCGAGTGGCCGCGCTCTAACAGGTCGCCGCGAGGATTACGAACTAATCTGGTTTGGCCGACGTGGAACTGAAGTGCGTCACTGTCTTCTGCAATGACGACTCGTCTTCCGCGTTGAAGCAAGTACGCGAGCGATCGATCTGCTTCATCAGTCCGCAGAGCACCTTCCCCGGACCAACTTCGACGAAGGTCTGTACTCCTAGCCCAATTAGGCCGCCCATCGCTTTGTCCCACTGCACCGCGCCCGTCACTTGACGTATAAGCGCGTCCCTGGCTTGTTCGCCGGTCGAGATCAGCACCGCGTCCACATTGCACATCACCGGAATTTCCGGTACGTGAAACGTCAGTGCCTCCAGGTCCGCTGCCAGACGGTCCTGCGCGGGCTGCATCAGGGGGCAATGGAAGGGTGCGCTGACAGGCAGCAGGATGGCTCGCTTTGCCCCACTCTTTTTGGCCAGCTCGGTGGCACGCTCCACTGCGGCCTTATTGCCGGAGATCACGATCTGGTCCGGCGAGTTCAAATTGGCCGCGCAACAAATCTCTCCCTGGGCGGCAGCCTCGCACACCTGCTGGACCTTGTCGGCCGCCAAAGCCAGGACCGCGGCCATCGCGCCCACGCCCACCGGCATCGCCTCCTGCATGTATTTACCGCGATTGCGAACCGTGCGCACCGCATCGGCAAAGGCCAGCGTTCCCGCCGCCACGTGTGCGGAATACTCGCCCAGACTGTGTCCCGCAACGTAAACAGGCGCGATTCCCTTGGACTGCAACACGCGCCACGCCGCAACCGACACGGTGAGAATCGCGGGCTGCGTGATCTCGGTCAGCTTCAGTTGATCTTCGGGTCCTTCGAAACACAGCTGCGAAAGCTTGTAACCGAGTGCAGCATCAGCCTCATCGAAGGTCTCGCGCGCCACCGGATACATGGCGGCGAGTTCCTTGCCCATGCCAACTGACTGTGAGCCTTGTCCGGGAAACAGGAATGCACTAGGAGAGGAGTGTGAGGTCATCGTGTCGGTTCAGTTGCGAGGATCGGCCAAACGCTAAAAACATATTGTCACACATATGGTTGAATGACGCCGCGCCGATTCGAGATCAGTGAGACGGCAGAAATCTTGCTCTCCCAGTACTGAAACCGCCCACGAAGAAACGGGCCGACGTTTTGCCGCTACTGATCTGGACAATCCCGCCGCGAATCGAGTACTCTCAGCCCAGATTTTCAGACGGCAGACGGCTAACCGTTGCCGCTGCCGCGTGGCGGGCGCGTCACTTGATTACCGCACCTAGCAGGTAAGAGCTCTGATGATGACGCCGCTCCCCAACCGATCCATTCAATACAAAGTCCTCGTCATCTTGATTGTCGCGGCAACATGCTTTCGCGTGCTCCTATGCTTCGTGCACAACCCAATGGACTATCTCTGGTCCGACATGCTGCGGCACTGGGACAATGGGGGCCATTTTCCGCAAGGCGGTTACGCGGGTGCGTCAGACCCGATTGTCTATCAGGTGTATGTCTGGCTATTGCGCCATCTCACCGGAGACAACAGGTTGTTGATAGCTTCGGCATCCGCCCTTCTGTCCGTGCTTATGCCGTGGACCTATTATCGCGCCGCCCGGAACTTTGGACTGGCGAAAATACCGTCTCTTTGGGTGTGGACGCTGATCGCCTGGACCCCCTCGCTCCTGGTGCTCTATCACTACCTGCTGATGGAGACGCTGCTGCTTCTCCTCGAAGGGCTTGCTCTTTGGATGACGGCGCGATACTTACGCAAAGGCGGAACTGAAGCCTTTCTGACTTTGATGTTTTCATGGACGCTCGCGGCCCTCACCAAACCGACCGTGATTCCTCTAGCGGGGATTTGTTTCCTATGGTGTTGGTGGAAGAGATCCACTCCGCCGCGCGACATCGCGCTGGGCGTCTTGTTAGCCAGCATCATGCTTGTACCGCAGGCCGTTCGCAGCAAGGTAAGTCTGGGTTTTGTGGCTCCTTTTGGCAATCCCTGGCTGACGCGGATACAGCTTCGATCAGGCGCGAAAACGGTTCACCTCCGATATTTCGCCCATGGCCAAGATTTTCTTGGATTCCATTTCGTCCCCAACGACTACCAACTCGACTTCAGCTCGCCGAGTTGCTATGTCCGGCCTTTATCGCCGCTCAGCGATTGGACCATGCAGCGGTCAGTGACGAATTCGGAAGTCGCTCTCGCCATTGATTCAGCGCATGGAGAACAAGACTGGAAAGCCGCTTACGCGGCCGTTCGCAGTGACCCCGAGACATGGCTGGCCCAGTGGCGCGAGAACATCATTCTCTTCTTCTTCGCTCCATCCTGGCCGGAGACGCCCGTGGAAGATTGGGACGGTCACCTGGAGTATTGGAGCCGTTGGCTTTGGGCTCCGTTAATCCTTTTCGTCTTCGCGTGTAACGTACGTGAATTCGTGCGTCGTCGATTCGATCTGGTCCCGGTAGCAGTTACTTTGTTTACGCTGCTCATGGCCCTGCAAAATGTGGTCATCGCTGAGGGCCGGTACCGCAAGCCCGTTGAACCGTTGCTCCTGCTGAACCTGGTATGGATACTAGACAGCAAGCGCTTGGGCCGCAACGAACAGGTCAACGCGACTGTGGGCTAGAGGCGATGCCCTTTGCCGGAATGACAAAGAGGAAGTGTGCGTATCCTACCTGGGCCACCGGTTGATATCGCTTTGCGAGGTAAGTTGCAGAATCCCATCGATAGACTCCGGTCAGACGGTTGGCCCTGACAAGAATCCGGCCAGCTACGGGCGCCGGTGGATCCAGAGCTACATCAGGATTTTTCCGGAGAAACTCGTCGACGACTGCCTCATCCTGTTCCCAATCCAGATTACTGTCCGACAGAATCTTGTAGGCAAATCGCCGGTCGCGAACCCATTCGTTCATATAGGGAATCATTTGCGGATAGTAGCTTGCGACGGAACCCGCCAGCCACAACACTAAAATCGAAAGAATCGCCTTCTGCTGCCAAGGCTTCGATTTGAAGTTAGAAAAGGCTGCTCCCGCGATCACCGTCTCAATAGCTAAGGCCGGGAGGATGTGCCGGATGCCGATTTGTGCCTTGCTGAAGAAGGATAACCAAACGATCAGAATTGCGGCAGCCGTCAGCAACAACCCCTCTCCAAGAATAAAGTCACCAAGGCTGCGATTCCTCCAGATCCAAACCAGACCCCAGAGGAATAGGATCTGCAGCGCGATCGGCTCCTTATAAAACAGCGCCACCGCGTAATAGGACTTAAATCCGCGAAAGTCGGGTCTGCTAGGATCGCGCAACTCACCGAGCAGATAGATGTCGCCGAATGTCCGCCCGGTTTCTTCACTGCGTTTCATCATGTCGAGTCCCTGGAGGAAAGGATAGGGAAAAGGGACAGCAACCTGGGCGAGCAACGGCATGCGTTGGACTCGGGTAAAGAAGGTGGTCTCAAAATGATAGGAGCTCAACGGCATGAAGGTGCGGTCGAAGCAAAACGCCAGGTTAATGATGGCGACGAAACACACGACAGCAATGGCGCTAAAGCCCAGAACGCGCTTAGGCGTCAAAGGTTGGACCGAGGTCCGCCTGAACATTACGCATGCTATGGCAAGGTAAGCCACAACATACAAAACGATTGCGAAGGACTTGGTGATCTGTGCCAGCGCCAGCGTCAAGCCGCTGAGGAATGCATGCCCCCATGTTGGCTGGAGAAGAAAGCGGCGGAAGAAAAACAGCGATCCAACTACTCCCAGCGCGTGATACATGTCTGTGGTTGCCAAAGTTCCGTGTGCGATGAGATTGGGCGAGAGGACACAAAGCAGGCAAGAGGCCAAAGCGGCCGCTTCGCCGTAGAGATCGTAGGCCCAGAAATAAACGAGCAGGTCCAGTGCCAAAGTCGCAAGAATGGTAGGGATTCGAACGACCTTGAAATGGTTGAGCGCCGCAGAGATGGGGTGAAACAAATGGTGGCTCTCGAGATAGGAAGCGATCACTTGGGGGGCGGCATTCAATGCGGAAACGGGCATTTGGCTGTCACATATCCCTCCAGCCAGACGATCCGGCTCAAAATGGAGGATGCGGGCGCCATATTCAATATGATGCGGCTCATCAACCGTAGTGGACGCCCGCACTGCGACAATTGTGTCCAGCAGGGCGGAGGCGCCGAGCAGCAGAACGAGCGAAATAAATGATCTACGGGTAATCTGCATGTTCCTGATCAAGGATGCCATAGGTCAAAGTAGCCGTCCCTTGTCCAGGTATCTCTGCCGGATGCGGTGAATCGCGATTGCGCCAAGTACCCCGGCGCAAAAGATGGAAATGCTACACCAATCCCGTACCGATTGACTCGGCATCTGCGGATTCGGTCGCATGGTGATTCAGGTTCCGGCTGGCCGCGGCGATGCGCTCTTCGATGGTGTGATTCAGCTTGCTGTTGGCGTACTCCATCGCCACGCGTATCGCATTCTTGATGGCATTGGAGTTCGACGATCCGTGGCTCACGATGCAGACGCCCTTGATCCCCAGCAGCGGAGCGCCACCATATTCAGAGTAGTCGAGGCGTTTCTTGAAATCGGCGAAAGCCTTGCGCGACAGCAGAAATCCTACCTGGCTGGTGATCGTCGCCTGCAACGACTGCTTCAGCAGAAACCGCACCGTCTCCACCATGCCTTCGGAAATCTTAAGCGCCACATTGCCCACAAAGCCATCGCACACCAGCACATCGGCCTTGCCGTTATACAGATCGCGGCCTTCGACGTTGCCCACGAAGTTCATCGGCAGCCCTTTGATCAGCTTGTAGGCTTCGCGCGTAAGATCGTTGCCCTTGCTCTCTTCTTCGCCGATGGAGAGCAAACCGACCCGGGGATGTTCAGCGCTGGGAAAGCGTCCGGAAAAAATGGAGCTGAAATAGATGTCGCCCATGATGGCGAACTGCTGAAGGTTTTGCGGCTTGGAGTCGACGTTGGCGCCGACGTCGATAAGGATGGTAGCGGTACCTTGCGCGGTGGGAAAGACGGCGGCCAGTGCTGGACGATCAACTCCGGGAATAGCGCCCAACACCCGCTTGGCGGTCGCCATGGCAGCCCCGGTGTTGCCGGCGGTGACGAAGCCATCGGCCTTGCCGTCGCGCACCAGGCGAAGGCCAACATGCATGGACGATTCGCGTTTGCTGCGAACCGCCTGCGCGGCCTTTTCCTGCATGCCGATAACCTGCGCGGCATTCACAATGCTAATGGGCAGCCTGCGCCAGAAACGGTGCAGGTCCAACTCGGCGCGAATGACTTCCTCTATGCCAACCAGCACCACTTCCACGTCATAGTGGCGCGCGGCGAGAATGGCGCCTTCTACTTCGGGTTTGGGCGCTCGATCGGCGCCCATCGCGTCAACAGCAATGATGGTGGGCATGCTTGCCTGGTAGTTGCAACTTTCCGAGGCTACGGAAACCTGGGCTTCTTGAAGGTTCAGACCCCCGGCCGAGACGCGACCAAATCTCCACGGGAGACACGGGGCCGTTCCCCAGCTTTTTCCTCTGTGTCCTCAGTGCCTCTGTGGCGAAAAACTAGCTGGTGGCTTCCTCGATCTCGATGACCTCGCGGCCCTTATAGTAGCCGCACTTGGCGCACGCCCGGTGCGGCAATTTGCGTTCGTGGCAGTTGGGGCATTCGGACAAGCCCGGCGCCGTCAGATGATCGTGGGCGCGGCGCTTGGATGTTCGCGCCTGAGAATGGCGCCGTTTCGGATTAGGCATAATAACCTCTCTACCAGATCGCCGGCTCGTGGCGACCTATAAACTTTAGCTTTGCAGCTTCTTCTTGATCTCACTCAGCGCATCCCAGCGAGGGTCGCTCAGATGCTGTTCACAATTACATTGCTCGACATTCAAATTGCGGCCGCACTGCGGACACAATCCCTTGCAATCTTCGCGGCACAGGGCCCTCACCGGCGTGGCCAGCAGCACCTGTTCCCGCAGAGCATCTTCCAACAGCAGGCCTTCGCCTTGATAATAGCCGATCTCGGTCTCCGCCTCGCTGATAGCGACCTCGTCGGCGCGGCGATCCACGCCCAGCGGACGGTAAATCAGGTCGAAACTCTTATCTACATCATCGACAACCGGCTCAAGGCAGCGCGCGCAACTGAATTCCAGATGCGCTTCGACCTTGCCCACCAGTCGGATATCTTCGACGTCCTGATGGTGGCCGCGATGTTCCACGATCAACTCAGCCCGTCCGTCGCTGTGCAGCGGACCAACCTGGCGAAAGCCCGGCCCAAACTCGATGGCCCCAGGCTGATAGTTTTCGTCAAACTCCAGCTTGTGGAGTTCCAACTCCCGAACCCGAATCAGCATAGCAGCACCCGCCTTAGCCCGCACACGAAACCGCCCGCAATGCGCAGCGGCTGGACTTAGATCTCAGCCGTTTCGTCCCGCGCAGAACCGCCACGGGGCAAACCCCGTTTTGGCAGGCCAAGCTCCTGACGGGAAACGCTGGCAGGTACAGACGGGCGGGATCGCTTTAAGGCGAACTACAAGCATAAATTCCCTTCAGGTCAGTGTCAAGGCGAAGGCCATTGGCACTACATCGGAATTGCCGGACTGGGTTCGACCCGCCCCTCGCCTTCCGAGACACATGCAAGAATCTGCTAGACTCGGAAAAGTCGGCGGCGCGCCCGAAACGAACACAGTTTAGGCTTAATTTGTCATGGCTGGCAGCTCCGGCACCGTACGCCGCCAGGTTTCTCGCTAACCATAGCTTTGCTTTTCCGCAATGTCGAGTTTCTTCACGATGTTATGACGAGTCAGCCAGTCGCCTCCTGCCAAGCCGCAACCTTGCTGGTCTACTCCGACTCAGAGGCCCTCCAGGTCGTCGCGACACCTGAATTCCAATCACAGTGGAGAACCTTAGCCCACCAATGTCCATGGGGCACGGCGCTCCAGACACCAGAGTTCGCCTGCACCTGGTATCAATGCTACCGGGACGTCTATCGGCCCCTGGTCCTGGTTCGCTACGCTCCCGGCGGAGGGATGGACGGACTGATGGCTCTGGCTACCGAACGCTCGAACGGCGAACTCACCTTCGCCGGAGCACACCAGGCCGAGTACAACGTTTGGCTGGCCTTACCGGGTGAGCAGACGTTCATCGTCGATGCCCTCAACCGTCTGCAGCAACTTGGATTTTCCTCTTTGACTTTCACCTACCTTCCCCCGGGCACACCCTTGGAATGGTTGCAGGCTGGCTGGAACCGCAGAAGCACAATTCGCGCCGTACAACGGCCGCTCCTTACCGTCGACAATATAGAAGCGGTCCGCGACTCCCTCAAAAAAAAGAAGAACCGGCGCAGGCTGGAAAAACTTCAGGCCGACAGCCCACTCAGGTTCCTGGAGCTGCATACACCTGACGAGCTTGATGCTTACTACGACCAACTTATAGACTTTTGTGACTTTCGGACTGGCGCTGTCCACGGTACCTGTCCCTTCCGTGAGGACGCCAGAAAGCGTGCCTTCTACAGCGCCCTGATGGCCCAGGACGGACTGCTCCATGTCACCATAATGACCATAGGACAGCGATTAGTTGCTGCTCATATTGGCCTCCGCAATAAGAGCGAAGTAATGTTGGGGATAGTGGCGCACTCTCCGTTTCTAGCCGCACATTCCCCAGGGAAGCTACACATTTTGCACCTGGGGCTATTGCTTCACGAGGAAGGGTATTCCAACTTAGACCTCACTCCGGGAGGCGACGCATACAAAGAGGACCGGGCCACCCGCTATGACGAAGCTTATCTGTTATCTATCTTTCTAAGTAGCAAAGCCTGGGCCCGGCATCGCTTTGCGTCAACTACCCGGTCTGCGGCAAAAAGAGCAGGCAGCATCCTTCATCTGAATAAAGAAAAGCTCTCGCCTTTGCGGTCTTATGCACGCCATCCAATTTCCTCATTGGGTTCCCTATTCAGATCAATTAAGGACCGCATCTGGAGCTCGACCGAGCTTCGATTTTATCGCGCGGAGACGAACGCCGCTCCACACACCAGCGACACCATCCGGCGAGATAGTTTGCAAGACTTACTAGCTTACGAGCAGGTCGACGAGAGCAGCCTGTCCAAACGCGACTTCCTTGGTAACGCTATATCGAACATTGAGCGCGGAATGCACTCCTACTCCATCGTCCAAGGCGATGTGCTGGTCGTCTGTGCCTGGCTTACAACTCGCACCGGCCAGTCACTAACTACTGAGGTACGACATACCTATGAATATCCCCCGAACTCGGCCTTGTTAGAGCAGATATGGACCCATCCCTCATATCGAGGACCGGGCCTCTGTTCGCGTGCTCTTCAACATATCTTGAATGACGCGGCGTCGGCCGGAAATGTTGAGTTCGTCTATATCGCCGTTCCGGCCGGCGATCGGGCTTGCCGGCGTGCGCTGGAAACAACCGGCTTTAAGTATCAGAATAGTATTATTCGGAAGGTGCGATTCGGGGCCACAACAGTCATAGTGGCGCAGAATCCAGCCTGAGCGGTTCGACAATCATAGCGCTTGTCGAGGCCTTCGCCTCTGGAGCAATCATCTACTTCCGGGAACCGTGCGTGTCTATGAACGGACTGCGGCGAATCAAACGGGCACTGCTGGCGACCAACGGCCTGGGACTGACACGGGTCATCGCACGCAGTAAGTGGCGCCGCCAGCGCCTGCTGATCCTTTGCTATCACGGCATCTCCATGGGCGAAGAACATGGGTCGCATCCTGAGATGTTCATGCCGCCTGCAATATTCGCGCGCCGAATGGACCTCCTGGCGCAATCGGGATGCAACGTGCTCGATCTGTCAACAGCTTTGCAGCTTTTGCAGACGGGGCAACTCCCTGCGACTAGCGTGGCCATCACGTTCGACGACGGATGGGCTGACTTCCCTCTCTGCGCTTTCCCAATCCTGCAAAAGCATGGCTTCCCAGCAACCGTTTATCTCACAACCTATTACTCTCTCTTTAACCGCCCCTTGTTCCGTTTTGCCCTCTCGCACATGATGTGGAAGATGCAATCAAGGGTCGTCGAGAACCGTGCCTTTCCCTGTTTGCCGCAGCAGCTTGACTTACGGGGTGAACCGAACCGAACTTCGTTCCTCTGGAAGCTCGACGACTACGCCAAACGGCAGGAGCTTTCCGGAAAACAGAAGGACGATCTGGCCGCGACGTTTGCCGAGACTATAGGCTTCGACTATTCCACCTTTTGCCGGGAACGCCTTTTCCAACTTATGAAGCCGGAGGAAGTGGCCGCGATGGCCCGAGCAGGAATCGACTTCCAGCTACACACCCACCGGCACCGCACCCCGCTGGATCGTCTTCGATTTGTCGGCGAGATCGAGCAAAATCGCACCCACATCGCAGAGATGACTGGATCGGCAAGTGCAGTGCATTTCTGCTATCCGAGTGGCGCGGTTCGTGACGACTTCATTCCCTGGCTGAAAGAGGCGGGAGTTCAATCGGCGACCACCTGCATCCACGGCTTGGCGACACATGGCGGCGACCCGTTTCGCTTGCCCCGCTTGCTTGATCAGTACGGACTCGGCGAGGAAGAGTTCACAGCGTGGTTAACTGGGCTCGCAGCCTTGATACCCAGGCGAAAGAGTGTCGTTTTGGACGTGGCACCGGAATAACGGCTAGGCAAGCGAGCGGACATCTGCGCAGGATCCCTGAAGCAAACCGGCGCAAATAAATGGCTTGGTTTGAGGCTGGATGGATCCATGCTGCCTCGGCCATAGATCCATCCAATGCGACTAACTAGCCGGACTACTGTCCCAAAGTGGTGAAAGTTTCGTCGCTGTATGCTGCCATATTATTTAGGGAATCAGTTGTCAAAGGGCGCCAGTGGTACGTAGTGTTCGGCGACAGCCCCGTAATAGTTAGGGTTTCGTCGTAGATATTTGGTATTCCCTGACTCAGTGCTATCGGGTCCGGCACTGCCGTCGTGATCGTGGATTGATAGGGGTAACTGGCATTTAGCATCTGGAGGAAACCAAAGTTGGGGAACGGTTGCATGCAGTAAGGCGGTGCCGGATCCTCGCTATTGCAGTTGGGAGGAGCTGCGGTCCCATACCAGACCTGCATCGTGGTATTTGGCTTAAAAACGTTCAGGTAAATTGTAGCGGTCGTAGCGGAGACAGTTACCGTGTTAGGAGAATCGGAGAGCTTTGGATCAATGGCTGCCACTTGGCCATTCTGGGCTGGTGTCCAGAAGAATTGGACAGGAGTGGTGTAGTCAGTCAATGGTCCACTATAAGGATTCTGCGATGCCAGCACGGTTTCCACAGGCGGCTGCGAACCATCCGGGTTTGCGCCTGATCTCCACCGCACATAGTCAAAGCTCCACTTATAGACCTGGTTGTATTCTTTGACCGACCAGGTCCAGCCGCCATTCCCTCCGAGGGTTTGACCGCCGGCGCTCTTCCATACATGGGAGAAAAGGTCATCGCCCTCGTTCAAGTAAGTGGTGTTATTGGTCTTGTACCAGTACCACGCGTAGGCAGTAGCCACCAGGTCATTCAGCTCCGTCGCCGAGTACAGGGTGCCCGCCACCAGCTGTGGATCCCTCGGCGGAACATCATAGGCGCCGTAGGCCAAGGTATGTTGGCTGGAAACATATTGAGTAGCCTGCCACCAGTCTAGGACCTTCCTGATCTCCAGCGGGATCCTGGCGTCTGGCGTATTCCCTTCAGCCAGGTCAAGTTCGTAGTAGGTGATTAGAGCCTCCATCGCAAGACCGACCATAAATGGGTGAATATTGTATTCCTGCTGGTTCGGGTTGCTGAGACTAAGGTTGTAGCTCTGGTCGAGATACCCCAGCATGACATCAACCGCGCGCAGCGTAAACGCTGTGTCCCGCTGCGCGCCAATAATTTCGTTGGCCAGACGGTCATCCATCATGTAGGCGCTCACCCGAACGCTTTCGGCGTAAACGCTTCCGCTAAACCAGTAGAAGTATGCTGGATTAAAGGCCAAGAGATAGACGGCGTCCTGGTACGTAGGATCCCCTGTGCGCATATAGTTCATTGCCAGGCCAAAGGGGAATTGATTGGGCTCCTGGACCATTCCACCATTCGTCCCGATTACAGTGTCCTTATACGGCTCCATCGCCAACTGAGAGCAGCGATGCCACTCCGTGTTGTGGCTCGGATCGTTGTAATATTCATTGTCATAGTCCAATGCCTGCTGGTAGACCCTTCCGCCGTCATAGTTCCATGCTTCAAAATAAATGCCGGCCGGTATGTCCATCCATCCGGAGAAGTTGCCGTTGTCGAGGCTCCACCATGGGTCTGTATCGGTAACATTCGTACACCAGAAATCCGCGTTGTCTGTGCCCGCCGGAGCGGACCAGTTAATCATGTTGCTTTGCCAGGTAGCGATACCCGCTATAGTGGGAAAGGTAGTGGGTGGAGTTGGAGTAAAGGACGCGGTTGGCAACACCGTGAAATTGTAGGTCATCTGAGTTCCATTGCCGGTGTTTACGCCGTTCAGTTGGCCCTGGAAAAAAGCGGCAAATTGATAATGCCCGGGCACAGCCTGGGAATTCACCCGCAGTCGCACGGTCGTGTTGGTAGTGTAGACCGCCCCGTTGGAACAGGCTTCGTTACTAGAGTTATAGTCTCCGTCCCACCCTTGCGGAGGGGGGTTATAGGGAGCGTCCAGGTCGCAAAGATACTGGGCCGTGATGCTGTTATCGGTGACAATCTGGCCTGTATCCAAGTTTGTAATCTGAGGAAGTTGCATGAGCACGATGGCCTGCGGCGAGCCGCTCAGCAGATTCGTCTGCGTTGCAACGTAAAGATCGTTACACTCGCGCGAACTCTTCGCGGTAGGAGTGCAAGCCGGCGATTGCGTGGGATCGCCTTGATAGACGTTCTGCCCTCCGACCGGCCACATGCTGAAGACAAGCGTCCCCGCGGGGTTGGTCGGAGAAGTCGGGTAGGCTAAAGGTGGGGCAGGCAACGGAAGATAACAATAAGGAGGAGAGGACTGATTGCAACCGGGAACCGGCGGTCCAGGATAGGTTGCCCACACGGGACAGACGGCCTGCTTTGCGTTGTTACAGCGTCCATAGTTCACTTGGCTTGCGACATAATAACCCCAGGTCGGGTTAATGCTGTACGCCGGGAAATGATCCACGACCACGACATGGTTGTACACGTAGTCGTTCTGAACGATTTGCCTGGACGAGGAATTGTCGTTGCCCTGGTAATCGAGGTCGTTTTCTATGACTACAATCGAGTTTCCCGGGTGGACGGTCTGCCATTGGAAGGTAACTGAAACCCCATTCACAGGGTCGTAGGTGGTGCCAATAGTCGCCGAGACCGAGTTCTGAATGATCTCACCGGAATTAACGGTGGCTGACAATGGGGTCGCAAGCAATATCCCAAGGACCGAGAGCGCCAAGCAGAGCTTCAGGCGCTGCCAGTTAGGTGCGGTTGCACATTTCCAGGGAAAAATGGCACATCCGGATGTCATCTTCGAATCTCCTCGCTCCTGACGCAGGCCTGCGGCGGGGCTCACTTGAAGGCAGCCCGCCGATTACTCCTAATAGTTGGCGTGCAATGGGAGTTGGTGAGAGTATCCCCTGTCCACGCACCAAGGTGCACCGGAAAGTACCTGCGGAATGCACGAAAGTAACATCAGGTAATGTTACTTTCGAATCTCATAGTAACCGCGCAGGCAGGCGAGCAGGGCTCATCAAAAGTATACAAAGTAGTGAAAGCTCACGGTTTCGAATGCGCCTCAGTGAAGCTTCGGTGGCACCATACCGGGCAGTGGTAATGGATCAAGGTCCTGGCTCGCTGTCAGCACTTCGTCAGCTATCGCTGCCGCTTCCACCGCCGGTTTTGCGTCATGGACGCGGACGATGTGAGCCCCGCGCAGAATGCTCGCCACCATCGCGGCGACAGACCCGTACAGCCGGGCCGAAGGCGGCGCGTCATGCCCAAATCGCCGACCTATGGTACGACCAATGAAGGACTTGCGCGAGGTCCCGGCCAACAACGGAAAACCCAGGGCCCGCAACTGGCCAAGATGGGCCAGCAGGGGGTAGTTTTCCTCGAAGCTCTTGCCGAAACCGAAGCCGGGATCAACTACAATGTGGTCGCGTTGGATGCCACGCTTCATGGCAACGTTCGCACGATTCGCCAACTCATGTTCCACCAGCGAAGCCAGGTTGGGTTCGCTGGGCAAGCTCCGCCACTGCCTGGGCTTGCCGCGAGTGTGCACCAGCACTACGCCGCATCCCAGTTGCGCACAGGTCGACACCATCTGCGAATCCCACTGCAAGGCGCTGACATCGTTGACAATCTCCGCGCCTGCGGCGACGGCCGCCCGGGCAACTGCTGCCTTGTAGGTGTCAATCGAGATGACCGCGTGCGGACGGACTCGTAGAACGCCTTCCAGCACCGGCATCACCCGTCGCATCTCTTCTTCCGCGCCCACGATGAGCTTGGCCGTGCCATCTGCAAGTGTCTCTTCGCCGCCGACATGAGCTCCCGGCCGGGTCGATTCTCCGCCAATGTCGAGAATGTCGGCGCCTTCATCCAGCAGGCGCAGGGCGTGCTCCACTGCTTTCTCCGGGGCTAGGCATCTCCCTCCGTCATAGAACGAGTCGGGAGTCACATTGACGATTCCCATGATAAGAGTCCGCTCGCCCAGTTCGATGCAGCAGGAGCGCAGTTGCCAGCGGTAGCGAGGTCGCATTCCGCGATTGTAACTGGCAGCGAGATCCAGGCCGTGCAAGACAGCTCTTGCGCGGAATGACAGCGTCAAACTCAACTAAATGGCTTGCCTGTCGGTGCTATTATCGGGAGAGTAGCTTTATGTTCCGGGTTCGTTATTTTGTCACGCTGATCATCGGGTTTGCGTTGCTCACGCCTGCCTTTGCCGGCAACAACCAGAAGGAGATGTCTGCCGGAAGACTCGCTCACGACATTCGGGCGATTCTCGACGATCCTGATAGCGCCCGCGGTTTCTGGGGGGTCTACGCCGTCTCCCTTGACAGCAGCAAGACAATCTTCGCCCTGAACCACGACAAGCTGTTCACCCCCGCATCGAACGCCAAGCTTTTTACCACCGCCGCAGTTTTCAGCCTGATCGGACCGGACTACCGCTTCAAGACCACCGTGGAAACGATGGGCACCTTGGACAAGTACGGCCGCTTGAACTCCGATCTCGTGCTGGTGGGGCGCGGCGATCCCAATCTCTCCGGTCGCGCCTTGCCTTACAACATGCACACCGAACGCAAGGCTCCGCCCATTCAGGTACTACAGGACCTGGCGAATCAACTAGTGCAGCACGGCTTGAAGTACGTGGACGGCGATGTGGTGGCTGACGATTCCTATTTCGTCTGGGAGCGTTATGACGAGGGCTGGTCGCAGGATGACCTGGCGCGGGAGTGGGGCGCGCCGGTGTCGGCGCTCACTATCAATGACAACGTCATCTTCGTAAATATCATGCCGGCCGACCGGCCGGGCGAGCGCGCTTTCCTCAGCATCACACCTTTTCCCGAGTATTACAAAATCGATAACCGCGTTATGACGACGCCGCCGGGAAGCGGGCCGCGGACGGTTTCCATCAACCGCGAGCCTGGTTCCAGTCAGCTGACCTTCTGGGGCAACATCCCCCAGGACGATCCCGGTTTCGGCGAGGCATTGGCTATCGACGATCCCGCCGACTTCAGCGCGCGCCTGTTTCGCCAGCTACTGGAGGAGCGGGGCGTTACCATCTATGGGCGTTCGCGTACTCACCACACGGAGTTGGCTTCTACCCAGACCTTCAGTGTGACGTCCATCGCATCGGGGGGCGGCGATATGTCGCGTCTACCGAATCTCTCTCCTTTGGTGTTGGCCAGCTATCAGTCGCAACCCGTCACGCAGGACCTGCGGGTAATTAACAAGGTCAGTCAGAATCTCCATGCCGAATTGATGCTGCGACTCTTGGGCAAGGAAAAGGGCACGTCCGGATCGATCGAAGCTGGACTTGAAGTGATGCGCGGCTTTCTGGTGAACGCCGGCGTCCAAGCCGACCAGTTTGTCTTTTACGATGGCTCCGGATTATCGCGCGAGGATTTGGTGACGCCCCAAGCCGTTGTGACTTTGTTGCAATACTGCCGGCGCCAATCCTGGGGGCAGGCGTATAACGATACCCTTCCCATTGCCGCCATTGATGGCTCGCTGGCAGATCGTTTCCGTAACACGGCCGCCGCCGGAGTAGTCCACGCCAAGACCGGCTCGCTGACTCATGTTTATTCCCTGGCGGGTTACGGCACCACGCAGTCGGGCGACCACATCGCGTTCTCGGTGATGACGAACAACAACAACATGCCGACCAAGAAGGCGCTGGATACAATCGATCGCATCGTCGTGCGGCTGATGGAAGACAACAAGTAACCCTGAAGCGTCAGCGAAACCATCAGAACGAGAACAGCATCTGTAGGTCGATCCGTCGATTGGCGGAGCCCGACGAAAATGGCGCAGGGGCCAGGGCGTTCGACATACCGAAATACGGCGACCCCAGAACCCCAATCGGCGTAGCGTAATTCACGTTGTTCAGCAAGTTGCGCGCACTGACGCTGAAGGTCAGGTTGTATTTGTGATTGGTTTCGTTGCCGAAGGTGAAGGGACTGCCACCGCCGCCAGCCAATCCGCGGCCTCCAAGTCCACCGCCGCCACCGCCGCGACCACCACCGCCTGGGCCACCGCCCATTGGCCCGCCTGAGGCGCCCTTTTCCAGTTTCGGTCCCAGTCCAAAGGTCTTGCTCAGCCGGAGATTCAGCGTGAATAGGGCCGGCCCAGCGCCATAGTTTATCGGAGCGATGGTTTGGCCGGGAAGCGGCACTGTGTTGAATGTGCCGTAGGGCGTCACGTAAACTTTGCCGCCCGGCCCCGGCGTGGAGGCAAGTGCGGGACGATCGTTGAAAATCGAGTCCCCATTCAGATCTTGTCCCACGATGATGTTAAATGGCGTACCCGAGTTCGCAATAATGAACGGGCTCAGACGAAACGCATACGGCAGAGAAATTGTCCCGCCAACAAAGACGCGGTTGCGCACGTCAAATGCGGCGCGTCCCCAGTCCTGCATCGGATCATAGGAGTTTGAAATGAATTGGGGGTTGGTGGTACCGCCTCCGAAAGCGCCGCCAAAACCGCCTCCACCGCCGCTTCCCGAGGAAATCGAGATTGGGCCGCCCGAGCCGAGGTCGCTATTGGCAAAGCCCAGCGCGTAAAAACCAAAGAGCGAAACTTTGTTGCCAAGACTGTATCGCACGTTGGTGATGAGCTGGTTTTGCTCGAAGATTCCACCGGAATTGTATTGGTAGATGTTGTCGTTGTTGCCGAGCGGCGTGATGCCGCTGGGCGGATATGTTCCCGGCAGGGGCGCATTGGCATTGCGTAAGAACAGCTGATGAACGCCGCGCGAGTTCAGATAGGTGACCGAGACCGTGGCATTCTTGGTGACTTGCCGCTCCACGCTGAAAGCCGCTTCCATGGTGTAAGGCACATGCAGGTTGTTCTGCACCTGATACGTTGTTGGCGAGTTGGTGGCCAGGGTCGCGAGCTGCGCCGGCGCGGGAATCAGCGGATAGAAGTTGGGGTTGGCGACAACATATTGCTGTTGCGTAATGCCGTTGTAGCGCTCGGCCTGAAGGATGTAATCGTAGGAGAAGCGATCGTAGAAGATTCCGTAGCCACCGCGCAGCACCGTCTTCGGCGCCGTCTTGCTGTGTCCCAGGCCCCACGCCAGGCTTACCCGCGGCGCCCAGTTGCCTTCATACGGGATGCCGGTCTGGGTCTCATAGCGCAGACCATAGCTGAGCGTGACATTGGGACGGATCTTCCACTCGTCTTGCGCATACAGCCCTACGTCAATCACCGACACGTCGGAAAGCGGTTGTCCCGCCACCAGTGTGAATTGACTGGCGCCGCCGCCCATCGCGCGAATCTCTGCCGGGGTCAAGCCCTGCTGCAATCCGTTAACCGTGATCTGGTAGGCATTCAGCGAGGAAAAGTTATACGCCCCGTTAAAGCCCGAGTCCTCGTTGCTGGAAAACAGCGTCCCGCGCAGCCTTCCGCCAAACTTGATGAAGTGCTTACCATGCGCAATGGAGGTGAAATTCTGTAATTCGTAATGGTCCTGATTGCTGGCCGTGGTGCCGGACGAGCTTCCGCCGCTGGTAAAGGCTCCCTGCACCACTAGAGTAGGATCCAAACTCAGAGGAGTCTGATTGTCGCTGTCGCGGATGTACTGGAAGCGGGTCTCATTCACGATAGTCGGGCTGATGATTTGGGTGTCGGTGATCTGCACCGTATTTTCCGTGCTATTGGAGTTGTAGCCCGTCGAAGCCAGCGAGAATGCTCCGATCCCTCCGTTGTCCTGCGTGTTTTGCGAGTACTGATAGCGGATCGTCAAGGTGTTTTTCGGGCTGAGCTGGAAATCAACCCGCGGACTGATGTTGAGCCGCCTCGATGGACTGGGCACTGCGGCGCTGTAAGGCGTGATGATGTTGCCCGGTCCCAGCACCTGCGCCGCGATAACGCTGACGTTGTCGATATCGCGCTGCTGCACGGTAAAGAAAAATGACGCGTTCTTGTCGATGGGGCCGCTGACATTTCCGTTGAAGATTTCCGAGTAATAACCAGGCGTGGAAGTAATAAACGGATTCAGCGAATTGAACGCCGAGGAGTTGCCGTTTACCAAAAGTTGGCCGTGAAACTTGTCCGTTCCCGGCTTAGTGAGGATCTCGATTCTTCCATAGCCGAGCTTGTCATACTCGGCGGAGAAGGGATTCTGGTTGATGCGAATTTCGCGGATGGCGGACTTCGGCGGAAGCTGCCCGGCGGTAAAACCATCAACGTAAATCTGCCCGCCGTTAGGGCCAGCAGAAGGGCCAGCTAGCGCTTCCAGTTCCGATTGCAGCTCATCGGGATCGTCGGAGAGCGCGTCGAGGTCCTTGCCCTTCAGCACGATCGTCCCCGCACTGTTTTCCGGGCTCACGGCGACTGTCGGCGATTCTTCCTGCACCTCGACCTGTTGCTGCTCGACCGCAATCTGTAGCTGGATGTCGAAGGCCTGGATCTGTCCGGGATTAATCTGGACGTCCGCTTCCGTATCCAAAGCAAAACCTTTGGCGACAGCGGTCACCGTATAGGAGCCGGCCGCGAGTCCCCTGATTTCGTAAACTCCGTCGTGATTGCTCTGAACCGTCGCGGTCTTGGCATCTGCACCGGTAGCTGTGATTGTTGCCTGCGGAACCACGGCGCCAGACGGATCGGTGATCTTGCCGCGCAGCGTTCCGCTCGCGGAGGTTTGTGCGCCCACAAAGAGCGCCGTCATGAAGATGAATGAAAGGACAGTGGCACACAAACGCATTTGAAGTATTTAGACCTTTATGAAAACAGAACGGTATCGTCGCTGAATGTATTCCTTTACTGGGTGTCTCCCGTTCCCGCATTTGCGCTGGTGGAGAGATTCCAGGGCGACAGAATGGTGCTGGCCGCGGCGGGTGAGGCGGCAGTGAGAATAGGTTCGACGCCGCTGAGCAGAATAATGACTTGCGACGGCGAATCAGCCGCGCCTTCTGTAGCCACGATCATCAGCGCGTCGCCTTTTTGTAACTGACTCAAAGTCACGGCGGGCATGCGGTTTAGCATCTGCTGGAAGTCAGGCGGTCCGCCCTGCCGCGTTCCTCCGGGTGCAGAATCGCCACCAGGCCGCGCTTCCCCGCCCTGCGCTCGCGTCGGAGGTCCGCCCGTTGCGGTTGCTCCTCCAGCGCCAGCGGGCGCTCCGCCCTTGAGCCGCATGGCAATACGCTGCGCGAACATCGCCGGCAACTGGTGCATCTGGGAGTCAGGTGCGATCTTCAGCGTCACCGGCCGCTTGTTCGCCAGATCGGTTACGGTGATGGTGTTGTTCGTGGCGTCCGTGGAAATCACCGCGGCGGCGATACTGCGGAACGTTCCGGAGACAATCTCGGCCGCAGCCATCTCTTTGCCGTCGTCGGTCTTGGCGCCACGCGCGCGCAGCTGATCGCCGGGCTTGACCTGGTCAAGCGTACCCGGCTTGGCATCGTCAAATTTCACCGAATCGGGCGCGTAGCGGCGGATGATCGTACCCTTTGAGACCTTCACCGCCAAGGTGTTCGGTGCGCCCAGCGTGCCAGTTGAAAGTGTGATGGTTCCACTGCCGGCATCGACCAATTTCACTACTCCGCCGGTACCGTGTTTCTGCCACTCCTCGCGGTCATGCTGCTGTTTTTCCGCAACGTCGGACTTCTTCATGATCACTGCGGATGTTGCGGTGACGGACTTACCGTCGTCGGAAGCTGTCCCGCCCGCCAACATACGGTCGCCAACCTGCACGTCGCTTAACGGGATCGCGGTCGCGGTCTTCAGGTCGGTCTGACCCGGAGCCATTCGCATCAATCGGGTTGTTGGCTGGATGGTGAGGTTAATCTCGGAGCCGGCATCGGTCGTCAAGGTCACGGTATTGCCGCTGACCGTCTTGACGACTCCGACTACCCGCGCTTTCTTCGGGGCGCCCGCCTGCTGCGCGCTGTCAGCTTGCTGCGCCGAGGAAACATGCGAGGCCGCAATCAACAACGCGGCAAGAACGAGCGCGAGGGCAGTCGCACCCAGGATCTTCGATCGTACCAAGCTACGCATTTGCACCTGTTACTAACTAAACATATGGCGATACGGGCCTGTGTTAAGAAAACATAAGTTTTGTAAATGCTATCAGTACCCGGTTGGCCACTTTCTTGAGCAGCGGCGTTTTCAACGCCCTGGCGCTTCCCTCACCACTTGTCCTATTGTGGACATCGAAGTTGTAAAAGTTTTGTGCCGGCGCTCGTTGTCCTTTGTCTTCTCTTCTTCGGTCGTATAAAGTGCGGGCGGGACTGGGCACGGCGTTCGGTCCCAATCCCAAGGTCCCACCTAATCTGCAATTGCGGTAAGGAGATCAGAATGGTTACTCGAGAGCAGTCTAGCAGCGAGGCGTCGCGTTTCGGCCGCGCCGTCATCGCAGGCCTTGCGGCCGTATTGCTGTTGACATTTGTTGCGCAGCCGGCGGCAGCGCAGACCTACACCATCCTCTATACTTTCCAGGGGGAAACGGACGGCGGCTTTCCGAATGCCGGCGTTTACCGTGATTCTTCCGGAAACCTCTACGGCATAACCAATACGGCCGGCAACCGCAACGACTGTAACGACTATGGCTGTGGCACTGTCTACAAGCTGGCTCCGGGCGGCCAGCTCTCCGTTTTGCACACCTTTACCGGCGGCGCAGATGGATGGCCCAACGCCACCTGGGGCTCCCTGATCCCAGACCCAGCCGGCAATTTGTACGGCGTGGCCTCGATAGGTGGTCTTCATGATAACGGCACATTGTTCCGCATAACTCCGTCAGGAGGGTTTACCGTCCTGCACACCTTCCCTTCTTCCCCTAACGACGGCCTGGGCCCGCAGTTTACCCTGCTCCGGGATGCGACCACCGGCATAATCTACGGCACCACTTTTGGAGGCGGTCCCGGCGGCGACAACGGTTACGGTACTGTTTTCGCACTGTCTAAAGCTGGAGTGGGAAGCGACGTCGTGCTGCATGGTTTCAGTTTTGGCGATGGGGCCCTCCCGCAAGGGAACGTTGCGACCGATGGCGCGGGGAACCTCTATGGCACCGCTGGTCAAGGCGGCAGCAATGATTGCGGCGTTGTCTACAAGATGAGGAACACCGGCGCGGGTTTCACGGTGCTGCATAACTTCACGTGCGCGCCTGATGGTTACCTGCCGGGCTCCGTGGTGTTGGACGCGCAGGGGAACATATACGGCAGCACATCCGAGGGGGGCGACGCCTCAGCCTGTCCCGCTTTTGGCTGCGGCATACTCTTTAAAGTGGCCCCCAGCGGGCAGGAGACCATACTGCACACCTTCCACGGCACCGACGGTGCAGCCCCCAATGAGCTTATGTTCGACGCCCAGGGTGTCCTGTGGGGCACCACGGCCGGCGGAGGCACTCACAATCAGGGCACGATTTTCAAAATGACTACGGACGGGACGTTCACCAATGAGTACAACTTCGAAGGCGGGTTGAACGGAGGAGTGCCTTACGCAGGGTTGATCCAGGATCCCGAAGGGAACTTTTACAGCACGGTCGGTGGCGGCCCTCTGCGCTGCATTCAAAGCGGCTGCGGCATGATTTTCGAATTCACTCCGCAGTAGACGCCTTCTTCCCCGACGCGTGCACAGCACGTTGATTAACGATCGCAGGGCGGTTTTCCGAAAATCGCCCCGCTTCGTTTTTCCGTCGCCGAAGAACCGAGTGTTGAAAACCATCGACGTGAACACGATCCGTGGTGTCACGGCCAATTCTGCTTTCGGATCGCGCCCTGCGATCCCGGCCAGCACAATAACGCCGTAGAATGACGGGAACCTCTTTCTCGTAACTCTCGTATTAGATTGCAGGCAGGCTGATGCAACTACAAATCGATAACCTTTCCAAGCGCTATTCCAACGGAACGCAGGCGTTGCAGGACGTCTCGCTGTCCATACCTCAAGGCATGTTCGGACTACTCGGCCCCAACGGAGCCGGCAAGTCGACCCTGATGCGAACGCTGGCTACACTACAGGAAGCCGACAGCGGCAGCGCGCGGATGGACGGCATCGACGTACTGCGCCAGAAGGACGAAGTCCGCAAGCTGCTGGGCTATCTGCCGCAGGAGTTCGGCCTGTATCCCAAGGTCACCGCGGAAAATCTGCTTTCGCATTTCGCCGCGCTGAAGGGCATCGAGAATGCCGGGGAGCGGCGCGAGGTTGTGCAGGCCCTGCTGCGGCAGACCAACCTTTGGGAGCATCGTAACAAGCCCCTGGGCAGCTACTCGGGCGGGATGAAACAGCGTTTCGGCATCGCGCAGGCGCTGCTGGGCAATCCCCGGCTCATCATCGTCGATGAGCCGACTGCCGGCCTCGACCCGGAGGAGCGCGTTCGTTTCCATAACCTGCTGAGCGCCATCGGCGAGAATGTTGTCGTCATTCTCTCGACCCACATCGTCTCGGACGTAAGCGACCTCTGCCGCAACATGGCTATCATCCACCAGGGGCGTGTCCACGCCGCTGGCGATCCCGCGACGCTGGTTGAAGCGCTCAACGGCCGTGTGTGGAAGAAGGCGATTGGGCGCACGGATGTACCGGACTATCAGCAGCGCTTCCGCGTCATCTCCATGAGGCTGTTTGCGGGCAGGACGATGCTGCACGTGTTGCAGGATGATCTTCCCGAGCCGGGCTTTGAGCCGATCGTTCCCGACCTCGAGGACCTTTACTTCGCGACCATCCGTGGCTTTACCCAGGGCACGGCCAACTGACGCCATGCTGATGAACATTTTTCTTTTCGAGCTTCAACAGCGCCTGCGGCGCATCTCGACCTACGTTTACTTCGTCGTATTCGCGGTACTGGGCTGCCTGTTCACCTTATTGTCGGGCGGCGCATTTCCCGGCGGCAGCGTCGAGTTTGGCACCGGAGGCAAGGTCCTGGTGAATTCGCCGTACGCGCTGAACTCCATCATCACCTACATCAGCTTCTTCGGCATCGTGATCACCGCGGCGATTGCGGGACAAGCCACCTATCAGGACATCGACAGCAAGTCCACGCCATTCTTCTACACCGCACCCATTTCCAAACTTGATTACCTCGGCGGACGGTTTTTCGCAGCCTTCGTGCTGCAAGTCCTCATCTTCAGCAGCGTCGGTCTGGGCGCGTGGGTTGGCACGCTGATGCCATGGATCGACCAGACGCGCCTCGGCCCACAGATGGTGGCGGCGTATCTTCAGCCGTACATCATTAACGTTTGGCCGAACCTTTTGTTTCTGACGGCAATCTTCTTCGCGCTGGCTGCATTGTCGCGCAAGATGCTGCCCGTCTATGTTGCCAGCGTGCTGGTGCTGATCGGTTACTTTACGGTCGGCCAGTTCTCCGGTACCGCCTTAACGGTGAGCACACGCGCGGCCCTGGCCGATCCGCTGGGCGGGGCGGCCATCGATCACATCACCCGCTACTGGCCTCCATTCCAGCGCAACACCCAGCTCATCCCATTGCATGGCATTCTGCTCGCGAACCGCGCCTTATGGCTGGGCGTGGGGGCCATCTTCCTGGGATTTACTTACGCGAAATTCGCTTTCGCTTATCCGGCGGAGACCAGCAAACGGCGCGAGGTGGTGGAGGAGAAGGAGCCAATTCGACCTGCTGATTCGTTGCCTATCGCGCATCCCACGTTTTCGGCAGCGGCGTCGTTACGCCAGCTCCTTTCACTGACTGCAATTCAATTCCGCGAGACCACGAAGAATGTTTTCTTCGTGGTGCTGATGCTGGCCGGATTCCTGTTTTCCATGCTGTCAGCCGCGGGCGTCAACAATCCGCAAGCCAGCAGGACGTGGCCCGTCACCAATCAGATGCTGTTGATGGCGGCCGGCGGCTTTGCCATCTTTGCCTTTGCCATCATTATTTTCTATTCGGGCGAACTGGTGTGGCGCGAACGCGACGTGCAGCTAAACCAGGTTATCGACGCTTTTCCCATGCAGCGCTGGGTGCTGTTCTGCTCCAAGCTGTTCGCGCTGATGCTGGTGCAGGTCATCGTGGTGCTGCTGATCATGGCCTCTGGACTGGTCGTGCAAGTCGCGCAAGGCTATTACCACTTCGAACTCGGGCTGTACTTCCGCGAACTTTTCTTCAACCGCCTGACCCAGCTCTGGATCTTCTGCGTGCTGGCGATGTTCGTGCAAACCCTGGTCAACCAGAAATATCTGGGGCACTTCGTGATGGTGCTGTACCTCATCGCCACGCTGGCGCTACCGCCGGCAGGCTTCGAGAACTATCTCTATCGCTTCGGCCAGTCGCCTCAGCTCATTTACTCGGACATGAACGGCTACGGGCCCTACCTGGCGCCCGTTTTCTGGATCAGGGTGTACTGGGCGATTGCCGCGGTGCTGCTGGCGATTCTTACCAACCTGCTGTGGGTGCGAGGCACGGAGAGCAACTGGCGGGTGCGGATGAGTCTGGCTGCCGCAAGGTTCTCGCGAGCGACCGTGGCCGGCGCCACGGTTTGTGTCGTGCTGATGCTAGGCGTCGGCGGTTACATCTTCTACAACACGCACGTCCTCAACCCCTATCGCACGGCGCTCAATATCGACGAAGGGCGCGCTCAATACGAAAAGAAGTACCGGCAATACTGGTCGCTGCCGCAACCGCGCGTTACCGATGTGACGACCGAGATCGACATCTACCCGGAAAAGCGCTCGGTCTTCGCGCACGGCACGATGTGGCTGGAGAACAGGACGAACGTAGATATCGACCGCATTGCCGTGACCGTCCAGCCCGTCGATCTTATCCCGCGGCCTGTGCCCCACATTCGGATCGACCGCCTCAACTTCACGGGCGGGCAGACTGCGCTGATCGAAGATCCGTCGCTCGGCTTCTATCTTTACAAGCTGCCAACGCCGTTGCCGCCGAAAGGCCGCATTCAACTTGATTTTGCACTGCAGTACGACAATCCGGGCTTCGAAAATTCGCAACCCAACACCGACATTGTGCGCAACGGGAGCTTCATCAACGATCGCTATCTTCCCTACGTCGGGTATGCGCCTGAGATCGAATTGACCGACGACAGCGCGCGCCACAAGCATGGATTGGAGAAAGTACGCCGCTTAGCGAAGCCGGATGACCTGGCCGCGAGGCAATACAACAGCGTCAGCTTCAACGCCGACTGGATCAATCTGGACGTCACCCTCAGCACCAGCGAAGATCAGATCGCCATCGCTCCCGGATATTTGCAGAAGGAGTGGGTGGAAAACGGGCGGCGCTATTTCCATTACAAGATGGACGCGCCCATCCTGGACATCTACTCGATACAATCGGCGCGCTATGCCGTGCGCCGCGACCGCTGGAACGGTGTCAACCTGGAGATCTATTACCAGCCGGGACACGAGTTCAACCTGGACGACATGATGCAGAGCATGAAGGAGACTCTGGACTACTGCACGGCGAACTTCAGCCCCTTCCAGTTCCACCAGCTACGCATCATCGAATTTCCCGGCTACGGAACGTTCGCCGAGTCGTTCGCTAACACCATTCCGTTCTCCGAGTCGATCGGGTTCATCACCAAGGTCAGCAAGAAACCTGATGCTGTCGACTTGCCCTTCTACGTCACGGCGCATGAGACCGGACACCAGTGGTGGGCGCATCAGGTGATCTCCGGCTATGTCCAGGGCGCGACTTCGATCGACGAAACCATGGCGCAGTACACCGCGCTGATGGTGATGAAGCACCACTTCGGAGCGGAATCGATGCAGAAGTTCCTGCGCTTTGAACTGGACCAGTATCTGCGCGGTCGCGGACAGGAGCGCAACGAAGAGTACCCGCTGTACAACGTCGATCCCAACCAGGGATACATTCACTACAACAAGGGCGCGATGGTGATGTACGCGCTGCAGGACTACATTGGCGAAGACAAGGTCAATGAGGCGATCCGCGGCTTCCTGAAGGAATTTGCCTTTAAGGGTCCGCCATATCCCACATCGCTCGATCTGGAAGGTTACTTCCGCAAAGTCACACCGCCGGAATATCAGTACCTGTTCGACGACATGTTCCTGAACATCACGCTGTATGACGATCGCGCGCTATCTGCCGATTACGTGCAACGGCCCGATGGTAAGTATGACGTGCATTTGACGGTCGAGGCCAAGACGTTCCGCGCCACCGGTCGCGGTGAGGAACACGCGGTTCCGATGAACGACATGATCGATATTGGCGTGCTGGATGCCGACGGCAAGTATCTCTATCTGCAAAAGCACAAGATCGATCAGGAGAAGAGCGCCATCACGGTGACGGTCGATAAGGTTCCGGCGAGTGCCGGCATCGATCCGGTGGACAAGCTGATCGACCGTAATCCGGACGACAACGTGATCGCGGTCAAGAAGCGGTAGTGTGTGGTAGAGCTGGCCTTCAGGCCAGCGTCCCGCAGCCTTGTTTTCGTTTCAAGCCGGCTTCAGCCGGCTGCGGAAAAAGTCGGAACAGCAGATCCCGAGCGGCCTGAAGGCCGCTGGAAGAGTCGTTGAACACGAATTGTGCCGTCGGCTAAAAGCCGACTCGGAATCGAAAATAAAGCGCTTAGACGCTAGCCTAAAGGCTAGCTTTACCCGAACAGCGCAAAATCGCGACTTTTTCATCCACCTGTGAAGCCGGGCCCCGTTTCAAGGCGCCCCAAAGGTGACTTCTTCCCCAGCCGGTTCAGCCGGCGACACAGTGACGCCCGCTCACTTGCTCATCTGCTGCGCCAGGTACGGGCCGATGCCCATCTCTTTGATGGAATGCAGCTGCGCCTCCAGAAAATCGACGTGGTGCTCTTCATCGTGGAGCAAGCGGTCGAATAAGTCTTTGCTGCCGGCATCTCCGGCCTCGCGGCAGATGGCCGACGCCTCATTGTACTCGCGGATGGCGTTGGTCTCATCCGTCAGACCGGCCTCGAGCTGCTGCGGCACGTCGCGGCCGATTGTGGGAGATAGCGACACTTTGACCTCTGGAACCGAGTCGAAGTAAACGATGCGCTCGATCAGCGCCTCGGCGTGCGTCATCTCCTGAATGGCCCGCGCCTTGGTAAGACCGGCCAGCCGCCCGTAGCCCCAGTTCTGGCAAATCTCCGCCTGCACCATGTACTGCACGATAGCTGTCAGCTCGCCACTGAGGGCGAGATTCAACTGCTCAATCACTTTCTGATCACCACGCATGAAGGTCTCCTCCTCTCTACCATCGCGTGATTGTGCGCGGAAGGCTGCGAGGTGGATCACAGATATCGGTGACGTTCACGGTGAACCTTCGCGTGTATTCGACATCGTCCTCTGAATCCGTGGCCGCGACAGTCTCATCCATCCATGTTGTTAGGGAAGCTCTGATTAAGTCACGCAGCGGCTAAAGCCTCTATGATTTTGTTGCTCTTATGTATGACCTAAAGTGTCTGGGTGAGAACCGTGTCGCCGCTCTGCGGCTCGCATTTGTTCCGGGGCCTTACGGCCCCGGCTAACTACATTCCGCCGCTGCGCGGCTGGATTGCAGCCCAGTTTCGATGCTTCGCGTTCCACCGCAATCTGACATGTCGAGGTCTTACACAGACACTAAAGGCCGTCCCCTTCAAATAGCGGACCGTAATCAGAGTTTCCTTAATGCGATCATTCAATGAGGAGGGGGTATGGCGTTGGCAAAGACATTCAAGCTTGGCGGCGAGTTGGAAGTAAATCGCCTGGGATTCGGAGCGATGCGGCTTACCGGCGAGGGCATCTGGGGCGAACCGAAGGACCGCGACGAGGCCAAACGCGTGCTGAAGCGCGCCGTGGAACTGGGCGTAAATTTCATCGACACCGCCGACTCCTACGGTCCGGCGGTCAGCGAGCGCTTGATTGGCGAGGCCCTGGCGCCATTTCCTAAAGGCCTGGTGGTCGCCACCAAGGGCGGCTACACCCGCCAGGGACCGAATCGATGGGCAATTGTCGGCCGGCCCGAATATCTTGAGCAGCAAGTGGAGATGAGCCTCCGTTGGCTGAAGACGAACACCATCGATCTGTGGCAACTGCATCGCATCGATCCCAAGGTTCCGGTGGAGGAGTCGCTGGCTCCCATCGTGAAGCTACAAAAGCAGGGAAAGATCCGGCATGTGGGATTGAGCGAAGTGAAGCCCGCGGAGATTGACCGGGCGCGCAGGGTGGTCGAGATCGTCAGCGTACAGAACATCTATAACGTGTCTGATCGCCAGCATGAGGATGTGCTGCAATATTGCGAGAAGAACAACCTGGCATTTATCCCGTGGTTCCCGGTGGCGGCTGGCAAGCTGGCGCAGCCAGGAGGTAAGTTGGGAGATATCGCCAAGCGGCACGGCGCGACGGTCGCACAGCTCTCAGTGGCGTGGTTGCTGCACCGCAGTTCAGTGATGCTGCCGATACCGGGGACGTCCTCCGTCGCCCATTTGGAAGAAAACATGAAGGCCGCGGAGATCGCGCTGTCCACCAAGGAAATGCAGGAGATTGAAGCTGCGGCGGGATCAGAAGCTGCGTAGCAATTGGACGCAGACTCGATGTTCCAAGGCGTGACACGGGTGAAAGGCAGGTCCGTGACGGGTTCAGGGGCCTGCGTGAGAGCCGTGTCGCCGCTCTGCGGCTCAGGTTTTGTTGCACTTCGAGCGGGGGCTGACGCTCCCGCCTAACATCATCTCGCCGCGTTGCGGCTGGGCTCGTGATTTTCAAGCGGTTTGTTCCACCGCTAAACTCTTTTTGCCGGTGCGACACAGTCTCTTGGCCGGCGTTAAGGCTACCTCATAAAGAAGCCTGGGCTGTGGTGGTCATTTCACGATGACCACCGCAGCCCAAGTACTTAGTTGTCCACGGCGAACGTGGCGCTGAAGCGCCGCTCTCCCTGTTCTCGGCCTCCGCTTCGGAAAACCATCAGCTCGCTACCGCGGGCGCGTTCACCCGCCGGGGCAGCAACTCGCCGATGCGGCGGATTTGCGCCCCCACGCCGCGCAGCTTTTCTTCGATGTGCTCGTATCCGCGGTCGATGTGGTAGACACGATCGATGATGGTTTCGCCATCGGCGACGAGCGCGGCCAGCACGAGCGACGCCGAGGCCCGCAAGTCGCTGGCTTGTACGGCGGCGCCGCTCAACGGAGTGCGCCCGCGAACCACGGCGCGGCTGCCTTCAATCGTGAGGTTCGCTCCCATGCGCACCAGTTCCTGCGCATGCATGAAGCGGTTCTCGAAGATGTTCTCGGTCACCACGCTGCTGCCCTCGGCCTGGGTTGCCAGCGCCATATACTGCGCCTGCATATCGGTGGGAAAGCCAGGATATTCCTCGGTAACCATGTCGGCGCTCTTCAGCGGCCCGTTGCTCACGACTCGTACCGACTCGCCGTTGGTGATCACGGTAACGCCACACTCTTCCAGCTTCTGCAGCAAGGCATCGAGGTGAAGCGGCTCGCAGCCCGTGACCAGCAGATCGCCGCCGGTAAGCGCGCCGGCGACGATGAAGGTACCGGCCTCAATGCGGTCGGGGATGATGCGATGACGTGCACCGCGCAATTTCTCCACCCCGCGAATGCGTATAGAATGCGTACCCGCGCCCTCGATCTGCGCTCCCATCTTGCCCAGAAGCGCGGCCAGGTCAACCACCTCCGGCTCGCGCGCACAGTTCTCCAGCACCGTCTCGCCTTCCGCCAGCGTGGCCGCCATCAGCAAATCTTCTGTGCCAGTGACCGTGATCTTCTCGAAGATGATGCGGGCGCCCTTCAGGCGCGTGGCACGCGCTTGAATGTAACCGTGCTCCTGGGTAATCTTTGCACCCAGCTTCTCGAGGCCCTTGAGGTGCAAGTTAATGGGACGCGCTCCGATGGCGCAACCGCCAGGCAGCGACACGCGCGCCTCGCCCATGCGAGCGAGCAGCGGACCCAGGACCAGGGTAGAAGCGCGCATGGTTTTGACTAAATCGTAGGCGGCTTCCGGATTGGCCACATTGCGGCAGCAAATGGTAGTACGATGCTGCGCGCGTCCGTAGCCGAGTTCAACTTCCGCGCCCATCGCTGCCAGCAGTTTGCGTTCGGTCTCGATGTCGCGAACTTGGGGAATGTTTTCCAGGATGACGGGCTCGTCGGTGAGCAGGGCGGCCGCCATGGCTGGCAGTGCGGCGTTCTTCGCGCCGCTGATACGAACGGTGCCCAAGAGGGGATTTCCGCCGCGAATCACAAACTTGTCCATCGGAGACTGTCCTAAACCAACACTGCGAACGCCGAACTTTCGAATCACGGCGCTACCTCATTTTACGAGTAATCTGGCCAGAAGTTGCTGCAGGTACGGGTTAACCTTGGGATGCGCCGCAACCGGTGCGCGAAATGACCCGCGGAGTATACCGCATTGGCGGCTGTGGAAAACAACTCTTGCTTCCCCCCAGATGGAGGCGCGCTGAGCCCTTTTGGGCATTACGAACGAACGCTCGTTAACCAGCATCTAAGTGCAGCAGCCTGTTTGTTTCCAGTCGCTTAGCAGGTTACTTTGTGATATTTCGCAATTGTTCCACGTGGAACAATTTGTAAAGTTGCCCGTCGACCGGAGAAGGAAAAGGCCGAATGCGCCGGGCGTCTTGCATTAGGGGCCAAAGCCGTGACCCGGCGGACAAGAAAGAGGCACGGGTTGTTTGGGAATTGCGGTCTTTGGCTTACTCTTGTAAATGCGAGGTGTCCAAACAGCAACATGCCAAAATCAAAATCTCGTTTCATCGCGTTGTTGATGTCGCTCGCCGGCTTGCTGGCGATCAGTGCAACGGCGACAGCGCAAGAACAATCCAGCAAGGTAATTCCGAATGCGGTGTGGGTTGGCGCCGACGGCAAGTTCGAATCCGCTCCTGACACTGCGCTGGTGCAATTCGGCGTCTCGGCCCAGGAAGAGAAGTTGCAGGATGCAACCCAGAAAGCTTCGCAAGCGGCCGAGCAAATCCGCCAGCTTCTGCGCAGCAACGGACTGGATCCCAAGGACGCCCAGATCAGCCGCTTCGCGACGCAGCCGGTTTACGACTATAAGAACCCCAAGCGCAAGCTGGTGGGCTATCGCGTGGATGCCAACATCAGCATCAAGCTGAAGGATTTCTCCAAGATCGGGCCCATCGCCGAAGGGCTGTCGACCCTCGAGGTTACTGATACGTCGATCAGCTATTTGCTGGACGACATGGACGCGGCCAAGATCAAAGCGGTGGAAGACGCACTGCGGCGCGCCCATAGCGAAGCCAATGCGGTCGCGCAATCCAGCGGACGCACCCTTGGCGAGCTGTCCTACGCGTCAGTCGATACTTTTGAGCAACAACCCATCCGTCCCATGATGGCAAAGGCGAGCGCGATGGCAATGGATGCCGCGCCGCCGCCGACTGCCGAGTTCAGTGCCGAGAAGATTACGGTGACCGCCCACGTGAACGCGTTGTATAACCTGAAGTAGGTCTCACGTCGGGGCCGCTAAGCTGGGCTTGATCCCAACCGCCGCGCGACTTTTTAGCTCCTGCGGCGTTAATGTGGAGAGAGAATCCAGCTCTGTTGGAGGAACGGATGAGAGCCAGCGTCGCTCTGCTTGCATTGGCCCTGAGTGCTGGGGTCGGTCTTCTGCCCGCCGCGGCCCAGACCAGCCAGGATGCCCCACACCTCACGTCGCGCAGCGGAGCAGTTCCAGAGGCACCAGCCAAATCTCAGCCCGATCCTCCACCGGGCATCACGGTTCCCGCCGGTACTAAGATTCCTCTCACTCTCAAACAAGGCATCAGCAGCAAGAATGCCAGGCCGGGCGATCCGGTTTACGCTCAAACCGCCTTTCCCATCACCCAGAATGACCATATCGTCATTCCTGCGGGCACCTTCGTCCAGGGTGAAGTTCGCAGCGTGGTGCGGCCGGGACGCGTCAAAGGCCGCGCCCAACTCCAGATGAGCTTTACCTCCATGATCTTCCCCAACGGCTACACCATCCTGTTGCCTGGCGCGGTGCAGAATACTCCCGGCTCCAAGGACAACACCGTCGCCGGCAAGGAAGGAACCATTCAGGGACCCGGCGGCAAGGGTAAAGACGCTGGCACCATCGCAGCCACCACCATCCCCGGAGCCGGCATTGGCGCGATCGCTGGCGGCGCCGAAGGTGCCGGCATCGGTGCGGCTACGGGAGGAGTCATTGGATTGGCAACCGTTCTGCTCACCCGCGGACCCGAGATCCATTTAGCCACCGGCGATTCCGTGGAGATGATCCTGGAAAGCAGCCTCGATCTGAATCCAGTGAAGATGCAGAAGCTTGCCTCCACGCAATAGCTTTCAAGCGATGCGTCACTACAGATCTCGGATCTCCGCTTCAAAGTACCCGACAGGTAGTGTCTCAGTTTAAAAACCAGCCTTCGGAATTCTGGGAGAGCGAACCTTTTAGGTTCGCGTTCCGGCTGCCTGCTTACTGCCGGGGCGCAGCCCTGAAGACCCCCCTGCCGTTTTCGCTCTGGAAATTTTAAACTGAGACCCTGCTCCCCGAAACGTCGTATTGACATCCGCCCAACGCGCGCCCTATTCTCATTGCACGATGACTTCGTTGACCCATCGCCATCATCACCATCACCACGTGGCGAACGTGTCAGCGGAGACGATCTGATAACTTCCTAATACCAGATCTCCTTTCCCCGCTGACGCAAATCAGCGGGGTTTTTGTTTTTGCGCGAAAGGAAACGCTATGGCAGTTGCAATCGACTTCGACAAAATGGGTGGCCTCACTCCGGCCATCGTGCAGGATGATGCGACCGGCGAAGTCCTGATGCTGGGCTTCATGAACGAGGCCGCGTTTGAAGAAACCCTGAACAGCGGCTACGTAACTTTCTTCAGCCGCACCCGCAATCGGCTCTGGACCAAAGGCGAGACCTCGGGCAACCGTCTGAAAGTCATCACGGCGACAGCGGATTGCGACCTCGACTCTGTCCTGTGCCGCGTCGTGGTGGAAGGTGAAGGCGTGGTTTGCCACACCGGTACGCGCACCTGTTTCACCACCAGGCTGCCTGTCGCGTCGCCTGAAGGTGCGCGATGAAACTGCGGCTTGGTATTCCCAAAGGAAGTCTGCAAGAGGCAACCCTGGCGCTGCTGGCGCGGGCCGGCTTGCAAGTCTATGTGAGCCCGCGATCGTATTTTGCCGGCACCAACGACCCTCAGATCGAGTGCATGTTGATTCGCGCGCAGGAGATGGCCCGCTACGTCGACCATGGCGCGCTCGACGCCGGACTCACTGGCCTGGATTGGGTGTTGGAGAACGGCCTTGATGTAGTCAGCGTGGCTGATCTCATTTACGCCAAGCAGAGTCGCGGCAAAGTGCGATGGGTACTGGCGGTGCCGGAGGACTCTCCGGCGCAGCGTCCCGAAGACCTTCAAGGAGCGACCGTCGCCACGGAATTGGTGAGTGTCACCACGCGTTACTTTCAGCAGCGAGGCATCGACGTGAAAGTCGAATTTTCCTGGGGAGCGACCGAAGTGAAGCCACCCACATTGGCCGATGCCATTGTGGAAGTAACCGAGACCGGAAGTTCGCTGAAAGCTAATCGCCTGCGAATTATTGATACGGTGATGGAATCGAATACCTTGATCATCGCCAACCCGAAGGCCTGGGCCGAGCCCGCCAAGCGGCAGAAAATCGAGAACCTATCGCTCATGCTGCGCGGCGCCATGGAAGCGCAAGGCCGCGTCGGTCTTATGCTGAACGTTAAGGTTGACGACCTTCCAGCCGTGCTAAGCGTCTTGCCGGCACTGAATAGCCCAACCATCTCGCAGCTGAGCGACAGCCAATGGGTCGCGGTCAATACCATCCTGGAAGAAGCGGCTTGCTGGGAGGTAATTCCGCGGCTCAAGGCGGCTAACGCTCAGGGCATCGTCGAGTATCCGCTCAACAAGGTGGTGATGTAATGCAGATTCTGCAAGGCAAAGCCGCAGAAAACGCGGTCATGAAGCTGGCTAGCCGCGGTTCTCAGTTGCAGAAGGTGGAACCGCGAGCCCGCCACATCGTTCGTGCCGTGCAGCGCGGTGGAGATCGGACGCTGATTCGCTATGCCACATTGTGGGATGGCCTGCAACCGGGCCAGCCCATCAGGGTTTCACCTGAAGAAATAGCCGAGGCCTGGAATTCGATTCCTCACGATACGCAGAGCGCGTTGCGATCTGCCGCAGCCAATATCCGGCGTTTCTGCCAATGGCAGATGCCGCGCCAGTGGCGCAAAAAGGTGTCAGGTGGTGAACTTGGCCAGATCGTGAGGCCGCTGGACTCGGTTGGTTGCTACGTCCCCGGCGGTCGTTATCCCCTTCCCTCGACCCAGCTGATGACGGTAATTCCCGCGCAGGTTGCTGGTGTGCCGCGCATCTGTGTCGTCTCGCCGCGCCCCCAGCCGGCAACGCTGGCCGCGGCAGCTTTGCTTGGCGTTCGCGAAGTGTATCGCTGTGGAGGTGCACAGGCAGTCGCAGCGCTGGCGTACGGAACGGAAACGATTCCTCGTGTGGATAAAATCGTTGGCCCGGGAAACAGTTTTGTCACCGCCGCCAAGAAGCTGGCGAGCTCCGACTGCGCCATCGATATGCTCGCCGGTCCTACCGAAGCCGTCTTCTACAGCGACGAAGGCGATCCCAGATTTCTTGCCGCCGACATGGTGGCGCAAGCAGAGCACGATCCCGACGCAGTAGTGGCGTTGATTACAACCAAGCTGGCATTGGCTAAGAGCGTTCACGCCGCAATTGCAGTCGCCAGCAAAGGAAATGTGATCGCACGGCAAGCGATCCGCCGCAATGCGCACCTGCTGATTGCTGACTCGCCACAGCAGGCTACTGCGTGGATCAACCGCATCGCTCCCGAACACCTCTCCGTTGACCAGGATGACCTTGTCGAAATTCGCAGTGCGGGCTCAATTTTTGTTGGCGATTATTCGCCGCAATCCGCCGGAGACTATGCTGCCGGACCCAATCACGTGCTGCCTACCGCCGGCGCAGCGCGCTTTCGCGGGGGTTTGAGCGTCAGCGACTTCCTGAAAATCATTACCGTACAGCGTTTCGATGCGGCGGGTCTGGCTGGAATCGCGCCCGTCATTACCACGCTGGCCGAGGCCGAAGGTCTGCACGCGCACGCTGCGTCGGTGCGAGTGAGGGATGCCCATGCTTAGCGCCAGGAAAGCGGTCCAGAATCTACAGGAATATCATCCGCCGCTGGCGAGCCGTGGCGGATTGCGCCTCGACTTTAACGAGAACGTTGAGGGATGCTCGCCCCGTGTACTCGAGCGGCTACAAAGGATCACGTCAGACGACCTGGCGCGTTATCCCGAACGTGAGCCGGTAGAGGCAGTGGTTGCAGCTCATCTTGGATTGGCGCCGGCACAAGTCCTGCTTACCAACGGCGTCGATGAAGCCATTCATCTGTTGTGTGAGACCTACCTCGAGCCGAACCACGAGGTGCTGGTGGTGACGCCCACGTTCAGCATGTACGAAATCTATGCCGGAGCGACTGGTGCGCGCGTGATTCGCGTGCAGTGCGATGCTGACTTCCGGTTTCCCTTGGCGAAGGTATTGCGCAGCATTACGCCCGCGACTCGCCTGATCGCCATCGCGAGTCCGAATAATCCGACAGGCACAGTTGCTAGTCGCAAAGAATTACTTCAGATTGCCCAAGCCGCTTCGGATGCCGCGGTTCTGGTGGATGAGGCTTATTTTGAGTTTCACGGCGAGACGGTCATCCGCGATGTCGAAAGGTTTGACAATCTATTCGTGACACGGACCTTCTCGAAGGCCTACGGCCTGGCAGGACTTCGTGTCGGCGTGCTGACCGGCCCTGTTGCGCTGATGCCAAGCGTGCGCCGCGTATCGTCGCCCTATAGCGTCAATGCAGTGGCGCTGGCTGTGTTGCCCGCCGCACTGGCAGACTGTGATCACATCAGCCGCTACGTTGCGCAAGTGAAGAATGGCCGCGAGCGGCTGGGGGGCGAGTTGAGCAAGCTTGGGCTTTACACTTGGCCCAGCGACGCTAACTTTCTTCTGGTACGGATTGGAGAAAAGCATCGCGAGTTCGTGATGGCCATGCGGCAGCGCGGCATCCTGGTTCGCGATCGCTCCACCGACCCGGGGTGCGAAGGCTGCGTGCGCATCACCATTGGAAGCGACACGCAGACATCCCAGCTGGTTGCTGCCCTGCGAGAGATCGCGTGCGAACTGGAACTGGTTCGCAAGGTGACAGCATGAGACGCGCGCGCATACACCGCAAGACTAACGAGACCGACATCCGGATCGCGCTCACCCTGGAAGGCCATGGACGCGCCAAGGTCAGCAGCGGCATCCACTTTCTCGATCACATGCTGGAACTGGCGGCACGACATGGAGCATTCGACCTTGACTTGCAAGCAAATGGAGACCTTGATGTCGATCAACACCACACGGTCGAAGACGTAGGCATCGCCCTGGGCGAGGCATTTGCGCAGGCCCTGGGCAGCAAGCGCGGCATCTTGCGCGCGGGATATTTCGTGATGCCCATGGACGAGACGCTCGGAGTCGTCGCAGTCGACTTTGGCGGACGCAGCGCTGCGGTGGTTGAAACAAAAGTTCGGACGCGGCTGGTGGGCGATCTCCAGACAGAACTTGTCGCCGATTTCTTCGACGGATTCGCCCGCGGCGCGAAAGCCAACGTGCATGCCAAAGTACTTTACGGACGCTCAAACCACCACAAGATCGAAGCCCTGTTCAAGGCGTTCGGTCGCGCGTTGCGCGTAGCCTGCTCCAAAGATCGCCAGCTCGGACGCATGCTGCCCAGCACCAAAGGATTGCTGTGATTGCCATCGTTGACTACGGCGCCGGGAACCTGGCCTCGGTGGCGAAAGCCGTGAGGCGCCTGGGACGCGAGTGCGTCGTGACTCACGACGCGGATGTCGTACTTGCCGCAGAAAAGCTGATCATCCCGGGCGTGGGCAATTTCCGCGCGACTCTGCCTTTGGCGAACGGTCAACTCGGCAGCGCTCTGCGAGAAGCAATCGCACTCCAGAAACCCGTGCTGGGGATTTGCCTGGGCCTGCAATGGATGTTCGAGGGCAGCGACGAAGCCTGTGAACTGCGTGGTCCAGGAGTATTTCCGGGCAAGTGCACGCGATTCTCCGACCGGGTGAAATCACCGCACGTGGGCTGGAATCGTATTGCGACTGAGCCACGCTCGCGGCTGCTGCGCGATATTCCCTCTGGCTCCTACGTTTACTTTACGCATTCCTATTGGGCGCCGCTGTGTGCGGACACAGTTGCCACATGTCTGTACGAAGCGCCCTTCACGGCTGCGGTGGAGCGCGGCAACCTGTTCGGAGTGCAGTTCCATCCAGAGAAATCCGGGGATGTCGGAATGAAGATACTGGAGAACTTCTGTGCAATCTGAATCGCTGGCCAAACGCATTATCGCGTGCCTCGACGTCAACGCGGGCAGGGTGGTGAAGGGCGTTCAGTTCGTACAACTGAGCGATGCGGGCGATCCCGCCGAATTGGCGGCGGCCCACAGCGCAGCTGGCGCAGACGAGATCGTCCTGCTCGACATCACGGCAACCGCCGAGTCTCGCAACACGCTGCTCGAAACCGTGCGCCGCACCGCCAGCCAGCTCTTTATACCGTTCGCCGTAGGCGGCGGCATTCGTTCCCTGGACGATGCTGCTGCGGTGCTGGATTGCGGCGCGGACAAGGTCACAATCAACTCCGCCGCAGTCGCCGACCCCGGGCTGATCACCAGGATTGCCCAACGTTATGGCTCACAAGCGGTGGTCGTTGCCATCGATGCTCGCCGTGGTGGTGACGCGTGGGAGGTCTATGTGTGGGGAGGGCGAAAGCCGGTCGGCATCGACGCGCAAACGTGGGCAGTCGAGGCTGAGCACCGGGGAGCGGGGGAAATCATGCTGACCTCGATGGACCGCGACGGCACCAAGTCAGGATTCGATTGCGAGCTGACCCGCACCATCGCCACCAGCGTCAACATTCCCGTGATCGCCTCGGGAGGAGCGGGCGAGCCGCGGCACTTCGTGGAAGTTTTCCAGCACGGCGCTGCCGATGCCGCCCTGGCCGCCTCCGTTTTCCACTTCGGATTGGAGTCGGTACACGCCATCAAGCAGGAGTTGCGGGCGGCGGGAATTTCCGTGAGGCTCACATGCTGATTCCCTCAATCGACCTGATGGGCGGCAAAATTGTGCAGCTCATTCAAGGCCAGAAAAAGGCCCTGGAGTTCGAGAACTTTTCCGAATGGGTGACGCGTTTCTCGCGCTATCCGCTAGTTCAGTTAGTTGATCTGGATGCAGCCATGGGCACTGGCTCGAATCGCGCCCTGGTCGCCGAACTTTGTCGCAAGCTGCCCTGCCAGGTCGGTGGGGGCATTCGGTCCCTGGACGATGCGCAAGCCGTGCTTGGTTGCGGCGCGAAAAGAGTAATCGTCGGTTCATCTCTGGTTCATCTCTCCGCACAAACGGAAGAAGGTCGCGCCGGAAATCCTCGCGCAACGCTTGATACGACCTTCGCCAAGACCTTAAGCGAGCGATTCGGCATCGGACGGCTTGTCTTTGCCGTGGATGCACGCGGCGGGCGAGTTGCCATTCACGGCTGGAAGACCATCACCGACATCGAGCCGGCAGCAATGATGCAGCAACTCGAGCCGTTCTGTTCCGCCTTCCTCTACACGCACATCGATACCGAGGGACTGCTGAAGGGAATCCCGAAGGCTGTGGTCCGCAACCTGCGACAGAAAACGTCACGCCAGCTAATCGCGGCGGGAGGGATTTGCCGCGCCGAAGAGATAGCAGAGCTTGATGCAATCGGCATCGACGCAGTCGTCGGAATGGCCATTTACTCAGGCTTGCTGGCAGTATAGCCCGGCCTTCATCGTGCTTAAATTTAGAACGGCCGGCGGGGGTGAGTGCTCTGCGCAGTTATCTGAGAAGACCTGGTAACAAACCTCAGGCGCAACCAGGCAAACCATCGCACCAGAGTGTAGTACCAGTGTGACTCCAGCGCGCAAGGAGGTCCTTCAGGATGATGGTTGAATCCGAAGTTGCTGCACATACTGCCTCTGGCCTGTCATGTTACATCAACATCGGGCCGTGAAGACCAAATATCGAAGAAAACGCCATCGGGAGTCCTACCCGAACCGAACCCTTCTCCTGGTTGATTACTTACCCGTCCAACACGCCGGCCGCTTCTCCAGAAATGCTGAGATTCCCTCCTGCGCGTCGGCGGCCAGGGAGTTCATGCTCATCACTTCCTTGCCATAGGCATAGGCCTTGGGCTGGTCGAGATCCACCTGCGTGTAGAACGCCTGCTTGCCCAGCGCGACCGTAAAAGAACTGGCGTCGGCAATGCGCGCGGCCAGTTTGCGGCTCTGCTCCGCCAGTTCGGCAGCAGGAACAACCATGTTGATCAGCCCCCACTCCGCAGCGGTCACCGCGTCAATCATCTCGCCGGTCAGCAGCATCTGTAGCGCCCGCTTGCGCCCCACCGCCCGCGTGAGCGCTACCATCGGTGTCGTGCAGAAGAGTCCAATCTTCACCCCCGGGGTTGCAAACGCCGCCTGGTCGGAGGCCACGGCCAAGTCGCAGGTCGCCACCAACTGGCATCCGGCTGCCGTAGCAATGCCTTGCACCTCGGCGATGACCGGCTGTGGAATCGATTGCACACGCGTCATAAGTTCAGTACAGACATCGAATACCTCGCGGTACTCGTTGATATCGCGTCCCACCATCTCGCTCAGATCGTGGCCGGAAGAAAACACTTTGCCAGCAGCACGCAACACGACGACCCGCATGGCGCGATCGCGCCCAATTTCGTTGAGGCAGTCGATCAGTTCGGTCATCAAGTCCAGGGATAGCGCATTGCGCCGCTGCGGCCGGTTCAGCGTCACAATGGCATTCGGCCCTTCGGCCTCAAACAGGATGTTCTGGTACTTGGCACTGGTCGCTGCGGTTTGCAATTCAGACATTACGATGCTCCTTCGCCTGCGGCGCGCGCTCGTTCGCGCAGCATGTTCTTGCGGATCTTGCCCGTCGAGGTTTTGGGCAATGCCCCAAAGTGTACCGCCTTCGGGCATTTGAAGTGCGCCAGTCGCTCGCGGCAAAAGTCGATCAGCTCCTGTTCGCTGACCACGGCATCTTCCTTCAGTAACACGTAGGCGTGCGGCACCTCCCCCCACTTCTCATCATGCCGGGCAACAATCGCCGCTTCCAGCACCGCAGGATGCTCATACAATACGCGCTCCACTTCAAGCGAAGAGATATTCTCGCCTCCAGAGATGATGATGTCCTTGGCGCGGTCGCGCATCTCGATATAACCATCGGGATGCATTACCGCCAGATCTCCCGAGTGAAACCAGCCGCCGCGGAACGCGTTCGCGGTTGCCTCAGGATCGCGGTAATAGCCCAGCATCACATTGTTACCGCGCATCACGACCTCCCCTACACGGACTGCATCGGCGGGAACATCTTGCATGTCTTCGTCCACCACTCGCATGTCAGTTCCGAAAACCACATACGGAACGCCCTGCCGCGCCTTCAGCAGGGCACGCTTTTCCAGCGGCTCGTCATCCCAGTCGGTGTGCCAGGCGCAGACCGAGTGCGGCCCATAGGTCTCGGTGAGCCCATAAACATGGGTCAAATGGATGCCAACCTCTTCCGCGGCCCGAATCACGGCGGGCGGCGGAGGCGCTGCCGCGATCACCATCTTTAATCCACGGTGGAAATGAATCCCATGGCGCGAGCAGTATTCCGTTAGCGTCCGCACCACGATGGGCGCGCCGCAGAGATGTGTTACACCTTCATCCTCGATCAGCTTGACGGCGCATTCGCCGTTCACCTCCGGCAGACATATATGCCGTCCTCCCACCGCAGTGACCGCCCAAGGGAAGCACCAGCCGTTGCAGTGAAACATGGGGAGCGTCCAAAGGTAAACCGACTGGTACGACAGTCCGTGCTCAACTACTTCTCCGATAGCATTGAGGTAGGCGCCGCGATGGGTATACATCACGCCTTTCGGCACGCCGGTGGTGCCACTCGTGTAATTAATGGAGATTACGTCCTCTTCGCCTGGAGGGTGCGGCGCCACGGGCTTACTGCTCTCATTGAGGAAGGCTTCGTAAGCGGAAACCAATCGTTCGACTTGCGGAAGCTCGGCACGTATCGCCAGTAGAGGGGCGAGGAGGTCAGCATCGCCCAGTAGGATTCTGGCGCCGCTATGGCTCAGAATGGTGGCCAGCTCACCGCTTTGCAATCTGATGTTTAGCGGAACCAGCACCGCGCCGATGAGTGGGACCGCGAAATGCGCCTCCAGCGGCAGCACTCCATTGCGCGCCAGAACGGCGACCCGGTCTCCGGGCGCGATGCCGGCCTGCTGCAACGCGGCGCCGAAGGAGCGCACTCGACCCTGCATCTCCGAATAGGTAAAGCGCCGGTCGCCGTCCACCGCGGCTGTGCAGTCGCTATAGGCGCTGGCATTGCGGGAGAGAAACTCCAACGGAGTGAGCGTCGATATCATAAACGCCGCCTTGAATTGTGAAAGTTGGCGGGGATTATATCTCAGCGATTACGGGACGTCTGTAACGCCCAACCTCAAAAGCCACGCGAAACGCTCATGACCCTTTACAATGGTGACAGGCAACGGACTGCAAACGCAGGGGATTAACCCATCGATTATTCTTGTGACGAGCTACCGACAGCTTGTGACATAAATCACCTTTCACCCGCGGCCGGTAATGCCACTATAAGGACAAGTATCGGACGCCGTTGCAGCAGAAACACTTGCGGCCAACGCCATCCTCGTGTTTCTTAACCAGATTTCTGTAGGCGTTGGGGTTTCGGACTTCAGTATCGTGGTCTGCCATTTACTCGACGACACCAGCACCGTTGGCTTGATTTCAACCGCGTTGCGAAGGACCTCACATGACAAACACCGTGGAAGTTACTGAATTGCTGCTGAGAGAAGCGCAGCAAAGCCTTCTGGAGACCAGCATCGCTCTCGATGACTTGATCCCTGTCTGTGAAGATCTCGATAACGCAGGCTACTGGTCGCTGGAATGCTGGGGCGGAACGGCGTTTCATTCCAGTCTCCGATTTCTGAATGAAGATCCCTGGGAAAAACTACGGACCTACCGTAAGCTGCTCCCCAAGACCAGGCTGCAAATGCTGCTGCGCGGTCAGAACGTGGTTGCCCATCGGAACTTTGATGACTCCATCGTCGGCCGGTTCGTGGAGAAAGCAGCCCTGAACGGCATCGACGTCTTCCGCACCTACGATGCACTGAATGACGTACGAAATCTGAAAGCCGGAGTTCAGGCGGTGAAGAAAGCCGGCAAGCATGCCCAAGGCGCCATCTGCTACAACCCCAGCCCCACGGATACGATCGCGTCATTCGTAGACCTCGCCCAGCAAATTAAGGAATTGGGATGCGATTCCATCTGCGTGCAGGACGTTGACGGTCTCCTCAAACCGCAGGCGGCCTTCGACCTGGTCAAGGGGATCAAGCAAAAGTGCGGAAACGACACCGTGGTCAGCGTCCACACTCATTCGACCACGGGCGTCACCCTGGTTTCGCTGATGAAGGCGATCGAAGCCGGATGCGACATCGTCGACACGGCGATCAGCGCCCTGGCACTGGGCCGGGGACACAATCCGACCGAGAGCCTGGTCGCGATGCTGGAGGGTACCGGCTTCGAGTCACGCCTCGATGTGGAACGTCTGCACCGCGTGAAACGACATATCGCCGGCGTCCGTCCCCGATACCGCGAATTTTCTGACCAGCCGATCGCAGTTGAGCCAGAGACTTTTCGCCACCAGATACCTGCCGCGCTCATGTTGAACATGGAGTATCAACTGGACGGCCAAAGCACGCCGCACTTGCTCGATGAGGTCGCGGAAGAAATACAAAATGTTCGCCGCGATGCCGGTTATCCTGCCCTGGCCATCCCCGCCAGTGAAATTATCGGCACCCAGGCGATGTTCAATGTCCTGCACGGCAAGTACAGCGCGATCACCAGCGAGTTCGCTGATCTGATGCTCGGTTATTACGGCACAACAGCTGGGAAAAAAGACCAGGGCGTGCTGGCCAAAGCGGCGAACCGCCAGAACAAGACCGCTATCTCTTGCCGTCCGGCTGACTTGCTTGAGCCCTCGTGGGAAACACGGCGCACCGAGGCCTTGGCGCAGGGCAGTAACGGCAGCGATGAAGACGCGTTGACTCTTGCCATGTTTCCGAATGCAGCCACGCGCTTTTTCCAGACCCGAACCGCCGGCTCGAGAGACACGGCGAAGCTGGCGCCGGAAGCTCGGGGCACAATCGAACCGTTGAAAGCGGCCCGCGGCGAGGCGGTGCCGGCAGAATCCCGGACCTACATCGTCAAAGTCAGTGGGGAGGAACACAGCGTCACAGTCAGACCGGCGCAATAAGTAGTCTAAGAAATCAGGGTTCCGATTTTCCAACTCGACCCAGGAGGTCCAACATGGCGACACCAACGCTCAGACCGGCAAGCGCAACTATCGCGGAGCGCACCGCTGAGCTTCGTGAAAAGCGCGCGAAGATTGAAGAGGGTGGCGGGAAAAAGCGTATCCAGAAGCAGCACGAGAGCGGCAAGCTCACCGCGCGCGAGCGCATCGGCAAACTGGTGGATGACGCAAGCTTTCAGGAGATCGGTCTATTCGCCAAGCACCGGGCCACCCTGTTTGGCATGGCCGATAAGGATATTCCCGCCGACGGAGTCGTCACCGGATGCGCGACGATTGACGGCCGCCTGGTTCACCTCGCCTCGCAGGATTTCACCGTGGCTGGCGGAGCCGCCGGTGAGGTGCACTGCGCCAAGATTGTCGAAATGATGAAGCTTTCCCTGAAGACCGGGAGTCCGTTCATCTTCGTGAACGATTCCGGGGGCGCGCGCGTGCAGGAAGGCATCGACAGCCTGGCGGGTTATGCGAGTGTGTTCTACAACAACGTTATGCTTTCCGGGATTGTGCCGCAGATTTCCATCATTTGCGGCCCCTGCGCCGGCGGCGCAGCCTACAGTCCGGCACTCACCGATTTCATCATTCAAACCAGGCGAGCCCAGATTTTCATCACTGGCCCTCAGGTCATCAAACAAGTGACAGGCGAGACCGTCACCGCCGATGCGTTAGGCGGCCCCGCTGCCCAGATGAACCGCTCGGGCGTCATTCATCTCATTGCCGAAGACGATGAGGGAGCACTGGCACTGGCGCGCCGTTTGCTAAGTTTTCTGCCCTCGAATAACCTGGAGGACCCGCCGCGGCTGGCCTACAGCCAGGACCTGGAAGACGATCCGAGCTTGAATGATTTGGTGCCGACCGAATCCAAACTTGCCTATGACATCAGAAGCGTGCTCAAGCCCTTGCTCGATCAGCAGGACTTCTTCGAAATCCAGCCGGGTTTTGCGGCCAATGCTGTAATCGGATTCGGGCGTATCCAGGGACGTACCGTAGGTATTGTCTCTAATCAGCCTTCCGTATTGGCTGGTGCGCTTGACATTGACGCCTCCTGCAAGATTGCCCGCTTCATTCGATTCTGCAACGCCTTCAACATCCCCTTGCTCACCTTTGTCGATGTTCCCGGATTTCTGCCTGGGGTTGAACAGGAATACGGCGGCATTATCCGCCATGGAGCGAAGATCCTGTTCGCCTATTCAGCAGCGACCGTCCCAAAGATAACGGTCGTGATTCGGAAAGCGTATGGTGGAGCCTACATTGGAATGTGCTGCAAAGACCTGGGAGCAGACCGCGTAGTGGCCTGGCCGACAGCGGAAATCGCGGTTATGGGCGCCGAAGGCGCCGCAGAAATCGTGTTTCGCCACGAGATCGATGCCGCGGATGACAAAGTCCAAAAGCGGGAGGAGTTGATCGAACTCTATCGCCACACATTTGCGAATCCATATGTATCTGCCGGCCGGCGGCTGGTGGATGACGTGATTGAGCCGTCTCAGACCCGGCGATATCTTGCCCGAGCTCTGGAGGCGCTGCACACCAAGCGCGAGCTTCGCCCAGCCAAGAAGCACGGGCTGATACCCCTGTAGGAGCTTTGGAGCAGAAATGGATTCGAAATCAAACGCGTCGGAAGAGGTTATGCCCAAGACGGTGTCTATCATCGCCGCCGCCGTCACAGAGTTCCTCGGCAAGAAGGTTCGAATTCGTTCGGTGAAGATGTTGGAAGAGCCGGACGCGGTCAGCCGCTGGGTACGCCAAGGACGGGTTACGGTCCAGGGTTCGCACAACCTGGGCCCGACGCGACCCTGAACAACGCCCAGGCGTATTGCGAGTCACGAAGCGAAATCTATGGTGTGGAAGATTCAATGAAACTGCAAGTCTCGATCGACGGAAAGACGTACGAAGTTGAAGTGGAAGTAGCTGAAGACGACTATCCCCCGCAGAGCCAGGACAATCATCCGGCGCCGGCTACAGCCACCATTCAATCGACCGTGTTGCGTACGCCGCCAAGACCCGGTTCATCCTCGAATGCCGATGCCAATGAGGCCAATTTGTGCCGTAGCCCACTAGCGGGAATCGTCGTCCGGGTGCCAGTTGTTGCGGGGCAACAGTTGCAGGTCAACGATCTCATGGTCATGCTGGAAGCAATGAAGATGGAGACGGCAGTCACGGCCCCGGTGGCAGGAAAGTTGAAATCCGTCAAGGTGGCGCCGGGAGATTCAGTGAAGGCCAACCAAGTGCTGGTGGAATTTGATTGACCTGGTTGTGACACGGCTGTGATCTAATTGAGGGTATGCGGTTTGTCGGTGACGCATGTCACAGCGGAAAACGTCTGCGGTCACAGGCACGTGTTCGTAGCAGAACATAAACTTTCCCTAGGTTGTAACTTCAGTAAGCGTCCAGTTCTGTCGTACAAGTGGCTTATTAAATAGCGGTTGTTCCACTCAGGTTTGATGTTGGTAGGTCGCAGCAATTGGCCGGCTGCGATCAAAACTTCCATAGAAATGAAAATATAGTCCATGTCGCTGAAACCTTTCGTTATTAATTCTCACGGGCGCATTGTCTTCCCAGGCAATTTTTTTCCCGAGCTGGACTTTTCTGTTTTTAAGACCCTTAAGCAATTTGCCGCCGTCATCCGGCGCGATTTTGGCGAGAAAGCCTTCACCGATGTGGAGATTGCCGGTCGTCTGCAAGCGGGCGACTACAAGAACCGGTATGAACTTTGCCGCGACCTGGTGCTGAATCGTCTGTGGGTGAATCGTTACACGCTGACCATGTACGAGAAGCGCCCCACTCGCTGGGGAGATTTGCCGCGTCATAAGCACGATGTCTTCCTCCCGGTGTATAAGCCGCGCGATGACTCCGCCGTCATGACCGCCATCCAGGCTGGCTACTGGGAGCTGCCTTCAGCGTGGGACGAAGATCTGGAGGACCGCGCTTTCGGTATTGTGCTCGATGTTTTTCGCAACAAACTTAGCTCGGGTGGAGAACTCCGGCCTATTCGTTTTACGGTCGCGGAGGCACTTTCCAATCCTAAGAACCGCACCCGCGTGCTAACCACCTACGATCCCGACTACCTGCGCTACACGTATAACGATGTCCTTGATTGCCTGCATCCTGTATCGGAACTTGAGGCTTTGATGCGGCAGTGCATGATTCTTCACAACCAGTATCCCTGGGACCCGTCTACGAGCGTGCAAAGCGAAATCGGCAACCTGAAGGACGACGATTATGTAGTTGCCTTCCATCCCCGTAACCAGGAAGTGTTGCGCTTCATCCAGCGCGTTAAGCAGGACACCACCTGGGGTCCGCGAGTTCGCCAGGAGCGCAAAGCGCCCGACACACTTGCCTTAAGCGAGCCGATTAAGCCGTATCCTGCGGTCGACGTCAGCAAGCGCTTCTCGATCCTGCCTCGTATCGAGGCCATTGCCGTGTACGAAGGCGAGATCCCATGCACCAACGAGGACCTGATCCGCAATCACGCTTACTGCTGGTCGCGCATGACGGCTGCGGAGATCAGCGAAAAGACCGGTATCGAGCAACGCTGCTATACCGAGCTGCCACTGGAGGAAATGGCCCTGCTGGCCGCCAAGAGTGCGCTGGCCAAATCTGGGCGGCGGCCCGCGGAAATTGGCGCCGTGCTGTTTTGCAGTTGCACCAGCACCCGGCTGATTCCGTCGGTGGCCACCTGGCTTTCGGGTGAGTTGGGATTATTGCAGACCCACAACTCGTGCGACATCGTTGCCGCCTGCGCCGGCATGGCTTACGGCATTGGCGAAGCCGTGCGTCTGTTACAGGAGATTGACCGGCCCGTGCTCCTGGTATGTGCCGAAAAGTTCTCCGACAAGATCGGTACGGTACGCACTTCGCGGATGATTTTTGGGGACGGCGCAGCCGCAGTCGTGATCGGCCCCGCACCTGAAGGCGCGCCCTCGGACATCGAATACTTCCAGACTTACGCCAGTGGTCCGTGGTCGGAGGTGAATTCGATCATCTGGCCAAATCCAGAGTTCGACAACAACATCACCGTGTACGGGCCCGAAGTCAAAGCGCTGGTGACCCGGTATTTGAAAGTGATGATGAAGGAGTTGGGCCAGCTTCCCAACCCTGACGGCGGCGGCGGGTCGCTGATCGACGCGATCGACGTGGTCGTTCCGCACCAGGCCAATAAGAACATGGTTCTTACTCTGGCTGAGGCTGCCGGCATTCCCGGCGACCGGATTTTCTTCAACATCGAGCGGATGGGCAACACCTCATCCGCCAGCATTCTTCTGGCTGTCCATGACGCTGTACAAGAAGGTCGCATTGACCGGCCAATGCGTGTCTTTACACCTTGTTTCGGGGCCGGTGCGGTTGGCGGTTACGTGGTGATGCGTGTGGATCCCGCGGTTGTGAGTTGTAGTTCTGAAGACAGGAGTGTAGAAATGGCAAACGTTGCAGGCGGAAATGGAAATTACAATGCGACTTCGCTCGCAGGTAAGGTCGCACTGGTCACCGGGTCCTCGCGCGGCATCGGACGCGCAATCGCTTTGGAACTCGCACGCCGAGGGGCGAACGTCGCTTTAAACTTCCGCTCCGATGCCAAACAAGCCGAGGCCGCGGCTGATGAAGTCCGCGAAATCGGCGTCGAGTGCCTGCTGGTACAGGGCGATGTCGCCGAGAAGGGCGTTGCCGCACGCATTGTGAAAGAAGTGCTGGAGAAATGGCAGCGCCTCGACATCCTGGTGAACAACGCCGGCATTACGCGCGACCGCAGCATGCGCAAAATGACCGACGACGACTGGGTGGCCGTCATTAACACCAACCTGAACGGCACCTTTTATTGCACCAGCGCCGCTGTGCCGGCCATGGTCAATCAAAGGTTTGGGCGGATCATCAATATCAGCTCCGTCGTGGGACAGATGGGGGCCTTCGGCCAGGCCAACTACTCGGCCAGCAAGGGTGGCATCATCGCCTTTACCAAAACCCTCGCGCTGGAGATGGCCAAGTTCAACATCACCGCTAATGCCATTGCGCCAGGATTCACTTCCACTGAAATGGTGGATGCCATTCCGGAAGAGATTGCGGCCCAGATCAAGGCGAAGATTCCCTTGGGGCGTTTCGCGACCGTAGAGGAGATTGCCAAAGCGGCCGCTTTCCTTGCCGCCGATGGGGATTACATCACCGGGCAAGAGTTGAATGTGAACGGTGGATACCACATGTAAGGAATCGGAAGCTTACTTGGAACGAGGTGCCAGCCAGCCATCGATGTGCGGCCAGGTGAACTTGCTGGCGCCGCTGCCGGCCATGATTCCGATGTGACCACCCCTGACACGGAACAATTCCTTGTCCGCGCTGCTCACCTTCGACATGATGGGCTCAGACTGGCAGGATGGCGTGATGTGATCGTCCTCTGCGATTACAGTCAGCAGATTGGCGTGGATGTGGCTCAGGTCGACGCGCTCGCCGCGAATCACCAGTTCCCCGCGCATCAACTTGTCCTTGCGGTAGAGATCGACGATCAGTTGGCGGAACGCGCCTCCCGCCAGAGGAACGTTGTCGGTCACCCAGGTATTCATGGCATGCCAGGACTCGACGACGCGCGGATCGTCGATGTTGTCCCATAACTTCATATAATTTCCGACGTAGTTCTCTACCGGCTTGAGCGCCTTCGCCCCGTAGTCGATCATTTCGCCCGGCATATTGCCGAACGCTGCCAGCACCTTGTCGATATCGAAGTATCGTTCGTCAGTCCAGCGGGCAAAGGTCAGTCCGTGCTTGTTGGAGAAATCCAGAGGCGCGGTCAGCAGGATCAGGTTACGCAGACCGTCTTGGTCGCCACGCAGAGCGGAGTAAATCGTGGTCAGGATGGCTCCGATACACCAACCCAGGAGACTGAACTGCTCCACGCCGAAGGTTGCCTTCAGCTTGCGGATGGCCCGTGGCATGTAATCCAAAGTGTAATCGTCAAACTTGAGGTTCTTGTCTTCCGGGCCCGGCGCTCCCCAGTCAAGCAGGTAGAGATCGTAACCCTTGTTGACCATGTACTCGACAAAGCTGTGACCGGGACGCAGGTCGAGAATATAGGGCCGATTCATCAGAGCAAAAACCAGTACCAACGGAACCGGGTGGCGCTTCTCTTTAGGTAGAACCGGCGTGTAGCGGTAGAGCTTAGCTTTGTTGAGCGTCCAGACCAACTCCTTGGGCGTCTGGGCAATGGCAGCCTTGGTAGTCATCACCTTGTTGAGGGTTTTCAGCCGCTCTGCGGCATCGGTATACGGGTCGGTGATAACCGGGGCTTGTGCCATCCTACTTTTTTCCTCTCTTAGCTTTCTTCGCGGTAACGGCCTTTTTGGCGGGCTGCTGCTTGGCTGGTTGCTGCGCTTTTCGCGGCTGTGGAGGCCCGGCCACAGCTTGCGTGATCAAACGGTGAATGCTGTCGAGCTTAGCATCGAGATCGTCCAGGCGCATCTCAATGTTGGTCATACGCTCGGCGATGGAGACAACATCGGCCCGCGTCGGCATCGCCAATTGTTCGAGCGTCTTGACCATCGCCTTTTCAAGCGCCTCACGGAACGGTGTGGAGGCTGTCAGATAGGTATCGAGCATCGCTCCCGTAGCTTGCGCATAGGCTTCGGTGTTCACCATTTCGACCATGTTCTTGGACCAGGCATCCATGTAGATGTCGCGTACGCCTCGCCAAGCGTCCAGCGGGTCAACCCGCTTTCCATCCTGCGTTGGGTCTTCAGCCATGCGGAACTCCTTTCAGCTCGACAATACACCAGTCACCGTCACAAAGAAATTCCGCCCGTTTTTCGCGGGCGGCATTCCTTGCGACTGGGTTGCCGCTAATTCGACAATCGTTAGTTCTTGGAGTTGGCAAGGAACGGCTGGGAGGCGATGTTCAGGACCGACTTCTGCGCCTCGATCACCGCATCCGTGCCGCGCTGGAACGCGTCGAAGACCACGGTCGCCGGACCGGCGGCCGCGCCCAACTGCTTCTTGGTGCCCTCGAAAACGGCCTTGTTCTGCTCACTGGCAAACTCCAGGACCTTCTTCTGGGCTTCCACCGAGCGCTGCACCGACTTCTGGATGGTCGCGGAGACGCCGCTGGCGATCTTTCCGTAGGCCTCGGCGCGCACCGTGGTGATATCGGCAGCCGACTTGGTCTGCTCGACCACCAGGTCGATGGCGTTCTTCTGGTTTTCAATCGCGGTCTGCACTGCCTGGCTGGCAACCTCGAAGACGAAGGCCGGCGGTGTCACCGGGAACAAGCTGAATGCCTGCTTCCAGGCCCCGATCCACTCGGCGGTCTGCTCGGCCGCGATGTCCAGGGTCTGCTTTTGCAGGTTGGCAACTTGCTCAACCGTGTTGATGATTACGGGTGAAAAAACGTCCACGATCTGAGCATTCGCGGTGGCCGCGGTTACGCTCGTGGCGGGCTTGCTTGACTTAGAGGTCTTTGGCATGGTCTGCTCCTTTTAAAGACGGCGTGTATGATCATGTTGCATACTTTGCTGCAATGCAACATAACTCAATCATACCCGACTTGAACGGCGTGTCAAGCACAAAATGAAAAAAAATAATCCTCAGCCCCTGATCATCAAGAAATACGAGAACCGGCGTCTTTACAATACTTTGACCAGCCAGTACATCAATCAGGAGCAGGTCGCGCAGCTGGTACGCGACGGCCACGAGCTAAGGGTGGTGGACGCCACCACCGGTGAAGACGTGACCCGGCTGGTGCTGGCGCAGATCGTAGTGGAAGATGCCAAGACGCCGGACTCGATTTTTCCCCTCGACGTCCTGCGCCACATGATCCTGGCGTCGGGCCGGGCGACGCAGGAAAACGCCTTAAGATACATGAAAGGCATGATGGACATGTACCAGAATGCCTATCGCGCTTTGCCCCCGGCAGTGAATCCGTTCGAGTTTCTACAGGGACAGTGGGGCCAGCCCGGAGCTAATCGAAGCAGCGCAGAGCAACCGCCTCAGGCAAGTCCGCCAGTGGCCGCTACCGCGGTACCTGGCAGTGAAGTGGACGACCTTAAGCGCCGGATTGAAGAACTGGAATCGCTGCTGACTAGGCGTGGGCCAACGAAAGGGAAAAAGAAAAAGCTTTCCCAAAACGGGAAACTTCGCCGCAAGTCTTGACGCACTGCGGCGGAAGGTCTACTCTTCTCTGCGGTGCTAGAGCCGATGAGGTCACGAAACTTGATATTGCTCCGACCAGGACGCTCTCCCAGGCAGTACGCGCGCAACAGGAGCATTGATGCCTCGCTCTAAGCAAGAATCCGCGGTAGAAGAAGTTTCACTTCCACGTGAAAACACAACAATTCCCGCTCCTCCTCAGCCAGCATTCGCGCCGGACGATACGCCCGACGCCCACCAATCCCTGCCGCGAAGCAGAGAGAGCGTGTCGCGGCCGAAGGTGGTCGTAATTACCGGAGCTGCCGCTGGAATCGGCCGTGCCACCGCGCTGCGCTTTGCCGAGGCCGGGGCACAGATTGCGGCGTGGGACGTTTCTGCTGATGCTGCGCCGCAACTGGAGTCGGCGGTCAAATGGGCCGGAGGCGAATGTCAATTTCGAGCGGTTGACGTCACCAACGCCAAAGCGGTGGAAGCCGCGGCCGAGGCGATTGTGGAGAGGTGGGGCCGCATCGACGTTCTCATCAACAACGCCGGCATCGTTCGCGACGCGCAGCTGGTGAAGTGGAACGGCGGCAGCCCCGAGTCCATCATGAGCGAAGACACTTGGGACTCGGTGATCGGGGTGAACCTGAAAGGCGTCTTCCTGGTGACGCGCGCGATTGTGCCTTACATGATCAAGGGCGGAGGCGGAGTAATTCTTTCCGCGGCCTCGGTTGTGGGACTTCTGGGCAACTTCGGGCAGACGAATTACGTGGCCTCCAAGGCGGGCGTCATCGGTATGACGCGCACCTGGGCGCGGGAATTGGGTAAGCACAAAATCCGCGTCAATGCTGTAGCTCCGGGATTCATTGCGACGGACATGGTAAGGGCCATGCCGCCGAAGATACTGGAAGCTATGGTGGCAAGGACCCCGCTGGGACGGGCAGGGACTCCAGAAGACGTGGCCAACACATACTTCTGGCTCGCGTCGGACCAGGCAAGCTTCATCCATGGAACTGTGATTTCCGTGGACGGCGGCGTGGTGATTGGAACCTAGAGCGGAAGAAGCGTGAGCCTACGCATACCGATGTTTCAGCGTTCAGCGACAAGTTGCTGGTTCTGGGAAACGGTGGCCGCGGCAACTGGCAGCTGGTTTGGGTTGATCGCAGCAGAAAACAGATCAGCACTGTCGCCGACAATCTTACGAATTTGCAAAGAGCTGTCCTCTCTCCGCACAGCGATCGCGTTGCTCTGGAAATCGACAACGGCCAAAGCTAGATCTGGGTGCTGGATCTGGCACGGGGAGTGCGCACCGGGCTGACGTTCGGGCCGAGCGAACGAATTCCCGCTTTGGTCGCCCGATGGCAAGTGGATCGCCTACACCTCCGATCGCAACGGCCACGCCAACCTCAGCCGCAAACCCGCCGACGGAAGCGGATCCGAAGAGCTTTTGCTCAGCCAGGAGCGCGATGGCGAAGAACTCTATTACATGGCCCGAGACTCAATCTGTTTGCCTTGCCGTACCGGTGAAGGAAATTGGGGTGCGCGCTCCAATTCGGTTCGCCTGAGCCCCTGGTCACCAACTGGTCATCGCCGCAGTTTTTCTTTGATGTCATCCCCGATGGAAAGAAAATCCTTCTCGACTGTATTTCGGCAGCAGGCCGGCCAATCGGTGACGGTGGTTACGAACGTCGCAGCCGGATTAAAAAGGAAGTAAGGTGCGACCATCATTAGAAACCCACCCTTCGAATCAATCGAAGGGTGGGTCGCAGTGTGGCGAAGGTCGCTACTGCCCAAGCGCCGAACCAGCTTGGTGACTCAGTCTTGCTGCGATTTCGCCTGTAGTCATCACTTGCACTTTCCGGCCGAGCCGGCTTGATAGAGCGCCTGCACTTCGGTCGCGTTCAGCGCCCGGTTGAAGATTTCCAGCTCATCCAGACCGCCCTTGAAAAATTCCCCGCTTCCCAAGCTTGCGTCCTGCGCTCCGATCCGAAGTGGGATTCCGGGGGAATCCAAGGTAAGATTGTCGTAGCTGGAGGGATCGAAGGTCCCTACGGCTTTCCCATCCAAATACCAGGTTCCACAGGTGCTCCCGCAAGAGGACGAGTGTCTATCCGCCGTGACTGCTACCAGGTGCCATTTATTGTCGGCGGGGACGGCTTTCGTCGAAACGTAGTTGGTGTAGTTGTCGTTATTGCCCACCTGAAGTCCCAGCAGATCGTTGTACAGGAAGAACTGATATCCCTGAATCGGGGTGTCCTGACGCTTATCAACCAGCGAGACTACGCCATTGTTCTGGCTACTGATTTTCACCCAGACGTCGATGGACAAATCCTGATTTGCGCCGATATTCAGGTAAGTTTGGTCGGGGGCTTCCAGGTAGTCGTTGGTCCCATTGAAGGACAAGGCACCCGATACTTCTCCGGCAATGCTCACAGCCCGAGGCGTCCCGTAGGATGTGGCAGGATTGTAGGACGCGGGAGGATTGTTGTGGATTAGATCCGGCTGGGTAATGTTGATGGCATTAGCGAGTACATCCAGGGGATACCATGCAACCATGTCGCTTGGTGGGGCGAGACACGCCGAAAGGAAAGCGAAGCCGCCCGCGCCATAGGTGCTATTCCCATCAATGCCGTCGAAATCGATCTCAAAGGGTAACCCTCCAACTTCCGTCGCGTTGCCGGTGGTGAAATCAAATTTCGCGAAGCCCGCGTCATCGCTGCTGGATTGATGGTCATAGACAACGTAAAGGTTACCTGACGGATCAAATCCGATTTCCTGGAAGTTGTTGATGCCGCCGGTGTGGTTGTACGGGAAAGTGACACTTCCGTTTTGGGTGCTAAGGATCACGATGTTATCGATGCCGCGGTCGCTCCCATAAAGGACGCCGCTGGCAGAATAAGCTACGCCCAAGATCTGTTCTCCATACTGCTGCCCGTTGTATGTGTAAGTGGTGTGGCCCACCAGGGTCTGCGTCGGCACTAGAGGGTTGTCGACGTTGATGAGGATCAGCTCGTTATTCCCATAAGCGTTTACGGCGTAGAAATTGTTCTGCCCATCGGCAGCCAGGCCGCTCCATTCGTTCTGGTCGGAGCCTTGGGGCCAATACGGCAGGGTGAGCAGCGGAGTAAATACGCCACTACTCTCGTTCACGCTTCCGAAAATACCCTGCGCCGTGATCCCCCACAAAATATTGTTGTAGTTGTCAAAGGCCAGTCCGCGGATCTCGGAGTTATATTCAGGCGATCCTATTGACCCCGCGGTGAATTGCCCACCAACGGCGGGGAATGTGAACGACATCAGCGTGTTTTTGTCGCATGCCGGGTCGGTTTGACAGCTATTGTCTTGCTGCATCATGTAAACCGTCTGCGCCCGCGCCGACAGCGCCATTGTTATGACCATGGCTACCAATGCCAGCTTGAGTGCGGTGGAGCTCTGCCTTTTCATGCGGTCCTCTTTCCGGAACGTGGTTTGGGGGTGAACTGCGACTGCGTTGGTGTGCTGTTTGCTAGTCTGCGTTTTCATGTGACCTCCTTAGGGTCATGGTTGTGGCGGCGATGTTGGTTGAAGAAGGAACAACTCCACCGCGCAGGTGCTCCTTACCTGAGGTTGTTTGGCTTCCTAAATCCTTCTCACTGCTAGTTCCGGCGGGGCCTCAGGTTGGCTGCTTCCCGCCGTCAAGATCAGCATCAAGATCGGTCCCAGTCGCAGCGGCCGCCGAGCCAGCTCGGCCCCGCGGAATGCTTCTTCCTGCGCCGCCAGGGGCGTGTAGTCCGGAGTGGAACCTTCGGCTGACACCGTGCAGAGAATTTCGCTACCCGCTCTGTCCCGCCCCGGCGACGACAGCAGAATCAGGGTCAGGATTGGCCCTATCGCTTTTGCCCTGGTGAAAGTCGTTTGCGATTGCATAGTGGCTTCCTCTTTCGTTGTGACCTTGGCTACGGCTGTCGATTTCCCCGTCTTCTAAGACCGCTTTGTCCGGCATTGCTTCCCGGGAGCGGGATGGTTGCCCCGCCCTCGGGATCCCCCTTACGAAAGTGGCCGGCCTGTTGTGCCTTTTCCCGCTTTCGTGAGCGCAGAATGCGCCCGATCGCACCGGCGATCAATACTTGCAACGTCATTTGGAGGTCAGTTCCGGGTAAGTTTCAGGTCAGCGGCTAAGTATCTGATGGCAAATAAGTTAGCAAGAGATGTCAGTGAAAAAAATCATGCCCCAAACAGCAACACCGTTATATAATCCGGCTCAACCAACAAGGAGATGTTTGTTTGGGCGCCACGCAGAAGCTTCTTCGCTTCGGAGCCTTCGGGCTAAATCTCGATACGGAAGAGCTGCGCAAGGATGGGACCCTCATCCGACTTGCGCCCCAGCCGTTTCGGCTGCTGGCCTTGCTCGCCAGTCATGCCGGCCAAGTCGTAACCCGGGAGGAAATCCAAAAGCAGATCTGGGGCGATGACACGTTCGTGGACTTTGAACACGGGATGAACCAATGCATCAACCAGATAAGGAGTGTGCTGAACGACAGTGCAGAGCGGCCTGTTTACGTGGAGACTATACCTCGGCACGGCTATCGCTTTCTCGCACCTGTAGTCTCGAAAACGATCGCAGTAGCGGCAGCGGTGGTCGAATCCGCTACGAGTATCGAGGTGCAACCAGTTGTGCCCGTCAGCAAGTCCGTGCCCAGCGGCAGATCGGAAGCGCTGCTGACAGCCGCTCCGCACCCGGTAGCGGTTCCACCCACGAGGGTTGCGGGGATGGGCGCCGCACCGGTGTTGGAGAGTGCTCCCATCCCCGGCGTTGGCCGCCGCATGTTGTTGCTCCGCGTGGCCTTAGTCGCAGTTGTTTGCGTCCCTATTATCGTTGCCGGCGTGTACTGGAGCACCCGCAGAGTTTCTGCGCTCAATGAGAAAGATACGATCGTACTGGCCGACTTCAGTAACCACACCGGCGATAAGAGATTCGACGACACCCTGAAGACTGCTCTCTCATTCCAGCTGGAGCAATCTACTTTCCTGAATGTGCTTTCCGATCAGCGCGCAGCCGGCGCTCTACGGTTGATGGCCCGTCCGGCGAACCAGCAGGTGACGGGGGATATCGCACGCGAGCTTTGCCTGCGCACCAATAGTAAGGCGGTCGTGGAAGGCTCAATCGCAGCTCTGGGAGAGCACTACCTTATCGGGCTGAAGGCTACAAACTGCCAGACTGGAGACACGCTGGTGAGTGCCGAGGCAGAGGCCGAGAGCCTGAACAAGGTGCTGCCGGCTCTGCAGCAGGCTGGCAATAAGTTGCGGACGAGTCTAGGGGAATCGCTGGCTTCGGTGAGGAAATTCGATCAGCCTTTGGAGGAAGCGACGACCTCGTCACTAGATGCGTTGCAATCGCTCACCCAGGGACGAACGATTCAACTCCAAGGGGGAGGGCTTGCTGCTATTCCTTACTTTGAGCGTGCCATAGAACTTGATCCCGATTTTGCTATGGCATACCTCTATCTTGGGATCGCCTATTCCAACCTGAACGAAACCAAGCTGGCGTCTCAAAACCTCCAGAAGGCGTACGAACTACGGAGCCGGCCTACGCAGCGGGAACGGCTGGTCATCGAGGCCCACTACTATTTGCTAACGACGGGTGATTTGGGAAAGGCGTTTCAGAGTGCCACCGAATGGGCACAAAGCTCCCCCGGAGATTATCAGCCTTACTCCCAGCTGGGCTATGTCAATGTACGGTTCGGTCAATACGAAAAGGCAGCGGCTGAAATGCGCGAATCCCTTCGTCTGGCACCCAGCGACGTTGATTTCTCCAATCTCATAGGTATTTACATCGCGCTAGATCAACTTGACACAGCCGAGGCCGTCCTCAAGCAATTGCGGGCTCGCAAGAAAGACGGGCCTTATCTGCCTTATGAAGACTGGTACACGCTCGCATTCTTGAAGCATGATGACACTACCATGGCGCAACAGTTGACCTGGGCAATCGGCAAGCCGGAGGCCGAGTCCAGGATGTTTTCCGACCAGTCCGACACCGAGGCGTATCGGGGGCACTTCGTAGCGGCCCGCGACTTTTCCCGGCGTGCCGTGGAATCGGCGAAGCGTGCTGGCGCGGCGGAAATGGCCGCCGGATGGAGAGCGAACGAGGCGCTGCGCGAAGCCGAGATCGGTGATTTTGCTCGCGCACGACAGCAAGCCGCAGACGCGTTGGCTTTGAGCGATGGACGGTCCGTCAGAATTCTGGCTGCACTCGCCCTGGCGCGCGCTGGAGAATCTATGCAAGCACAGAAGCTATCCGAACAACTCGATCACGAGGCTCCAGAGGACACCATCGTCCAAGGCTATTGGTTGCCGTCGATTCGAGCTGCAACCGAACTGAGCAAGAATAGCCCGGAGCAAGCGATCACTGCGCTTGAGCCAGCCAACACCTATGAACTCGGCACTCAGCCGCCGTTTAGACTGGGACCGATGTACCCCGTATATTTGCGTGGGCTGGCGTTCCTACAGGTGGGAAAGGCTCAGGCAGCTGCTGTGGAACTTCAGAAATTGATTGACCACCCAGGAATTGCCGGCAACTTCGTACTGGCTCCGCTGGCTCATTTGCAATTGGGACGGGCTCTGGCGATGACGGGCGACAAGGTCGCCGCACGCCAGGCATATCAGGATTTCTTTAACTTGTGGAAAGACGCTAATGCCGACGTTCCCATTTTCGCTCAAGCCAAAGCTGAGTACGCCAAGCTGCAGTAGCTGCCGCAGGGATGGCAAAACTCGGTCGTAAACTAAGAGCGGAACCAGGATAGCTTGAAGTGTATAGCTCGGAACCTACTGAAATGGAGACATGGAGGCCCTGGGCAGAGTCGAACTGCCGACCAACGGTTTAGGAAACCGCTGCTCTATCCATCTGAGCTACAGGGCCATCTAACGGTAAGCCGCCAGAAATGAAAGGTTTGTTAGCTTGCGATACCTGCGCGGACAATTGCTCAACCTCACAGAACCCCGCACGTCCCTTCAAGATCATTCTAACAAGTTTGCCGATTGATTCGCGTTGGGCTTGCGTCTGTGCATTGCCGTGGCGCTCCGTCGTTCTTAGTTTCCCAATCGCGACTTAACTTTCTAGAGCTGATTGACACATCGTCGTCCTGAGGCCACAATCCAGCCGTCAGGCCCAGACCAATCTTGATCCCAACTCAGCCACGAGAGGAGACTCTATGTCCCGAATCAGCTTCGCTGTTGCCCTGATAGTTCTGTTGCTGGTTTCTGTCGTCGGCGCCCAGCAGACCAGCCCCAACGCACCGGCCAACTCACGACAAAGCGGCTCTCCAACACCTCCGCCCGGTCCCATCCTCGGTGGCGACGGAACGCCGAACTACCTGGCAATCTGGGCGAGGACAAATTACCTGCTGGATTCAGTCGTCTACCAGAACGGCTCGAAGATCGGTATTGGTACCACGACTCCTGTCGCAACGTTGGATGTCTTCGGAGGCATTAATGCGGTGAGCTACGAATGGGAAGGCGGCACAATCTTAAGTGAGCCCAACAGCAATCTCCTGGTTGGGCTGGGCGCCGGGGCTGCCGGTGGCGGAAGCAATGGGGGAAGCACATTTGTGGGGATCGATGCGGGCGCCAACAGCATCGGTTACGACAATACCTTTATCGGTTTTGAAGCCGGCGGCAATACAACGGGTGGTGACTTTAACACCATGCTTGGCTGGCGAGCCGGCTGGTTCAACGTAAGCGGTAGTGCGAACACATTCTTTGGCTACATGGCCGGCTACGACAACACCGGTTCTGAAAATAGCTTTTTTGGTACCAATGCGGGTGAATCCAATTCGGTCGGCGTCGACAATG
>JBEKCJ010000012.1:0-132638 GCA_050014935.1 Candidatus Korobacteraceae bacterium
GATTGCCACCGTTCCCGTCACCGCCGAAAGTCCGGCTGCTGTAGTCTCGGCAGGTTCCACTGCCACGGCCGCTCCGGCGGCATCGTTCGGCGATCTGCTGATGGCGCAGTTACCGGGAGCGCAAGTGGCAACCATAGCTCCGCGGAGTTCGGCTTTTCCATCGGCGCCGGGCGGGAAGACAGGCAAGGCTGCGCCCATGGCCACCGCTCCCGGCAAGGTCTCCGGCAGCCCAGCCGGGGTAAAGAAATCGGCCAACCCGTCCGTGCCCGCTGCCAGCGCTGCCGGCGGGTTCGCCATGCCGGCCACGGTTCCCCGGCCAACCGCCAGCAATCCGGAAAACGCTCGGGCGCCGCATGCGGAGTCGGTCTCGGGAGACAATGACAACGTTGTTGCCGCTGAACCAGGCGCGGCGTCGGCATCGCCGGCTTCGTCCGCGATTCCAATTGTGCCTGCGATACCAAGCGGGACCCCTTCTGCGCAATCTTCGGTTTCAGCTTCCTGTAGCGCTCAGGATTCAGATTTACCCGCGATAAACGATGCGCCGGCGAGCGAGGAGACCGGGAAACGGCAGAGGCGACAGAGTGAGGTCGCGGGCCTGACCGCCTCGGCGCCTTCCTCCACCGGTGTGCGCCGCGGGGATGCATCCGCTCCGCCGGCGGTAAACGCGGATTCTCCCATGCCTGTCCTCAGCACCGTGGATGCGCCGCCAGCGGAGCAACCAGAATTCCCGCAGAGCGCGAATCCATCGCCCAAATCGCGGAATACAGGGCCTCGGTTCCTGGCGCCCGTGCCTGATGGCAAGCTCGACGTCCAGAGCGCGTATCGTTTCACGCAGAGTTCGGCGACGGCATTTCCGGCTTCGCCGACACCAGCGTCCGGCATGCTCGCGACGGCCAAGCGATTCGCGATGACACCAGGTCCGGCGGCTTCTTCTCGGAATGTTAGTTCGGCGCCGGTCTACGCCAACCAGTCCGCGTCCGGCACAGCGACTGGCCCATGGGCTGCCCCCGCGCCAACCCGACCGGCGGGAGCCGCACCGGAATTACGTCCGGCAACGCCGGACTCGGACCCATCATTTCCTGCCGCTCCTGCCGGAAGCCAGCCGCCATCCGGAACGGAGGCAGTGGCGGCAACTCGAACGGCATTGGCTCCGGCGTTCTCCGCCGCCCAGTCAGGTTACTCGGTGTTTGCCGGACAGGATTCATCCTGGCCGGACCCGGCCGCGCCGGCGGCAGAGTCACCGGACGACGCGCTCGCTTCCTTGTCGGCGCGCACCGGAACCACAGCGCAGACCATCGCGGTGCTGGCCGGGATAGCGCAGACGAGCCCGGCAGGAGCCGGCGCCAGAAGCGTGCCGCTGCCGTCACCGGGTTGGGAGCGAGATCTCCACTCCACCGCGGAGTCCGCTCCGCTTCGTCCTGAGCTGAGTGCGAATCCGCCCCTTCGGGGTCCGGTTTTCATGTCTCATGCATTCCCGCTGAATGCCGAACTCAGTTCTGACCCGGACTCGGCGACTGCGGCCGCCGATCCGGACCGGGTCGGACTCTACCAACCATCACCGGCCGGGGTTGCGGCAGCCATCTCTTCGGCTTTATCGAGCCGGACATATTCTTCGCCCGCGGCAAGCGCCACGAATTCTGCTGGCGAACAAGCCGTGTCGCCGGGCATCGCGGTTACCCGGGTGTCTTCTTCTCCCCGGGAAGATGCCGGAAGCGGGCCCCAAACTTCCCGAGCTACCGCCGCTCCGGTGCAAGCAGCGCCGCCAGCGCCGCTGGCGTTGGCCCCCCTCGCACCAGCGGGACCGGCACGGGCTGGCGTCACGCCGCCGGCGAGTACATCCGACGAACCCCGAGCGCCTGCGCCGAAGCTAGACACTTCTTCGCCCCGGGCATCGGAGGTGAAGCCAACGCCCGCTGCGGCAGATGCGTCGGGCGCGGCGCCGGGGCAAGCGGCATCGGCGGCAGCCCCCGCTTCCGAAGAATCTAAAGACGCAGAAGCAACGGCTCCCGAAGTTGCCACGCCGATTGACTCGCTGGCCGCGGATGCGGCCCCGCAGATTCCCCAGGTACCGGGAGATTTCAACGCGCCGGGAAATGTGGTTGCGCCGGAAACTATGAATGCCGCGGGAAATATGAAGCCGCACCCGCAGGCCGGCGCGCCCGCGGACGTCGCCCGAAAAAGCGCAGGGGCTCAGGCGAAACCGGCCGCAGCGGACAGCTCCGGCCCAACTCAGCATCCATCCCTTGTCACTCAGGAATCGGCAGTCGCATCCGGGGCCCAGTCGCCGCGCCCGGTCGCCGCTTCTGACCACGCCGATCAACCTGCGACGGCGGCCGCTGCCCAGTCGGTGCCGCTGGCGGAGAGCCGTCAGGCTGCCCCGCACAATGTCAACGACGGCAATGGCGCCGGACAGAATGGTAATCCCCCGCCCGCGGCTACAGGAAACCCTCCGCGGTCAGCTGACGGCGTCGCTTCCGCTCCGGTGCTGGTGCAAAGCGCCCGCATTCTGGAGCGCATGGGGCAAACCGAGATGCGGGTAGGCATCAATACCGCCGATTTCGGAAGCGTCGAATTGCGCGCCAGCGTGAGCCAGGACCGGGTGGGCGCCATCATCGCGACCGCCCACGCTGACCTGCGCGCGGCCTTGACGGCGGAGATGCCGTCGCTGGAGCGCTCGATGGAAAAGCATCAGCTGCGGTTAGACCTGCTGGATTCGCGTGCGCAGCCGGGCAGCGGGAGCCATGAGCGGGGCGGCTCCGCGCAGCAGCAGCCGGGCTCGCAGTCCGGCTCCGAGGCCGGCTTCTCTACAACTTCTTCTTCCTCCGGCGAAGCGGCGGCGTGGCCCGAGGGTCCGGCGCCATCCTCCGGGAGTGCGCAGTATTCTTCGAGACTCAACGTCCATGCTTAGGTGAAAGGCAAAAGCGAGGTAACTCATGTCCAGTATCGCGATCAACCCGGCGGCAACCGCGGCGGCGGCCAGCGCGAGCGGTTCCAGCAGCAGCACCGCCTTTGGCGGCGCACTTCCGTCAGCAGCGGTGTCAGCGACTCATTAACGCAAATAGCAGGAGGCCTATAATGCCGCTTTTTTCGATTCCCCTATCCGGCCTGACCGCCAGTTCCACGGCCATGTCCACCATCGCCAACAACCTCGCGAACCTGAATACGGTAGGCTTCAAGTCCAGCGACACCCAGTTTTCCGACCTGTTTTATCAGAACCTGGGGACCAATGGAGCGGGTGACCCCGTGCAGCTGGGTTCCGGGACTCAGGTCAGCGAGTCGGCCATCAACATGAATTCCGGCAGCTTCGAGTCGACCGGCGTGCCCACCGACGTCGCCATAGCGGGCAGCGGTTTCTTCGTGGTGCAGCAGGGGGGCAACAACTACTACACCCGGGCAGGCAATTTTTCTGTGGGCGCGGATGGCAATTTGCAGGACCCTAACGGCGACGACGTGATGGGGTATGCAGCAGTCAATGGCGCCATTCCCGCCGGAGCGGCGCTGGCGCCGCTCCAGATCAACTTGGGGCAGATCAATCCTCCGCAGGCGACGAAAACGGTTTCGCTGACCACCAACCTCGATGCCGGGGCCACCGTGGGGGTGGGAGACGCTTCCTTGTCGACTCCCGTCACCGTGTATGACTCGCTGGGCACGGCCCAGGTGCTGAACTTTAATTTCACCAAGACCGCTGCCGGCGCGTGGACGTGCAACATTACGATTCCCAATTCCGCTCTCACCCCGCCGCCGGCCTGGTCCGCCTCGACCGCCTACACGGCGGGCGAGAGCATTTCTCCCCCCAGCGCCAACGGGCACATCTATCAGTGCACAGTGGCCGGGACTTCGGGGGCCACACCGCCCAGTACCTGGCCGACGGATGGATCGACCGTCACCGATGGCGGCGTGACCTGGAAGGACATGGGGACGCAGACTACCATCAACACCACCCCGCTTGCCTTCGACAGCAACGGCAACCTGACTTCGCCCACCGGCAACGTCGACAGCATCACCGCCAGCGGCCTGGCCGATGGGGCCAGCAACCTGACTTTCAACTGGGACCTGTACAACAGCTCCAACGCGCCGTTGATTACCCAGGTGGCCAGCACCAGCGTTACCTCCGCCGCATTGGCCGACGGATACGGAAGCGGTTCGCTGACCAGCTACACCATCGGCTCCGACGGCACCATCACCGGCAGCTTCAGCAACGGCCGCAGCGCGGCGCTGGGGCAGATTGCGCTGGCCAACTTCGCCAACACCCAGGGCCTGGCGCAGATAGGAAACAACGACTTCGCTCCCACCCTGGCCTCCGGGTCGGCGACGGTGGGAGCGCCGGGCACGGGAGGGCTGGGGACAGTCTCCGGCGGCGAGCTGGAGCTGTCGAATGTGGACATTGCCACGGAATTTTCCGCCCTGATCGTGGCCCAGCGCGACTATGAAGCCAACGCTCACACCATCACCACCTTCGATCAGGTGATGCAGGACACGGTCAACATCCAGTCGCCGGCTTAAGTTGAGGCGGCTACCGCCGATGTGTAGAACGTGATGTAGTACCGAAGTCCCGCACCCCGGCAATGTCGGCGGTGCGGGACATTCGCAGCCTGCCGTGACATTGGAATTTCCGTGGCATTAGGAGTTCTAAGACACGGGCCGCTTTTCTGAGCCTCTGCTCATCAACTCTGCCCGCCGTTTACACCTCAGACCTGGGGTTTTGCAGACGCTGTCCCTAGACTCGACGCCAAGTCGATGTGGGCAAAGCAACTTGCCAGTCGGCATTTTTGTTTTCCCATCAGCCCGTTCTTAGCTTCACTCGGCAACCCGCGTGCATTTCTCTTCGGGTGCGCGGCAATCAGACTCCAATCCGGCTTAATTTCCGGTCCGCGATGGAACGGAGCTTTCCTTTATGAGTGACAAACAACTGCCCGCCGGAAGCGAGGTTACTGTGCCTCCGCCGGCCCCAGGCGTGGAGAAATGGCGGGCGCTGTGGTGGCTGCCCTGCGACTTGTCGCCGCAGGTGCCGCTGACGCAGTTCACGGTAGGCGAATTGTTGCGCCTGCATCCCGGCAGCATCGTGGCCAGCGGCTGGAACCGCAGCACGGAAATTCCCTTGTACGCCAATGGGCAGCTCATCGGCTGGGCAGAGCTGGATGCGGTGGGCGAGCACATCGGCGCACGCATCACCGAGCTGGTTTGAAGGCAGCCATGGAAGCAATGATCAAAAATCCGAAGGCTTTGCCGTCAGGGCTGCACTCCGGCTGGTGGGCCAGCCTCTGGCGGGCTTTGCCGGCGGTGCGGGTGCGGCGAGCGCCGCGCCGCTTGCGGCTGTGCGAGAGCCTTTCGCTGGGCGAGAAGCGCCTGGTCGCGGTGATCCAGTATGAGGACCAGAAGTTCCTGGTAGGCGGCGGAGCGGGTTCCGTCGCGCTGCTGGCGCGGCTGGACGGCGCTCCGGAGTTTTCCGAGTTGCTGACCCAATGGTGCGAGCGGCAACGATGAGCGGCGCAAGTCATCTTCGGCTGTGGCGTCTCAGTTGTCTCGCGGTTACTGGTCTGAGCAGGGTTCGCTGCCATGCTGCGGCTTTCGTTCCCGCGGCCCAGAAGCTGCAGATTCCCGGAGTCAATGGCAGCGGCGTGCCCTGGTCGATTGTCCTGCTGCTGACCTTGTTGACCCTGCTGCCGGCGCTGCTGCTGTCGATGACGCCGCTGGTGCGGCTGCTGGTGGTCTTCCACTTCCTGCGGCAGGCCCTGGGCACGCAAAGCGCGCCCACGAATCAGACCCTGATTGGATTGTCGCTGGTGCTGACTTACTTCCTGATGCAGCCGGTCGGAACCGCCATTTATCAGCAGGCCATCGTTCCCCTGGAGCAGAACCAGATCACGCCGTGGGAGGCGATCGATCGCGGCTCGGAGCCGGTGCGCCGCTACATGCTGAAATTCGTGCGCGAAAAAGATGCGGCGCTGTTCGTGGACGTGGCCAAGCTGCCGCCGCCGCGCTCGCCTGAGGACTTGCCCATGCGGGTGGTGGCCCCGGCCTACATTCTGTCGGAGCTGAAGGTGGGCTTCCAGATCGGCGCAGTTCTGTTTCTGCCTTTTCTGGTGATCGATTTGGTGGTGGCATCGATCACGACCTCGGTAGGCATGTTGCAGCTGCCGCCGGTGATGATCTCCACCCCAATCAAGATTTTGCTGTTCGTGATGGTGGACGGCTGGAACCTGCTGGTGGGTTCGCTGATGAAGAGTTTTTCCTGAAGGAGAGGCGGAAAGGATTCGCATGACGCCGGAAGAGATTGTGCAACTGGGACAGTCAACCCTGCGGACGGCGGTGATGCTGGCGGCGCCGCTGCTGATTTCACTTGCTGTGGTCAGCCTGGTCATCAACCTGGTGCAGGTGCTGACCTCGCTGCAGGACAACACCATCTCCAGCGTACCCCGGCTGCTGGCGACAGCCGTGGGAGCAATTCTGCTGATGCCCTGGATGCTGCGCAAGCTGGCCCTGTTCACCTTGCAGATCATGGCCGACTTCCGGCCGTTGCTGCGCTAGAGATTGAGCAACAAGGAATGGATGCCGCACTCCAACTCGAAGACGTGGTCACGGCGGTGGCCTCGGTGGGCGCGCGCGTCTCCGGCCTGCTGGTGTTTACCCCTTTCCTGGGGAGTAATGCGATTGCCCCGCGCATCAAGGTTGGTTTCGTGGTGCTGTTGACAGCGGTGCTCTATCCGGTCTGCGGCCGGCGCGGGATGTCGCTGACCGCCGGCGGGGTGCTGGGCATGATGCTGTCGGAGGCCCTGATCGGGATCCTGCTGGGGCTGGCGGTGCAGTTTGTCTTCGAAGCGGCCGAGCTGGCCGGGCAAGTCATGGGCACGCAGGTGGGCTACGGCCTGGTCAACATTCTCGATCCCAACACCCAGGTCGATACCCCGGTGCTGTCGGTCTTCATGCAGACCGTCGCCATGCTGATCTTCCTGCAATTGGGAGTACACCGCTGGCTGGTGCGAGCGCTGGCCGCCAGCTTCAGCTACCTGCCCGCCGGGACGGCGCTGGCCACAGGCGCGATGACGCAGCAACTGTTGCACGCCGCCGGCGGCATCTGGCTGGCGGGAGTGCAACTGGCGGCGCCGGTGCTGCTGGCGACGCTGATGGTCGACCTCGTGCTGGGCTTTCTGGGCAAGGCATCGCCGCAGCTGCCGGTGCTGTTTCTGGGACTTTCGGTGAAGAGCATGGTTGGGCTTTCGCTGCTGGGGTTGTCGCTGCGCTACTGGCCGGGGATATTCGATCGCTACTTCACCAGCGCCATTCACTCAGGAGAGCGGCTACTGCAGCTGGCCCACTGAATTCACATGGCAAACGACGACAAGACCGAACGAGCAACTCCGCGGCGGCGCGACAAGGCGCGGGAGCAGGGCCGGGTGGCGCGCAGCCGCGAGCTGGCGGGAGCGCTGATCGGCTGTGCCGGATTGCTGGTGGTGTTGTGGATCTCGGGCGGCGAGTTGCAGCGCTGGCGCACCAGCTGGGGCGCTTGGACCGATCTGGCCTGGCAAAGCGATTTCAACCCCGGGACCCCGATCTTGCTTTGGGTAGGGACGGCGGCGATGCGCTGGATCCTGGCGCCACTCACCCTGGTCTGGGTGCTCGCCGTGGCCAGCAGCGTGGCCCAGGGCGGGCTGGTCTTTTCGGCTGAGGCGCTGACCCCGAATATCGAGCGCATGAGCCCGGCGAAAAAGCTGGGACAGATGTTTTCCGTCTCCGGGCTGGCGCCGGCGGGCAAATCGCTGGTCCCGTTTTCAGTGCTGCTGTATCTGGGAATCTCGATCCTGGCACGCGACTGGCCCCTGCTGATGAGCGCCGCCCAGATGCCCGCCGCGGTGCTGGCCCAGATGGCGTATGAGCGAGCCATGGAGATCTGCTGGAAGTCGACTCTGGTCTTGTTGTTGTGGGCGGGGATCGACTACCTGCTGCAGCGGCAAAAGCTGGAGCACGATCTGCGCATGTCGAAGCAGGAGTTGCGGGACGAATACAAGGAGACCGACGGCAATCCTACGGTGAAGTCGCGGCTGCGCCGGCTGCAGCGCCAGATGCGGCGGCGCCGCATGTTGAAGGACGTAGAGCGCGCCACCCTGGTCATCACCAACCCTACGCACTTTGCCGTCGCCCTCGAATACGGGCCGCTGATGCCGGCCCCGGTGGTGGTTGCCAAGGGGCTGAACGCGCTGGCCGAGCAGATCAAGGAAGTAGCGCGCTGGCACGAAATCCCTATTGCGGAAAATCCGCCGCTGGCGCAGGCGCTGTATCGCAGCGTGGAGATCGGGCAGGCGATTCCGGCGAAGTTATACGCCGCAGTCGCCGAGATTCTGGCCTTCATCCTGCGCGCCCAAATGCGGGCGCGGGCACAGCAGGGCAGGGCATAAGCCATGGCGAACGCAACCGACAAACCGCAGAGGGCGCTGAACATCAGTAAGCGGGCCTCGGAGTGGATCATTCCGGTGGCCGCGGTGGCGCTGGTGTTTGTGATGCTGGTGCCGCTGCCGGCCTTCATGCTCGATCTGCTGCTGGCCGTCAGCATTACCGCCTCGGTGCTGGTGCTGCTGTCGGCGGTGCACATCCTGCGCCCGGTGCAGTTCTCGGTGTTTCCCAGCCTGTTGCTGCTGCTGACCTTGTTCCGACTGTCGCTGAATCTGGCCAGCAGCCGCCGCATTCTGCTGCATGGCAACGAAGGCGCCGGCGCCGCCGGCAATGTGATTGAAGCTTTCGGGCAGTTTGTCGTCGGCGGCAACTACGTCGTGGGCTTCGTGCTGTTCCTCGCCTTGATCGCCATTCAGTACATGGTGATCAGCCACGGCGCAGTGCGCACCGCCGAGGTCACGGCGCGCTTCACCCTGGACGCCATGCCGGGCAAGCAGATGGCGATCGACGCCGACCTGAATGCCGGCATCATCGACGAAAAACAGGCCCGCTCGCGCCGCGAGGAGGTCAGCCGCGAGGCCGAGTTCCACGGCGCCATGGACGGCGCGGCGCGCTTCAATCAGCGCGACTCGCTGGCCACGGTGCTGATTACCGCGATCAATATCATTGCCGGCTTCCTGATCGGCGTCTTCCAGCTGGATGTGCCCTTCCGCGAAGCGCTGAAGACTTACACCATTCTGACCGTCGGCGATGGTCTGGTGACCATCATTCCGGCGCTGCTGGTTTCGGTTGCGGGCGGCATCGTGGTCACGCGCTCGTCGTCGGACAGCAGCCTGGGCGCCGATGTCGGCAAGCAGCTGTTCTCGCGCAGCCGCCCCCTGTGGATCGCAGCCGGCGCCATGGCGGCGCTGGCGCTGGTCCCAGGATTGCCCAAGGTCTCGTTCCTCTTGATCGCCGTGGCTGCGGGATGGGGAGCGCGGCGGGCGAAGCGCGAATTCGAAAAGCCGGCGGCCTTGTCGCCGGAGAACGCCACTGGCGCAGGCGGCGCCGGGGCAGCGGGCTCTGCCAAGCAGGATGCGCTGGAAGGCCTGCTGAAGCTGGACGACATCAGCCTGGAGGTCGGCTACGCGCTGGTTCCCCTGGTCGATACCAAACAGGGTGGCCAGCTCTTGCAGCGGATCAAAGCTTTGCGGCGGCATCTGGCCTTGCAGCTCGGCTTCATCGTGCCGCCGGTGCATATCACCGACAACCTCAAGCTGAAGCCGCGCGAGTATGTGGTTTTGCTTCGTGGAGTGGAAATCGCGCGCTGGGAATTGCATGACGATTGCCTGCTGGCCATCAGCTCGGAGAGCGAGCCGCCGCAGTTGCAGGGCCTCCCCACCCAGGAGCCGGCCTTCGGCGTCTCCGCGCTGTGGATCGTTCCCGGCTTGCGCGAGCAGGCGCTGGCCCGGGGTTATGCCGTGGTCGATCAGACTTCGGTGATTGCCACCCATCTGGCCGAGGTGATCAAGCAGCATGCTTACGAATTGCTGAGCCGCCAGGAGACCAAGCGCCTGCTGGACCGGCTGGCCGAGAGCCAGCCCAAGCTGGGCGAGGAACTGGTGCCCAAGCTGATGAGCCTGGGCGAAGTGCAGAAGGTGTTGCAGCAACTGCTGCGCGAGCAGGTGTCGATTCGCGACCTGCCCACCATTCTGGAGAGCCTGCTGGACACCTCTGCTGTCGGCAAAAACCCGGTGCTGCTGGTGGAAGGTACGCGCCAGGCACTGGGCCGGGCGCTGGTGCATCCCCTGCTGTCCGACGATGGCGGCCTGCGGGTGGTGACCCTCGATCCCGGCATCGAGGAGGAGCTGACTCGCGCCTTCTCCGGCCAGGCTCTCGCCGCCGGCACTTCGCTGGAGCCGTCGTTCGTGCGCCGCGTGCTGGACGGTCTGAAGAAGCTGGCGGGCGAGCAGGTGCGCATGGCCACCCCGGTGGTTTTCTGCAGCACCCCGGCGCGCTTTCATCTGCGCCGCCTGCTGGAGCCGTTTCTGCCCAAAGTGGTGGTGCTGTCGCCGGGAGAGATTCCGCCGGTAATCCAGGTGCAGTCGCTGGGAATGATTCGCTAAAGAGGAGGAAAGCATGAGTGCCGCGCAGGCCTACGAACAGATGCAAGAGATGGAGAGGAAGATGGAGCAACCGGCGGCGGAGGACTCCGAGCAGCTGCTGCTGGAGCAGTTGCCGCAAGTCAAGTACATTGCGCGTCGCATCCACGAGCGGCTGCCGCAGCATGTTCCCTTCGACGACCTGCTGCACGCCGGCATCGTGGGACTGATCGACGCCATGCACAAGTATGACGCCTCGAAGAATGTGCGCTTCGCCTCCTATGCCAAGTTTCGCATTCGCGGCGCCATTCTCGACAGCCTGCGCGACATGGACTGGAGCCCGCGCGACCTGCGCCGCAAGGCCCGGCGGCTGGAAGCCACCATGCAGAAGCTGCAAACCGAGCTGGGCCACTCGGCCACCGAGCCCGAGCTGGCCGAGGCCATGGGCATGACTCTGGAAGAGTTTCAGCACATGCTCAACGAAATCCGCGGCCTGGAAGTAGGCAGCCTGCAGATCGAGTCGCTGGAGGACGGGCGGGAGACGGATTTGAGCGAGAACATCGCCGGGCCCCCAGACCAGGACCCGCTGTCGCTCTACATGCGGACGGAGCGTAAGCAGATGCTGGCCCAGGCGATTGCCCGGCTGCCGGAGCGGGAGCAGCAGGTGCTGGCCTTGTACTACCAGGAAGAGCTCACCATGAAGGAAGTGGGAGCGGTGTTGGGAGTGGGCGAGTCGCGGGTATCGCAGATCCACTCGGTGGCGGTCGCGCGCCTGCGCGCCATGCTGGCCAATGCTCAGCAGAGTCAGAGGCGGGCGGCTGAGCTGCCTGCCCTCGGCGGCGAGGACGAAAGGGAGGCGGAGTCATGGAAAAAGTCTTAAGCCAGGGAGAGATCGACGCCTTGTTCCGCGCTGCCAGCGGCGACTCCACTGCCGCCAAGGGGGCGGGAGCGGGAGCGCAGGTCGAGTCCTGGGACCTGCACCAGGCAGGTCTGCTGGGCAAAGAGCAGCTGCACAGCGTCAGCCAGCTGCATGAGAGCTTTGCCCGCAACCTGACCAGCAGCATCGGCGGCTATCTGCGCGACAAGTTCGAGGTGGCCCTGGTGGCGGTAGAGCAGCTGGCCTACCGCGACTTTCTTGCCCGCTTTCCCGACCCGACCTACTACGGCACTTTTCGCCTTCCACCCAACCAGGCCAGCGGCATCCTGCACCTCGATCTGAGCTTGGCCTTCCCCCTGGTGGACCTGCTGCTGGGCGGGTTGGGACAGATGCCGCAGAGCAATGTCACGCGCGAGGTCACAGACATAGAAGAGAGCGTGCTGGAAGGCATTGGCCAGTCCATCTGCGGCGAGTTGCAGGTGGTGTGGCAGCCTCTGGGTCTGGAGGTGGCGTTCGAGCGGCGGCAGCCGGTCTCGCAGATGCTGCGCATCATGCCGCCGGAGGAGAAGACTCTGACCCTGACCTTCGAGGTCACCATGAGCGACTCCAAAGGCATGTTGAACATCGCCTTTCCTTCCGTAGTCTCCAGTGCGCTGATGCGGCGTCTGCGCTCCGAGCTGGTTTACCAGCGCGCCCGGGGGCCGGCGGCGAACCAGGAGAGTATTGGCAAGCGGCTGCTGGAATCGGCGGCGGAGATGGAGCTGGCGACGCCGGCCATTGCGGTGCGCCTGGGGGAGCTGCTCACCCTGGAGGCGGGAAGCGTCCTGCCTTTGCGCCGTCACATTGAAGAGCCGGCCGTGGTGCGCCTGCGGGGACGCGATTGCTGGCTGGCCCGTCCGGTAAGCAGCCGCAACTGCCGCGCCGCCCAACTGCTCGAATACATTCCCCAGCCGGAAGCGGAGGAGTAAGCCATGGGTCCACAGGCGCAAAGCCGAGTTGAGATTTACCGGCAGGCATGGAGTGACAGTCTGGCGCTGTTGCTTTCGCGGATGGCCGCGGGAGAATGGCGCACGGAAACCGAGGCTGTCCCGGCGGAGTTCAGCGCCATAGCGTGCGTCCACGTATCGGCGGATGGCGAGCTGGCGGGCGGACAGCGCTTCAGCTTCGCCGCAGCCGATCTGGCGGCGCTGCTGGGAATTTTTCTGGGCGAGGAAGTCGCGCTTGCCGGCGAGCTGGACGCCACCCAAAAAGAAGCACTCGAGGAATTGATACGGCAGTGGGCCGGGCTGGCGGCCAGTGCTCTGAAGCCCGGCTTCGGGGAAGTTACGTTGCAAGTGGCGCTGGCGGCGCCGGCGCAAGCCGCTGGCGGCGCCGGCTTGCTGCGGGCCACGGACGGCACGCGCTCGATCGCTCTGACGGTGGAACTGGACCAGGCTCTGGTCAGCGCGCTGAATCAGTCCGAGGCCGCACCCGGGGCTCAGTCCCAAGCCAATTCCAATTCTGCTTTCGAGCCCGGATCCGAAGCCGAGGCCGGTCCCAGCACCGAATCTCCATCGCAGTCTCGGCCCGCGCCCGCGTCCGCGCCGGGTCCCGCTTCACCGAAGATTGAGGAGTTGCTGTGCCAGGGAAATCTGGAGTTGCTGATGGATGTGGAGCTGGCGGTAATGCTGCGCTTTGGCAGCCGCCAGGCCACCTTGCGCGAGGTGCTTGATCTGTCCACGGGCGCGGTGCTGGAGCTGGACCGCGAGCTTCAGCAGCCGGTTGACCTGGTGCTGAATGACAAGGTGATCGCGCGCGGCGAGGTAGTGGTGGTCGACGGCAATTACGGCTTGCGGGTGATGGAGGTGGCCTCGCCGCAACAACGGGTCAACAGTCTGTGAGGAAGCAATTAGCAACTAGCAATTAGCCAAACCGCCGAATTGCTGAAGACTAAACGCTAAGTACCCAGGTACCGGTGCTAGTTAGTAGTTGCTAGTTGCTAGTTGTTAATTGCTAATTGCTGCTTGCCAGGAGTTGAACCATGTCTGTTTCTCTGCGTACCGCATTGCCCGGCAGTTCGCCGATGGCCGCGCTGGCGGCGCTGCCCACCTGTGCCAGTCCCTTTTGCCCGCGCCCTCCCACCTTGTGGCAGCGCTGGTGGGCCCGGCATCAGGGTATCCGTCTGCATGAGCGCTGGTATTGCTCGCTCCAGTGCTTTCAGCAGGGACTGTTCCGCCGTCTGGAGCTGGCGGCGCTGGCCAGCTCGCACAGCCTTCCCCGGCCCAACCGCATGCCGCTGGGGCTGATTCTGTTGTCCCAGGGCGAGATCACCGGCCAGCAACTGCGCCAGGCGCTCAACCGCCAGCGGGCTGCCGGCAGCGGCAAGCTGGGCGAGTGGCTGATAGAGATGGGAGCCGTCGGCGAAGCTGAGGTCACCTCTGCCCTGGCGGCGCAGCAAGGATGTCCGCTGTTTCCGCTGGAGGAGCCGCAATCTGTTCCTCCCAGGCTGTATTGGCCGGAGCTCTTGGTGGAGCGCTATCGCGCGGTGCCGGCGTTCTACAAGCGGGCGCAGTCCAGCCTCTATGTTGGATTTCTGGAGCGAGTGGACCATGCCTTCCTGCTGGCGCTGGAGCGGATGCTGGGCTGCCGTACCCAGCCCTGCATCCTGCCCTTGTCCGCCTACAACAAGCAGCTTGAACTGCGCGCCCTCAGCGTGGAAAGCGAGACCATCGTGATCCACCAGCGCCAGGACGGGGTCGAGATGACCCGCACCATCGGCAACTACGCCGAGCAGGTGCACGCCGAGCGCTGCACGGTGGTCTGTTGCGACGATTGCCTGTGGACCAGGCTGGAGCCCGCCGCCGGCCGCCATGTCGACTTCCTCTTTCGTCTGCCCACAATGAGCTAGGTTGCGCTGTCGGGTACGCAGGCCCGCACCGCGGCTAAAGCGTCCGCCTGGCCTGCCGATGGAAACCACAGGTCCCAATATGAACCTTGCTGCTCCAGCCCGCCCGCTTGCCCGGCCTCCAGTCGCGATACAGAGCGAAGTCGATTCCAATGCGTCCAGTCGTTACGCCCAATCAGCCCTGGTGCTGCCGCTGCTGACCCGCTCGCTGTCCCTGTTAACGCTTTTGCTGCAGGACAGCGCCGTCGATCTGGAGCTGGCCGGCGCCGTGATCGGGCTCGATCCCGCACTGGCCTTCGGCACCTTACAGTTGGCCAATCGCGATCGCGGCGAAGGCGAGGACCCCATCTGGCAAATTCCGCTGGCGGTGGTGGCAGCCGGACGGGAAGCGTTGCAGCAATTGCTTCAGCGCGCTCCCCGAATCGAGTGCAGCGGCCATATGGGTAAGCAGACGCGGTTGTGCCGGCTGGCCTCACACGCCGCGGCCCGGGCCTCGGTTGCCCATCTGCTGGCGCGCGAGCTGGGAAACTGCATTCCGCGCAAGGCCTATCTTTCCGGGCTATTGTTGGACCTGCCGGCCATGGTACGGCTGGTGACACCGGAGATTTCCCCGGCAGCCTTGCTACCGGCCATGTGCCGTGCCTTGCCGGCTGCGATGGTAAGGGCCGCCATGGGATTGGCCGATGACGACCAGGAGCCTCCCCGCGACCCGCTGCTGGCCATTGGTCTGATTGCCGATGCCGTGCTGGGGGCTGTAGCCGAGCCGTCCTCGCTGCCGGCTGCGCTGGAGGAGTTGGCGGCCGGCCCGCTCTGGCATTGCTGGCAGGCCAGCAGCGCCGAGCAGCGTACCTTCCTGCTGGAGCAGTGCTGCCAGCTGACCACCTGGGCCCGGGCCAATCTCGAGGACATAGACCCCTGGGAATTTATGGCCAGGCTGGAACGCCGCAACGGGTGGGAGTAACGATTGCGGGGGGTAACTATGGAAGGGGAAGGTTTGCGCACCTTAATTGTGGATGACTCTTCGGTGATGCGAAAGATTGTGGCCCGTGCACTACAGCAGGGTGGAGTCTCCAGCGGCGAGATCCTGGAAGCGGGAAACGGCGCTGAAGCGCTGGACATCCTGCGTAATCAGAGAGTGGATCTGGTGCTCAGCGACATCAACATGCCGGTGATGGATGGGCTGGAATTCGTGCGCCAGTTGCAGAGCGTGGAAAACGCCAAGGGCACGCCGGTAGTGATGATCACCACCGAAGGCAGCGAGTCGCATGTGATGCAGGCCATCTCCTGTGGCGCCCGAGGTTATATTCGCAAGCCCTTTACCCCTGACCAGATGAAGCAGCACGTGCTGCCCCTGCTGCAAAAGGGATAGAGTCTTATCCACCAGGGCCAGGATTCACCACGGAGAGCACGGAGAAAAGCTCAAGAATGAACTCTGTGTCCCTGTGCCGAAGCCCGCCCTGAGCATAGTCGAAGGGGTGGTGAATGGCTGTTAAACGGAAACCACCCGCCGCACACGGCACTTATAGGCCCTTCATCGTTCAATAATTCAATAGCGACAGATATATGGAATCTAAATGCCCCTTGCGGGGCCTGGGAGGGGGCCTAGAATCGACGAGAGGGTGGTCGGACGTAACGGAGGCCGTCCAGAAGACTAAAGCCCGCCAGCGGGGCCGCAAACGCCAACACGGCGTTTTCCCGATACGGGAATTCTAGAGGCGGGACTATCGGCCCATCAGATCGCGTTTGAGGTTTAGGAGAGTTGGTGAAATCGTGGATCGGGGCGCCGATATAATCCCGTAAGAGGGCATGCACAGACATGACAATCGCAGAACTTGAAGACAGGCTGCCGAACGGATTCCCCGACTCGTATCTCGTGAGCATTTCCGCGGATTTTGCATCAGCTACGTGTTGCCTTGAGATCGACGTAGACTATGACGATCCCAATCCCAATGTTTTTCGCCGAATGCGGCTCCAGCTCCGTGGTATAAGCTTTATCGCTATGGAGCCTCCTGATCCGAAGGATTCTTTGCCAGTAGAGGGTGCGATCTGGATTAGCGGCGACCCCACATCCGAGAAAGTGTTGCCGGACTTGAAATGGTACCGTAAGAGCGCTCCGCCGGGGGCGTTCTTCTACAGCTTCTTTTTGCGTGACCGTAACGCCTTCATTCACCTGGCGGCAACGGATGCTTCCTTGGAACATGCTTAGGCGGGTGGGCGGGCGGCCCACCCGTCGCTCCATACTGAAGTCACTTTGTTAGTTCGGGTGCCCCGCTCTTCTTCGGCGTCTTTTGGCGATCATGTTTGTCGCGACCGACTTTCAATTTGGGCCGTGTCTTTCTTCTGGTCACTAGCCACTAGCCACTGGCCACTTTCTAAGCCCAATCTAATCTCTGCCGATCCTAAGTGCTTGAATTCCGCTCTCCCACCGCTCCGCTTTGGCCTCCCCATTGCATTCATATCCGCGGAGCAAACGCCAAATGGACAGCGGACTTTATGCAGCCTGTGCCGGGTTAGTGGCACGCACCCAGGCGCTGGATGTCGCGGCCAGCAATCTGGCCAACGTCAACACTAACGGATACAAAGCGCAGGTCCCCACCTTTCGCTCAGTGCTGGCCAACGCCGGCGCCAGCGTAAGTTCCAATCCCATTGCCCAGGCAGTCAACGATTTCGGGGTGCTGGGAGACACGCGCACCAACTTGCTGCAAGGCAGTCTGGAACATACCGGCAGCGATCTTGATTTCGCGCTGCAAGGCGAGGGCTGGTTCGCGGTGCAGGCCGGCGGTGGCAAGCTCTATACCCGCAATGGAAACTTTCATGTCGATGGCAACGGACACCTGGCTACAGCTGACGGAAATGCGGTGCTGGGCACGCAAGGGCCAATTACCATCCCGGCAGGCAAACTCGATGTCAGCAACGATGGAACAATTTCGGTGGATGGCGCGCTTGCCGGTCAGGTCCAGGCGGTGCAGTTTGCCGCGGGGACGGCACTGACCCCGGCCGGCAGTAGTTATTTTTCCGCGCCCGCGGGCAGCGAACATGCCAGCGCCGCCAACATCGTGCAGGGCTCGCTGGAGAACAGCAACGTCAGCCCTATCTCCGCCGCCGTCGATCTGGTAACGTTGCAGCGCCATGCCGACCTGCTGCAACAGGCGCTTACCGCCTTTCATACCAACTTCAACCGCATTGCGGCGCAGAACCTGCCGCAGATCTGAGGTCCGGATATGTTTCGCGCGCTCTATACCGCAGCTACGGGAATGATGGCCCAGCAACTGAATCTCGACAATGTGGCCAACAACCTGTCGAACTCCAGCACCGCCGGCTTTCGCAGCCGCCGGTTGCAGTTTCAGGACCTCATCTACCAGAACCTGGTGACTCCCGGCGCGGCGGCGACGCAAAGCACCACCGTCCCCGCCGGCCTCCAGATAGGGCTGGGCACGCGCACCGCGGCCTCGGAGGTGATCCAGACCCAGGGCGATTTCGATAACACCGGCAATCCGCTGGACATGGCGATCCAGGGCGCGGGCTTCTTTCAGGTCAAGATGCCGGACGGTGAAACCGCCTACACCCGCGCCGGAATGTTTCATCTCGACAACCAGGGAAACATGGTGACCGCCGACGGCAACCCGCTCGATCCCCAGGTCACGATTCCCGCCGATGCCCTGACCATCACCATCGGCACCGACGGCACGGTCAGCGTGACCCAGCCGGGACAGACCCAGGCGCAGCAGGTTGGCGCCATACAGCTGGCAACCTTTCAGAATCCGGGCGGGCTGAACAGCGTAGGCCAGAACATGTTCCTCCAGACCACCGCTTCCGGAGATCCCATCGTGGGCACGCCGGGTGGCGCCGACGGGCTAGGGACTTTGCAACAGGGTGTGCTGGAGCAGTCCAACGTGAATGTGGTGCAGGAGTTTATCCAGATGATTGTGGCCCAGCGCTCTTACGAAGCGAATTCGAGGGTGATCACGGCTGCCGACCAGATGCTGCAACAGCTCAACAACCTGTCGCACTAGGGGCCAGGGACTTGGTGCTGGGGGCTGGCTGCTTTTGCTAACTACTAGTTACTAATGACTAATTTGCTGACTGGGAGGCGCGGTGCGGCGCGGAAAACATTTCGCAGTGCGGCTGGCGCGAAGCTTGCTGGTCATCGTCGCTGGACTGGCGGTCGTGGCGCAGATGGCGTGGGCATTGACCAGTCCATCGCCCCTTCAGCAGCAGGTAGCCGAGGCGGTGGCTCGGGACATGAAATTAGATGCTGAGAGCAGGCTGGTGGAGCAGAACCTTCAGGTGTTGGCGCCCTTTACCTCGCTGCCGGCGAGTGCCGCGCTGCATGTGATTTCCGCCCGGCCGGGTTTCGCCGCAGGTACCTGGATGTTGCGCCTGGACTGCGCTTCGCGGCGCGACTGCCTGCCCTTTCATGCGCTGTTGCGGAGGCCGGAAGGCGGTCGTCTCCTTCGACCTGGCGGTGACCCGGCTACGGCGGAGCTCCCAGGTATCATCCAGCGCGATCGGCAGATGAATCCTGCCACCCTGGCGCGCCGGGGCGCGCAGGTGGAACTGGTTGAGGAACTGCCCGGCGTGCGGCTGCGGGCGACGGTAGTTTGCCTGGAGTCGGGCGGGCTGGGTGAGCGCATTCGGGTGCAGAACCGGACGACCCATCGCGTCCTGCTGGCGACGGTGGCCGGTCCCGGCCTGGTGAAAGTGGCGCAATGAGAATCACAACCCCGAGACTGAGGACCCTGTATCGAGCGATGGCGGTTACGGCGCTGAGTTGCACCGTGGTCTTCGCCGGCGCCGCTAATACCAAAGGCAAGAAAAATCCGGCGCAGCCTCTGACCTCGTTGCAACAGTTTCTGACCCGGGTGCAGGGCCAGCCGGTCCCGGTGACGACTTCTCCGGGCAGTCTGTGGCCGCTTCAGGGCAGCCTGCTTACCGACTTGGCGACCGACTACAAGGCGCGCCGGCTCAACGATCTGGTCATCATCAGCATCGTCGAGCAGACGCTGGCGCAAGCCGAGCACGATGTGACTGCGCAGCGGGCTTTTAGCTCAAGCTCGGGCGTAACGGCCATCGCCGGGCAAGTCAATACGGCGTCGTTCAACCCGCTCTACGGCCTGACCTCCAGCAGCAACCTGAAAGGCGGAGGCGCCGCCAACAGCACCACTCTGCTGCAGGCCAACATTTCCGGACGCGTAGTCGCGGTGCTGCCCAACGGCAACCTCGTCGTTGAAGCTGAGCGCCAGGTGAGCTTCAACCAGGAAGCCCAGACCATCATCCTGCGCGGGGTGGTGCGGCCCGGTGACATACTCTCCAACAATTCGGTGCCTTCCACCTCGCTCAGCGATCTGGAGCTGGAAGTGAAGGGCAAGGGCGTGGTCAGCGACGCTGTCCGGCAACCCAACGTATTCGTCCGCCTGCTGATGAAGCTGTTGAACTTCTAATGAAATCCAGACCACAAGTCGGGCTCACTTTCTGGTTATGGCTGGGCATTGCCGCCGCGCCGTTTCTCTGGGCGCAGGAGGCAGCCACTCATCTTCCCATTCGCGACCTGGCATCCATTGAGGGCGTACGCGAGAACCCGCTGATCGGCTACGGCATGGTGGTGGGCCTGGCTGGGACCGGCGACCGCCAGCAGACCATGTTCAGCGTGCAGACCCTGGCCAACATTCTTCAGAAGATGGGAGTACAGATTCCGGTGGCGTCGGTAAGCGTGAAGAACGTGGCTGCGGTCTTCGTTACCGCTTCGCTGCCCGCCTTCGCGCGGCCGGGAACGCAAATTGATGTTACGGTGTCTTCCATCGGCGACGCCAAGAGTCTGGAGGGCGGGACCCTGCTGTTATCGCCGCTCTATGCCGCCGATGGCCAGGTCTATGCCGAAGCTCAGGGAGCGGTCACGCTGGGGGGATACACCGCGGGCAAGTCAGGAGCGAACTCCAAGCAGGTCAATCATCCCACCGCAGGCCGTGTCCCCAACGGCGCGCTGGTGGAGCGCGACGCCTCCATCGACCTGCGCAAGCTGACCCAGATCTCGCTGCTGGTGCGCGATCCCGATTTTCGCATCACCCGTGACATGGCGGCGGCCATCAATCAGGAGGTGGGACATCCCATGGCGACGGCGGTCGACAGCGGGCGGGTGGAGTTGCAGGGCATGCCGGCGACTGGCCTGTCGGAATTGCTGGCGCGGTTGTTGAGCCTGAAAGTTGAGATCCATCCCCGTGCCCGGGTGGTGGTCAGCGAACGGACCGGGACCATCGTCATGGGCAGGGACGTGCGGCTCAGCGCGGTCTCCATCCTGCATGGCGATCTGTCGATTGAGATTGCCACCGACTACCAGGTGTCACAGCCGTTGCCTTTTAGCAATACCGGGCAGACCACCGTCGTTCCGCAAACCACGGTGGAGAGCAAGGACGAAAAGGTCAAGCGCATCGAGCTGGGCGAAGGCGCCAGCGTGGAGCAGCTGGTGAACGGGTTGCAAGCCATTGGAGCGACGGCGCGCGACGTGGTCGCCATCCTGCAAGCCATCAAGGCAGCAGGGGCGCTGGAAGCCGATCTGGAGGTGATCTGACCATGCTGCCTGCCATACCCGGGCAAAATCCGTTACCGTCCGCTGACCGTAGCGCGGCAGCGCCTTCTCCGAAGCTCGTCAAGGCGGCGCACGAGTTCGAGTCCATCCTGCTCCAGAGCTGGATGGAGAAGATGAACAAAAGCTTTCTGGGGACGGAAGAGAGCCAGGACCCAGCCCACGACACGGTGAGCAGCCTGGGGACCCAGGCCATCGCCAGCGCGCTTTCGGCGCGGGGAGGGATTGGAATCGCCAGCATGATCCTGCGGCAGCTACAGAGCCGGGCGCAGCCCAGCCTCGAAGGCGGGCAAGCGCCGCCGGATGCGGTGGCCAACTCCGCTAATCCTAAAGAAGGGACGGGCCGATAGGAATGCCAAGGGGATTGGGAAGAATTTGCGTGCCCGGCATTAAAGTCCTGCCGCCAATTGCCGATCTCATACTTGTAAGGCAATACCGTAAAGCGAGGTTCCCCCAATGAGAATCGATTTAGATCCATCCGCCCTGCCGGAGCTGACACGAAGCAGCGCTTCGGCAGGCGCTGCCGAAACCAGGCAGCCGGCCGTCCCCGATCCAGCCGGCGTCACTACTGCCTCCGACGATGTAGCCACGCTGTCGACCGGCAGTGACTCCGTACAGAGATTGAAGACGCAACTCGATGCTGTTCCCGACGTCCGCCAACAGCAGGCGGAATCGCTGCGCCAGGCGGTGGCTGACGGTAGCTTCAAGGTCTCTCCTGAGCACATTGCGCAAGCCATGCTGGAGGGCGAAGACCTGACACCCACGAAGTAGAGATAGCTGCCCTGGGTTTGCAGGAGGTGGTCTTGTGGAGTTCGGCACCGGACGCCTGGAAGCGTCGACCCGGATTGAAGAGCGTTGCTCCGGCCAGTCCGGCGAGGAACAAAAGCGGCGCGCGCCCCGCCAGCGCCACCACGATCCCCTGGCCGACGATGAGGCCCTGACGGAGGAGCAGACCGAAGGCCATCAGTTGGACGACATGGCCTGAGGGAGGCGCAACATGACAAGCCTTGCCGCAACGGAAAACACAGCCGCAATTCCGCCATCCCCGCTGTCTCAGATGGACAAGCAACTGGTGTTGCTGGAGACCTTGAAGTCTCTGCTGGACGAGGCGACGCGCTCGCTCAGCGGCGGGGAAGCCTTGCCCCTGCTGGAAGTGAGCCGCCAGATCAACCTGACGGCGCAGGAACTGAGTGCGTTTTGTCTTCAGGTGGGCTGCCTTCCCTGGACCGCGGAAGCCCAACAGCGCCGGCGGAAGCTGCTGTCGGAGCTGAGTCAGCAACGCGCCTTCTGCCGCGCCATGCTGCGGCGTTGGCGCCGCTCCATTGTGCTGCGGCAGCAGCTGCTTGGATTGCAAGACGAGCCCGGGCCTTACACCGAGTCCTTAACGCTAGGTTGGAGCTGAAATGGGCGGACTCACCGGCAGCATGTGGATTGCGTTGAACGCCCTGCAGGCGCAGCAGGTGGGAATGGAGACCAGCGCCAACAACGTCGCCAACCTGAACACCCCGGGCTACAGCCGTGAGGTGCCGGTGCTGCAGGAAGCCGATCCGTTCGTGCAGGGTAAGCTGGTGGTTGGCGGAGGCGTCGAAGTCGAAGGCATCCAGAGTCTGCGCGACAGCCTGCTGGACCTGCAAATCAGCGAGGAAACGCAGCAGCAAGGCAATTCGCAAGCCTTCGTAAACGCCATGAACCAGGTGCAGACCCTTTTCCCCGACGACACTACCGGTATTGGCCAGCAGATCAGCGCCTTCTTCCAGAGCCTGAATAGTCTTTCCACCGATCCCTCCGACACCACTTTGCGCCAGGGCGTGCTGACCGCAGCCCAGAACATGGCAACTGCCTTCAACGACACGGCCGGGCAGTTGACCGACATCAGGCAGCAGCTCGACAGCCAGGTGCAGCAGCAGGTACAGCAGGTCAATCAGATTACGCAGCAGATCGCGGGCATCAATGCCCAACTGACCAACGTCGGCAGTAGCACCCAGGAATATGGGGCCTTCCTCGACCAGCGCAGCGCCCTCATCCAGCAACTCTCCGGCCTGATCGATGTTTCCCAATTAAGTGATGGCCCCTCCTTGACCTTGACCACCAAACAAGGGACAGCACTGGTGGTCGGCGGCCAGTCCTATGCCCTCAGCACGGCGCTGGGCACGGATGGAGTGCAACACATCTACTCTTCGCAGGACCAGGACATAACCGGGGAAATTTCCGGTGGCCAGCTCGGAGGAACCCTCGCAGCTCGCGATCAGACCATCCCCTCCCTGCAAACTCAGTTGGACTCGCTGGCCGGCGGCATGGTCACCGCCTTAAATTACGCCCAGTCGCAGGGCACGGACATGTATGGCAATTCCGGTAAGGATCTGTCCAATCTGTTCGAGCCGATTACCGGCACGGGTGCGGCAGCCGACATGGCACTGGCCATCTCCGACCCTAACCTGATCGCCGCCAGCTCCGACGTCGACCCCAGCCAGGGCAGTAACGGCAATCTGGCGAACTTCTCGGCGGTCGCCAATGCAGACGTCTCTAACGGTATGACGCCCAGCGGTGCCTACGGCAATCTGGTCTTCCAGGTAGGCACCGCGGTCAGCAACCAGAGCAGCGAACTCGGCGCCAGCAATGCCATGCTGACGCAACTGACCCAGCAACAATCGTCGGTCAGCGGGGTCTCGCTCGACCAGGAGGCCTCCAGCCTGCTGCTCTATCAGCAGGCCTATCAGGCCTCGGCCCAGGTCATCACCACCATCAATCAGATGCTCGAAACTGTTCTCAACATGGGGGCCGGTTCATGATCAGCACACTCCAGTTATCGGACCTGGTGCTGAACGCGCTGGAGACGTCGGACACTTCAGAACAGAATGCGCTCACCCAGTTGACCAGCGGACGGCGCGTGAACTCCGATTCCGACGATCCCGCGGCCGCCGCCCAGGAAGTCAACATTTCCTCGCAGATGAACGACTGCGATCAGTATCTGCGCAGCATCACCAGCCTTACTTCCGAGTTGCAGACCGCCGATTCTTCCCTGAACTCCGTCGTCACCGCCCTGCAACAGGCCATCTCGCTGGGCACGGAGGGCGCCAACGGCACCTTGTCGCAGCAGAACTGCACCACCATCGCGCAGCAGATTAAGGGCATCGCGCAGCAAGTGTTCAGTGTGGCCAACCTCAGCTACAACGGCACCTATGTTTTTGGCGGAACGGAGACGACAAAGCCTCCTTACGTCCTGGACAACTCCGTCGCCGGCGGGGTTTCGTATCAAGGTAACGATGATGTCAACTCGGTCGAGGTGGCGCAGGGAGAATCCGTGGCCGTGAACCAGCCCGGCAGCCAGCTGTTTTCCTCGCCCGCCGCCAACGTCTTCGTGGCCCTGGACAACCTGACCACGGCGCTGGAATCCAACAGCTCCACCGACGATATCGGGGACGCGGTTACCCAGTTGCGCAGCGCCTACGATCAGCTCACTTCGGCCCGTACCTTCTACGGCAGCACCGTCGACCAGATCGTTGGCACCCAGGTTTTTCTGGACAGCGAAAGCCTTCAGCTCGCCTCGCAGCAGAACAGTACGGTCGGCATCGACATGGACGTGGCCGTTACCGACCTGACCAATGCCGAGGAGTCCCGCGCTGCTACGGTGCAGGCCGCTTCGAGCCTGAACGGTACCAGCCTGATGGATTACCTGGCGAACATGGAGCGCTAGCCGCGGCGAGGTGAAGCCGCACTTAGGGAGACTGTGATTAAGCCTCGGCTTTGAAAGGGCACGGCTTCAGCCGTACCGCAAGCGCGGCAAAATCAGTGCGGGCTTTATAGCCCCTCAGGGCGAGCAGCCCTTTCTTCAGGGTCTGCCTAATGAGGCTCCGATTAAGTCAATACCGAGACCCGCAGCGGCTAAAGCCAGGTTCAATTGCTCGACTTTGCGGACCGCCTGGAGGCGGTCCCTTTCAAAGCAATACCTATCAGAGCTTCCCTAAGTGCTGGCGAACAGCGAAGACATCCAGACCGCAACTTAACCTGCCTCGGCTGCGGCGCAGCGATGATACCCTGTTGCGATCATGACCGCCGACGAAGTTATACAACTGATGCAACTCCAACCGCTCTCCATCGAGGGCGGCTTCTTTCGTGAAACCTATCGCTCGCGCTGGGTAGTCTCGACGGAATACCTGCCGGACGGATTCCGCGGCTCACGCTCCATCGGCACTGCGATCTACTACCTGATCACTCCGGAAACCTTTTCCGCGCTGCATCGCCTGCCCGGCACGGAGGTCTTCCACTTCTATCTCGGAGATCCGGTTCTCATGCTGCACCTGCTGCCGGATGGCAGTTCCCAGACGATCACACTGGGTCCGGATCTGCTGAACGGACAGCAGCCGCAAGTAGTGGTGCGAGGAAATATATGGCAGGGCAGCCGGCTTGCGCCGGGCGGCAAGTGGGCGCTGATGGGGACAACCATGTCTCCGGGCTTCGACTACGCCGACTACGAAAACGCCGATCGCGAGCAGTTGATGGCGCAGTATCCCGGGGCGGCGGCGACGATCAGGGAGTACACACGGTGAGGCCGCAACCAAACAGTTCTTGTAATACAGTAAGTAGATTGTAGTACACTGAAAGCGTCATGAAAACCACGGTGCAAGCGCGATTGGATCGCCGCTCGCAAGCGGCCCTGAATGATTTAGTGAAGCGTCTTGGCTGGAGTCCATCGCGGGCGGTGCGCGAGGGACTGGTTATGCTGAACGCCTGTTACGGCAAAGCTTCCCGCGCAAGGGTAGTCGGCATAGGGCGGTTCGCCTCAGGGGTGTCCGATCTCGGATCGAACAAGAAGCACCTTGCGGGATTCGGTCGTTGAAGCCCGTCCTTCTGGACACAGGAGTGGTGGTTGCCCTCTTGGACCGCAGCGAGCGATACCACGCTCATTGTGTTGCTGTGCTGGCGGAACTGGAACAGCCGCTGGTGACTTGCGAAGCCGTGATCACGGAGAGTTGCTACTTGTTGCGCCGCCTTACGGGAGCTTGCGAGACGATATTAGACAACATTGCAAAAGGCGCTTTCCTGGTGTCGTTCCAGCTTTCAGAGTCCGCCCCGGCGCTGCGTGCCACCATGCGCAAATATAGTGACCTGCCGGCCGACTTCGCTGACGCCTGTCTCATTCAATTGGCCGAGCAGCTGCACACTGGAGACATCCTCACCCTGGATCGGGATTTTGAGTTATACCGATGGAGCCGGAGCCAACGGTTTCATTTGCTTATCGACCTCAAGTAATCCGCTGGAGCCCGCCAAAGGCGTACTGAAAAGCAAGCGGCTCCCCGAAGAGAGCCGCTTGGGGGCAGAAGTTAGGATGCTCGAACTACTGCTTCAAGGTACGGATGTATCCGACAAGGTCCTTGATCTGGGCATCGGTCAACTTGCCCTTGAACCCCGTCATTTTGCCTTTGCCGTTGTTGATGACCCCGGTCAGGTCGGCATCGGACATTCCCTGTACGGCAGCGCCGCCCAACGGCGTCAGCCCCATCGATTTCGCCATGCCCGCGCTGGGAACGCCACCGGGACCATGACACCCCTGGCATTTTGCTTTATAGGAATCGGCACCCGCCTGTGCTGCCGCCATTGGCGGCAAGGCCAACGCCAGCACCAAACTGCACAGAACAATTCGTAGCAACCATCTGGTTGTCATTCTCGTCTTCTCCTTCAGCAGTCCCCCTTAAGGGGAATTAGGATAGAACCAAAGCGCCGCGACTGACGGCGAGGTAACTTTACTCCCTAAAAGCGGTATTGACCATACAACTTAGGCATAGCATGGCGCCCCTTTTTGCCCAAGAACTATCCCACCGCTGCAAACGTCACCAAGCCACCTCCGGGCAACCACCCACGTGCGAAAACCCGCTCCCAGAGGGTGATAAACCGCTAAGCTCGGCTATCAGCATCGCCCTGCAATGTTTGGCAACAGACTTAACATGCTGCCGTGGAACAACTTAACCCCAGCGCCCGGGTCTCGCACGCTTTGGCATCTCTTGTGCCTTTATCTCTAGCAGACTCGTACGATTGAGAGGCACCGTGGAACCGACGCTAGCCGTAATTGGACTCAACTTCCGCACATCCCCCGTCGCCGTCCGCGAGCGTTTCTGGATCAGTCCAGCTCGCCGTTGCGAGACGCTGCTGCAACTGGTTCGTTCCGAGGGGATCGAGGAGATCATCGTACTGGCCACCTGCAACCGCACGGAATTCATTATCTGGGCCCGTGATGTTCCCACTGCGGCTAATTCCGTGCTTCGCTTCCTTACTCAGGAATATCAACTGAAGCTCAGCGAGTGGTCGCATTTCTACCGCCTGATGGACGATGTAGCGTTGACCCATCTCTTCCGCGTAACCTCCAGTTTGGATTCCATGGTCCTGGGCGAGCCTGAAATTACCGGACAAGTGAAAGACGCCTGGGCCCAGGCGCAAGACTGCGGCACAACCGGACGTTTCCTTGACGCGGTTATGCAGAAAGCGCTCACCGTTTCCAAGCGGATACGCACCGAGACGGCGATCGGTACCTCGGCAGTTTCGGTTCCCTACGCTTCGGTGGAACTCTCGCGCCAGGTGTTAGGAGATCTTTCAGGCCGCGAAGTGCTGCTGATCGGCGCAGGCAAGATGAGCGAGCTGGCCGCCCATTACCTGATGAAGGCCGGCGCCAGCCAGGTGAAAGTGATGAATCGCACGGCGTGCCGCGGGGAAGAGCTGGCCATTAAGTTGGGCGCGACCCCGGTTTCGTTTGAAGACAGGTTTAGGCATCTGAAGAAGGCGGACATTGTGGTGAGCAGCACTTCCTGCCCCCATGCCATTCTCAGCCGCGAAGAAGCGGAGCAGATTGCGAAAGAACGCCAGCACAGGCCGATGGTGATGATCGATATTGCCGTGCCGCGGGACATTGATCCCGAAGTACGCGAAGTCGAGGGCATTTACCTGTTCGACATGGACGACCTGGAGCATGTGGTGCAACGCAATGCGGTTGGGCGGCAGGCGGCGGCTGAAGCTGCGGAAAAGATTGTGCAAGCGGAGCTACAGGGCTTCCGTCGCAAACTGATGGCGGAGCGGGTTGTGCCCACCATCGTCGCCCTGCGCCAACGTCTCGATGAACTTTGCCGGCAGGAATTGGAAGTCCTGCGCAAGGAATTTGGCCCTTTCACGGAAGATCAGGACCAGGCATTAACCGCACTGACTAGCCATATTACCCAGCGCATTGCTGGATCACTGGCCCGTGAATTGAAGGAACTTCCAGAAAGGCAGGAACAGGATGTGTTGACCGCGGCGGTCGGCCGTCTGTTTCACCTGGAACAGCCCATAAAGGCTGCCGCCGGCACCAAAGAACAGCAGTTAGTGATTAGCAATTAGCTACGAGCCGCGATCTTCGAGCTTCGAGCTAACGGAAATAATAACACTGGTCAAACTAGCGAAGGGTCGTAGCCTTGATTAGTAGTAGCCTCTTTAAGCAGCAGCCAGTTTGGTAGCAACACGAAGCTCGCAGCTCGTAGCTCGAAGCTAAAAGGAGTACCCAATGCCATCACCTGCGCAAGACAAGAACGCCATCGCCGGCTTCACCACGGCGCAAGCCTATACCCTGGCCGTGATCACGCTGGCCATCGGAATCGCGGTAGGATATTTTGCCCGCGGCTCCGCCGCCCCAGTATCTCCCGCTGCTGAGAGCGCGCAAGCGGCCGCCCCCGCCGCCATGGGAAGCGCTCCGGTAGGAGCAGCCCAGCTTCCTGGAATCGGCTCGGCTCAACAACAGCAACCTGTTCCGCCTCAGGAGCTGGCGAAAGCTGCTCAGCCGCTGCTCACCCAGCTGCAAAGCAATCCCAAAGATTTTGAAACCCTGGCCAAGCTCGCGAACCTGTATTACGACAGCCAGGCCTATCCGCAAGCCATCGAATACTACGAGAAGGCAGTGGTCATTCAGCCTGACAACGCCGATGTCCGTACCGACCTGGGCACTTCGTACTGGTACACCGGCGATGCAGATAAAGCCATCGCGAGCTTCGAAAAGGCCTTGGCTATTCGCCCCAACCATCCGGGAACTCTATTTAATCTCGGCATCGTAATGTGGCAGGGCAAGAAGGATCCCAAAGGCGCGGTGGTGGTTTGGGAGAAACTGCTGCAGACCAATCCGGATTACCCGCAGAAGGAGCAAGTTCAGATGCTGATTGAGCGCGCGAAAATGCACGGAGCTGGCGTTACCAAAGGTTAAGTATCAGCTTGGTGCACAATCCAATCGCTCACCCCGGGACGATGCTGGCGCAGAGCTCGTCCCGGGTTTTTCGTTTCCAACGGCTCACTGAACAGCACTCCAGCGCTCACATATAATCCGCGCACTTGCAGAAGGAGCGCATGGGTTCCGTAGACGTGAATCCGATGCCGGAAGTCCTTGTCCGGCCCAGATCTGGTCAGGCCGCAAGCTTCGTTCGCAATCCGGTAGTCCTCAGTCTGGTCCTCGTCGTCGCCACTCTCGCCCTTTACTATCCCGTTCATCAATTCCCGTTCATCAACTACGACGACCGCGACTACGTTTATGAGAACCCGCAGGTCGAGTCGGGTTTGAGCTGGGCGACCGTCCAATGGGCGTTCACCACCTCGCACGCAGAAAATTGGCATCCCCTGACCTGGCTAAGCCACGCATTGGATTGCCAGCTCTTTGGCCTGACTCCCGGCCCTGCGCACGATGTGAATGGTTTGTTCCAGGCGCTGAATGCGGTGTTGCTGTTCTGGGTGTTGCTGCGAGCAACCGGCTTGCAGCGATGCTCGCGTCTGGGTTATTGCCCCCCACTCAGCTGAGCTGCCTTGCGGCGACACTCCATTGCCTCTGTAAGGTCGCCGGAATCGCGATAGGCGATGGCCAAATTCTCATAGGCCTTGGACTGCTGCGAAGGGTTCTCGATGTTTACCAGAGCCTGCTTGTACCGTCGAATCGCTTCCGGCAGATTCCCGTGCTCCTGCTCGTCCACGGCAATTGCGAAGTTACTCCTCCAATCCATTGGGTAGATGGCGATCGCGGTCCGGAAGTGGCGCATGGCATCGTCGCGATCTCCCCGCTTCGACAGGATGCTGCCGACCATGCCTTCAGCCACCCAGTTGCCCCTGGTGACTTGCAGGGTGTGAGACCAGAGCGTCAAGTCGTCACTCCAGTAGCCAATCTGACGATGAGTGACCAGGGCCAGCACGAACAACACCGCGACGCTTATGGCCGGCAGCAGAGCTTTCGGCAAATGCCTTCGCCGCGCCCAATCGGCCACACCCCAGCAAATCAGGATGAATAGCCCCAGAAACGACTGGTACGCGTAACGGTCCGCCATCCCCTGCCAGCCTACCTGGACGATGCCGATAGTCGGCACCAGGGTCCCCAGGAACCAGAACCAGCCCACCGGCAGATACCGATAGCGCCGGCCGGCGATAACCAGTGCCGTGACGGCCACCAACACCACAGCCGCCGCCGCTACCTGCCAAAATTGCAGGGAGTTTCCCGGGTGGAGATATACGACGGCAAGGTGCGACGGCCAGAGGGCTTTGCCGACGTAGCGCACGTAGGCGACGGTCGCGTTGCCCATCCTGATCCAAATCGAGTAAGGCCAATGCTGTAGCTGGCTGACCCGTTGCGCCCGCATCGTAATCCATGCGCTGGCCGCGCAAATGATGAACAGCGGAATCTTCTCCTCGATCAGCCTGAAAAAATCCTCGGGCGGAAACGCGGTCAGCGAATCGGGTTGGGTGGAAGGCAGGCTGCCGGCAAACATTCGTCGTAGTGGCCAGTAGTCCCACAACAGAAGCACGAACGGCAGCGTAATAATCTGCGGTTTTGACATCAGTCCCAGGATGAAAAGAATGGCGACCACGGCATAGCGGAGAGCGCCAGGATGACGCACATACCAGCGATATGCCCCCAAAGCGAGAAGGAAGAAGAAGGCGCTTAGCAAGGTCTTACGTTCCGCCACCCACGCCACGGACTCGACGTTAACAGGATGCAGAGCGAACAGGGCAGCTACCATGAAGCTGCGGGCCCGGTACCCGGTCGCCAGCATCAAAACCCAAAACAATACCACTGCGTCAAGCGAGTGCCAGACTGCGTTCATCGCATGATGGCCGGCTGGATCGATATCAAACATCTCGCAATCCAGAGCATGAGACAGCCAGGTCAGGGGATGCCAGTTGTTCTCAGCAAACGTCTGCAGCGCCCACTTGACGGTCGGCCGGGTTAAGCCGTCCTGCACATGCGGGTTCCCGTACACATATCCGATGTCGTCCAGGTTCGCGAAAGGATGATGAACTACGGGGAAGTACAAAGCGAGTGTGGCGACCAGCAGAAGAAGAGTGAGGCCCAACGCCGGCTTATGTGTCGCGGCGATCTCGCGTATGCCGGAAAGCCGGCCCTCCTGGTTCGCGGACTGGATTACCGGCATCGGACCCATGCTCACCGAATTCGTACCGCCTGCTCGGTTAACACCCACTCCCAAAAGACGGCGGGAACTTGACTAGCCTAAAAGCGACAAAATCAAATTGCTCCAGCGTTCGCCGTAGCTGCCCGGCTGACGTCTGCCTTGCGGCACCGTGCACCCGGATTGTCGTAAGGGCTTGCTCAACTCGTACTGCTTCACCCCTCAGGTGGGGCAGCGCTTATGTCCAGCAGTCCAAGCGCTTGCTCGAAAGGAAGGAATACCGAAAACGCCGTTCCGCTTCGCCCCATACCCATGCGGCTGCTCACGTGAATCGTGCCCTCGTGTTTCTCGGTGATGCCCCGGCTGATCCAAAGCCCCAGGCCGGTGCCCTTTTCGCCTTTCGTGGTGTAGAACGGGGCAAACAGATTTCGCCGAACCCCCCTTGGAATGCCGCTCCCGTTGTCGAGCACGGTCACGCGTATCCCCTTGCGTGTAGGATCGGAAGCCAGGCTGGACTCTCGCGTATGCAACAGCAATTCTCCTCCGCGTGCCATGGCTTCCAGCGCATTACCCACTAGATTGGAGAAAACCTGGCGCAACTCGCCGGGAAACCCTCGCACGCAGCGCTCAGTCTCGAAACGGCACTGCACCACAATGTGGTTTTGTTTGATCTGCGGAGCGAACACGGTCAGCACGCTTTCCAGTACTTCCGTCAGGCTCACTTCTACCGGACTCCGTGCCTCCCGATGGAACGTCAATAGCTGGCCGGTGATTTGCGCGATGCGGGCCAGTTCATCGCTGGCCATTTGCAGATATTGCGCCGACGCCGGACTCGGCGCCTGTTCATACTGCAACAGATAAACCAGGTTGGTCACAGTGTCCAGAGGATTGCGGATCTCATGTGCAATGGTCGCTGACAACCTTCCCGCTAACGTCAGGCGCTCGCTCGTCCGCAGGATTTGTTCGGTCTGGCGCCGCTGGGTCACATCGCGGAACACAACCACCACGCCCACAATGCCGTCCCGGTCGTTAAGGATGGGCGCTCCGGTCAACTCGACGGGATACTCTTCGCCGCCGCGGCTGGTCAACATCAGGCTGTTGGAGAAGGCCACCACCTTCTGCGCTCGCCGCACCGTCTCAATCGGGTCTTCAATGTTCAACCTGGTCCGTTCGTCGCTCAGCCGCATTACCTCGCCAAAGGGCCGGCCCGCGGCCGAAGTGTATTCCCATGCCGTAAGCTGCTGCGCTACCGGGTTGATGAACGATATATTGCCTTCCTGATCGGTGGAGATCACCGCCTCGCCCAGGCTCTTGAGGGTTATCTGATACAACTCGCGGCTTTCTTTCAGTTGCTGTTGTTGGTCGGCTTCGGCTCGCAAGTGACGTTCGTACGTGGTTGACAGCGCCAGCAATTCGCGCCGGGTGAGCGTAAAAAGCATCACTGCGACCAACAGCAAAACCCCGACGGCGGAACCGATCACGCTCCCGTTTAGCACATCGGCGCGATGCGACCGGACGCGACGCAGCTCATCCTCCGCGTTTATGAAGTCACGCTGCCGGTTGCGAATTTCCGACATCAATTGCTGCCCAGCCAACAAATCCTGGGGCGTCGGCGGGTTCTGGTGGCCGCGCTCGATCTGCCGCCCCGCCCACTGCATCCATCTCGCATACAGCTCTCGAAGTCCACGCAATCGCGCCTGCTGGTCGGGATTATCGGTAATAAGGTCCATCGTGGTGTCGAGCTGCTCCGGCAGCTTCGCTTTCAGGTCATTGTAGGAATCCAGAAAGCTCTGGTCGCCGGTCAGGTAATAGCCCCGCAGCCCGGTATCCATCTCCACGACACTGCGCATCGCCGTGCGCGCCTGGCTGGTGACCTGGTCGGAATGATCCACCCAGCGCAGCGACCACGAGAGCAGCAGTATCTCCGCCACCAGGGTTGCTGCCAGCAACACCAGCAGCGCTACCGGCAAAGCAACCGTGCGGCGCAGTAACCTTTGGAAGCTGCGTTGGTCCATGGCGAGGGGGCTAGGCAACACCTACAGAGGTTCGATGATATCGCACCTCCGCCAGATTAGGCGCGCCGGGGTCTGATCTGTTCAATTTTGGCTGGTGTCATTCCGCAACCATCTCCAGATCATCCAGCTGCGTCCGATGTAGAATGCGCTCGGAGACAATGTTGGCTCATCCCATCCATCGCGGGCTGGCGCATCGAATGCGCCGCGCAACGAAATCTGCAGTCGTGGTGACGCTGCTCCTGGCGACCGCCGTTGCCTCGCCAGGTCCCACCCAGTTCAAACCGGGCTTTAATCTTTTCACCAGACAGCAGGACATTCAGCTCGGCCAGGAAGCGGCGGCGCAGATACGTCAGAATGTGACCATCGTGCACGATCCCGTGCTCACCGCATTTGTGAACTCCGTCACTCGACGGCTAACGGCATCCCAGGAGGCAAAGGCCAGCGGATTCACTTTCACCTTTCAGATCGTTGCCAACCCTGCGATCAATGCCTATGCTCTGCCTGGCGGCCCTATGTTCATCAACACCGGGTTGCTGAAAGAAGTTGCCAATGAGGCGCAGTTCGCGGGCGCCATAGCCCACGAGATGTCGCACGTCATCCTGCGTCACGGCACCAACCAGGCCAGCAAGGTTGACCTGATCCAGCTTCCCGTGGCCCTGGCTGGCCAGCTTACCAACAGCGACACCCTGATGGGACAGCTCGCGCAACTCGGTATTGGGTTAGGTGCAGACAGCGTGCTGCTGAAGTTCAACCGCATCCATGAGAGCCAAGCGGACCTGATGGGCTCACACATAATGGCCGAGGCCGGCTACGACCCCATCCAGTTGGCCAGGTTCTTCGCCCGGCTCAACGACCAGAGCGGGGCTTTCGTATTCCTGTCCGACCATCCCAATCCCGGAGACCGCTCGAGGGCCATCAAGGAAGAAGCGGCGCGGCTGCCGCACCGGATTTACGGCTACCAGACCGGCCATTTCCAGGAGATGAAGAAGGCGGTCGCGAATATTCATGAACCCCCGCCGAAGATGCAGGCGGAAGACAACCCCGGCGCTTCCGGAACGCCAATCCATTGAAGCCGGCAAGCGATATACTTCCATTACCTGCAATCATGACCGGCGAAAGGCAATCATCTTTGTTACGCAGTGGTGCTATTGTCCCGATCTTGTTCCTGCTCGCTTGCGGATTGATCTTCGCCCAGGACGCTCCCCAACCTCAGCCCGCCCCGAAATTGCCGGCTCCATCGAACCCAGCGTCGCCACCGGCAACCACTCCGCCACCGGCAACACCCGCGCCGCCGGTCAAGCAAGCTGTTCCTGACGACGCTCTGCGCCATTTTCATGAAGGCACGGTGTTTGAGCGCCAGGGTAACAGCGAAAACGCCATCGCCGAGTACAAGGACGCGATTAAAATCTATGCCGACTATTTTGAGGCGCACTACAATCTGGGACGGGTTTACCTGGACCACCAGGGCTATGCCGAAGCCATCGCAGAATTCAAGACCGCCATCGCCCTGAGGCCCAACGATGCCAATGCCCACAACAATCTGGGGCTGGCGCTGAAGCACAATCGCAATCTCAACGGTGCGATCGCCGAATATCAGGAGGCAGTGCGCCTCAATCCGAAGATGGCCAGCGCGCAAAATAATCTGGCCAACGTGCTTTACACCCGGCGCGACTTTAACGGCGCCATTCAGCACTATCGCGCGGCACTGGAACTGGAGCCGGCGAAAGAAAAAATGAGCGAGCAAGACCGCTATAACATCGCCAGCACTCACATGAACCTGGGCAGTGTGCTGGACGATGCCGGCAAGTCGGACGAAGCCATCGTCGAGTATCGCGAAGCCATCCACCTCCAGCCCAAGAATGCCAGCGCCCACTACAATCTTTCCATCGTCTATCAGAAGAAGAAGGACATGCCGTCGGCCATCGCCGAGCTGCGTATTGCGGCCAAGCTCTCGCCCGACTGGCCCACGCCGCACATTATGCTCACCAATCTGCTGAAGGACTCCGATCCCAAGTCTGCGCTGGACGAGTGTATGCTGGCCGACGGTATGACCCACGACGCCAAATTGAACGATGAATGCATGGAGCTGCAGAGGAAAGCACGCTGAACTTTACGGTAAGTTTCATAGCTTGATTGGAGGTCTAACCGATGCTTAAGTCCGTCGCCGTCGTCGTGGGCAGCTACCTGCTTTCCGTTGTTCTTGTGCTGGGCACGGATCCGTTGCTCTCGCGCCTGTTTCCGGGCGACTTCGGCCAAGGCGTCATCCCCTCCGCAACCGCTCTCATGGCGAGTACGGCGTTCTTCGTCGTCATCTCCATTTTTTGTGCATGGATCTGCGCCCGCTTTGCTCCTGGTCGCGCCGCCCGCCATGTGCTCTGGTTCTTTATCATCGGGGAAGTGATGGGCCTGATTGCCACTGTCCCCAACTGGAGCAAGGGCTGGCCGCACTGGTACTGGTTGTCCTGGCTTTTGACCTGGCCGTTGAGTTGCTGGATCGGCTTACTGTTGGCCGGGCGCCGGGCTGATTCGTCCCCTGCCTGAGGTCTCACTACGCGGATGCATCCCCGCGTTTCTCACGTATAAGTTGTATTCAACTCCACCGCACCGGCGAGTTAAGATAGTTGGTTGCGCTGATCTCAGGAAGTCTGAAAATGGAGCGCCGCAGGCGCGAAATAATCTAGCCCAGTACGCAGCCGCAGGCGCGGTGCTGGGTGGAGTGGGAAAATTCACCGAGTCCCGTAGGGACGTCACTCGCTCTGCAAACAGTTTTCATATTTGCTGGAATCCGCGCCCTCCACCAAATCCTCAATATAAGTAGAAGGGACTCATCCATGAACAGCTTTAGCAGTCGTTCCATCCTCCGCGTGGGCAATCGCGAGTTCGAGATTTACCGTCTTGATGCCTTGGAGAAACATGGTTGCAGCACTGGCCACCTGCCGTTCTCGCTCCGCATCCTGCTGGAGAACCTGCTGCGCCGCGAAGACGGCAAGTCCGTAAAGGCCGACGACATTCGCGCCCTCACCTCCTGGACCGGCAAGAGCGTTCCTTCACAAGAGATCGCCTTCATGCCTAGCCGCGTGCTGCTGCAGGACTTCACCGGCGTACCCGCAGTGGTCGACCTGGCTGCCATGCGCGATGCTATGAAGACCTTGGGCGGCGATCCTAATCTGATCAACCCACTTCAACCGGCCGAGCTGGTCATCGACCACTCCGTACAAGTCGACGAGTTCGGCACCCCGCAAGCCTTTCAGCTCAACGCTGACCTCGAGTTCCAGCGCAACAAAGAACGTTACGCATTCCTCCGTTGGGGACAGGGCGCGTTCAAGAACTTCGCCATCGTTCCGCCTGACACCGGCATCGTCCACCAGATCAATCTTGAATATCTCGCCCGCGTCGTCTTCATCGGCGCCAACGGGCCCACCGGCAGGCCGCTCGCCTATCCCGATACTCTGGTCGGCACCGATTCCCACACCACCATGATCAACGGTCTCGGCATCCTCGGCTGGGGCGTCGGTGGAATCGAGGCCGAAGCTGCCATGCTGGGCCAGCCCGTTTCCATGTTGATCCCGCAGGTCGTGGGCGTGCGCCTGAAGAACCAACTAGCCGCCGGTGCAACCGCAACCGACCTTGTCCTGACCGTGACCGAGATGCTGCGCAAGCACGGCGTCGTCGGCAAGTTCGTCGAGTTCTTCGGACCCGGTCTGCACAAGCTTCCACTCGCCGATCGCGCCACCATCGCCAACATGGGACCCGAGTACGGCGCCACCTGCGGCATCTTCCCCGTCGACGAAGAGACCTTGCGCTATCTCCGCCTCAGCGGCCGCAGCGAAGAGCAGGTGCAACTGGTCGAGGCCTACTGCAAAGAGCAGGGCCTGTTCCATACCGTCAACACGCCGGAAGCCGAATACACCAGTGTGTTGGACCTCGATCTCGCAACCGTCGAGCCCTGTATCGCCGGGCCGAAGCGTCCCCAGGACCGCGTGCTGCTCTCCGCAGCCGCGAAATCATTTGAGCAAGCTCTGCCCGGCCTGTTGAAGCCGGGCCAGCACGTTCCTCCGAAGCAGGAAGCGCGTTGGGAAGGTGAAGGCGGACATCCGGCGGGCATGGATTCGCAGCAGGACGTTGTCGAGGAGCACGTCAAGCTCGACAAATCGCTCAATCACGGCAGCGTGGTGATCGCGGCCATCACCAGTTGTACCAACACTTCCAATCCCTATGTGCTGGTCGCCGCCGGATTGCTGGCGAAGAAGGCCGTCGAGAAGGGACTGTCGGTCCCGGCGTGGGTAAAGACATCGCTAGCTCCGGGATCAATGGTCGTCACCGAATATCTCACTCGCTCCGGCCTGATGCCGTATCTGGAGAAGCTGAAGTTTCATCTCGTCGGCTACGGATGCACCACCTGCATTGGAAACTCGGGACCGCTGCCGCAGGAGGTTTCGAACGTTGTCACCGAAAAAGATCTCGTCGTGGCCTCGGTACTCAGTGGCAATCGCAACTTCGAAGGCCGCATCAACTCTGAAGTCCGCGCGAATTACCTGATGTCGCCGCCGCTGGTTGTAGCCTACGCCCTGGCTGGCCGCATCGATCTCGACATGCTCAACGAGCCGCTGGGTTTCACAAGAAATGGCAAGCGTTCGCCGGTATTTCTTAAGGACATCTGGCCGACCTCCGAAGAAGTCGACGCCGTCGTCCGCAAATACATTACCGGCGACCTCTTCCAGAAGAGTTACAACGACGTCTTCAAGGGCGATGATCGCTGGCGCGGCCTTGCCGTGCCTGAGGGCGAGACCTTCGCGTGGGACGAGCAATCCACTTACGTGAAGAACCCCCCGTACTTCGACAACATGCCAGCTCACCCTGCTCCGGTCAAGGACATCGCCGGCGCGCGCGTGCTCTGCTACCTGGGCAACAGCGTTACCACCGATCACATCTCGCCCGCAGGCTCCATCAAGCCGACCAGTCCGGCAGGCCAATACCTCATCGCGAACGGGGTCAAGCCGGTTGACTTCAACTCCTATGGTTCGCGCCGCGGCAATCACGAAGTCATGATGCGCGGAACATTTGCCAATGTACGCCTGCGCAACAAGCTCACGCCGGAACGCGAAGGCGCATTCACGCGTCATCTCCCCGACGGCGAAGAGATGACGATTTTCGATGCCTCGGAAAAATATCGTGCAGCGGGCACGCCGCTGGTAGTGTTGGCGGGTAAAGAGTATGGTTCGGGCTCGTCACGCGACTGGGCCGCGAAAGGGCCCAGGCTGCTCGGCGTGCGCGCCGTGCTGGCCGAGAGCTTCGAGCGCATCCATCGCTCCAACCTGGTGGGCATGGGCATTCTGCCGCTGCAATTCCCCGCGGAAGAAAGCGCCGAGACCAACGGCCTCACGGGCGAGGAGACATTCGACATCGTCGGGCTGACCGACGTGCTGAAGAACTTCGCACCCGGAAAAACGGTGAAGGTGCGCGCGAAGAAGGCGGACGGCAGCGTAATCGAAATTCATGCGACCGTGCGAATCGATACGCCGCAGGAAGTGCAGTACTACCAGCACGGCGGCATTCTCCAGTACGTGCTACGCCAGTTGCAGAGCAAACCGGAGGCGGTGACAGTATAGCGGTGGCAGGGCCGCGGGCGTGGGATCTGCGTTGGAGTTTTTCAGCAATCTGTTCGGGCGTGCCGAACAGACCGCTGAAAAGAACCGGGCTTCAACCCGTGCGAGTGATTTGCAGGGGCCGAAGCAGCGCCCTCATACAAGAGATCTAGCCGTGCTCACGCTGTCTTCTTCGGGGGCACCTTCGCACCCGACTTGCGCGCCTCACTGATTCCGATGGCAATCGCCTGCTTGCGGCTTTTCACCTTGGTGCGCCCGCCCGACTTCGCCTTAGGACTGTACTTGCGCTGACTACTGCGCGCGGAACCCGATTTTCGTGCTGTTGCCATGTCTAGCCTCCTGTGGATGAGACGCACCTACCCGCCGCAGAGGTTGTGTTTGACCGCCCGATTCCCCTTCACGTAACCTTGACAGTTATTTGTCGTGAGCCCTCATGAAGACTGCTGAAATGGCTTCTCTGCATCCACCCCAATCCTCCAACGACAGGTGCGCCGGCGCCGCCGGACACGTCGCCGAAGAGATCACCGAACTGGTCGGCAACACGCCCGTCCTTCACTTGCGCAAGCTCGTCCCAGGGGACGCCGCCGATGTCTACGTCAAGCTCGAGTACCTGAATCCCGGCGGCAGCATTAAGGACCGCGCCGCTCTGGGCATGATCACCAAAGCCGAACGCGATGGCCGTCTTCAGCCCGGAGCGACCATCTTCGAAGCCACCGCCGGCAACACGGGCGTGGGATTGGCGCTGATTGCCTGTGGCCGCGGCTACAAAACAGTCCTTGCCGTACCGGAAGGCTTCTCCCAGGAAAAAGTCACACTCATGGAGGCTTTCGGCGCTGAGGTGGTTCGCACCCCTCGCGCCGACGGCATGTCGGCGGCAATCGCATACGTTAAAGAACGCGCTGCCCGCACCCCAAATTCCTTTATCGCCGGCCAATTCGAAAATCAGGACAATCCCGACTTCCACTACGAAACTACCGCCCGCGAACTTTACGATCAGCTTGGCGGACAAATTGATGCCATCGTGATCGGCTGCGGCACCGGCGGTACCTTCACTGGTGTGGCGCGCTATTTGAAAGAGCGCAACCCGAAGACGCTGGCCATCGCGGTTGAGACCCAGGGATCGGTGCTGGGCGGCGGCCCGCCCGGCGAACATGAAGTGGAAGGCATCGGCGCCAGCTTCATTCCCAAGACCTTCAATGGTTCGCTTGCCGACGAGATCATCGCCGTCAACGATCATGATGCGTTTGACATGGTGAAGAAGCTGGCAGCAAGCGAAGGCGTGCTGGCAGGATCGAGTGCGGGAGCAAATGTCTTTGTGGCTATCGCCATCGCGAAGCGATTAGGTCCCGGCAAGCGAGTGGCGACGATCATCCCCGACTCCGCCGAGCGGTACTTGTCGAAGGACATCTTCCACTTCAACGAAAAGGAATCGGCGCCGGCGGCAAAGGCGCAGTGATCAATACTGTCCGTATCTTCCTCGAACGGAATCCTGCAGTTTTTTGGAGTCGTAGCCGACGCCGTCTTTGAAGACAATGTCGACATTTTCAACGTCGGAAATCTGTTTCGACGGATCGCCCTTGATCACCACCAGGTCTGCGTTCTTTCCCGTGGCCACGGAACCTAGCTGTTGGTCGCGGCCCAGGTAAATGGCGCCATTCAGAGTGGCAATCTTGATGGCTTCGACCGGCGAGAATCCGGCTTCGACCAGCAATTCGATGCCACGCTGATCTCCGAATCCGGGAAGCACATCGCCTCCGCCGGTGGGATCGGGGCCGGAAAGCAGCAATCCTCCGGCAGCAACGAAGGCGCGTTCCAACTCCAAGTCATGCTTCCACAGCAGTGCTGGATCAATCTTCGGTGGAGTTGCCGATGGCGGCTTTTGCCGGACAAGGAAAAAATCCTCACGCCCCTGGGGAGTCATCGCATCCAGCACCTGCTGGCGCAGCGGCGGACGTCCTCCGCCCGCCTCTGATTCGAACACCGGCAGCGTCGAAGTCACTGCAACGTGATGGCTGACCAACGTCTGGATCAGGTCCTTCGCCTCCGGCCCGCTCGGATCCATGCGGGCCAACGTCTCCTCGCCCGCGCTTTCGCTGCACTGATCGGGCTTCTTATCCGGATCAAGCTGCGTATTAACAAAGAAGCCGTGCTCCAGGTCATCAATTCCAAGCTCGGCCGCTTCTTTGTAGGTGACCGAGCAGAGATGGCCGGTAACTTTAATGCCGCGCTGGTGGGCCGCATCGATCGCCGCCTTCAGTTCGGCGCGCGTGATGTTCATGTAGGCCTTGAAGGAAGTCACGCCCTGGCTGGCCCAGTATTCCACGGTTTGCCGCGCTTCCTCGGCGTTGGCCAGATGCGGCATCTGGATAAAGTAACTTGTGCCGCCTTCCAGATACGGTCCAGTAACATCCAGATGCGGGCCGGGAAGTTTGCCGGCATCGATATCGTGTCTCAGATTGAGATCGGCGTAGGTTTCCACGCTGCCCGTGGTGCGCATCGTGGTCACGCCGCCGGCGAGATAAAGACGCGGCGCCGAGAACGTCATCTGCGGCACCAGCACCGGAGGATCGAAATGCCGCCGGCTGTCGAGGTTCGGCCGCACGATGTAGAAGAGGTGATTGTGCATGCCGACGATGCCCGGCATCACGGTGTAGCCGCGAAGATCCAGAACGGTCGTGCCCCGGGCGGCCGCCACGTCGGCGCCCCGTTGGATCGCGCTAATCTTTCCCCCCTCGATTACAACATTCTGATCTTCAACCGCAGGCGCTCCGGTGCCGTCAATAATCCGCACATGCGTGAGAATAACTTTGGGGGCCTGCACGCGCACGAATTCCTTTACCGTCTTCGACAGCTCCGGATTTTGGGCCGATGCGGTTAGCGACAGCAGAAGCAATACAAAACTACGCGACAGAATGCGCCATGCCATGAAGGTCCTCCGCCGACTGGGAGCCATTCTACTTGAAGAAGCCTTCCGGCGCGGCTGGTGCGAAGCGGATGGATGCCTGCCGGAGTGCTCATCTAATGGCTCGTTTGTCTGTGACCGCGCCCACGACAAGCAGTGACAGGGCTTCAGACCGAAGTTTCCTGGTGCGCTGAAGACCTATACTGGAGTGCACAGATGGTCCAAACACGTGGCCCTCGACCGTGCTGCCTGTTTACCGCCTTCGTGCAGTCCTGGCCGGAACAAAACTTTCTTCCGCCGGGCACAAGAGTACACAGGAGACGAAATGGGTTTGCCCATGCTTGTCGATAGGATTGAGAACCGCACATTTGACGAACTGAAGATCGGCGACACTGCCAGTATTTCCCGCACTCTTACGGAAAAAGATATTGAGCTGTTTGCCATCATGTCGGGCGATGTCAACCCCGCCCATGTTGACGAGGACTTTGCCAAGAGCGACATGTTCCACAAGATCATTGCGCACGGCATGTGGGGCGGGGCGCTTATATCCACCGTGCTGGGAACGCAGCTGCCCGGTCCCGGCGCGATTTATCTAGGTCAATCGTTGCGCTTTCGCCGGCCTGTGGGCTTGGGAGACACCATCCTGGTCAGCGTAAAGGTATCTGAGATGGACGCCGAGAAACATCGGGTCACGCTGGACTGCCAGGCCGTAAATCAGCGCGGCGAAGTGGTGATCAGCGGCACTGCCGAGGTGATCGCGCCCCTGGAAAAAATTTCGCGTGAGCGCATATCCCTGCCCGAGGTGAGGCTCATCGAAAAAGGCAGGCATTACCGTCATCTCATTGAAGTCTGCCGGGGACTGTACCCGATTCTCACTGCTGTGGTCCATCCGGTTGACGCGACTTCTTTGCTGGCGGCGTTTGAGGCTGCCGAAGAAGACTTGATTATTCCGGTCCTGGTGGGTCCCGAACGGAAAATTCAAGCTGCCGCGGAACAGGCGCAGATCGACATCTCGCAGTTCGACAAGGAATATACCGAACATAGCCATCAGGCCGCGGAGCGTGCCGTAAGCATGGCGCGCGAGCGCAAGGTAGAGGCGTTGATGAAAGGCAGCCTGCCATGGGACGAACTCATGCACTTTGTCGATGCTCCACAGGGCTTACGCACGGCGCGACGCATGAGCCATGTGGCTGACATGGAAGTGCCAGGGTTTCCGCGTCCTCTGTTCATTACCGATGCAGCTCTGAACGTTGCTCCGGCGGTCATGGACAAGCGCGATATCGTCCAGAATGTGATCGACCTGGCCCACGCAGTTGGTCTGTTAGAGCCCATGGTCGCGATCCTGTCGGCGCAGGAAGCCGTGACCCCGAGGTTGCCGTCCTCGTTTGACGCGGCTGTCTTGTGCAAAATGGCCGACAGAGAGCAGATCACGGGTGGCACTCTCGACGGGCCCATGGGATATGATGTTGCGGTTTCCGAAACGGCGGCGAAGAACAAGAAAGTCGTGTCGCCGGTCGCCGGCAAGGCGGACATCCTTGTTATGCCTGACCTCGAATCCGGCACCATGCTGGTCAAACAATTGGAATACATGGCGGACGCGCAGAGCGCGGGCATAATCGTTGGCGCGCGCGCACCAGTCATCCTGAGCGTCCGCACCGAACACAAGATGGCGCGCCTGGGCTCGTGCGCCCTGGCATTGTTGTCCGTGCGGAAGGAGCAAGGAAACAGGCTTTCGTCACCAGATTCCGCAGCATTCCAGGATTAAGCAGATTTTCTAACTACGGTAACATCCGCGTCACTTTTGGTTGTGAACTCAGCTTGCCGCTTCAGAACATTCGATACATGAACACGTTAGTGCCCCGGCTTTGGTGCGGGATGAGAAGAGAAACCAATACACAAGCGATTGCCCACATCGGTCCTATCCATATCCAGCGATCGCGAATGAGAACAGTCGCCAGTTCGGCAGAGGAGATCGGCCCAACTGCCATGCCTGCCGCATAACGGTCAACCCAATCGTTAACCGAAAGCACTATGGCGTAGATCGCGGCCAGGCTCGCGACCAGCAGATACAGACTGCCGTTGAGCATATGCGTTCCGTAACTCCTCGGGGAAACCAGGGCCTCGAACATCTGGCGAGCCTCAACGAGTGAATTGGCGCGAAACCAGATCCACCCCAGGTTTACCAGGGCCATGGTCACAATCCACGACAGGACGGCCCACGCTTTCGCGGGCGGCTCCCAGTTGAATCTGCGTTCTGTCTGTTGTACGTGCCGGTGCAGGATGAGCAGCACTCCGTGGTAGCAGCCAAACAGAACGAACAGAATGGCTGCCTTATGCCAGATACCGAAGAGGACCATCGCTATGAGGAGGCAGAACTTCCTCCACCAATCCTCTCGACGCAGAACCACCAGCGGCAGGAACACATAATCGCGAATCCAAAAGGAGAGCGACATGTGCCAGCGCGTCCAGAAAATTGAAGGCGTAGTGGAAGCAAACGGGCGCGCAAAGTTTTCCGGAACCGTGAAGCCCAGCATTTGGGCCGCCCCGATCGCCAAGTGCGAGTAACCTGCGAAGTCGAAGAATATCTGCAGACCGTATCCCACGGCGAGACACCACACATCGGGTCCCGCCCAGCCCTGCACCTGGTCAAATCCCGCGGTGATTCCTTGCCCACTCAGGATTCCTTTGCCGAGCAACTGGGAGACCTGCATCATTAGAAGGCCGGTGGCCATGCGGCAAAGGCCACGTCCAATATCGTTCCGCGACGGCGCGGCATCCGACCGGAACTGCGGCAGCATGTCGGGCATTCGGCATATCGGCCCAGAGATGACGACCGGGAAGAATGCCATATAGAGAGCAAATTCCAGGAACGACGGGTCAATTTCTTCGCCCCGGTAGAGATCGAGCAAGTAACTCATCGCCTGAAACGTCCAGAAGGAAATACCCAAGGGAAGCGCAAGCTGAGACAGTTTTTGCAGGGAGGCGAGTGGAATGGAAGTTGCCGTTGCGGGCAAGTACTTAAAAAGTCCCAGTAGAACAATGTTGAAGGCCAGTCCCGTCCATAGCCTCGCGGCGGACGGATTACGGCGCAGCCATCTTCCCGCCAGGAAATTTACCGCTGTCGAAGCAAGGAGGATGACCAGGAACCATGCTCCCCAGGTGACATAGAGACCGTAACTAATCGCCAGCAGAATCGCTTGCCGCGCACGAAGAGAGCGCGATTTTGAAAGCACGAAGAGGCAGCAAACAATACCAGCTGCGTACAGCCAGAGGTGAACCTGTTGAGGCGAGATCATAACCCGGGCCCCTCGGGACGCTGATTCTGTGGCGCGGACTTGCTAGTGGCTGCCGGCTCCCGCTTGGCCGGAGGAATGTTGTTCAAGCTGTCAATGAGTACATCCGCAGCCAGGGCTTCTCCGGCCGAATTGTAATGGGTGTCGCCGAAAATGAAATAGTTAAGGTACCAGCAGCCGGGCTGTGTCCGCGGACATTGCTGCTTGACGGCGAAGAACGTGGGGAACATCGTGATGAAACGCTTGCACCTGCCCTGGCACCAGTCGCGCCACATTGTTACTTGCCGCGAGTTCACGCTGTCATGGGCCAGCTGAGCGGGCCAGGGATCGACGACAACGCTAAGGGCGATATTGCGGTCCTGCAGTTCACGCCAGAGGAGGTCCATCTTGGCTTTTTCCTTCGCCATTCCCCCCTCTACGCCCAGCGGCGCGTACCCAACTTCATAAGGATCGGCGTCGGAGACTTTGCGGTAAGTCCACGCCGAGCGTTCCAGGTCGAATTCGTCACCGCCATGCCCAAGGTCGAGGTGGTACCAGCCAAAACCAACCAGCGTCTGCTCAAACCATTGCATGACATCGTTTGTGAGGAGCAGATGGTTGTTGATCCACAGGCGAAGGTCGGAATAGGTGCTGCTCTTTGACACTTTTCCATTTGCGATGCCCACCGCGCCGGAAGGGTCCTTGTCGTGAAAGAAAGCGGCTTCGTCCTGCACATCGGAAATGTCGAGGAACACCATAACCTCGTCAACGTCGACGCCCTCCCGGGCGACCATCCGCGCCGTGTTGAGGTAGTTTGATGGCGAATACCCTTCGACGCTGCCGTTCAGAAAATCATATTGGGGAAAGTGGTCGGCCAACCGTCCGATGAAGCTGTCGTGCCATTCGGTCATCCCCTCCGGTGCGGAGTCTCCGAGAATGAGTATCCGGGGACGCGAGTCGGTTGCTGGAACCTTCCGGACTTGTTGATCGCGAAAGCCAAGACTATTGGTCTTGAACTCGTACGAAGTGCCCAGCCAAGGCCGCATGCAAGAACAGTTGGGAAGAAAAGCGAAAACGCGTACCGGATCGCGACTGAAGCAGAATCCCGATGGGCCGCCCGAAATCGCGGCGCCAAGAATAGCCTTGCTGTAGAAACAATCGAAGGTGAGGAAACAAGTTATGCCGACCGCGAGGGATGCAAGAAATATGTAGACTCGAATCCGGATTTGCCGTTTCGCATGCGGCACACTGGTGAGGAGTGGCGTTTTCGTTTCGGTCTCATTCAAGCCGCTAATAACCCTTCACGGAACGATGATCGCGGACAGGCCCATGCCCCGGGGCGAATCAGTCCGCTGCGCGGCTCTGTCGTACTCGTGCTGTCGCGCTTGGGGGCAAGCTGCGCGGTTGCAAGGTATCGCATTATTCTGCCACGAACTGAGCTGTTATCCAACTGCTTCCAGGCGTAGCCGTGGACTCATCTGGATGGAATTGAAATAGTGTGCCAGCTTGCGGCATCTACGAGCGTTGTCACCGCTTAGGTTGGTGGGACACATCGCGCCTCACGCTATACTTGCTGCAATGATTGGCGCGGTGCCAAAGACCCTTACTGACGCTCTGAACAACGCTCCCGCAGCTCGCACATTTATCCGTTTCCACGGCGCTGGAGACGACTGCGAGACCGTGACTTTTGGTGAGTTCCGGCGGCGTTCCCGCATGCAAGCGGCGCTGCTCTGCGAACGCGGAATTGGGATGGGCGATCGGGTAATGATCATCATGCCGCAAGGCATTCCGGCGATGACTGCATTCGCCGGTGCAATGATGCTGGGCGCGGTTCCTGCGTTCCTGGCGTACCCCAATTTCAAAATCGAGCCTACGAAGTTCCGCTTCGGATTACAGGGCGTCACCGCCAACCTCAGGGCGCGACTCGTGATGATCGACGAAGAGTTCCCTGACGAAATGCTGGAGTACATCGCGCTCGGTGATGCTACTCAGGTGGCCCGCGCGGGCACTGCCGCCATGTTGAGTGAGGTTGCGTTTCCGGAGCCTGAAATCGGAGCCGACAGTCTGGCTTTCCTGCAGCATTCGGCCGGCACTACTGGCCTGCAGAAGGGAGTTGCATTGACCCACAGGGCGGTGCTGCGTCAGATTCAAACCCTGGCTCAAGCATTAGAGATCGACGGCTCCGTCGACCGTGTCTATAGCTGGCTTCCCCTATACCACGACATGGGGCTCATCGCCTGCTTCATCCTGCCGCTGGTTTGTCACGTGCCGGTGGTGATGCAGTCGCCGCTTGATTGGGTCATGCATCCCGACACTATGTTGGAGGCAATCAGCCAGAATGGCTGCACGCTGTCCTGGCTACCGAACTTCGCCTTCCAATTTGTGGCTCGGCGAGGGACGCCGGATGAGTGGGCGCGATACAGTTTATCGTCCATGCGGGCATTCATCAATTGCTCCGAGCCGGTGCGCGCCGCCAGCATGGACGAGTTCTATCGCGCGTTCCATTCGATAGGATTAAAACGTGAAGCCATGCAATCCTCATATGCCATGGCGGAGAATGTGTTTGCGGTCACCCAATCAGGTATTAACGGCAGTACGCAGCCGGCGCGGGTGAAGGCCAGCGCGAAAGAATTTAGGGCCGAGCATCGAATTGTCGGTGTCAGGGAAGACGCGCCTGACGCAATGACATTCGTATCCTCAGGACGTTTGTTACCCGGAAATGAGGTAAGCATCGTCTCCGAGTCAGGCACCGCTCTCGACTACGGACAGGTTGGCGAGATATTGATCAAGAGCGATTGCCTTTTTGACGGCTACTATAATCGTCCGGACCTCACGGAGCGCGCCCTCGTCGACGGCTGGTATCACAGCGGTGACCTTGGCTTTTTGCTGGATGACGAACTCTACGTGGTGGGGCGCAAAAAGGACCTGCTCATCATCGGTGGAGAAAACATTTATCCCCAGGATTTGGAGGAGATTGCCTGCGCCCATCCCGCGATTCATGACGGGCGCGCGCTGGCGATAGGCCTTTACGATCCAGATCTGGGTACGGAAGTGGTGCTGCTAGTGGCGGAGGTGGAGCGTTTGGAGTTGCTGAAGGATGCCAGCACCATTGAGAGTGAAGTTCGTAGTCAGATTGTCGCTGCCACCGGCGTCTCTGTCCGCAAGCTCTTTCTTAAACCGCCAAAGTGGATTGTAAAGAGCACCGCCGGAAAACCCGCACGGTCCACCACCCAGGATAAGCTGCTGCAAGAACATCCCGAACTGCAAGGCGAGAGGAATGGTTTGTGACTACGAAAGTACACGAAATGATCGAGTACGTTGCTGGCATCGTCCGCAATCCTAAACTTACGATAGACGAGAGCACCCCGCTGGTTTCGTCGGGCTTGATCGACTCTATGGCGCTGGCGGATTTGCTCGGCAAACTCGAAGACTTGACGGGTTTGCGAATCCCTCCCGGCAAGGTACAGCCAAAAGATATGAACACCGTGGCGCTAATGTTCGCCACGGCACAACGTGTTGGCAAGCCACGGCCATAAGAGCTGATCACATTTCCGCCTACAATGTCGCACGAGGCGATGTGGCAGATCAGCTATTGAAAACGAGTGGTTGGGGGAGCGGATTTGGTCTCTCGCGTTAGTAATTGACATCGTCCGAGCTCCTTGGCAGAATCCGACCGCGCCGCTGTCCTGGTCGCTCACGCCTGACATCCAGGCAGCGTGCTACTTTGTGCTTTACCTTGTCCGAGGTCATGCATGATTGATGGTCACTGCGTCAGGAACCTGGCTCGCAGCCTTGTTCGATTGTGCCTAATCGAAGTGCCGCTGGTTCTGATGATCTCAGCATCATCGCGCGCGCAAACCTTTGCCGTCCTGCACACTTTTACTGGTGACGACGGCTCGTCGCCATATGCCGGAGTGACCGTTGATCGCGCCGGCAATCTTTACGGCACGACCAAGTATGGAGGGACGGCGAGCTGCGACCTCGGTTGCGGGGTCCTGTTCAAGGTCGCGCCCCAAGGCTCGGGATGGAACTTCGCGGCGCTCTATAAGTTCGCAGGCCCAAGCGACGGCAAGTCACCCATCGCTCGCATCGTCTTCGGACCCGACGGCCGACTCTATGGCACGACGTTGATAGGCGGGAATACCACAGTAAACGGGGGCACGGTTTTCACACTCACTCCGCCGCCCACAGTCTGCCGAGCCTCGTGTTATTGGGTCAAGACGACACTATGGTCGTTCGAGGAGAATGACGGCGATGCACACAACCCCGGCTACGGCGACCTGGTCTTCGATGCAGCAGGGAATATCTATGGCACGACTGAGGAAGGCGGGACAACCCAACCGGCTTGCGGTCCTGGCTGCGGCACGGTATTCATGCTGTCACGCTCGCAGGGATCGTGGCGCGAGACTCTGATCTACCAGTTTGGAGATGGCCCCGGGTATCACCCTTATGCCGGAGTCGCTTTCAATGGCAACGGCAAGCTGTATGGCACCACTCCTTATGGAGGCTCCGGCGAGTCGGGCCTGGCCTACGAACTTACGCCTTCGAATGGCTCATGGTCGCCGACAATTCTCCACATCTTCTCCCTGGAGAATGATGGTGGCGTGCCCAGCGCTGGTTTAGTGCCGGACAGCGCGGGAAATCTCTACGGCGCGACAGGTACGGGCGGTCCTGATGGCGGAGGTACGGTCTTCGAGCTGTCGCCCATGGGACTCGACTGGAACTTCGCCCTGCTCCATAGCTTCGATTCCCCAGCCAAGCCCTTTGCCAACCTCACCATGGACGGCGCCGGAGATCTTTACGGCACCACGGTCAGCGGCGGTATTTTTCGACGCGGCAACGTCTTCAAGCTTACGCGAACCGGCGATTCCTGGACCTATAGCGCGCTGTACGACTTTACCGGCGGCAGCGACGGAGCCCTGCCCTACGGCAACGTCGCGCTGGACGCAGCCGGCAACCTTTATGGAACTGCCGCAGGGGGCGGCTCAAGCACCGGCCAGTGCCCTATCACAGACGGTTGCGGCGTCGTCTGGCAGATCAGGCCATAATCGATTCACCATATTCAGCACTGACAATTCGCCTAACAGCTTCGCTGTATTCATGCGCCCAGCACGCTGAAGCACACCTGGCGCAACACAAGGTAATCGGTTTGGAAGATCTCGCTGATGCGGTAAATAGTGGGAAAGAATTGGTCGGGGAGAGAGGATTTGAACCTCCGACCCCCTGGTCCCGAACCAGATTCGGCACGTTATGGAAAGCTGTTGAAATCTGTAGTTCTGAACCAATTGATATTGAACCTCTTGCACGCTCCTGGTTGAAAGTTATTGCTTCACGTTGAACGTGGAAGCTCTGACTATCACAAAATCGTCTACAGAGAAAATTAGCGGATGAACAGCGAAGCAAATATTGCTTGGGGAGAATCTGCTTCGGCAGCCGCCTTCTGCTGCTCGCTGACGGCTCGGTCGCGATCATCCGAGGTCGCCACGTCTGAGCAATCGATCACTCAGCAACCGTATCTCCAGCCAGGATCCTTCGCCCACTGTTGGAAGCATGATGACGCCGGATCGAGTGCTATCGGCAACGTCGTGGCGGGACGTTGGCCGTCGATAAGGTGGCTTTGATTCATCCATGTTCCCGGCCACGCTATTGTGATTTGCCTCTCGATGTCATTCTTGCCAGCCGAGGGGATACGTGGAGGAGTCGCAATCACGGGCTCCGGACCGAACACGGCTGCTGAAACGCGTTGACCGTCGCTCCACCCGCTCATCACCACCCAGTTCTGCCCGAGCTTCGCCGCTGCCATGGGCGCGAAGGGCGTGTCGGTAGGATATGGCTGGTTGAAAAGCTTGGGATCCTCCTGCATGGTGACGCCGTATGGTGCGCCCATCGGAGCTGCGAGCAAATCGGCCCGCGACGCGCTCAGGGTGCCGAAGACTTCCGGCACCGATAGCTCCTCGCCCAGGGTCAGACCAATCCTTCCGATGGGGGTTGGAACCACTACCCAATCGCTGCCTTCCTTGGCCCACTGCGTCTGATTCGGCGGCAGGTGGGTCGCACGATAGCGCGCGAGAATCGTTCCCTCTGGTCCCGCCAGCGCAACCGTGTGATAAACATTCGCGCCGTCACGTTCCGGATAGCTTCCGACAACATAGCCTCCGCCGGCCTTGGCGGCCTCGCACAAACGCTGCTCCGCCGTTCCTCCGCGGGACTCAGCTGCAGCCGCGTACGTGGCGCTCCCGGCATCGACTCCAACGGAGAACAATTCCGGCAGCACGAGCAACCCGTCGCGCGGCGGCTGTGGAAGCACAGCGGGCGGCTTGCCTGACGTTGGCCACGAAATGGCCTTGACCAGGATATCTTTGGGGCTGGTCGTTGCGTTCGGGTCGGTCGGCGCACGATGCAACGCAAGCAGGCCGTACATCTCGGGTCGGCGTCGCGCCAGTACCGCTTCGCGCACAGGTGAGGCCTGGGAAGGCGTGATTTCAGCGACAACCATGCCGTGCGCGCCTGGCGATAACACCTCGGGCTTTACCACCGGCGCCTGAGCGACTTTATTGCCCGATGGATCCCAGATACTCGATCCGCCGTTGTAGTAGAGAGTCTGGCCAGTTAAAGGGTTCTTCTCGATACCGTCACGTGTCGCGGCGACAAGCCAGACGCCATTGAACGCAGCTATATGCTGCACGGTCGCGACTGTTGAGTGGTCTCCTTTTGCCTGGGCGGCCGGCGTACCCGGAGTGACGCGATCGGAGCTGCTCAGCCATGCGACGACGTCAACATCGTGCAGTGCTGCAAGTCGCGGATACTGCCAATAGGTATCGTCGTAGCAGATCAGCATGGTCAGTCGGCCCAGTTCGGTGTCGAAAACCGGAAAGCCGCCGTCGCCGGGAGTGACCCATGCCTGGTCTTGAGAGTTCAGGCCGTGCTTACGATACTTGCCGATATATCCGCTGGGACCGATTAGCGCGGCGGTGTTGTAGCCCAAGCCAGTAACCGGATCGAGTTCAGCGATGCCGACCGCAACGTACATGTGGCGCCGCTTGGTCACTTTTGACAGCGCATCCGTGGTCTTGCCGGGGACCGTGTCGAGGTACGGGCGCACCATCGCAAAACTGTCGAAGATATAGCCGATTGTCGCCTGCTCGGGAAGTACTGCAAGCTTCACGCCTTGTGCGCCGGCCGCATCCACTGCGGCCGTGATGCGGGCGATGTTGCCATCCAGATCTCCCCAGGCCGGATCGTACACAATGGCGGCAGCCTTGTACGACTTCAGCGGTTCGTCCGCAGCACAAGCTCGCGGAGACAGCGCCATCACCGTTACCACAGCCGCAAGGAATGCGGCGCCTAACCTGATACATCCAACCATGTCTACCTCTCATGTGGCCAAGTGAACACTGCCACCCTTCGATGTGACCTCGACCCACTATTTGGTTAGAAAGACGTCTTTGCGCGGGAACTTCTCGAACAACGACGCATCTTGACCAAAGTTGGTGGCAAGGATATTGGTCGGGTTTCCAGCGATCCATTGAGACAGATCAATGGTCTGGTAGTGACCGTTGTTCAAGACGATGAGGATTCGAGCCTTTTCACTCCCGACATTTTCAATGGAATGACCAAAGCCTTGGGGGATGTACCCGACATCTCCCTGGCCGAGCTTTTCTTCGCGCCAGCGCCCCTGCGAGCCGAACAGCGTCACGTTGAATTCACCACTCAGGATGTATTGCCACTCAGCGGCATTCGGGTGCCAGTGCAATTCGCGAAGGGCGCCCACCTCCATCTCCAGCACGACGCCGGTCATTGTCGTGGAGATAGGGAACTGCGAGCCGTCCACTCGCCACTCGAGGCCGCCAGTGAAGACTTCGTAGGGCTTCTGGGAAAGAAGACTGTACTTGTGGGTGAGCGGCGGTTTCTTCCAACCCTGCAGCGGCGGAGCGGCTATTGGCGGCGGAATCTTTCCTTTCGCGAAGTAAACCTCTTTCTTCGGGAAACTGTCGAAGGTTGAGGGGGGAAGGCCGAAGTTCTTTGCGAGCAGAGCCTTCGGCGCGTGGCCGATCCAATCCGAAATGCTGAAGGTACCGAACTCAGAAAAGTAGCCGTTGTCGAAGACGAGAATAAAGTGGCAAGGTTGATCGCCGAGGGTCTCGATGACGTGCCCGTGCCCGCGCGGGAAATACCAGATATCGCCCGGCTCGAAATCGTTGGTCTCGGCGCAGCCCTGAGGATCGATAACCGTGGTGCGCACCCGACCCTCGGTGACAAAGGCCCACTCCGCCGCCGTGGCGTGCCAGTGAAGCTCTCGCATGACGCCCGGCTCCATGCGCATCGAGACGCCGGCGATCCCCTTCGATATCGGCAACTGTTCCACCGTGGCTTCTTTGCCGTAGCTGCCCTCCAGCACACGTCCCTGCGAGTTTTCCAACTCGAACTTGAAGGTTGGAAGCTCCTTCCCGGAAGTCACGGGATCTGGAAGGTTGTTCTGGAAGCTGTTGTGACCACCTTCGGAACTGATGGGAAACGACTGTGAAAACACGAAACCTCCTGTCTGGCGCGGGACGGATAACGCCTTCAGTTGTTTTGGAATTGCAAAAAGCAGTGCCAGTAATTTACTTGCGAACACGCTGCTAGCGCAAATGAAAAACTCCGTTTTCGGACGAGCGTTAGACAACAACGCGGTTAGGGGCGGTCGGAAGCGGCCAAGTTCTGAGGAGTAACGGGTTCAGATTCCGTTTTTTTCCATCACCGCGCTGTGGTCGATTTTGGGGATGAGCTTGCACGCATTTATCGAGGGAAAAATCATTGTTTATGCGGGTCCCAGAGGTAGAGCACTTGGGGCAAGATCAGGTGGGTTGGTTTTGAAGCTTCCATCACTGCGGTAGGTAGCCGGAAGTAATTGGTCGGGGGAGAGAGTTTTTGAACCTCCGACCCCCTGGTCCCGAACCAGATTCCAGGTCTGGGTGAAATCTGGTGAAATTGAGCAATTGGAAGTGATTTATGATGTGCGGCTTGAGTTGCCCCCTTTCAAGCTGGCAAAATCTGGTGATCTTTGGAGGCAAGACCGTCACAAAATCGTCCACCGCTCATGGCACGAACAAATAGGGAAAATAAAATATCTTACGTACATTTCCAGCGCATACGCTTGAAAATCCAACTGTGCGACATGCCAACTATTCGCTCAAGTGGATTGCCGGTGCGAAATGCGCAATGGCATGCGCAGACCCTCGGGCTTTTCAGGATTGATCCGCGGAGCTTTACCTAATCGCAGATCAGTAACTGCACTGGTCTGACTAGTCCAACAGACACTGTCTTCTTCCTTCTGCCAACCTGCTCATGGGCGCGCGAATTGATACACGCCGCGCGCCGGGCCGATCAAGCGGTGCTATCTAAGGCTATTCAGCGTCTCGGCAACATCGGTGTCGCAATCCGCCGAATTACCCGAAACAGACCTGCCCCGAGCGCGAGTGTTGGATCCCATCATTTGACGGGCGTCTTACTACACTCACCGGAAGGCACGCATTTGGGTTTACCGCCTTCGCTGCAAAACTCTTCCCCTGTACCACACACGCTGCCACCCGAAGACGGTAGAGAGGTTCCGCTGGGACATGTTGGCAGGTCCAGAACAATGTTCGCGCAGTTCGATTCACCCGCTTGGTTAGTCGTACATGCCTCAATAGTATTCTGCGAGGACGCAGTCTGGAAACGAGGAGGGCCGGACGAACCGCCCCAGTTGGCAGATGCTGTTGAGCTGCCATTGAAGCCAGCGCGGCATAAGATCGTGTTCCCATTGTTATCGACACAAGTATCGCCGGGGTACTTGATGCCGACATCTTCGCCCGTGCAGGTTATTCCATAAAACCAAGCGCTTCCGTTCGCAACGACGCATCCCGTCGGCTTCGCGCATTGTGCGGCAGACGGAGGCGGCGGGGCCGGAGGCTGTATTGAGGGTGTCGCCAGATAGGATCCATACACGATAAGCTGCCCATCGCGGTTGGGAGGATTCGAATAATCCCAGCACTGGTTTGTCTGCACACTATTTAAGCAATCATCTTTTCCCGCTCCTCCCCAACCTACAACATACACTTTGCCGTTGGCGACAGTCGGGTAGGTGAATTTTGCATAGTAACCCACCGAATCCCGCGCTGGGAAACCGTCACTGCTCCAAAGCAGTTTCATCCAGTTCGTTGCACCTGACCCGGAGGGCGCGAAGTTCGTAGCATCGAAGGCGAGAAGCGAACCGGGCACAGTGTTATTAGTCGAATCGCCTATGGCAGGAGTCAGCGCCCAGACGATACCGTCGGACGTGCCGTTGGAAGAGCCCGAGAGAAATCCTCCCGGCATGCCTTGTCCACGGATAGGCGAATTAAATAGGCTCTTCGCTGCCGTTTGAGTCTCGCCATAACGAAAAGCACGCAGGCCGTCATTCTCTCCCCACAGGTAGAGATACTGTTTGGAGGATCCACCATTGAAGAAAATAGGGCTGCCGTGGATGTGGTGTGTTTCGTTTTGAGGCCCGAAGGTAGCAGCAAACTCCGTTGGGTGTTGATTTACGTGTCCCATGTGATTCGTGTCGATTACATACACAACTCCTTCCTTCCCGCCACCGATTAGCGTGTGAGTGCCTGGAACGAGCAACGCCCCTGCAGACCCCAAGTCGGTATCACCCTCGTTGAGTTCCGCATGATTCATCGGCGTGAAGTAATCATTTACACTGAGAGAACCTTGACTTGTTGGATGAAGCTTGAGGGCGCTCATGCCATAGTCGCCAGCGCCCGGGTCCCAGTTTCCGTTTCCCGTCAGCACATAGAGATTGCCAGCGGAATCAGCGGCCGGACCCTGCCCTGCTTGCCAAATCCCGCCCTCGCCGCCGTTAGGCTCATCATTCCAAATGGAAACCAGACCGAGATTTGACGCACTGAAGCCCAGTATCCATCCTTTATACTCAAGACCATCGCAGTGAGAGGCCCAAGCGACGTAGACCACTCCGTTAACTAGCGCGAGGGCAGCGCGCTGATTTTCGTTAAATGCATTAAAAGACGACCCTTCATATCGAGCAGCGATGGTCTTGGGTCCTCCAAGAATCTCCTTCCCGCTGCGGATATCAAGCGCGTGGATGCGCTGAAAGAACTGGTTATCGCTTTCTGCCGTGCGCGCAACGAAGTAGATGGCGTTCTTGCCCACATCAATCACCGGGGTACCTGCAATTCCCATGTTGTAAGCAAAATTTCTGTAATTCCCGCTGCAGACACCTTGGTTGTTCATGTCAGCAACATTGGGTGGCCGGGCGCCCCGCGGAGTAACATTTGTATGCCAGAGAGGCTTTCCGCCGTTAGCGTCTTTGTTGTCGGCATCAAACGCGTAGACGGAATTGTTTACGGTAGTTACAAATACTACGTTGTGTACTTTCTTATCGACCGACATCGTTAAATGAGGTACGTAAAGCGGCTGGGAATAAGGCTGGTCGTCAAGATCGTGCACGAAAAGCTTTCCAAACAGGGATGGCACACGTTGACCGTTCTGCACTGTGGTGGAGCCGAGAAGAGCCGGAGTCAACTTGGTTTCTTTGCTATTCCAGCCGCTACGATCATTATCGTTATGTTGCGTCCACACAGTTACCTGGGCGGTGATGGAAGGTGAGTGACTGAAAAGCGCTGACACCACCAACCAGCCCAAGAAGAAGCTGCGGCATTTTACAGCTGTAGCCCGCACGGCGAAGACTCTTTCGGAGATCATTCTTTCCCTCTAATTTTGGCAAGACCAGACATGGCAGAAGCTTAGGCTTGGGACCTATCCAGAAGAGATGCTAGGGTTTGGTCGAGATGCGGCTAACGCCCCTAAGCGACTTCCACGTTAGTTTGGATATCGCTTATGCATCTGAATAACCCCTGCGACCTCGCCTTCCGGCTTGGCATCGGTCGTAATGATGGCCATAGCTCGGCGGTCCAGAATGGCGGCGGTGAGTGTATTGAACATGCTGCTTGGAGCTACCTTTGTAAGCGAACCCGAAAAATGTTCACCCTGGGAGTCGTAGAGGGTATATATCTTGGAGCCCATCGCATCCTCGTGAGTACGAGGAGCGCTTCGGATCTCAATCGTTCTTACGTGCGCGACCTCTTTGTCTTCAATATTGATTGTCACCGTTTGATGTTCAAAATCAAACAAGACCGTGGCAATCCCTTGATCGTGCGCGGGCGATGGATGCAGCCAGGCGGCCTGTACAGGGTCCTCCACGTGCGAAAGCGTGGCACTCCACTCTATAATTCCGTGGTGCGTGTGAACATGGTTCTGTGCAATCCCCCTCGGCACGATCACCAAAGTGAAGAGCATTGCCAAACTCGCCAGGCGTTGGATCATGACGGTTTTAAGACCTCGTCGTGGGAAGTCGAACTGGCGGCCAATGGCCACGCGCAGTTGCTCTTTGAGGGCATCGATCATGTGTTCGTGCTCCCAGGCGAACGCTTTTAGTGCGTGCGCACGAGGCAAAAGTGAGGCAGTGTTATGAGTCCTGATCGTAGCATGGCCTGATCGTTTCGTCATCACTTACTTACTTGTAGTGCTCCGCCGATCCCTTTTCGAATCCAAATTGGAGATTCGCAAAGGTCTCGGATAGCGCCCAGGCAAAGAAGGGATGTACCGAAGAGGAAGGGGCGTCTCGGAGATCATGCCGTCGTTGCGACCCAATGGAGATTGGGCGAGTGTCCTCCTCCGGACGCCGGAGCACTTCCGCTGAACGACCTCATCAGTCCGCCACTACCGCGATCCCAGTTTTCCGGCACTTTAAGTCGAGTCTTGGATGCGCCGTGTGTGTGCAGTTACCCGCACCGTGGTCCTGATAAGTCGAACAGGGTTACGAATGCTTTTCTTTGATCTGGCCGTATAACGCCTTATGCGCGAATGCGGACCCAGGCTTCGGGAATTTGGGGTCCGCCCCAGAGTTTGCGCAGGGCTAGGCCTGCTGGTTTTTCTATCACCGCACCGTCGTCGATTCTGTAGACGGTCTTGCATCTGTCTGAGGGGTCTGTCGTGCAGTGTTTATGCGGCTTCGAAGGCAGTTGCAATCGAAGAAATCTGGGGCAAACGCAAGGCGGTCAGTTTTGAGGCTCCGACCGACGATATAAGTGCTGGGAAAGAAATTGGTCGGGGAGAGAGGATTTGAACCTCCGACCCCCTGGTCCCGAACCAGGTGCTCTACCAGGCTGAGCCACTCCCCGACTAAGGCAGGAACTGCGGGATTTGCAGCATCGACGCGCTTCTTCGAATCTGCTGGGTCAGTGCAAGCGTGCCAGCCTTTATTATAGCAGACGAAGACGGGCCGCTTTCGCGGCAACAAGCAACGGAAGCGGCTAAGCTACAGCCCCTCCGGAGCCGCCTGCTGGCAACCATCATCAGCTAATCATCATCAGCTAATTCAGGAAGAATTTCGTATACAGCGTGTCGCGCTGCGCGGGACGGAAGCCGGCATCGCGAATGATGCGGCGCAGCTCTTCTTCGGTGGTGCAGTTGCGGACGCCGGCGGCGCGCACCACGTTCTCCTCGATCATCACCGAGCCAACATCGTTGCCGCCAAAGCGCAAGCCCGTCTGGCAGACTTTCAGCCCCTGCGTCACCCAACTGGACTGAACATTTTCGAAGTTCGTAAGGAAGACTCTCGCGATTGCCAGGGTCTTTAGATATTCGACCGCTGTCGCCTCGTCCCATCCGCGACCGCCAAGCGCCGTATTTTGAGGCTGGAACGACCAGGGAATAAACGCGGTGAAACCGCCCGTCTCTTCCTGGAGATCGTAGACCGCCTGAAAGTGATTGATGCGATGTTCGTAGTTTTCGCCGACGCCGAACATCATCGTTGCCGTGGTCCTCATGCCAAGCTTGTGGGCAGTGCGATGAACGTTGAGCCAATCGTTGGTCAGGCACTTCAGGCGGGCGATCTTGAAGCGCACTTCGTCGTCCAGGATTTCGGCGCCGCCTCCGGGAATGGAATCAAGTCCGGCATCGCGCAGGCGCCTGATTGTGTCTTCGATGCTGAGCGCGCTGATCTCGGCAATGCAGATGATCTCGGACGCTGAGAAGCAATGCAGGTGTATCTGTGGGAAGCGCTGCTTCATCCCGCTCAACAACGCTTCGAACCACTCGATCTTCAGATCAGGATGGAGGCCGCCTTGCAGTAGAACGCCGGTGCCGCCGAGCTCGACCGTCTCTTGTACTTTGTCGTAAATAGTCTTGAAGTCGAGGATGTAGCCTTCCTTGGCCAGCTTTCCTTTGAGCGGCCGGTAAAACGCGCAGAAGGTGCAGTACTCGGTGCAGAAGTTGGTGTAGTTAATGTTGCGATCGATGATGTAGGTGACCACCCCGTCGGGATGCAGGCGGCGACGCACTGCGTCGGCTTCCATGCCGATGCCGATTAGATCATCGGAGCGATACATCTCCAGCGCTTGCGCTTTGGTCAACGACATAAGATTTCCGGGGAGTTTACAACCCCACATGCCATTTTAACTGTCTCAAAGGTAGTAGGGAAGCGGTTGATGGGTTGCGTCCTGCGCTCTCCCAGACGCTTCGCGCCGGTTTCGATCGCAACCTGCGAGAATCTGGGCTACCTGTATTGAACAAATATGGGCGAAACAATGCGGCCGAAGGCGCGTTTATATGCGCGACGATCATTTCAGTCAGGCGCCGGACAACGTACAATTTCAGATAGCATAATGAGCATATTCCAGTTTCGGCTCGGCAGGACCTTCAGGGCCGCTGGGAAAGAAGGCGAAAGAATGACGCTCTCTACTTCGACCGCAAGACCGCTGCTCCGAAGGCTGGGGCCTGCACTCCTGATGTTGCTGGCGATTCCCATGTGGGCGAGCCTGGGCGACACGGCAGCCTCCGTGCTGAACGATCAGACGCAATGGAAAGGCACGCTCAGCAGCGTGGACAACGTCACCTACGCGGTGCACGAAATTACCATCCCTTCGGGAGCCAAGATACGCGAGTATGTCTCGCCCGCCGGAGCGGTGTTTGGTATCGCCTGGGACGGACAGTTCGCGCCCAATTTTCAGCAGTTGCTCGGCCCCTATTATCAACAAGTGCAGCAAGCCCTGGCGCAGCAGAAAGCCGCGCAGCAGGCAAGTGAACAACAAGGCGGCGCCACGACCCGACGGCGACGCGGTCCGGTGCTGGTCGAAACACCGGGCCTGGTGTTCGCGCAAAGCGGACACATGCGCAGCTTCCACGGCGTAGCCTACATTCCACAATTAGTGCCGCAGGGCGTTCAAGCCAGCGATATCCGCTGAAGGAGACAATCTTGTGATGATGCGCAAATTTGGGCTGTTGCTGGTATTGGGAAGCATTGTTCTGATGGCTGCCTGCGGCGGCAGCGGGGGATCTTCTGGCTCGACAATCACGTCGGTTGCCGTGAGTTGTTCGCCGACTACGGTCAGCTCCGGTGGAACCAGCCAGTGCTCGGCGACGGTGAACGGCACGGGCAACTTCAGTACAGGGGTTTCGTGGAGCGCGAGCGCCGGAACGATTTCCTCGGCCGGCTTGTTGACTGCGCCCTCCGTCACCACGATTACCTCCGTCACGGTGACGGCGACTTCGACGCAAAATACCAGCGTGGCAGGGACGGCGAGCGTTACCGTGAATCCGCCTGCGGCGGGAGGAAACGTTGTGCCGCTTACGGTTGACGACGGGCCATCAGGGTTGGGCTACGTCTCTACCAACGTGGCCTTCGTCACCGTCCTGGTTTGCGTGCCCAATACGACGACTTGTCAAACCATCGACCACGTGATGGTAGACACCGGCTCCTCCGGTCTGCGATTGCTGTCCAGCGCGGCCGGCGGCGAGTTCAACCTACCGTTGCCTGCGCAAAACGACCCCAATAACAATAACGACGCCTATGGCGAATGTCTGGTGTTCCTTGACGGCTATATCTGGGGGACGGTGAATACCGCAGACATAGTCATCACTGGCGAGACGGCAAAATCGGTTCCAGTGCAGATCATTCTTCCCTCAACCAGCTCGCCGGGTGTACCGACGAGTTGTTCCAACCAGAATCCATCGGGTGGAGCGGGTAACGAGGGCAACAGCCTGAACGCCTTTGGCGCTAATGGTCTTATTGGCGTGGGATTGTTCGCGCAGGATTGCGGAGAATACTGCGTTACCCAAGGCTCCAGCTGCACCGGTAGCCAGACCAATCCGTGTATTTACTACGACTGTCCGTCTTCGGGCTGTACCGCTGCCAACATTGCTATCGCGCAGCAAGTGCCGAATCCGGTGACCGCATTTCCGCTCGACAATAACGGAGTGCTGATCGAACTGCCTTCCGTTCCTGACGGCGGTTCCGCGACCGTGAGTGGCTCGCTTATCTTCGGTATCGGCACCGAGTCGAATAACCCGTTGGGGAGTGCCCAGGTGTATGACGTGCCCGACAGCGGCAGCAACGCCGGCAGCTTCACTACTACCTTCAATTCCAGCAGCACCCCGGGCTTCCTTGACAGTGGCTCGAACGCGTTTTTCTTCAACGATTCCAGCATCACCATCTGCACTGGCGCTCTGGACAACTGGTTTTGTCCAAACCCATCGCCTGACAACCTGACCGCCAGCAATCAAGGTACAAATATGAGTTCCGGAGTGCAGGTCTCCTTCAGCGTCGAGAACGCGGGCATTCTCTTCCAGGGTGGCAACACCGCCTTCAGCACGCTGGGAGGACCTTATATCAGCACCCCGGCCGCATTCGATTGGGGGCTGTCGTTCTTCTACGGAAGGAATGTATTCACGGCGATTGACGGCGCTAGTACTCCTGGAGGAACCGGGCCGTACGTCGCCTTCTGAGGCGTGGTAGCCGTTTCCCGCGAAGGTCGCCCTAGACCGCGACCTGAAATATGGCGAGCGAATGGGGAGGTAACACTCTGGGCGTGCGGCGGGCACGCCAGCAAGTTCGCTGTGGCCGCTGTTTCAGTTTGTGTTGAGCTGCCTCGGCGGCTGTGCGTCTTCGCGCTTGACTCGCGTGCCGCCCGGAGTTCCAATTCTTGGATGGTCGGCAAGTCCACAAAGCAAAAGCCTTCCGCAGTGAAGAAGCGGACCACTCCCAAATCCAAAGCCAAAGCCAACGACAAAGGGCCAGTCGCCGGCCGGCCGGTCATGCCGGCAGGATACGGAACGCGCAACTCTCGCGAGGGCCTGCTCAGCTGGACTTGGGCGCGGGAACGGCTCACCGCGTCGCATAACTACGTGATTGTCACCGTCCGTCCGGATGGGCGGCCGCATGCCATGGGCATGCACGGATTATGGTTCGAAGATAATTTCTACTTCGGTACCGGCGATACGACTCGAAAGGCGAAAAATCTGGCTGCCAACTCGAATTGCATCATCATCACTGAGCAACTGGACGAGCTGATTATCGTCGAAGGAACCGCGAAGACGATTCGACATGATACGGTGCCGCGAGGGCTGTCGGATGCGAGCAAGCAGAAATACGGCTGGCCGGTAGACCCGGGGGCGGATGGCGTCTTGTTCAAAGTAGAACCGAGGATAGTGTTCGCCCTTCCGGAGAAGCAGTTCGCGACAGCGCTGACGCGCTGGAAGTTTCAATAGTTGCGACGGGTTCGGATGCGAGCTGATGTTGCTAGGCCACGGTCTTAACCGGACTGGCGCCGTCGTCGGACTGCGGCTTTTGCCGCTGGCGTCGCCAGTAGTAAAGTGCCACCAGCGTGCCTAATACCGCCAGCGCAATCAAGATGTATAGCAGTGGCTGATAGTAACGGCTAAGCCAGCCCACAATATGACGTCCATAGCGGTGCCCCAGGTAGGCGAGCAGGGTATAGCGTGCGCCTCGGCCGACCGCCAGCGCAGTCAGGAACTTCACGGGCGGATACTTCAGGGCGCCGGCAACGATCAGAGTAGGAACAATGGGCACCGGCGGCGGGCTAAGGGCAGTTACGACAACTGACCAGAACCCGTAGCGCTTGAAGATGCGGTTCGCTTGCGCGGCTCGCTTCTTAGAAAGCTTCTTGTCCAGTGTCTGCTCCCCGCCTTTAAGACCGATCCGGTAGGTGAGGTAGCCGCCGATAAGCGATCCGATGAGGGCCATGATGGCGTAATACCACCAGGGCTCATGGCGTGCGGCAGCCAGCAGAATTGTCGCGGCATCCATGCCGCCGGGCAACGGGATAAACGAGTTGTCGATCAGCCCAAGGGCAATCAGCCCGGGACCACCCAGGCGCCTGACCAGGTGCATGAGCGTCTTCTTCACCACAACAGTTGCAAGCAGATGCATTGGCCCTTTCTGTGGACGGATTGCCTGGAGTCGCCGCTGCTAAGGATTAGAAGCAGAACAGAGGCAAACGGAGCAGGTCAAGCAGGGAATCGCCGCGGAGAGGAATCTGATGCCCGCGCTGTGGGCTATTTTCGCGCGTCGCCGAACGCAACTGGCCCAAGGAATCGCAAGTCGGGAACTGCGGCAATAAGTCCGATTTCCTGGGAATATTGCAGAAAGAGTTTGAGGCCGCCGTGACTCTCGCGGTCCAGGTAATAGTGGATATTTTCCGTGAGATAGCGGCGAATGTCGTCCTCACTCAGTCCCAGCTTCGGAGACCACTCGCGCGCGATGACATCAAGGCTGTGCGGTTCCAGTCCGTGATCGCGTGACAGCTGGAAAACCTTCGCCAAACTCATTCCTTTGGGCTGCCGGTTCAGGGCGTCCAGCCGAACTGCCCAGAAGGCAAAGACGAATGGCTTCCCGGTAGCTCGGTGCCAGAGGTGTGCCAAGTCATAGAGATGATACCCGGCACTCAGCGGCACCTGTAAGGCAGCATCGCCGATCAGCAATGCTGCGTCGTGATTTCTCAGCATTTCATCGAGCTGTGGCGGATGGGGCGTGAGCTCGCGCGCGCCGCCGAAGAACTTGGCGAACAGGACCTGCAACAGAGCAACGGACGAGCGCGAAGAGGTGTCAGCGGCGACGGTGCGGATATGGTCGATGGGCGTTTTGCTGACCAGCAGGATGGAGCGGACGCAATCCTTTGCGGCGATGGCAACGTTGGGCAGGATGACTAGTTCCGGGATTTGCGCGTAGGTGAATGCTGGAATGATGCCAATGTCGGCTTGCCCGGTCGCCAACGCAGCCGCGCAGGCGAAAGGGAGGGTGTAGCTGATTTCGAAGTCGCGGCCGGTGTCCCCATGCTCGAAATCCCACATCAGGGGAGCTGTGTTCAGAAAGGAAATGGCAGAAATGCGCAGGCCCGGCATGAAGGATTGAGTCTAACAAACCGGACGACGGAGCGGAGTTTGCCATGGCGCCGAAAGCCGGTTCACCACGGAGACACGGAGGGCACGGAGAAGCAAGAAGAGTCAAAAAGAGAAGGATCAAAGAAAAAAAGGTCAAAGGAAAGGAAAGAGAAGCGAGGCCTCTGTGTTCTCCGTGCTTCCGTGGTGAAAAAACATCCAGCACTGGCGGGAGTGACCCGGGTCCTTGACGGTAACCTGCGCGAAGGTTACCCTGCGCTCATCTGGGCCCAGCCGGATCCTGGAGTTTCCATGGACGCCGAAGTATTGATCCGGGCAGAAGATTTCGCGCTGACCCGCAAACTACAGTGGCTGGCCCTTTCCATGACGCCTGGCGTGGGCGCGGGACGGGGACGGAAGTTGGTGGAGCGCTTCGGCGGAACTGACCGGCTGTTCTCGGCATCGTTGACCGAACTTGAAGCCGCAGGACTGCCCGCGGCTGCCGCACAGAGCATCGCCTTGGGTAAGTCGCTGGAGCTTGCCGCCTCCGAATACGATCACGCGCGCGAGGCGGGAGCCGCGATTATCGTTCCCAGCGATGCGGAGTTTCCCAAGAAGCTGCTCGAGATCTACGATCCTCCTCTAGTGTTGTATCTCAAAGGTAATGCTGAAATTATTGATAAACCCGGAATTGCGGTCGTTGGCACCAGGCATCCCACTCCCTATGGATTGGGTATGGCGGAGCGCCTGGCGTGCGACCTCGCGGCCCACGGCCTGGTCATCTTCAGCGGGATGGCGCGCGGAGTCGATAGCGCCGCTCACCGTGGCGCTCTGAAGGCCCACGGGTGTACGGTCGCCATTTGGGGCACCGGAATCGACGAGGTTTACCCCAAAGAGAACCGCAAGATCGCTGACCAAATTCTGGACAGCGGCGGGGCTATCTTGTCCGAATTCCCGCTGGGCACATTTCCCGCGCCGCAGAATTTTCCCATCCGCAACCGCCTCATCAGTGGCATCTCTATCGGCGTTCTGGTGATCGAGGCCGGAGAATACAGCGGAACCCGAGTGACCGCCCGTTGCGCGCTGGAGCAGGGGCGGGACGTTCTCGCGGTTCCGGGCAACGTGACTAATAAGATGTCTTGGGGCCCTAACACATTGATAAAGCAGGGGGCTGCGCTGGTTGCCACCTGGGAAGATGTATGGGAAGCGCTGCCGGCCGACACCCGCCTGGCGCTGACCCCTCCGGTGCAGCCTGCATCGGAGACGGGGGATTCAGCATCATTGTTTCAGGGGGCACAGCTGCCGCCTCATGAAAAGAGAGTGCTGGGGTTGCTGCGGTCCGACGAGTCCACCCACATCGATCAACTGGTTGAACGGCTCTCCTCGCACCTGTCGTCATCGGAGATCTTCGCCGCACTATTCGAGCTGGAAATGAGTGGTCACATCCGGCAGTTGCCGGGGAAGTACTATGTGCGGACGATGTAGGGCGACGAACGTCGCCCTAGGCTTTCAGCTATCAGCCGTCAGCTATCAGCTGAACCGGGTAAATCCACAAGGGGAAAGCCATGCAGGACTTCAGAAATCTCGAGGTTTGGCGGAAGGCGCACACACTCGTACTGGACGTTTATCGGTTGACCGAGAACTTTCCACGGTCGGAGATGTTTGGCTTGTCGAGTCAGATTCGGCGTTCGGCGTCGTCGATTCCAACAAATCTCGCCGAAGGTTGCGGACGGACCCAGCCAGAGTTTGGTAGGTTGGTGCAAATCGCATTTGGCTCGGCTTGCGAACTGGAGTACCAGCTTCTTCCAACACGAGATCTGGGGTTCCTTACGCCGGACAGCTATCAGAGCGCTTGCGCGAATGTCATCGAGGTGAAGCGCATGCTAAGTTCTCTAATCAAGCGAATCCAGAGCGGCCTTGCCATTACAGCAACCGCTAAGGGCGCACACAACGGCTCCCCCGCTAACGTCATGAATCGTAGGGTTTTAGCTGACAGCTGATGGCTGACGGCTGACAGCTGAGTTTCGCCGAACGGCGAAACCATGCTAGCTTCATACACGTAAACAAGAATCCAGAGGTTCTATTGGCAAAAGGTTTAGTCATCGTCGAGTCGCCCGCTAAAGCGAAGACGATCCAAAAATATCTCGGCTCGGGCTACGACGTGGAAGCCTCGCTCGGGCACATTAAGGACTTGCCCAAGAAGTCGCTGGGCGTCGACTTGGACAACGATTTTTCCACCGAGTACGTCGTCATTCCCGGTAAGGAAAAAGTTGTCGCCAAGCTGAAGAAGCTGGCCAAGACGGCCAACGCCATCTACCTGGCGCCCGACCCCGACCGCGAGGGCGAAGCCATCGCCGCTCACCTGGCGGAAGAGCTGGGTGGCGACCGAGTCGACGGCAAGAAGACCAAAACGAAGAAGAGCGCGATCATCCCGATCCGTCGCGTGACCTTCAACGAGATAACCAAGCGCGCCGTGCAGGAGGCATTCCTCCATCCGCGCGACATCGATACCAACCTGGTCGATGCGCAGCAGACACGCCGCGTCCTTGACCGCTTGGTCGGCTACCAGATTTCTCCGCTGCTGTGGGACAAGGTGCGCCGCGGGCTCTCCGCTGGCCGCGTGCAGACCGTCGCCCTGCGCCTGATCGTCGAGCGCGAACGCGAGATCAAGGCCTTCGTTAAGGAAGAGTACTGGACCATCGACGCCCATTTGCTGGGGCCGAAACCTCCGGCGTTCGATGCTCGCTTCATCGGCATTGGCGACGAGAAGACGCCGATTTCCAATGGTGAAGAGGCCGAGAAGATCAAGGCTGCGCTGGAGCACGCGGATTGGGCCGTTCGCTCGGTCGATACCCGCGAACGCCGCCGCAGTCCCGCTGCTCCGTTCACCACCAGCAAGTTCCAGCAGGACGCCTCACGCAAGCTGCGCTTCAGTGTGAAGCGCGCCATGATGATCGCCCAGCGCCTCTATGAAGGCATCGATCTGGGAGGCGAAGAAGGCACGGTCGGCCTTATCACCTACATGCGCACCGACTCACCCCAGGTGTCAAACGATGCCCTGGCGGAGGTGCGAGAGTACATCGGCAAGGACTTTGGCAAGGAGTTCCTGCCTGAGTCACCGAACACCTACAAATCAAAGAAGAGCGCGCAGGAAGCCCACGAAGCGATTCGCCCAACGTCGGTGGCACGTCATCCCGATCAGATGAAGCAGTACCTTCAGGAAGACGAGTACAAAGTTTACAAGCTGATCTGGCAACGATTCGTGGCTTCGCAGATGAATCCCGCGGTCTTCGACCAGACAACTGTCGACATCGATGCGAAAAACGGCGACAAGGTGTACCGCTTCCGCGTGACAGGTTCCGTGCTGAAGTTCGAAGGTTTCCTCAAGGTCTATGAGGAGTCGAAGGACAGCAAGGACGAGGAAGATGAGGCGCTCAAGCACAAACTGCCGTTGCTGTTAGCGGGGCAGAAGCTGACGTTGAAGGGCCTGAATCCGGAGCAGCACTTTACCGAACCGCCTCCGCGCTTCAATGAGGCGTCGCTGGTTAAGGAACTGGAAGAGCGTGGCATCGGCCGGCCCTCGACCTACTCAGCGATCATCAGCACCATCCAGGAGCGCCAATACGTACAGAAGGTGGGAGGCAAGTTCATTCCCACCGAAATCGGCATGGTCGTCACGGATTTGCTGGTCGCCAACTTCAAAGACATCTTCGATCCCCAGTACACGGCGCGTCTGGAAGAAGAGCTCGATGAGATCGAAGAGGGCAAGGAGACCTGGACCGACGCCCTGAAGGACTTCTACAAGAAGTTCGAGAAAGAACTCCATTACGCCGAAAAGCACATGGAGAACGTCAAGCGGATGGAAAAGCCCACCGATGAGAAGTGCGAACGGTGCGGCTCGCCGCTGGTCATCAAGTGGGGCAAGCACGGCTCGTTCTACGCCTGTAGTGCGTACGACAAGACCGATCCCAACAGTTGCACCTTCACCAAAGAAAATCCCATCGATCTGCCCGACCTGGACTCAGCCGATGTACAGGAGACTACGCAGGAAGAGTACTGCGAGAACTGTGGCCGGTCGATGGTGCTGAAGCGCGGTCGCTTCGGGCAGTTCATGGCCTGCACGGGATATCCGGACTGCAAGACCACGCGCCGGCTCGATCAAGGCAAGAAGGTCCCCGACATTCCGTTGGATGAGAAGTGTCCGCAGTGCGGGCGTAATCTCCTGCTGCGCCATGGCCGTTTCGGGGAGTTCGTCTCGTGCAGCGGCTATCCCGAGTGCAAGTGGGTGAAGCAGAATTATATTGGCGTGAAGTGTCCGGAGTGCAAGACCGGCGACCTGGCCGAGAAAAAGGCGCGTCGCGGCAATCTGTTCTATGGCTGTTCGAATTATCCCAAGTGCAAGTTCACCTCGGCCTACAAGCTGGTAGACGAGCCCTGTCCCGAGTGCAACAGCCCATATCTGCTGGAAAAGACGCTGAAGGCGGGAACTTTCCTGGTCTGCCCCAACAACAAGCGGACCGAGAGCGCCGAGGCCGATCAGCCCAAACGCCGCGCCAAGAAGAAAGCCGGGGATGAAAGCTCGGTTAAATGTGACTACTCGCGCGAACTAAGGCCCGAAGCTGTTGCATAATGGTGGGATTGTCAATCCAAGCCGCCCGGCTCTGTATGCCGGGCATTTATGTGAGAAAGGGGTGAGAACATGGCAGGAAAAACGAAGGATGCAACGATTATCGCCCACCTGGTTGTTGACGACAGCGTCAAAGCTGCGGAGTTTTACAGAGATGCGTTTGGCGGTGAGATTCTCGGAATCCACAAAACGCCCGATGGAAAGGTCATGCACGCCGAAGTGAACATCGGCGGCGCCCGGCTGATGCTGGCCGATGTGTTCCCCGGCTTTGGCTGCGGCTCGCCGATAACTCTTGGCGGCAGCCCGGTGGTCCTGAACCTTTACGTTAAAGAAGGTGTCGACGACTTGTTTAATCAGGCTGTTGCTGCGGGCGCAAAGGTCATCATGCCGTTGGGAGATCAGTTCTGGGGCGATCGCTACGGCCAAATCACCGATCCCTTTGGCCATCGCTGGGCCCTGGGCCAGCACGTCGAAGATGTCGCACCCGAAGAGATGGAACGCCGCGCCAAGGAAGCCTTTTCAAAGATGCCGGCCCCAGCCAACAAGTAGTGCCACTGAAGCCAAACAAGAAGCTTCGCCATCGAACACCCGGAGAAGCCGTCGCTGCGGCGGCTTTTCCAACCTGATCTCACCTGGAGGAATCATGAGCAATTCGCAACCTACTTACGAGGATGCCAAGCTGGTCCTTAAACTTTATGATCTGCGCCGCGAACCCGTCATGCGGCAGGCGCGCGATTTCGTCGGAATGTTTTCACCCTCGACCTTTGAGGAACTGATGGCCGTCATGGGCGCTTTTGGCACCAAAGAAAACGCCTACGTCCGACAGGTTTTAAGCTACTGGGAGATGGTGGCTGCCCTGATCGTCCATGGCACGCTCAACCCGGCGCTGGCCGACGACACCCTGGGCGAAATGTACTTTGTGTACTCAAAGGTGCAGCCCTTCGTTAAGCAGATGCGAGAGATGATGAAGTCCCCTGAGTTCCTCCAGAGCATGGAAAAGGTCGCGGCGGGTACGCCGGAAAAACGTGAGCGCCTGAAGCGCATACAGGAGCGCATGGCCGAATTCGCCAAGATGCGCGCCGCTGCCGCCACCAAGTAGGAGGCGTAGGGCAGGCTGGACGTAGTTGGTCGAGGGGGCGCGGCTTCAGCCGCGCCTCTTGCTTTGCGTCAGGCATGGTAGAGGGGGCCTGCAGAGACTGCATCGCAACCCAGAACAGAGTCTGGCGCAGGACAAACATCTCGAAGTGATGCAAATCCAGCCGCGCAGCGACGAGATGACGTGAGCCGGGGCCGTGAGGCCCCGGTCGATGTGGGAAATGGTGTGAGCCGCAGAGCGGCGGCACAGTTTGCAGCGACCTCTCATTTTCCAGCCGCCTGCCGGAGCTGTGCTCCGCTACGCCAATCGTGCCCTAGCTCAAATATTCCCGAATATAGGGATCGTTGCAGCGCAACAGCTCGGCCGCGGTGCCTTCGAAGATGATGTGGCCATCGCGAAGAATCAGGAATTTCGTATGCAGGTCCTGCTGCGCGCCATCCTGGATGGGCACCATTTTGTTCTGCGCGCGATCGAAGTAGTGGCTGGCCATGGTGAAGGCATCCTGCAGACGATGAGTCACCAGCAGGGAACTGGTCTTATAGACATCGCGTTGCTTCACAATCAGCTCAATGATGGTGTTGGAGGTGACTGGATCGAGTCCTCCGGTAGGCGAATCGTATAACAGCACCTCGGGCTGCGTAATGATGGCACGCGCAATCGCCACGCGGCGCCGCATCCCGCCGGAGAGCTCCGAGGGATACAAGTCGACGGTATGCTCCAACTCCACAAAGCGTAACGCCTCCAGCACCCGGGCGTGGATCTCTTCCGTCACTCTTCCAGTTTCTTCGATCAGGCGGTAAGCTACGTTCTCCTCTACCGTCAGCGAGTCGAACAGCGCGCTCTCCTGAAATACCATTCCGATCTTGCGGCGCAGGGCGAAGAGCTCCTCCTCCCGCATCTGGGTGATCTCGTCTTGCAGCACCATGATGCGGCCGGAGTCCGGTTTCAGCAGGCCTAGCGCCAATTTCAGGATCAAAGTTTTTCCCGTGCCGGCTACGCCCATCAGAATTTTGGTCTCACCCCGGGGAAGCTCGAACGAAATTCCCTCCAGCACGGGATTGTCGAAAGCAATTGCGACGTCCTCAAAAATTAAGACCGGTGCTCCCGGCTGGGAGCTGGAGGGCGCGCGCTGCTCTTGTGGCGGGGCGAGTGTTGGCATCGTCAGTATTGAAAGAATCCCATGAGCAGGCGGGTCATGAAAAAGTCGCTGACCAGGATCAGCACCGAAGCGGCCACCACGGCCTGGGTGGTGGCGCGGCCCACGCCTTGCGTCCCGCCTTTGGCCGACAGGCCGTAATAGCAGCCGACACTGGCGATGATAAAGCCGAACACCGTCGGCTTGGTGAGCCCCATCAGAACGTCGCCAAAGCGGAGGGCCTGGTAAGCCGTGGTCCAGTACTCATTGCCATTGAGTCCCAGCAGCAGATAGGAAATCACGAAGCCGCCGGTCAGTCCCACCAGGTCGGAGATGATGCTGAGAAAAAACAACATCACCACGGTGGCCATCACCCGCGGCGTTACCAGCTTCTTGGAAGGATCAACGCCCATGGCCCGCATGGCGTCAATCTGCTCGGTGACCTTCATGGAGCCCAGTTCGCTGGCCATGCCACTGGAATTGCGGCCGGCCACCATCAGGCCGGTCAGCACCGGACCGAGTTCGCGCACCATGGAAAGCGATACCAGCTTGCCGGTCAGGGAAATCGATCCAAACTGCTGCAACGTGCTGGAGGTTTGTAGCGCCAGCACGGCGCCGGTAAAAAAGCCCGTGAGCACCACGATGGGCAGCGAGCCCACCCCGATCTGGTCAGCCTGTAACAAGGTGTCGGCGAGGTAGCGCGGGCGCGCAAAGATATTGCTGATGGAGCGGCCCGCGAGCAGGGAATAGTCCTGCACCGCCTGCACCTGCTCCTTCGCGAAATCCGTGGGCGAGAAAATTGGCATGAGCGAGCCGAAATTGCTATCCACGAAATATACCAGAGCGCGGCGCCACTGTACGCGCCTCGCCTGCACGCAGCAACCTCGAATGCCGAAGGCGAGTAATATCGGAGCCGTTACTGATAGTTAGGTTTCACACCCACGAACCGTTGCGGGGAGCGCCGCCTTGATTTAATATCCTCTCCCAAGCTGCGCGATAAGGGGGACGCGCCTATGTCGTTTCAGGTGGATCGCAGTCCCTTCGATCCCGAGTCCGGCTTCGAGTACTACATTTGCTTCAAGCCCAAGACGGAAGTCGAAGGAGACGAAGTAGAATCGCGGATTTCGGTCGAAGTGGCGCTGTCCATCTCGGAAACCGGCGACATCGCCGACCTCAGCTTCCTGTTGCCGAAAATCTGCCGCAACGACTACGCTCTTTCCTTCCTCAAGCGCGATCCCAACGCCAACTGTGTTGAGAACCGCGTTTTTATCGTGTTGCCAGGATTGAACGGCGACTCTGTCCTCGCCGCACCTGCAACCCTCGAGCTGGACCACTCCGGTCGCATTGTTGCCATCGAAATCAACGGCTGCATTCCCAAGACCAGCACCTTCACCCCTGCGCGTGCGTAGGGGAAAACCTCGCTCTTCGCCTTTCGCTCTGCGCTTCTCGCCAGAGGGCGAGGCTGGCTCATGCAGGTAGTGGCTTGCTCCGCAAGATGCCTTGAATTGGGCTTTGCAAACATCAGATCCGCGTCATGATCGCGATTCTGGCGAACAGCGAAAAGTAATAGCGGAGGGCGAAGAGCGTCATTCTGGCGAATTGCGAAAAGCGAACCGCGAATAGCGGCCTTCCAGTATCATGCTGTGGTGGAAGGCGTGACCGTATTCATCCTGGCTGGAGGCCGCAGCACGCGCATGGGCTCCGACAAGGCCCTGCTCTCGTTCGGCGGTCAGACATTGCTCGAACGCGCACTGCAAACGGCTGCTGCGGTTGCGGAGAGAATCGTCATCGTCGGACCGAAACAGCGATATGTGGCCTTCGGCGACGTCATCGAAGACGTCTATGCTGGTTGCGGTCCACTGGGTGGAATTCATGCCGCTCTCGCTGCAGCGAACACAGATCTCAACCTGATGCTCTCCGTCGATATACCGCTTATGACGGCGGACTTTCTGGGCTGGCTGGTGCACCGAGCGAAAACGGCCGAAGCGATGATTGTTGTCCCGGACGCTCTGGGAGGGCCGCAACCGTTGTGTGCCATCTACCGCCGAGAGGTGCGCAGCCTTGCCGAGCAAGCGTTACAAAACGGCGACTACAAGATCGGGCGTTTGTTCTCGCGTGTCCCAACGCGCTATATCATGGAACAGGAAATCGTCTCCAGCGGGTTTAGCGCGGACATCTTCCGAAACCTAAATACCCGTCAGGAATACGATGAACTGAACGCATTTTCGCAGCGCTGACGCACTATTGGGCAAGCACGGATGGCGTGGGCCCAATACCAAAAAGCGAAAGTTGAAAACGAAAAGCGCAGAGAGACAAATGGGCAGCGAACAGCCAAAGGCGACACGGGAAGAGCGAACCCAGATGAACGATCAAAAGCCCTACATCGAGTTCCAGGACGTGCACAAGGCATTCGGCAGCAATGTAGTGCTGGACGGCGTCAGCTTTGACGTCATGCCCGGTGAGACGGTGTGCATTCTGGGACGAAGCGGCGTCGGCAAATCGGTCTCGCTCCACGAGATCATGGGCTTCCTCAAGCCCGACAGCGGGCGCATCTGGGTCGCGTACGAAGACATTACCGACTACGGCGAAAAAGATATGGAGCGCATTCGGAAAAAAGTGACCATGGTATTTCAGAACGGCGCGCTCTTTGACTCGCTTACTGTCGGCGAAAACGTTGCCTTTCCGCTGCGCGAGCGCGGCGGCCTGGAGGAAGAGCAGATATATCAGATCATAGACGGCTTGCTCGACATGGTGGGAGTGCGCGAATTTCGCGATCTGCTGCCTTCCGACCTCTCGACCGGAATGAAGCGTTCGGTGGCCATCGCGCGCGCCCTTGCGGCGCAACCCGATGCCGTTCTCTATGACGAACCGACCACCATGGTCGATCCTCTGATGGCCCATCTGCTGGGCGATTTAATCAAGAAGCTGAAGAAACAGCTGAAGCTGACCAGCATCGTGGTCACCCACGATATGGCGCTGGCCAAGAAACTGGCTGACCGGCTCGTATTTCTCTACGAAGCCAAGGCCATCTTCTTCGGCACCTTCGCCGATATGGCCAAATGCCAGGAGCCCATCGTGCAGGAGTTCCTGGAACTCGACTCCATGGACTACGAGCATTACTTCGGCGCGCAAAGGCCGGAGCACCTGCCCCGCTTCGAAACGCCTTAATCCTGCACCGTACCGGAACCACCACCGTTTTTTGTTGCCTCTGCGCTCCTCCGCAGCACACAATGCCGCCATAGCTTGCAAAGCGCCATAGGAGAAAGCATGTACTGGTACTTGGAGGTGATGAGGAAGTACGCCGTGTTTACCGGCAGGGCAAGGCGAAAAGAGTATTGGATGTTTCATTTGGTCAACTTCATCGTCCTCTTCCCAATCATGGTCGTGGCGATGGCCGGCATACTCATCCGCCCTCGGACTCACACGCCGGCCTTATTCGTCCTATTCCTTCTAATAGCGTTTGGCTACAGCCTGGCGACGCTCATTCCGGGTCTGGCGGTATCTGTACGGCGGCTGCACGACGCAGACCTCAGCGGTTGGTGGCTGCTCATCTCCCTTGTACCCTTGGGCGGCATCGTGGTGTTTGTCTTTCATGTGATGGATGGCACCCCAGGTCCAAACCGATACGGACCGAATCCGAAGGGCGTCGTCGCGGCCTCGGCAGGCCGGTACGGAGCTTATGAAACGATGGCCACGGCTCAGGCGGCTGCCAACGCAACGGCAACGCAGCCAACCGCCAGGGCCTTCCAGGGTTTCTGCACAAAATGCGGAACAGGGCTGGTTCCTGGAAGCAGGTTTTGCATGTCCTGCGGCAAAGAGGCAAGCTGACGGACTCTGTTGGCGCAAAGCCTGTCGCTCGCAGCTAGAATCCCTGCGCTACCAGCCGGTCGACGGTGAGCGCTCCCGTTTGCTCGTCGCGGTGCGTCCACTTCTCCAGGTATTTGGCAACGATGTCGGTCTCGATGTTCACTGGGTCGCCCGGCTTCAGCGATCCCAGGTTCGTCATCTTGATAGTGTGCGGAATGATGGCAATGGTAAGTCGCAGGCCCTCCAGCTTCGCCACCGTCAAGCTGATGCCTTCCACCGCAATCGATCCCTTGAAGACAACGTACTTCTCCAACTCCTCTGGAATGTCGAGGAGAAGCCAGAAGTCGTCGGCGTTCGCAATCGGCTCCAACGCTACAAAACGCGCCGTGCCGTCCACGTGTCCCTGGACCATGTGGCCGCCCATGCGTCCGTCGGCCTTGAGCGGCAGTTCCAGATTCACCTGCGCGCCTTGGGTAATGCGCGAGAGTGATGTTCGCATCCAGGTTTCGGCAGCCAAGTCAGCGCAAAAAGATTCTGGCTGGATGTTGAGCGCGGTCAGGCAAACTCCGCTGACGGCCACACTGTTGCCCTCCTTCAACTCCTTCGCGCTGTTGGGAGCGTTGATGGTAATGCGGTGATTGCCGCCGCTCTCGGCGATACTGGCGATAGTTCCGACTTCTTCCACTAATCCGGTAAACATGATGATGACCTCGAATGAATACAGGTTAAGCTTATCCGGCGCAGAGCTTCAATGACACTCGTCACATGCCTGAAAAACCGCTCTTGGCAAAAGCCGGACCGGCTCCTGGGTGACGATGCGAATTAGCCGTCGCCCTCTAGTGCAGCGCGTGCACCAGGCGATCCAGCAGAAACATCGCGGCGACGCCGATAAACACCACCAGCGCCATTTTCACGCCCGGCTCGCGATTGACCTCCGGAATCAGGTCGGATGCGGCAACATAAATCGTGACGCCCGCGGCGATCGGTAATCCATAGCTCACCGCGTGCTGGCCAATCGCCATCGTGAACACGCCTGCCAGCGTCGACAAACCTAACAACACCGAGGCGAACCACGATCGCCGTTTGCTTAACCCGCTCGCCAGCATCACCGAGGTCACGGTGAAACCTTCCGGAATCTTGTGCAGGAAGATTGCGATGAAGATGATCCAGCCCAGGAACGGCGAAACCAGAAAGCCAGCGGTGATGGCGATGCCGTCGAAGAAGGTGTGGATCATCAGCCCGAACAGCACCGAGACGCGGCGATGCGAGTGCACATACTCGTCGGAGTGCGTCTCTTCGCCGTAATGAAAATGGGGCGTGATGGTGTGCTCGAAGAAATGGACCAGCAGGTATCCGGCAAGCACCAGCAGCGCGCCGTTGCGTTGGGCCAGGGCCAGACTCTCGGGAACCATTTCGACCAGTGCCGTGGCCAGCATGAATCCCGCGCCCAGGGCCACGAAGTAGCGCAGGTAGCTGCGCTCCCAGTGCTTCTGCACGATCACCGCGCCGCCGAAGACGTTCGCGGCAGCTGCCGTCAGGCCCAGTAAGATGCTGGTGAGAATGGGAGACATCAAGCCAGCAGAATAGCAGGTTGGTGGCTAGTGGCCAGAAAAGGCACGGCTTCGGACGCGCCGTAGTGGACTCAAGAATGACGCGGACTTCAGCCCGTGAACCGCAGGTTCGGGAGAAGGCGGACGATTGTACAATCGTCTGATCATGAATGCTGCCGTTCTACACACGATGGGCCAACCGCCGCGCTGTGCGCCGTTCGAAGAACCGGTTGCGGGCGATGGCGAGGTGATCGTACATGTTCATGCGGCCGCGTTGAAGCCGGTCGACAAGCAACTGGCCAGCGGCTCCCACTACGCCAGTACCCACGCGCTCCCAAGTGTCTGTGGCATCGATGGCGTGGGGCATCTGGACGACGGCAGCCGTGTGTTCTTCGGAGGTGTCCGGCCGCCTTATGGCGCGATGGCAGAACGTGCAGTGGTACGGCGCGCTTTCACCTTTGCTATACCGGATGCCCTGAGCGACGAAACCGCGGCCGCCATCGTTAACCCCGGCGTCTCGGCCTGGCTTACGCTCGCTGCCCGCGCAAAACTAGCGCCCGGCGAGAATGTCCTGATCCTCGGAGCGACCGGCGTGACGGGTAAGCTGGCGACAAGGATCGCCAAGCTTCTGGGCGCGGCTCGCGTGGTTGCCGCAGGCCGCAATCCCGAAGCGTTGAGCAAATTACACCAGCACGGTGCTGACGCAACCATTCGGCTCGACTCATCTGCCGACGAACTCAGTGAGGCGTTTGCACGCGAGGCAGGCTCATCAGGTTTTCAGGTCGTCATCGATTACGTTTGGGGACAACCGGCGGAGGCATTTCTGGCCGCGATCACGCGAAAGGAATTCGCTGCGATTGGCTCCGAGACTCGTTATGTCCAGGTTGGGGAGAGCGCTGGATCGACAATCTCGCTGCCCGCCGCGGTGCTGCGTAGCACGCCACTGACGATTATGGGGACTGCGGGAATGCCGCCTCGCGAGGTGCTGGCTGACGCCATGCAACAAGTCATGGCCAACGCGGCCAGTGAGGAGCTTCAGATCGAAACGGAGCGAATTCCGCTCGCCGACGTCGAAGCCGCCTGGCAACGCGAGCAGCAGGGACGACGGTTCGTCATCATTCCATAGAATGGGATTTGGGAATAGGGATTGGGGGCTAGAGCAGCAGAGACCCCCAATCCCTACTCCCTTAGCCCCTGATCTCCAATCCCTACCCACTATGCCTGATGTGCATCACGTCGCCGTCCTTCACGATGTACTCTTTGCCTTCCAGTCGCAGAGTGCCGCGAGCGCGGGCTTCGGCTTCGGAGCCGGCTTCCAGCAGTTGGTCCCAGTGGATTGTCTCGGCGCGGATGAAGTGATGCTCCAGATCGGTATGGATCGCCCCGGCCGCGTTCACCGCCTTGGAGCCGCGTTCGACGGTCCAGGCCCGGCACTCGTCTTCGCCGACGGTGAAGAATGAGATCAGGCCCAGCAGTTCGTAGCTCTTGCGGATGAGGCGCACCAGCCCGCTCTCCGTCAGTTCGTAGCTGGAGAGAAATTCGGCAGCGTCCTCGTCGCTCATCTCGGCGAGCTCGGCCTCAACTTTGGCGCAGACCGCGAGCGCGCCGGTGTTTGGACGGGAGGCGACCTCGCTGATGCCATACTTCTCTACTGCGTATTCCAGGTCCTTGCCGAGCGTGGGGCTCTCGCCAATGTTCAGGACATAGAGAATTGGTTTCTCGCTGAGGAACATGAAGCCGCGGACCCGCTTCTTGTCATCCGGCGTCATCTCCATCTCGCGCAGCGGACGCTCCGTCTCCAGGTGGGCTTTGGCGCGCAGCAGTAGATCCTGCTCCCGTTCGGACTCAAGGGACTTCAGCTTCTTCAAGTCCTTTGCCACGCGCTCCAGCCGCTTCTCGACTTGCCCCAAATCGTTGACGATGAGATCGAAGTCGATGTTCTTGATGTCGCGCAGCGGATCAACCGGGCCGACGTGCGGAATCGAATCGTCTTCGAAAACGCGCACGACGTGGGCCAGCGCATCAACGTTGCGCAGGTTGGCTGCGAAGGCAGTCTCGCTCAGGGCTTCCTTGCTGAGCGCGGCCACGTCGGCGTATTCCACGCTGGCGTGGACCAGTTTCTTGGGGTTATAGAGGGCAGCCAGGCGATCGAGACGGTCGTCGGGAACCTTGGCGACGCCCAGATGTGCCTCGCGCGGGTTGCCCGAGCGCTGCGTCACCTGCTGTTTGGTCAACATGACGAAGAGGGAAGTTTTGCCTACCTGCGGGAGGCCTATGATGCCGGTTTTCATGAGTACGCTTTTCGCCTTTCGCTGTTCGCTTTTCGCGAGGCTCTTAGCTGATAGCTTTTAGCTCTTAGCATAAGAATAAATCTGATCGTGACAGAGACGACGCTTCCACCTCCGCACTCGCAGGAAGCCGATAACTCGATTGGAAACTGGAAACTGCTTCTATGATAGCCGTCTTGCGGTGAGATAGAGCAATGCCAAGCCAAGCACCAGCACTGTGCCCTCGATTCGCGTTGACCACACGTGCAGCCGGTTGAACTCAACGCGGCGCGGGTCGTTATGCGGGACTTCGTCGATCATCACCATCTGCTGGCGCAGCACCTGCATCTTTGCCCCAACGCCGAAGACGCTCACCAGCGTGAGCACGATCATCAGGTAGATCAGCAGATGACGGGCGGCGAACGGCTCGGCCACGCCGTTCACCACGCGCGAGTCGATCATCGACGTGATGGCGAAAACCACGCCGCAGCAGATTGCCATCCCGTGCAGGATACCCAGGCTGCGATTGACTACATTGCCCGCCAACTGGCGGGTCGGAAGGACGGCGGGGTTGAAGACGGTGGGCGCAAGCACGAAGGCAAAGAAGATCAGGCCGCCAATCCAGACAACCAAAGACAGCAACATAAGAAACCGTAGAAGGGACAAGACCACCTCATGCGAAACAGGACATTGTACATGGAGAGGCCAACATGCTATTTGCCGCGTGCAGTACTATTGAAGAAGCATGCGAAGCCATTTTCCGATACTGCTGACGGTTTGTCTGCTTACCATGGCTGTTGCCCGAACGCCCATAGTATCCGCAACCCAGGAATCCGCCAGGGCACGCGACGCCGCGAGCGATATCTCCGGCATGTATTCCTTTCTGCGCGAGGGTGAGTTTGTGCAGCTTACGGTTGACGACGGCAAGCTCTCCGGCTACATCTCCCGCTTTGGAGATTCCGACAGCGACAAGGGGCAGTTCATCGACCAGTTCTTCGACAAGACGTCTCTGCAAGGCGGCCGCCTCAGCTTCACCACAAAAACTATCCATGGCATGTGGTACGACTTCAGCGGGACAATTACGACCACAGCAGGCAGGAAACCTCCGGAAGAAGGCTACCGCGTTATCAAGGGCACTTTGATTCAGCACCTCACTGATGCCAAGGGCGTCGAGAAAGCCATGCAACGGCAGGTCGAGTTCAAATCCTTTCCCGCGGACCTCAATAAACCATAAAGGCGAGTGGGGGCTGCTCCCAAAAAAATACCCGCCGGGTTACGGCGGGCTAGTCGGAAAAATCAGTCTCTAGAAGGTAAAGGCCAGTCCGCCGCGGACGCTGCGTGCCGACTGCACCAGGTAGACGGTGCTGCCGTCGGGCCCAACCACGGGCACATAGCCCTGCGCCAGCAGATTGCGCACATCGATCAGCGCTTCCATGTTTCCTGGTATCAGGTGGCAGTGGGGCAGAGGCTGCCGGACGAAAAGATTGAAGAAGGGATCGGTCTGGCCCGCCGACGCGTTGAAAATGTCGACCGGGACGAGGGTCTGACCGCTGGTCCAGCGGTAGGAAGCGATCCATTTCGTCTTGCTGCGGGGCAGGGTGCCATTCAGCTTGAGAGCGGCCGAGTGCCGCCATCCGTGCTCAAGGTTATCCGGTACCGCAGTCCAATTGACGTTGGGCTGCTGCAACTCCAGTACGCCGCCGTAAGCGTAATCCAAGGTCGCGGTGACGCTGTTCGACAGCCTGCGCTGGAAGACGAAACGAACACCCTGGGCCTGCAACTCGCCACCGTTGTAGCTGAAAGTTCCGGAGTAAGGATCGGGCAGAATGTCGCCGGTAGCGATGTCGATATTGCCGACGCCAAGCAATGCCGGGTCCTTGATGCGGTCGTTGTAATAGGCAAGCTGGAGCTTGTTGGCGCCCATGCGCTCCGAGAGCGAGACCTCATGGTGATGTGCATTCTCCAGCAGCGGCTGCCCGTTGATCATGGTCATGCGGGGACCGGTTTCGCTGAGGTCTGCCGGGGCCGAGTCGAAACCCTTACTGGCGCGGGTGTTGGGCTCGGACGTAGCGTACCGGTATTCGAAAATCGTGTTCTCGCCCAGGTGGAAATCCATGGTAGCCGAGGGCCGGAAGGCGTTTGCTTCGTGTCCCAGGAACTCAATTGCCTGTCCCTCAGCCCCGACTTGCACATCCATCAGGTTGCCGACCGAGTAGCTGTCCAGGTAGGACATTCCGATGGCTTCCAGGGCGCCGTCATGCGGGACCATGTCCGGGGCAGAGAAGCGCCGCACGATCAAAGCGACAGACTGGTCTCCGTTAGCCGTGTTGCGGGCGTAAGAGGCGCGGACCACGCCGTCGGGCACACCACTTCCGTATCCCACGTCCCCGGAAAATCCTAAAGTGCCGGTGTGGAAGAGCGACTGCTCGATGTTAAAGGCGGTTCCAAGGTCGGCTGCGCTACCATAGCCTTCGCCGGCAGCACCTGCCATCACAGCCAACGTCCCCTTTAGCGGCTGTCCTTCCCGCTCGGTTTCTACGATGAGGGCGGTGTCGCCATCAAAACGGAGAACGGGACGGTTCGCAGTCGAGCGTAAGGTCCACCTCCAACTGTCGTCATCGGTATCGCCCTTCTTGAGCGGCGGCAGCATACTGACCGCTTCAAGCAAAGTTTTCAGGGTGATGTTGATGACCTTGCTGGAACCGGCCGCCAGCACAACATCCTGACGCAAGGTGCTGAGGAAGGAAGGAGCGGAAACATCCACATCGTAACTGCCGGCGGCCAATCCGGACAGACTGAAGAAACCCCGGGCATCGGTGTACGCCATCTGGGGTTGTCCCGCGGAACCGAGCAGTTCGACGGTGGCGCCCATCTGCGGCACGCCGGCCGAGTTTCTGACGTATCCCGAAATTGAGCCCGCGTTAACCCCGGCCGACGCCGCCACGCACAGCGAGGCCACTACCACACAATATGCCAGGATTCGGGTCATTGTGTACGCCTCCTGTCAGAGGTTTCGGGAGCAAAAGTGCAGCGGACTAAAACCGCCATCCCGGTTACTGGGCTATTCAACAGCAAAGCGCACCGTGGGCGCGATCTGCTGTTTTGAGACGTTATCGTCAACTTTTACCGTCAGCTTGTAGACGCCGGGTTGAAAGCTATTCAAGCTCAAGCTTTTCTCCAGCGTGATTTGGTCTCCCACATTGCCCAGGCTTTCGGTCGACTCCGAAGAGTGCAATACCGCCTGGTTGTTGGCCAAGTTCACAATCTCATAGTCAATCTTGGCCGAGGGCTTCTTGGTCTTTTCGTCCTGCTGAAGATTATAAACCTGCATCCACAAGCTCATGCGCTGATCGTGTTTAAAGCTTTCCGGTTTGCCGTCAGCGCCGTCCAGATGGGGGTAGGTCAACTTGGTCTCGCCGAGCACAAAGGCTCCCGAGCCCACATTCTTGCTCGGGACCTTCTCCATTTGATCGGCCAGAATCAGGGAGGACGCTGACAACTTGTCGTCGCTATATTCGGGGACCACGATGCCGCGAGTCCAGGTGCCCATGCGATCGCCGTTTACGTCCTTCACCACGATATCGATGCGATAGCGCCCGGGGCGCAGCGGAACCGCCTTCCAATAGAGCGAGGAATGATCCATCGTCTTTTCCAGCAGCTCTTGCGGCACATCCACTTGTACGCTGTCCTCAAATGTCTGTGCGACATGCCCCGTAAGTCCCGTCACGCGGCCGAAGATGTTGACCGTCCCACGTTGAATGCCATCCTTGGAAACAAAGGTAATGTCCTTGTTCTTCACTTGCAGGGTCACCGGAACCAGCACCGTGTCGCCAGTGATCTTCACGTAATCGGTGCGGACTTCGAAGGGCATTAAACTGACGTTGATCTTGTGGCTGACAACCTCCTCCAGATCTTTGAATTTGACCGGTGGCGGCGCCTGCACTTTGGCCATCATCTCCATCTTGTCGAACTCTTTGGTGTTCTGCATGGCCTGCATCGTGCCAGGATTCGCGGCGAAAGGATCCATGCGGTCGGTCTTGCTGCTCAAGCCCATTTGCTCGTACTGCGTGGCGCCGCCAGGGGTGTTTAACAAGGCATCTTTTTCGTTGACGCTGGTCGCCAGGTGGAAGTCGCCGCACATGCAGGGGTCGACGAACTCCAGATTGACTTCCTGGCCGACTCCTTCGAGGTAGCGATAGCGCCAGTCCTCGAAAGGATAGGTACTGGTGGTGCCGCCGCCCTCCTCCTGCGGCCGGTCGTAAGTGCCCCCGGCATCGTGGGCTACGATCTGGTCAGGGGCCCCCCACATGATGTAAATACGGCCGCGGTCCGTCTTCCAGCCGGGTTTGCCGGCGGCAAAGTGCTCGTTGGCGTAAGCGATGCGGCGATAATGCTCTTCCTTGTACTCGTTCTCGGGGGTGTCGGGGGTCGGATCGCGACGCAGCCAGAACTGCTCGATGAATTGGTCGCGCTCCTCGTCGTTGGAGAGTTGCTTAAAGGCCGACTTCTCCTCCGGACTGATAATGTAGATCACGTCCTCGTTGAGCCACTTCTTGTAGGTGCTGCTCAACTCCTGCTTCAGCGCCTTGGAACTGGCTTTCTTCTGCTTTTCCGTCAAGGCACGCTTCAGGGGATCCGTGGAATTGTCGGAAGCTTGGCCTGGGGCCGCGGCTGGAGCGCTGTTGGCCGCCGGCGTGGTGGCTTGGCCGGACTTGTTGTCGGCAGGGGCCGCCGCCGCAGGGGCCGCTGAATCCTGGGCCACGGCGGAAACCGTAGAAAGAGCAAGGCCGATCAGTACCGAAAACGACCACATCCGCGACTTCATTTTTGTTGTCAAACTACTCCTCGACGAACACTATTCGCTTCTAAAATTGTAAGTTCTCGCCACCCCGAAAGCAAGGTTTCCGGTGCGAAATGCACGCTTACAGGGATTGAATGCCATCATCAGCTTACAACCCCGCTTTACGCCCCAAGTTCTTCAAGAATATGGGCTCCCGGGCCGTTTTTTTCAAGTTGCGGGCAGCGGTGTTGACGCCCAACGATTCTCCCTGTCACAATTCTCGACAATTCTCGTCCAAGCTAAGCGGTTATAATCGAGGCTATCGGAGCATACGGCCAGATCACTGCCGGCTTTCGTCCCCGCCGGGGCCTGGCGGAAACTCGTCCGGTTGCGGTTTTTGAGACGCCCGGGTTGCGACCGGGAACCTTAGACCGTCTCGCTACGTACACGTGATAGGTTGAGCCGCAAACCGCGAAGCGCGCAACTCATTTCTGTTCGAGGTCCAATGAAGGGCTGGAAAAAAATCGCACTGATCGCCGGGGGCGTGGTGGTTCTGCTGGCCATTGTAGGTTTTACCGTGCAGCAGAGCCGCAAAGGGGTAGTTGCGGTACAGACGGGGAAGGTCACCCGCGAGGATTTGACATCGGTGGTGACTGCTTCTGGAGAGATCAAGCCCAAGGTGTACGTGAACATTGGCGCAATTCTGCAAGCCAAGATTACTCACCTGTACGTGAAAGAAGGCGACCGGGTGAAGGCGGGTCAGCTGCTGGCGTCATTGGACAACATTCAATACGCCGCCGATGTTGCCGCCAACAATGCCATGGTGAATGCATCGCGCATGGACGCCAATGCTATGAAGGCTGCGGTGAACACCGCCGAGGCCGATCTGAACCAGGCCAACGCGGAGTACGAACGGGCGACGCTCGACTACAACCGCAACAAAGCTCTGTACGACGCTCAGCTGATCGCCAAGTCGGACTACGACACCAAGAAAGCCGCCTACGATACTGCCACCGCGCAGATTGGGGAGGCGAAAGCGAAGCTGGCCCAGGCGAAGGCCAACGTCGATTCAGCACAGGGAAAAATCGGGCAGAGTGTCGCTACCTTGCGCCGTGTGAGCGACACCTTGAGTAAGACGGAATATCGTGCGCCCTTCGATGGCGTCATTACCAATCTCCCAGTCCGCGAGGGTGAGACGGTGGTACCCGGCATCCAAAACTCACCCGGCAGCACTCTGATGACGGTTGCAGATACATCGTTGATTACCGCGGAAGTGAAGGTGGACGAGAGCGACATCGTGAACGTGCAACTTGGGCAGCAGGCGGAAGTCTCGATCGATGCCATTCCGAAGCAGAAGTTCAAGGGCATCGTGACTGAGATCGGCGGGAATGCAGTGCTGCGCTCCACCGGCGTGTCCACGGCGCAGACTGTCTCCAGCGGACAGGAAGCCAAGGATTTCAAGGTGGTGATCGCGCTACAGAATCCGCCCCCCAACGTGCATCCCGGACTATCCGCGACCGCGCGCATTACCACCGCCAATCGAAGCGGCGTGCTGGCGATTCCAATTCAGGCGCTAACCATTCGTGAGCGCGGCGATCTGACCCCTGACAAGGGCAAGAAGGGTTCCGTGCAAGCCTCGGTCCCGGCGGGAAACCCCAAGGAAGACCTGCAAGGCGTTTTTGTTCTTCGGAACAAGAAAGAAGCGGTCTTCGTACCAGTGACAACGGGTATCAGCGGGACCACTGATATCGAAGTTACTGGCGGGCTCCAGGAAGGTGATGAGATCGTTACCGGAAGCTACAAGGTGCTGCGGACCCTGCGTAACGGGGCCAGTGTGAAGCTCGACAATTCGGTCAAGCCGAAGGACGAAGAATCGTAGTCATCGCTTCTCGCTGTTCGCCATTCGCTCTTCGCCGGAAACGCTGTCTTCGAGCTCTGGCGAAGAACGAAAAGCGAATAGCGCCACAGCGAGCTTGATGAATGAGTATCCCCGACCAGCAACCGCCCGAGGAGAAGAAGAAGATGGCAACGGACTTAGCGAGCTTGGCGGCGCCGAAGGTTGCGGCCGTGCCCGATAGCTGCATCATCTGCACCGAAGACCTGTGGAAGACCTACGACATGGGGTCGGAGCAGCAGGTGCAAGCGTTGCGCGGCCTGAATATCCGCATCCAGCGTGGCGAATACGTCGCCATTATGGGCCCTTCGGGCTCCGGCAAGTCCACGCTGATGAACCTAATTGGCTGCCTGGATACGCCCAGCAAAGGGAACTATTGGCTGAATGGGCAGTTGGTCAGCGAATTGGATGACGACGAATTGGCCCGCATCCGCAACAAGGAAATCGGTTTTGTTTTCCAGACCTTCAATCTGCTGGCGCGCGCGAGTTCGCTGCACAACGTCGAGCTGCCGCTAATTTACGCGGGCCTGCCCGCCGAAGAGCGTATCGACCGCGCCAAGAAGGTCCTGGCTTCGGTGGGCATGGAATCGCGCATGAACCACAAACCCAACGAGCTGTCCGGCGGCCAACGGCAACGCGTCGCCATTGCGCGCGCGCTGGTAAACAATCCCTCCATCATTCTCGCCGACGAGCCTACCGGCAATCTCGACTCCCAGACGGGCATCGAGATCATGGCGCTCTTCGACCGATTGCACGACCAGGGCAACACCATTGTCCTCGTGACCCACGAGCACGACATTGCGGAGTACGCTCACCGTGTCATCCACATCCGCGACGGACAGGTCTTCAGCGACCAGAAAACCGCGCGCGGGTAAATTCGCCGCCTTAGCACTTTGTTCTACTGCGTGACCGTCAATGACGTGTCGCCGACGGCGCCTCCCAGCGACGCGCTGATGGTGACGCTTCCAAGTGCGACCGGGCTGGCCAAGCCGGTGCTGGTGATCGTCGCCACCGTGGTAGCGCTGGAGCTCCAAGTCGCTGAAGCGGTAACATTTCCCATCGTGCCGTCAGAATACGTGGCCGTCGCCGTGAACTGTTGTTGCTGATCGAGAGACAGGCTTATCGAGGGGTCGACCGGAGTCACTGCGATGCTGACAATGGTCTTGCTGCTGACCGTTACCGGAGCGGTCGCGGTCACGCTGCTGTTGTTCGATTTGGCGGTAATGGTGGTGGTTCCTAGCGCTACTCCGGTCGCCAGCCCGGAACTATCGATGGTAGCGACGGTCGGGGAAGAAGATGTCCACGTCACTTGCGACGTCACATCGCCTGACGTGTTGTTGCCGAAAGTTGCGGTTGCCGTGAACTGCTCCGTGCCCGTCGGGGTGATGTAGGCGCTGACTGGCGACAAAGTGAGCGCGGTAATCTGGGTCGATGATGGGAAAAATCCGCCACCGCAACTGCTGAGGAGCAGAGCAGTCAAAAGAGCTGCGGCAATCCCGCCAAACCACATAACCCGTTGCATGTTGGCTGTCCTGATTCTCCTGTAAGACGGAACCATTCTTAGAAAGTAACCCGTGCGGGTCGCCATTGTCTCGCGCCCAGCGGAGCGACCATCGACAACTTTCGAGTCTTGGTATCACGGTGAGGGTGCGTAACGCGTGAATACAAAGTCCTGAGCTTTGGCAGGCTCGTGGCAAGGAAAGCAGGTCTTGAGCAGCGCCGCGTCGGCGGGTTTGCCGTCTTTGAATTGCGCGAAGCCCCAACCGCCCGTCGCTGCGTATTTTCTTGAGTCCTTGACCATCAACTGAAGATTGATGGGAGCCCCGGCAACGAACGATTGATCGCGGCCAAAGACTTTGTTGTTTTCCACAGACGGGACATAGCTCCAGGCCAGCCGGGCAATGATTGTGCCATCCGGGAAGGGCAGTTTTCCTTCACGATAGGCCTTGATGGCTACATCGTTGCCCAGCATGGCGCGTAAATCGTTGAGGTTGCCGGCCTCGTGGGCCACGGAGATCAATCTCCAGTCGCGATATCCGGGGGGAATCTTGATTCCGAAGATGGGAGCAGCCTCTCCATCGGCTTGTCCGGATGCATCGGCCATGCAGACGAGCACGCCGGCCGCCGCTGCAACCGCTACCAGCAAGAAAGCGATTCGTCTCATAGGCACCTCGTTCCAAATTCACTAAGCTACGCCGTCCACCCAAGGGGCACTTCCTCTAGCTCTCGACGAGTTGCTGTCCGCCATCGATGTCGAAGGTTGCGCCAGTGAGGGCGGTGTTGGTCATGATGTGTACGGCGAGCGCGGCGACGTCGGCCGCTCCGACGACGCGCCGGATGGGCAGGGTAGTGCGAAGCTGCTCCCGGCGCTTGTCCAGTTGGTCGCCGAGCAGTGTCGCCGACAACGGTGTGTCTACGAAACCGGCGGCGATGAGGTTGACTCGAACGGGCGAGATCTCCAGCGCGAGATTCTTGATCAGGGCCGGAAGCGCAGCCGTGAGAGCCGAGATGAGCGCGAGACCCGGCGCCGTGCTACGGCCTCCGGTGCCGCCCATAAAGAGCAAAGTCCCTCCCGGGCGAACCTTGCTGGCGGCGTTCCGGGCGACGTGCAGGGGCAGCAGGATGTGGGCTTCCAGGTCGCGGCGTGCCGCTTCGAAGTCGAACTCCGCCAGCGGCGCGTAGTAGGGACCCGGACCTGTGACCAGAACATGGTCGATCGGCTTGGGTAGCTCGTTGAAGAACTGTCCCAGCCGTTCGAAGTCGGTGGCGTCGAAGGCCGTAGTGCTCAGCGCGTGGAGCTCCCTCGCTGCCCTCTGGAGGCGATCCGGGTCGCGCGCGGTGAGGATCACCTCGGCGCCCTCAGACCGTGCTCGTCGTGCCGTTTCGAGTCCGATGCCGGCGCTGCCGCCGATTAGGACGACGGTTTGCCCGAGGAGTTCCGGTCCGCGTTGGCTGGCAAAAGCGGTTGCGGCGGTGCTCATGATTCCTCCAGGAATCCGTGATCGAAGACCTCGACGCCCCGCCGGGTAGGAACTGGCTTCGAATCCAGACCTCTGCCCGGCGTGCAACGGCCGATGATGATCACGGCGTAGTCGTTCATTGCGGTGGCTCTTCGCCGGACTGCTCGCGCACCATGTACGCGGCGTACCAGTCGGGCCAGTTCTCATCTCGCTTGCCGAGGCGCTTCTCGTGCTCGCCGTGGGCAGCCTCCGCACGCCGAAGCGCCCCCGCCAGGTCGCTAACCGACCCATAGGCCGTATTGCCGGCGATGCGTCCGGGGAGCCGTGTCGTAATCTCCTGTAACAGCCAGCCATTGCCGTCCGGATCGCTGAACGAGGCGAAGGAGCGGTAGCTGCGATGCTCGGGATCGCGCCCGCCCACCCGGAGCCGCCCAAACAGGTAAGGTTCGTCTGGGCCTGCGTACACGCCGTTGGCATCGTGAAATACTTCGCCGACCTTGACGCCGCGGCCAAGCAACTCGCCGCGCGCGGCCTCGATGTCAGAGACGACCAGGTACATGCCTTGGGCGGAACCGGGTGCCGCAGCGGTAACGTTCTTGCCAAAGATGATCGAGCTTCCGGAGCCCGGAGGCGTGATCTGGATCACGCGGAAGTCGCTGCCGTTGTCGTAGTCGGCGTCGAGCCGCCACCCCAGCCCGGCGTAAAACTGTTTCGCACGCTCGGCGTCCGAAACGGGGATGACGACGAGCTCGAACTTCATATCGACTCGCGAAGCTTTGGCGTCATTATTGCCGGTTTCATCCTTCAGACTTGCCATGTTCTGTTCTCCTATGCGTTCACCTAAATCGCAATAAGACGCGCTGCCCATCCTCGGTTAGCAGAGACGGAGCGGCCACGAGGACAGGCTCAAGCCCAAAATATTACCATTTTGGGAATTCGAGTTTTGGCGGCCCTTTTCGCATTCGAACACCCCCCTCACCAACACTCTTCCATGGGTTATGGATCACAGACAATTTGCATGCGCCGGCGGATCATTGATTGTCGGCAGCTTCGGGGTTGGGAGTGAAGAATGACGCAGCCAAGCGGCTTTCCCAATCTCACCCTGACTAAAGGCTGCTGGGAGAGGGGTTCTCGAGTGAGGAGGGTTAGGTCATGAAAAAAGCAATCATTCTCCTTGCCGTTATGGTTGCTGCCCAACTGGCGGCCCAGGACAAATCGACGATTACGGTCAAGAAGAGCGAAATCAGCAACGGTGTGGTCATCGTTACGATCGCGCCAGAGGCAACGTCGAGCCAGGAAACAACGTCGTTTGAGCTGAACTGCAACAAGGGCGCGGAAGCCTGCAAGGCTCCGGAAGCCGGGACGTACCTGATGATTCGACTGCCCAAGAACTGGGGGACGTACGACTGCCAGAACGTGGATCTGTATCCGTCGGCGGCGGATCCGGCTACCACTCAGAAGATCGGTGAATATTGTCTGCTCGAAAAGTAGGACGGGGGCGACCGGAAGGGACAAGTATGCAGGGGGCCAGACGGTTTCTTTGTCTTGCGAGGGCATCTGGGCCGCCTGGGCGAGTGCTATTCACTCACCTCTGGACTCGACTTGCCGGGAAGACGAAACGACTCGCCACTGGATAGAATGGTACGGAGCGTTGGCAACAGGGGAGTTTCGCAAAGGGCTAGAGAAATGAGACAACTGGGTGTTTTTCTTCAATGATGAGTGTGACCTTGCTGATGACGATCAGTACGATCTGTTTACGCTTGCAACCGAAGTAGCGCGTCGATCCGGGCCGTTGTATTCGCCGGGGTCCGACAAGAATCTGAAGTGCTTGTCGCCGAACTACTGGCGCGAACCCCTCAAAGTCCAAGCAACAAGATTAAATTAATGCGCCGGTAGACGGGCAGAGCCGTCCCATGATTAGAATAGAGGCGTCTCAATGACCGGAGATGAAATCCCGGCCGAACCAAGGCGAATCAGGCTCAGCCGGATTCTCGTCGTGCCGGTGCTTGTCTTTTTGTTTCTATCGCCGCGCCTTCCCGGGCAAACCGCCCCATCTGCCGACGAAGCCAACACTGGTACCTTGACCAATCTGCGTTCCGACAAGCGAGTTGTCCAGAACGGACGCTGGTTCCTGGTGCGCGAGTTCACTGTGGATTTTGCGGTTCGAGACTCGGTGACCTATTGCGGCGAGATCACCACCACCGATGCTACCGAGGCCCACGACCTGCTCGACAGCGGTGGCCAGATAGTTTCAGTCATTGAGAAGGGCAAAGACCTCTACCTCACGCTCAAGAGTGGCCGGCGAATCAGGGCACATCGGCTAAGCGGTGACAAGTGCCCGGTCGGGCATAGCTAGCCTGCGACGCTGATGGGGCTGGCGGTGCTGGGGCCTGTTGATCGCCGGTGATCCAGGAGACAGCGAATCGTAGAGATGCTGCCTGCTCTCCTTGCGCATCGCGGTTGATTTATCCGCGAGCTTCGATGATCGGAATCTTCTTTACGAAACCGCAGCGAGGGTTTTCACATAAATGAAAACCTTTTTTCATATTCTCCGTCAGGCACCCCGTAGTAGGATGCTTGACGCTCTCTGGAATCGTGGTGGACCAACTGGGGCCGGAAGACGGGAGAAGCGTTGAAAACATGCCGAGGAAGTATCCAACCTTGCGTTCGAATCCGGAGGCGGACAACTAACCTTCTCGCCACCGTTATTACAATCGCTTTCCTGGCCGCCGGCGCCCGCGCCGACACTACCACCTGCACTACGGGCCAGTTGCCAAACGGAAATGGCGGAGACCTGATCGTTTCGGGGGGTACGTGCACGGTGGCGGCCGGCACCTACCAGTACCACAACGTAAACATCATCAGTGGCGGCACGCTATTGTTCACCGACGCAAACATCGATTTCTGGGCGGAATCCATCCTGGTGGAGAACACCGGCAGTCTGATAGCTGGAAGCACTACCGCGCCCATCGGGACCGCTGGCGGGCACGTCGCCTTTCACCTATGGGGTGTGGACGAGGGAACGAACGGTCATGCGCAGGGCATTGTTTGCCAAACGCCCACGTCGGATACAGTAGGCCCGTGCGGAGTTCCCATGGGCATCTGGACGTCGAATGTGTCCATGGAAATTGATCCCACCTCATGCGTGTCAAACTCCTTGCCCGGCGGGGTCACGGACTGCTTTTACCAATACATGCCCATCGACTACGACGGAGGAGGCGATCCCCCCGGCTACTTTGGCTACAAGGTATTGGCATTGTCCTACGGTGGCACGCTGCAATTGTTTGGTAAGAAGGGAGCGACCTACGGGGCGGTGAAGCCTTCGGATTCCGGCACCAGTTGGGCGCGACTAGCGGGCAACCTTTCCCCCGGAAATAGTTTCAGTCTCTTGTATCTCGATCGCTTCGTTGACTGGCAGAAGGGCGACCAGATCGTTGTCAGCACTACGGATTACTTGCCGGGGCACTCGGAGCTGTTGACCATCAAGTCAGTCAGCACCAACCATGGCCTTACCGTCCTCACCACTACTCCGGCGGTGTATTCGCACAATGGCACGACCTTCGACACCAGCTTAGTGCCTGCCGGTGTCGGACCAGACCAGGACACCAGCATCAAGTGTTCCGCCGGCCAAACCCGCTGTGTGGAAACGCGCGCGGCAGTAGGGCTGCTGAGCCGCAGCATCCGGATCATCTCCGGCGGCGATACCCCAGGATCGCCCTTCCCCGACCCCAGTAAGTGTCAAAGCGGTGCCCCGCCTGTTTGCAGCAAGAATCCACAAGATTGCTACTTCTTTGGCGGGGACACCATCGTGCGCCAGGGCTTCCAGTCCTACCAGGTGCAGGGAGTGGAGTTTTATCAACTGGGACAGGGCGGACGCATCATGCATTATCCCGTCCACTTCCATATGGCGCGCCAGACTCCGGTGAATACCTATGTCGCCGACTCCTCAGTATGGGATTCCATGACGCGCTGGTACACCATCCACGCCACCTCTGGAGTGACCCTGGCGCGCAATATCGGCTTCCTTTCCATCGGGCATGGATACTACCTTGAGGATGGCACGGAGACCGACAACAAGCTCTTTGGCAATCTCGGAGTCTTTGCCCGGTCAGCGATAGTGAACCCCCAGAACCCGCGCTGCGTCCCAGGAATTCTGGCGGCCACGGAGCCTTCCTCGGGGGCAACGGACCAGATCCCATACTCCACCGACGTGGACCATCCCACGCCGTATTGGATCATGAACGGCTGGAACGATTTCCAGTACAACACGGCCAGCGGTGCGGGTGGCTGCGGCATGTGCTACTGGCTGACCCCGGGCGGTAACAGCGGATACTCCCGCTACCAGTACTGGGGAACCGGCTACGCAGCCGAGCAACAGGTGGACACTCAGAACCGCTACGGAACCACGCCCCTGAAGCGCTTCGTGGGCAACTCTTGCGTCAGTTCGCAGAATGCCTTTTTTACGATTGGGCAAAGTGTTCAGTGCTTCGGCCTGGTTTCCAACGGCGATTCAGGCGCGCCGCTCGTCCCGAGGGTTAGCAATCCGCTGGCTCCGGGAATCGGCACTACCGCCGCCGAGAACTACTACCCCATGGTGAATCCAAGCCAGGGACGCTATCCCACGCTCTGTCCTCCGGATCTGGATTGCAGCAGTAACAGCGCCGTCCCCACATGTGCGGCCGGCTCGGAACAAAATTGCGCAGTCACCGCCATCGACCACTTCACCACATCCTTCAACTGGGCCGATACGGGGTTCGCGGCGCTGTGGCTGCGTCCGCAATGGTATTTGCTTTCAAACAGCGCCATCACGGATGTGCAGAACGGAGGGGTTACGTTTGTCTCCGGCGGAGGCTATGGCACCTCGGATGAAATTCCCGGCTACTGGGCGCTGGCCCATAAGAACGTCTTCATCGGCAGCACCCAGCCGGGAAATCCATTGGCGCTGAATGCCGGGCCGTTTAATCCCAACTCCCAGCTGAAGTGTGCCTTGCGGACCGATAATGGCGCGCCGGAAGCTGCATACTGCCTCAATCCGAAGGAAGGCATCAGCATGCAACTGGAGAACTTCGCTGTGAACCAGCGGCTGTTCAACATCTATGATGGTCCATCCTTTCAGGACTCCGATGCGTATCTCAACATCAACGAAACCACGCTAAGCGGCTGTACCCCGGGACAAGGCGCCACCTGCCAAAGCAGTGGGTGGATGTACGGCAACTCCCTGGGAGTACCGCTGGATTCCAAGGCAAACACCTGCTATTTGCCGAATGCCGCCATTGCGTGGAAACAGCCCAACGGGTTCTATTACCCGCCGGAATTTCACTCCAAGAACCTTTTCTTCAACAATGTCGACATCCGCCACTTCGTTATCGAACCGCTCTTTCAGCCCGGTACCTACAGCGTAAACACCACCCTGACAGCGGACCGCTATTGCGTGCAGAATAGCGCGATGTTCAACGGCTTCACGGACGTTGATCGCCAGACCGAGCTAAGCGATGACGACGGCTCGCTGACCGGCCTGCTGGGGCCGGCGATGCGGCAAGCGCAACAGTATCTCCCCACTATCTCGGTCAACAAGGACAACTTCTTCAATGCGCCGGTAGAGACGGTGGAATGCGCCTCCGACATTGCGGACAACATGCCACAGCCGTGGGGAACGTGCAGCCTGTCCGAGCCCCTGTGCGGAACGGCCAACACCAGCCCGTATGAGTATGTCACTTCGGTAGTGTTTCCCTGCGCCAACGGATCGGTGCCCCCGGCCTGTACCGTCCCCGTGACCAACTGGGACGAGACGTGCACCCAACCGAACTGTTTCGGCGTGCCACTTTATCGCGAGGGACTGGTTCCCGCCGACGACAATGCGGCCTCCTTCATTCGCATGGCCGGACAAGCCGTATACCAGCGCAGTAGCCTGACGGTCAACAATGGCAGCTACTACATGGATACCGGCGCGTCCTTAACCACACAGAATAACTGGGCGGTCGGGCCGGACATCAACGTCTTCACGGCAGCGCAAATCTACAATGTCTTTCTGCTTTACGCCAAGGAGACGACCGTCCAGGCTTATTCCCTGTATGTCGGGACAGACTTTACCCCTTCCGATCCTACTCAGTTGTGGGTGACACGGGCGGACAAGGATGGCCCCTTCCAGTTCATGCCGCAGAGGAGTTACACCATCGTCGAGTGTTCCTCGCTCAAGCCGGGCACGGATTTTGCCTGGTGCTACGACTTCGATCAAATGGCGGGCATTTTGACGGTGCACATGAACATGAATTTCTCCGACTTCAAGCAGAACTATGCCCAGGCCATCGAAGAGCATTGCCAGCCGCAGAGTTATTGCACTTGGAATCCATCCAGCAATAGCTGTGGCTGCGCACTGAGCTCTAATGACCAGGGCTACAAGGAATGCCAGAACGCCTGCTCCAACTGGGCCACCAAATCCATCGATTGCCCCTGGGACAGCTCGGATTTCACCGGCGGCGCCACCGGCGGCTGCTACGGATTCGGGGTGCAGCTTCCCAACGACTTCATGGCCAGCGATCAGATGCCGCCAGCCGGACAGTGTCTGCCCGACGACCCTACCTGGAACGTCATGTTTAAGGCCGCTTTGCCGGCTACTGCGCGCAAGGGATGCTTCTACACCCGCGGCAAGTTGCCCACGGGCTCGTTCTGCTCTAGCCGGAAATAGAGGGATGAACTGCGATCAGGTCCCTTTCGCGAGAATTGACCGGGTCAATGAACCGCGATATGCGCAGAGAATAGTGGTGCCGGGAGGGGGACTTGAACCCCCACAACCCTTTCGGGTCTGCGGATTTTAAGTCCGCTGCGTCTGCCAGTTTCGCCATCCCGGCCTTTCCTGCACGTGACTACCGCATACGAGCCGCACCTTGCGCCTGGTAAGCTGCGCCGCGGCCTGCTTCGAATCATATTTCCTGTCCACTGCTGCCGCAAATCGACGACCGGCTCGAAATACCGGCGGTATTGGGCCGCTCAGTCTAAGTATCACGCCAATCACACATCTTTGTGATCTCTTTCACAGCTTCCAGTGCAGCCATAACCGACACTAGATCCATGTGCAGTGCCCCAGCCGTTGTTCGCGGCAGGTCCCCGCATCCGTTCGCGCCAACACTTTTTCCGAGGTCTATGCATGGATAGCGCACTCCTGATCCACCGCCTTCAGTTTGCTTTCACGGTCACCTATCACTACCTGTTCCCGCAGTTGACTATGGGGCTGGCGCCGCTGATCGTGATCCTGAAAACCATTGCGCTTAAGACGGGCGACGAGCGCTATGACAAGGCCGCTCGCTTCTGGGCCAAAATCTTCGGCATCAACTTCGTCATCGGCGTGGTCACGGGCATACCGATGGAATTTCAGTTTGGCACCAACTGGTCGCACTTCTCGCGCTTCGCCGGCGGTGTCATCGGGCAGACCCTCGCCATGGAAGGCTGCTTTGCCTTCTTCCTGGAATCCGCATTCCTCGGGCTGTTTCTTTATGGCGAGAAGCGCCTGAGCAAAGGCCTGCACTGGTTCTCGGCGCTGATGGTATTTCTGGGCTCCTGGATGTCCGGATACTTCATTGTTGCCACCGACGCCTGGATGCAGCATCCCGTGGGTTACGAGCGCGTGGCCGATGGCTCAGTACAACTCACCAGCTTCTGGCAGCTGGTACTGAATCCCTGGGCGTGGTGGCAGTACGCGCACAACATGAGCGGCGCGGCCATTACGGGAGCGTTTGTGATGGCGGCCGTGGGCGCGTTTTATCTGCTCAGCGAAAAACACATCGAGCAGGGACGCATCTTTGTGCGCGTAGGTGTGATTGCCGCGCTCTTCGTGAGCCTGTTACAGATTGTGCCGACCGGCGACGCGCAGGGCCGAATGCTGGCGCGCAATCAGCCGGTGACGCTGGCAGCGATGGAAGCTCTCTGGGATACACAACCCGGAGCGCCGCTGGTTATTCTGGGCCAGCCCGATGTTGCGGCGCAAAAGATCGACAACCCCATCGTCATTCCCAAGATGCTGAGCTTTCTAACTTGGCGAAGCTGGGGGGCCGAGGTCAAAGGCCTCAATTCGGTGCCAAAGCAAGACTGGCCGGAGAACATTCCGCTGCTGTATTACACGTACCACATCATGGTTGGGCTGGGGACAATCTTCATCGCGGTGACAGCGCTGGCGACGTTTCTGCTGTGGCGCAAGAAGCTGTACAACGCGCGCTGGATGTTGTGGATTCTGCTGCTGAGCTTTCCATTCCCCTACATTGCCAACACCGCGGGATGGATGACGGCCGAGTTCGGCCGCCAGCCGTGGCTGGTGTATGGGCTTATGCGCACGGTGGATGGCTACTCCAAGATGGTCTCGGCCGGTAATGCCTGGTTCAGCTTCCTGGGATTCCTGGGGATGTATACCGTGCTTTCCATTCTCTTTCTTTTCCTGGTGCGGCGTGAGATCGAGCAGGGTCCAGAGCCGGTTGTGCCGCCGCAACTGCGCCAGCAAATCGATGCGGCGCGTTTGAATCCCGTGGAGGTGCGATAGCCATGTCAACCATCTGGTTCATGATCGTAGCGGTAATGGTCGCCATTTATGTTGTGCTCGACGGCTTCGATCTGGGCGCGGGCGCAGTTCATCTCTTCATCGCCAAGGATGACACAGAGCGGCGCACAGTAATTCGCGCGATCGGCCCGGTGTGGGACGGCAATGAGGTTTGGCTGCTGGCCGCCGGCGGCACACTGTACTTCGCCTTTCCGCAGCTTTACGCCTCCGGCTTCAGCGGTTTCTACCTGCCGCTGATGATGGTGCTCTGGCTGCTGATGCTGCGCGCCATCGGCATCGAATTCCGCGCCCATGTGCAGGAGCAGGTCTGGCGAGGCTTCTTTGACACCATCTTCGGTGTCTCCAGCATCCTGCTGGCGATCTTCTTCGGCGCGGCTCTCGGCAATGTCGTTCGCGGTGTGCCGCTTAATCCTGATGGCTATTTCTTCGAGCCGCTATGGACGAACTGGCGCGTGGGCGCGCAGAACGGCATCCTCGATTGGTACACCGTGATGTGCGGCGTCATCGCGCTGGTGACACTGGTGGTCCATGGATCGCTATATCTCGCGACCAAGACCGGGGGCGAGCTGAACTATCGCGCGCGCAGAGTGGTGTCCTTGTTCTGGCCTGTGCAGGTGCTACTGACCATCTTCAGTTTGATTGCGACAGTCTATGCCGTGCCGCACATCCTGGAGAATTACACGCGCTGGCCCATTGGATTCCTGGTGCCCGCGCTGGTGATCGGCAGCCTGGTGTACATGTACTTCGCGCACTCCAGGCGGCAAGAGAAGGGCGCGTTTCTGGCATCGTGCGCCTACATCATCGCCATGCTGGTGGGAGCGGTCTTCGCGCTCTATCCCAACGTGCTGCCCGCAAGCACCGGCGCGCAGTACAACCTGACCATCCACAACAGTGCCGCCGGAGCCCATGGCCTGAGCGTCGGCTTCGTCTGGTGGAGTATCGCGATGGTCCTTGTGGCAGGATATTTCATCTTCGTCTATCGCATGTTCCGCGGGAAAGTGCGCCTGGAAGAAGGCAGCGAGCACGGCTACTAGACGGCGAACGCCTTTATCCGCGCCCCACAGAATCGCCTACTGGCCTGGTTCGAGAGGCTTTCGTCAGGGTGCGTTTGTCTTTCGTATCAGGGCGTGACTTCAGTCACGGGCGATCAACTTCGTCGGTAGCTGCTAACTCCCCCGCCCCAATCGACTCCAGACATTCCTTCGCGTGCTTGCACCACTTCGCGCACGCCATATCGTTTCGCGGGTTCAGTACATTCTTCCCGCAAACCTTGCAGATGCGACGATGGTCGTCCTTGAAGAACTCCACCCGGCTGTCGCAGTGCGGGCAGACGATCTCATAGATGTCCTCCAGCTTCCAATACCGCGTATCTTGCCCCGGACAGCGCACCTCGGCCATGCTCCACTCTCCCGATTTTCATCAAAACACGCTGCATAGCAGCCAGGAAATGACCTAAGTCACACCGGAACGTTCGATAGAGGAAAGCAAGGTTGGACTCTTTGGCATCACTGATAGCTGACGGCCTGATAACTGACGGCTGAGGGTTGATAGCTGACAAGCTTCTTGCTACGTCGGCACGCGCAGCAGCAAATACCCACCGGCGGCTGCGAAGATGAAATCTGGTGCCCAGGCGGCCAGCATGGCGGGAAGCTGGTTGGCATTACCCATGGCTTCGAACAATCCCGCCGTCACCCAGTAGACCAGGGCGATGCCCAAAGCTACGGCCACACCGACCAGCGCGCCGCCGCGACGGCCAGAGGCCGAGAAGGGAATCGCCAGGATCGCCATGACCAGCGTGATCAGGGGGAAGGCAATCTTCTTCTGCAACTGCACTTTCAGGCGCACGGTGTCGAAGCCGCTCTGCTGGAGGTCGTCAATATAGCGGCGCAGCTCGTCGTAGCTCATCTCCGACGATTGCTTCACTTCCTTCTTGAAGTAGCCGGGATTCTCGCGCAGATCGTTGAAGGTGGACACGTCGAAGGTGCGGTAGTCTTGAATAGACGCCCCGTTCAGGGTGCGCACCCAACCTTCCTCGAAGACCCACTTTTGCAAACTGTCTTCCCAATGGGCGTGTTCGGCATAGATGCGGCGCGTCAGCTGGAAGGTGTCGGGATCAAACTGAAAGATGGAGATGCCGCCGAAACGGTTCTGGTCAGGATCGAAGACGCGGTAGTAGTAGATTTCGTTGTTCTGTCCGAAGATCCATTTGCGATCGGCTTGGAGGTAGGTCTGGGGCGGCTTGCCCTTGATTTCGTTGCGCAGGATCTCCTGCCGGCGGTTGGTGTGCGGAATGTAGACCTGATCGAAGCCGAATAGGGCCGCGGCAAAGATTCCGCAGAGCACGATGACCGGGAGGGTGGCGCGATAGACGCTGAAACCGCTGGCCTTCATGGCGATCAGTTCGCTGTTCTTGTCCATCAGGCCAAAAGTAATGAGGACGCCGAGCAACACCGCCATAGGCGCCATCAGATAGATCATCGAGGGGCTGAGGTTCCAGAGGTATTCCGCGACGGTAATGAGGGGTACTTTGTTGCGCACGATGTCGGTGAGCAACTCGAAGAAAGTAAACACCAGGGCGAGGACAAGAAAGGTGGTGAGTATCAGCGTCTGATACAAGGCGAAGTCGCGCAGGATCATGTCATCCAGAATGAGTGGAAAACGAGCGCTGAAACGATGGCGGTGAAGGGCGGACTCTGTGCTTGCCTTGCGTCCTGTAGCGAGCCTTCTGCGGTCGGCGCCCAGCGACTGGAGCTTTTGCATCAGCAATTTCCAGCCCGCCGTCAGATTCGCGATCTCAATGGGCATGCGGTCGACCCGCCACAACAGAAACAGTCCGCACAGGAAGAAGAAAATGTTGCCCCACCACGAACCCAGCCAGGGCGACATCCTTCCCTGACGCGCCATCTGGACGCCGATCATGGAGAAGAAGTAATAGACCACGACCAACAGAATGGTGAGCACAAAGCCGGTGCTTTTGCCGCCCTTACGCGCCGAGAGCCCCAGAGGAATTCCGACCATGGCCAGAACCAGGCAGGCCGTCGGCAAGGCAAAGCGGCGTTGGAATTCGATTTCGTAGTAGCGGGCCTTGATCAGGCTGTAGTTATAGCTGCCGGGGTCCCAACTGCGAACGCTTTCCGCCAGCTTGCGTTCCCGTGCCGCGTTGCGCAGCAGGCTGTGCAAGCCGAGTTCGGCGACCGGGAGCAAATCATGCGGACGCGTCTCGTCGGTGGGTAAGGCGATGGGAATCTCGGTGTTGTCGAAGGTGGTGATGGAATACTGGTCTTTGACCTTGGGAACCGTCTCCTGCTGGGTCCCATCTTCGAGATGAAAACGCAGTTTGTCGGGAGCATCGCTCAACAGGGCGCCACGCTTGGCCAAGGTGATCTTGGGAGAGGAGGGATCGCTGATGTCAGCCAGAAACACGCCGCGCCACAGCGCCTGCCCCTTGGAGGGAATGGCGTCCTGCACGTAGAGGACGGTGTTCTTGAAGTCTTCGTAAAACACGCGGGGCTCGACCTCAAAGGAAGCCTGCGAGGACCGCAAGTGCTCCTGCAAATGGTCGAGGGCGATGGCCGACTGCGGCGCCAAATAGATGCTGTTGAACATGCCCAGCAGCCATGCCCCGACAGCAAAGATGGCGACGGAGCGGATGAACATTCCCACACCCATACCGCTGGCACGAATGGCGGTGACCTCGCTGTCGGCCGCCATACGGCTGAGTCCCACCAGGATGCCGACCAGCACGCCCATGGGAAGGGTGATGGTGAAGGTCGCGGGAAGGGTGAACAGGAATATCTCGGCGACACTGGGCAAGGGAGCGCTGTTGCGAACAATCAACTCCAGCAGGCGCCCCAGATCGCGCATGAAGATGATGAAGGTGAACAACGCGACGCCAATGAGAGCGTGCGAGCCAATCTCCTTCAGGATGTAGCGGGTCAGAATGCGCACAACTGACTAGTTTACCGGAAGGACATGTTGGGCCGCGACCTCGAACGCGCCGGATGCTGAACGACAACTGGAAGATTCACGACGGAGACACAGAGAACACGGAACAGACCAGAGAGACGAATCAGAGAAAGGCTCCGCGCTCTCCGTGCCTCCGTGCTTAATCACTGCTTGAACACCACCATCGCCAGCGGCGGCAGGTTCAGCAGGAGAGAGTTGTCGAAGCCGTGGCAAGCGACAGCTTCCGTCATTCGCCCTCCAAAGTTGCCTTCATCGGTGCCACCGTAAATTGCCGCGTTGCTTGTTCAGCAACTCCAGCCAATGGCCTTCGTAAGGAACTCCGACCCGATAACCACGCCGCGGCACAGGAGTGAAGTTGCAGGCGATCACCACCGGCGCGGTGCCGTCTTTACGCAGCCGCATGTAAGTAAGGACGCTGTTATCAGAATCGTCAGCGTCGATCCAGCGCCAGCCGGCAGGATTGAAATCGGTTTCGTAGAGCGCCGGTTCGTTCCGGTAGAACGTGTTCAGATCGCGCACCCAGCGCTGCACTCCGCGGTGATGTTCGAAGCCGAGCGCGTGCCAGTCAAGGCTGCCGTCGTGGTTCCACTCGCTCCATTGGGCAAACTCGTCGCCCATGAACAAGAGCTTCTTGCCGGGCTGGGTAAACATGAAGCCGAAGAGCAAACGCAGATTGGCATACTTCTGCCATTCGTCTCCCGCCATTTTGCCGAACAGCGAGCCCTTGCCGTAGACCACTTCATCGTGCGAAAGCGGCAGCACGAAGTTCTCCGTGAACATGTACAGCCCACGAAACGTCAGCTTGGTGTGCTGATACTTGCGATGGATTGGGTCCTTGGACATATACAGCAACGTGTCATGCATCCATCCCATGTCCCACTTCATGCCGAAGCCCAGCCCGCCAATGTAAGGTGGTCGCGAAACCATCGGCCACGACGTGGACTCCTCCGCGATGGTTTGAATGTCGGGGAAGTTCTCGTAGGCTTCGCGGTTGACGGCTTTCAGGAATGACACCGCGCCCAGGTTTTCGCGTCCGCCGAACTGATTCGGTATCCACTCGCCGGCTTTGCGCGAGTAGTCGAGGTACAGCATGGAGGCGATCGCGTCCATGCGCAGACCGTCGGCGTGGTAGCGGTCGAGCCAGAAGATCGCGTTGCTGATAAGAAACGCGCGGACCTCATTGCGATCGTAGTTGAAGATGTCCGACTTCCAATCGGGATGAAAGCCCTTGCGCGGGTCGGCATGCTCGTACAGATGCGTCCCGTCGAAAAATCCAAGCCCGTGCTCATCGGTAGGGAAGTGCGATGGCACCCAGTCGAGAAGGACGCCGATGCCCCGCTGATGGAGGTGGTCGACCAGGTACATGAAATCCTGCGGCGTTCCAAAGCGCGCGCTGGGGGCGTAGTAGCCGGTGACCTGATAGCCCCACGAGCCGAAGAAAGGATGCTCCATCACGGGCATGAACTCGACATGAGTAAAGCCCATGTCGCTGACGTAGTCGGCCAGTTTAACCGCCAGTTCGCGATAGGTGAGCGATCGATTACCCTCTTCAGGGACGCGCATCCAGGAACCGAGATGCACCTCGTAGACGGACATCGGTGCCTCGAACTTGTTGTGTTCGTGTCTGGTACGCATCCACTCCTGATCGCCCCATTCGTAGGCAAGGTCCCAGACGATAGAAGCTGTGCGCGGCGGAATTTCGTTGTGCAAAGCGAACGGATCAGCCTTGTCGACCGTGTACATGTGATAACGCGAACGGATGTGGAACTTGTACACCGCCCCCTGGCCCAGATCCGGGACGAACGCCTCCCACACGCCCGAACTCGCTTGCGCGTTCATGGGAGTGGCATCGGGATTCCAGCCGTTGAACTCGCCCACAAGCGATACGCGCTCCGCATTGGGCGCCCAAACCGCGAAATGCGTGCCGCGCCGGCCATCCATCTCCACCAGGTGGGCCCCGAACTTCTCGAACAACCGAGTGTGCTGGCCTTCATTGAACAGATGCAGGTCATAGGGCGTCAGCACGGTGGAACTCTGTTCCTGGGACGCAAGAGGTGCCATTCGCTCAATCTCCTCGCGGGTTGAATCAGGCTTTGCCGCCCCGCGCAAGGCCAAAGCTACGCAATGCCGGCAGCATTCCGTATCCACAAGTGTAGAAGAACATTCGAACAAATGGGAATCGCAGAGTGTTCGGCGCGAGTGTTGCAGCACATTGCACTCCAGTTGCAATCAATTCTTCGCCAATCTCTTGACCCGTTCTCGCTGGGCAGTGCCTAATGGAGAAGTATTCTCGTATTGCAACTCAGTTGCATCTGTAATCAAACTGCCATAACCATACATTCAACACAGGAAGTGTTCTTCAACAAAAGTGGCCAAGAGCTGCCTGAGGACAACTTTCGGGATACCAGGGCTCAGTGATGCGAACAACACCATTAGATACGACAAGGAATGTCCGGAATAGCGTTGCCATTTCCACGCAGCTAGGAGCGTCTGAGTTCGTCTCGGCCTTAAGAACCGGCGGCACTGCTCTCCGGTTACTCGTTCTCGTCTTCTTGATCGCACTTTTCTCTATCAATATCTGGGCAGGAGTTGACGGGACGATTGCCGGGACGGTAAAGGACCCCAGCAACGCCGTTGTGCGAAACGCAATCGTCAAGGCAACGAATATTAATACCGGCGTGCAGCAGCAAGTCACCACCAACGACGTGGGCTTCTATTCTTTTCCAAACCTCCCGGTCGGCCGCTATGACATTGTGATCCAGAAAGCCGGGTTCAAACTCTATCGGCGCGCCGGCATTGGTATCGATGCCAATGGCTCTGAAGTTGTTGACGCTGCCCTGGAGGTGGGAGAAACCACTGAGGCAATCACCGTCAATGAGGCGGCCGTTCACGCCGAAACAGCGGACACCCAGCTGGGGGACGTGATCTCGGATACGAAAATGGTCGCAGTCCCTTTGAACGGCCGGAGTTTTACAGACCTGCTTTCTTTGCAGCCTGGAGTTGCACCAGCTACCTCGCTTACTTCAGACACTCAACAAGACGTCGGTGTAAGCGCGCTATCGCCCTCCGGAAATCTAAATCCAGGGACGATTTCCATCAACGGCCAAAGGGAGTTCTCGAACGCCTTCATAGTCAATGGGAGTGACACCGAGGAGGACGTCAACTCAGGGACGGCCATTATTCCCAACCTGGACTCTATCGCCGAGTTCCGCATCCTGACCAGCAACTTCGACGCGGAGTATGGAGGTTATACTGGCGGCCACATCAACGTCATTACCAAATCGGGGACGAACAGCTTTCACGGTAATGTATTTGAGTTCTTGCGCAACACTGACCTTGACGCCCGCAACTATTTCTCTACGTCACGGGGAGTGTTCGATCAAAGCCAATTTGGAGGTACGCTAGGCGGACCGATTCGTAAGAACAAGGTATTTTTCTTCGCCGATTACCAAGGCACTCGCCTGACCCAGGGAATCGACACCGGGCTCATTCCCGTTCCTTCTACGCAGGACCGCTCCGGCAATTTGTCTGACGTCACCAGTTCGCTGACGGGACTTGTTACCGGACAATCCTGGGCAAACACGCTGTCGAAAGAGTTGGGCTACACGGTCCTTCCCGGTGAGCGCTACTATACTCCCGGCTGTACGAATTCCTCGCAGTGCGTTTTTCCCAATGCTGTCATCCCCATGTCGGCGTGGTCGGCGCCGGCACGGAACCTGCTGCAATACATCCCTCAACCCAATGCGGGAGGCAATATATTCTCAACCTCGGCGTACAACGAAAATCTGCGCGACGACAAAGGGGCCTATCGCCTCGACTACAACAGTCACTGGGGCTTACTTTCCGCTTACTATTTCATCGATGACTACACCCTCAATAATCCATATCCGGTGGGACAAAGCGGGGCCAGTGTGCCCGGCTTCAATGCGCTTTATCTCGGCCGGGCGCAGTTGCTGGATCTCAGCGACAGCAAGACCATAGGGACGACCGCCGTCAACGAATTCCACTTCAGCTACATGCGCGACAACAATAATCTGGGTGTGCCGGTGGGCGGACTAGGGGTCAGCCTGGCGTCGCAAGGCTTCGTAACAGGTGCTGGCACTGCTGGCATTGTCCCTCTAAATCCAAAAGGCGAAGGGATAGAGAATGTCATCTTCAACGCCTTTTCCATCGGCACCAATGCCAACGAACTCAAGCAAGTCAACAACACATTTCAATGGCTCGATACCTTTTCCAAGGTAGTGGGACGGCACACCATGAAGTTCGGCGCGGAATTTCACTACGATCAAGTCAACACTACGGCGATAGCTCAGTTCAACGGCAGCTTCCTGTTTACTGGAAGCGAGACGGGATCGGACTTTGCCGATTTTCTGCTTGGGGTTCCCAGCCAGTACAACCAGAGCCAGCTTCCACCCTTTTATGGACGCAATAAATACTGGGGTCTGTTCGCACAGGACAGCTGGCGCGCCCGTTCTAATCTCACTCTGACCTATGGCCTTCGCTGGGACCGTATTGAGCCCTGGTATGAAAAGAACAATGAGATTTCGTCGTTTGTAGCCGGACAGACCTCGCAAGTCTTTCCCGGCGCGCCTGCGGGTATAGTTTTCCCCACCGATCCTGGTGTGCCGCGGACCCTGGCGCCTCCCGGCAATCTGGACTTCGCTCCGCGTGTCGGATTAGCGTATTCACCGAATGCCGGCCCGGACACTTTTCTCGGCAAGCTCTTCGGAGGTCCAGGCCAAACCAGTATTCGTACCGGTTTCGGCATGTACTACGAAGCCATCGAGGCGCTTACTCTGGGAATTCTGGCCGGCAATGCGCCCTTCGGCATTACCTATACCAGCCCCGCGCCACCGTTGTTTGCGACCCCGTTCACGACCGCCTCCACCGGACAGTTTCTGGGCCAGCCTTTTCCCGTGGCGCTGGCCACGGGGAGCGCCTCCAGCAGCCATCCGAACGGGAACATCGACTGGTCGCAGTTCGAGCCCATTGCCGGCATTCCCGGATACGCAACCACCAACCGTATTCCCTATGTTGAGGAGTACATGCTGTCGATCGAGCGCCAGCTCGGTCGCAATACCGTGCTAAGCGCCTCCTACGTTGGCAACCAGGGACACCGTCTTCTCGTGATGATTGAGGCGAATCCGGGAAATCCGGGACTCTGCCTCAGCCTGAGCCAACCCTACAAGGTAGCGCCGGGGTCTCCCACTTGCGGACCCTTCGGAGAGAACAACGTCTATACCACAGCGTCGGGCCAGGTGATCAACGGAACTCGTGGACCCCTGGGTCCCAGCTTCGCAAGCGATACCTCGCAGGCCACCATCGGCAAATCGAATTACAACTCCCTCCAGGTTAGCGTACGGCATACCAGCGGAAGGCTGGAGTTCGCTGCCGGGTATACTTATGGCAAGTCGATGGACGACTCTTCTAATCTGGGAGAAGAGGTCAATCCTATTAATCCCGCCCTCAGTTATGCCCCGTCGTCCTTTGATATAAGGCACAATTTCGTGATCAGCTACGTTTACCAACTGCCGCTCGAAAGCCTCCTTCATGCCTCGAACCGCTGGACGCAGGGCTGGCAATTCTCCGGCATCACTCATTTCAGCACCGGCTTTCCGGTGACGCTGGTTAGCTATGGCGACAACTCTCTGCTGGGAACCGAACCCAATGGGATTAACAACTACAGCATTGATGTGCCGGACTACACGGGTGGGCCACTCAACTTAAATCACAATCCCCGCAACGGACAGCCATACTTCGACACATCGTTGTTCACTATCAACGCTCTTGGCACGCCGGGCAACGTCCCGAGGCGGTTCTTCTATGGTCCAGGATTGGACAACTATGATATGGCCATTCAAAAGAGCATCCCGGTGAGCGAAGCCAAGTCTCTGCAAATCCGGCTGGAGGCGTTCAACGTCTTCAATCATGCTCAGTTCTTTGGCTCGCAAACCGTAGACGGCAATATAAGCACCGCGACCTTCGGCCAGGTTGTAAACGCCGACCCACCTCGCCTCGTTCAATTGGCTGCAAAGTTTTTCTTTTAAAGGAAAAGTTTAAGGGGGGGCAAAGGCCTTCAGCTTCGTAGTTCTTGCCCTTGATTTAGATGCAACCTGGTTGCTTCTAATGGCCGCAACGTCGATCCTCCCACACCGCAACATCCGGGCGCTGTCGGTCTCGGCAAGAGCAGCAACGTCGCTTGAGCAGCGGCGGCTGGAGGATGATCGTGTCCTGAGACATCCCCGGCACGCCAACCTATCATCTTGCGCTCAGGCTCAGCGAAGGGATTGCCTGCACGTGGAGCCTCCTTCACAAGCCGTGAGACCCTGAAGTCCGGTGCTTCGCCGGTGTTATGATTCTTGGGACCGTCTATGACATCTCTCACTCACGTAATTCCTTCTCCCTCTCAGCAACAACCTTTGGCGTACGATCCGCTGCTCGACGACATTGGATACATGACCTGCATGACCCTGGTGCTGCTGGGAAATTACGCGCAGACCGGGCATCTGGGCGGACCGCTCGCCTACACGCCGTACAATGTTGCGGCGCATTTGGCCGGCCCTGAAAACGGCGGACTGCGTTACGATTACCGTCGGCCGAAGCATCCTTACTCCGACAAATTCATGATGGCGGCGGGCCACTCGGTCCCCACGTGCTATGCCCTGTGGATGATCATGGGCCAAGCGCTGTATCGCAAGTACCAGCAGACCGGCGATCCGCGTTATCACGTCGAACCGCATGCCGCCATGCTGCCGATCGACGCCTTGGGATTCCGGCGCGGCGCGGGCGCACTGAAGACACTGCTGCAAGAGACGGGGTTGGAAGACAATCCGCTATTCGCGCAAGCCAAAGGCCGCGGCATTCGCGCGCTTATGGGACACGCCGAAAGCACCGACCTGACCAACGACGTGAACGGTGGTCCCTCGGGCATCGGCATGGCGACGGCCGCGGGCAAGGCGGCGTTCTGGGATATCGTAGGCGCGCCCGCGTCCCCGAAAGTGATCGCACTGGAAGGCGAATTCGCGCTCACTGAAGGTCACGCCCAGGAGTTGAAGACGCAAGCGTTGGCGCTGCAAGTGGGAAAGCGTTTACGGGTGATGGTTTCCGACAACAACGCGGGCATCGACGATTGCCTGATTGGCGGCAAGATTGGCGGCGTGATCGCCTCGCAGTTCAGCGAGGTCTACGATCTGGTGGGCCAGTGGACGTCGTATGGATGGAACGTCTTCACCCTGGCGAACGGCAACCATTACGGCGACGTAACCGCGGCGCTGAAAGCCATGGATGAAGTGGATCCGCACGACCGGCGACCAATCGTCGCGATCGGCAAAACCATCAAGGGCTACTGGCCCGGCGCCGTCGACGGTAAAATTCCCGGCTATGGTGGCGATCAATTGGTAAGTTACCCCAGCCATCCCTACGCGCTGAAGATGAATTCGGAGTATTTTGTGGCGCTAGCGCAGACCTTCGAGAAGCAATACGGGGTGGAGTTCGAAGGTATTCGCCAGGGCCCGGTCAGCGACAATCGCGAGCGCTTGATCCAGTTCAAGACCAACATCGATGTGGTGATGTCGCTGCTTGACCGCAACGGATTGGGCGATCGTCTTGCCGACCGTCTCGTGAAAATCGGCGACACCGTCCGCGACGACGTGAAGTTGCGCATCTCCGCCACGAGCGATCCGTTCCTCGATGATCGCCTGCGCGTCGCAGCGCTGCCGGAAGAGCCGCAGAAGCTCTCGGTTCGCAATGCGATTTCCGGTGCGGAGAAGCAAATCAACATTGCGCTGTTCAAGAAGCCGGGCGAGGTGGCTGGAGCGCGGCGCGCGATTTCCGAAATCATCAAGTGGATGAACTACGTCACCGATGGACGGTTCTTCACCGTGGCCGCCGACCTTTCGGAATCGATCAACGTGGAGCATGGCAGTCTGTGGGGACACTACAGTCCCACGGAGAATCCGCTGGGTACGCGCTTGAAAGCGCCGATTCAAGAAGCGGGCAATGTTTCCACTGCCATCGGGCTGGTGAGTCAAAGCGCTTCGGTCGATCCCAAGAAATTCGCCGGTGTGTGGGCTTTGAGCGGCACGTACGGAGCGTTCACACCACTGATGTACACTCCGGCGCGCGTCTGGAGTCAGCAAAATCAGGACAGCAAGTTCCGCGTTGGTGTGCTGCATATTCTCACCGCGCACTCCGGTCCTGAAACCGCGGCCGACGCGCGCACCCACTTCGGCATCTTCGCGCCGCAAGTGTGGAAGCTGTTCCCGCGCGGTCAGGTGATCAATTTAAGCTTTTGGGATTACAACGATGTCGCGCCCGGATATTTCGCGGCGGCGGAAATTGCGGCGCGCGATCCGCACGTGGGCATCATCACGCTGGAAGTGGCGCGTCCTGACTTCGCGGTCGCGGACCGCAGCCATTTCGCCGACACCGATCTGCGAGCTGCGGCAAAAGGCCTGTACGTGATCCGCGATTTCGCGCCCGACAAGCCGCGCCACGGTTACGTGATTGCGCAAGGATCGAGCTCCACGGTGAATCTGGTGAAAGTGCTGCCGAAACTGGAAGCGGCTGGGGTGAACGTGAAGGTGATCGCGGCCATCAGCGAGGACTTGTTCGATCGCCAGCCGCAGGCCTATCGCGATTCCGTGCTGCCGCCCGGGGCGCGCTACGATCTGATGGTGGTATCTACGGGCACGCGACGCATGTGGCCGCTGCGCGACCTTGGTCCGTTGACCGATGAGTATTCGCTTACCTCCGACTTCGACAATTCCTGGAGAAGCGGCGGCCTGGAACTGGAAGTGATCGCGGAGGCGCATCTCGATCCCGACACGATTCTTGCAGGCATGGAGCGCTTCGCCAACGATCGTGAGCGTCGCATCAGTGATCAACGCAAAATGATTGGTTAGTGGAGTGGGCTGTCTGCACCGTCGGCATTTCTACAACGACGTTGCAGACGCAGAATAACGAAAACGTGCAGGAGTTGTTCGGTTACGCCAACAGCTGGGTCACTTTAGATCTGTATGCTCAGTTTGGCCGACCGGAGAAACGGCAGGCGCAAAGCAGGCTCGCGCAATTCGTTACAAGAAGGGACGGCGCTCTTCGCTTATCGTCCCCCAGTATCCCCATGATTTGGAAAGCGCCGGGGCTGTAACTGCCAGAAAATAACTGGCGGGGTCGACGGGACTCGAACCCGCGGCCTCTGCCGTGACAGGGCAGCCGTACTAGGTTTTTCAACAACTTACAATTGCGTGGAGACTGCCTAAGTACACGCAAGTGGTGCAAGTCATCGCATTTTGTGGATCGGATTGTGGATTGGAATTTCAAGCGCCTAGCCGGGTGGAGTTCTTCTCGGGCCGCCCATGCAACAGGGCGCCAGCTTCTGCCAGCACTAGATTCTCCCACGGTTCTTCAAGTCTAGTTACTAGACCTGACGAGAAGCCGTACGCCAGCAAAAGGAAGCTTAATGCACGATGGACATGACAACTACTCAGCCTTTAACCACGGAAGGAGGTAGATCAGAACTATGGGCCGTCGAAGGAATTGGGATGCAGTTCGCATGGTGGCGGAGAACATCGCCAGCGGCGATCGGAGTTATTGGAATCTGCTGAAGATTCCTGACCTGCCAACGTCTGGTGTTCCTGCAATGGCGGAATTGCACGAGAACCGCTTTGTCATAGCCTCATCTCGCGAAAATAGTGTTGAGCCAACGGAGGCCTTTTGGCCATGGCTGGAAGGAGTGCGCCAAACCGAGGCACAGCAGGCAGCCGCCCAGCAAGCGAATGACGCCCTACCCGGCCGGCAAGCGGTCGCAAATACTGATCCCGGCAATCTACCTATGTTGGAGTTCGCATCTCCCGAGGGAACGGTTGGCTTCCCGCATTCACCGGCGCCAGGAGGGCTCAAACCCCGCCGACAGCGGGTCAAACGACCGGAACTCCTGGGTTGGGAACAGATGTGCGTGAGCGTCATAAACTTCATCAGGACCCAAGGGGGCCGCGTGACTCTGTCCCAACTCCGGCGAGGGCTGACGCGTACCGACACCCGGAGGTCTTCGATTTCGCGCTCCGCAGACTCCAAAAGCGAAGGGCAATAAAGATCGAAAACGAACCCGGATCGCGCCGGGAGTGGGTCACCCTGTTGGAAGTCCCACAGAAATATGAAGCCACGAAGCTCCCGCTCGAGCGCCGCCGCTGCGCTCCTCGGAGCCGAGGACAGACGCCATGGTTTCAGGCGCTTATGGCCGAGCGGGAGTTGGAAGATTAGGCTTGCGTCCCCGGATGGCAAAAAGTCTCGGAGGGTAGCCGCCGTTGGATTGGGAAGCCATCTGCATCAATTGCCTGATACGTGGGCCTGTCTTCTTCAACCAAAAGTGCGCCAAGTCTAGTACCTAGACCCAGCAAAAGCCGACTCCCCCTTCCCAATCTGAGGGTTGTCACTTCCGCGGGTTGGCGACAACCCGTCCAAGTGACTTCCCCGAACCAGACTTCTGGCCCGCGTCGATACGCCGTCGTGAGCACGCCAACTGGCGACCAAAACCGAACGGGCCGCTCAGCCGGGATTACGTGCGAGATGGGGATTCACGCCAGTTATCCCGGTTGGAAGCAAACCTCGTTTACTCGGTCCGCAACCCAGTGCCGCTAAATGCAGGGTGCGGCTGATCGTGCGACTAGAAGACCTCCAGGCTCACCGCTGGCGAAGGACAGGCACGACGCAGTGGAGGGCTGAACCGCTGAATAGCGGACGCATTGCTCCCCCCGATCGCGAGGTGGCAAGCTCGCGGCAATCGACGTAAGTTTCCGACTTCGCGCTTTTCCCTGGTATCGCAAGTTTGTCTAATTAGAGACGTGAGCGACGCCGCTGTCGGTGTCTGCTGTGGTTAGCGGGTAGAGCCTCGTACTGGCACCCCCTTCGTCGGTATATTGATATTTGATGACCCTCTTGCTTGAAACGCTTGGCACCGTTTGCCAGTCGAACAGCAGCGAGCCGCAGAAAGCCGGCTTGCCGCTGCTATCCGTACAAGCGCGGAGTGGTATGGTCTGCTCGAGGCCGGGGTTGAGGACTACGACGGAAACGTTTTTCGGAGAACCGACGGGCTTGTGCGTGAAATTAAGGGACGTTAGGTTCTCAAACGGTCCCAGGATGGCCCTGATGCTATTGCCACGGAGGCCGGCGTAGATGACTTGATCAGGAACAGGGATGGGAGGCTTTTTCTTCGAAGGTGGTCCGTGGGTTTCGCCGTCAAAGAAAACCGAAGCCACGATTTGCGTGAGATTGTCGCTTACCAATAGGCAGGGTGGTCCCTCCGCCGGCAAGCAAGATAAGTGGTTGTTGTCGGTAATATCCAGAGCTATCCAATCCTTACCCGAGTCACGGGAGAAGGCAATCCCACCGTAGAACACCGCAGCCACACGAATTTTGGACTTGAAGGCATCGAAAGCCATGCCTGAGAGGCCGCAGCCCTGGCTGAAGGGACCACTCGCCCGGAAAAAATTGCATCCGGCCACGACCGTGCCGCCCGAAACACTATCGCTCAGGCGATATTCACCATGGTTGGTGGCAATGTCCGTCAAGGCGTCGTCGGGATCCCACGCGGTCCCAGAGGTTACGCTTTTCTTAATGCCAGTGCTGGTGACGGCATAGAGTTCGGCTGGGTTATAGGGGTTTACGAAAAAATCGTAGGCTATGCCAAGAGAATGCTTGCCGGTACCGTTTGCCGGCGTCCAGCTTTGAATCTTATGTGGCGCTGTGGAAGAAACTATCCCCTTATAGATCTGGCCTCCGGATAGACCTGGCTTTGTATAGTTGATCTTGTTGCCCAGGGCTGACTCTGTGATCGCAGTCAAAACATAGATCGTGGGCTTGGTATGAGTGCCGGCTGCCTGAATCTTCCCGATAGCGCAGGCCGGGAAAGCGGCGCTCGGGGAAACGTCGATGTCGTGCCAGCCACTGAAGAACCCGGACATCGAGCACCTCCGACGGCGAGTTGGCGTCGGTTTAGATTCTATCTAGTTCCCCCAAAGTTTCAAGCCATACAGTAGGCAGCGGGAGGGTTAAAGGGAAGTGAGCGCAGCGGTAGATTATTGACATGCTGAGCGGTGCATCGCGCTAATGCCAGAACTCTACCTCCGAACCTTGGCATATTTCCGGGACGGCACCGTCGCTGTTGTAAGCAGGCCATCTCACATCCTATCCGTCCCGCACAAAGTGATCAGCGAATCCCCCGCTTGTCTTAATTGTGGAAACGGGGTTCGGGGAAGCTTCGCCGGGCCGCTCGTGAAGTCCACTTACGTCAAGTTGACGGGAAACGCCCAAACCGCCCAACTGGATTCGTCGCTGCGGTTTTCGCTGATTAGGAACCACAAACGCCCTTGTAAGAAGTTCCGAGCGGATCTTGGCTGTTCGGAGATCGTTTGATCGCAGGATGGGCGATGGGCCCGTTGCCCGCGGATCGAAGTCAGCAGGCGGGAACTAACAGCCCACCGCTCGAAAAACCGTACTGACGCTTTACCCCGGTTGCTTTGGCGATATTTGCATACGAAAGCCCTTGCCGGCGGAGATCGGCGAGCTTCTCGGGGTCAACCTGCGGGGACGCCCGAACCGGACACCCCGCCGTCTAGCAGCCGCCTGCCCTGACTTCACACGCTCCGTGATCAGGCTGCGCTCGAATTCAGCGATGCTGGCGAAGATACCGAAGACCAGCCGGCCGCTTGGAGTGCTGGTATCCACGCCTTCATGCAGGGAGATGAAGTGGATCCCGAGAGCGTCAAACCCACCAAGAGCATTGACCAGCTGGCGCAGCGAACGAGCAAAGCGGTCGTATCGATATACCGGTACGGCATCGAATCGACGACGCCGAGCGTCGGCCAGCAGACGGTTAAGCGCTGGCCGTGATTTTCTAGACCCGCTGATTCCCTGGTCGACATACTCCTCGGCAATCTCGAATCCGCGGCGCTCGCAATAGGCTCGCAATTCGTCCACCTGCATGCCAACGTTTTGGACGAATGTGGACACACGGCTGTAGGTGGCGCATTTCATTTGGATCCTGCCTTCTTCTTGGGCCTGCCACCGAGCTTGCCATTGGCTCGTGAAGCTTTCGCCTTCGCAGCCGAAGTCTTAGCTCCAATACAAGCGGGGCAGATCAGCGGGATGTGGTGAACTGGACATTGATGTTTCATAACCTACCAGATAGGTGTCTATACCCAGGGGCTGGGTTTGTCGAGAGCTAATTTCGGCCATTTCAAAAGTCTGTTCGAAGCAGCGGCTGTAAACTGCTGATCCTGCGACGGGAGTTTTCGAGCAAACGGGCATTCCAAAAGCTCTAACATTTGGAACGTTCGCCTGAACTCAGATTGAGGGAGCTTTTTCCTTTCTGTCGCAAAGATGGTTTGCGGACGGGCAAATCAAACCGGACGGTTACGATTTCGATGGCTGGTGCGCGTCGTCCGATGGGACTCGAGAGTGTAACCGCACCGCTCGCGACACTTGCGTACCTGTCGTCAGTACCGCGTACGAGGAGCTGACACGGAAAGCTGGAGAAAAAAGGGTGGTACAGGCTTCGGATGGGGGGCGGGAAGCCCCCTCGGCGCTGCTACCGACGCCGAAGTGACCGTGTCGCACCTGCCATTCATGCAGTGAAAACGATAAAAATGTGTCGGGAAGGTGAGCGGAAACTGCGGCAACTGCACGGCACCGAAGGCATTCGAGGAACAACAGTTGGTTGCAAAGCCTCGGAAGTCTCGTGCTCTAAACTGGATAAAATACGTTATCACGTTTAACAATAGGCGCTTGTAGGGGCAGGCGGAGCAAATGGGGCGCCACGGCTCCTGAACTAAACTAAGCGTTAACACGCTTCAGTAGCAGGTCAAAGGCATCCAGATCGCCGTGTCGCTTACCGAGAGCTCCTACGACCTCAACGAGCCAGCCATCGGCACGAGCCCGATATTCCTCAAGGTTCTCGGCCATCTCAAACACTGTGGTGGCTGCTGTGTGAGCCGCAATTAATCGCCTTTACCCATGTGTCGGTTGGAAGATAATATCCCTCACGATCACCTTCATGGACAAGGTAGCACTTCCCATGAAATCGTCGGCCATATATGGCCTTGCCTAGCTTGGGCGATGCCTCACGATGCAGGTCGTCATGAAGCTTGTCCCCGCCGCTCCTTGAAATAGTTCGCCGCGAAATGGACGAGGATAATTCCAGGATCGCACAGGACGACTAAGCCGCTCGGGGGGCGAGGCGAGGTGCACTTTCAGCCAAACGGAGCAAAGCAAGTGTATTGATTGAGAAAATCTTGTCCCGATCTCCAGCGTCTGTAATTGTGTCGTTTACAAGATCGATGTGCAGCTTTGGGCTCATTGGAACCGGCCCGAAATCGGTTCCAAACAGTACGCGGTCGATGCCACACATTTCGATCATGGCCTTGAGGCAGATAGCGCTTGGGCCCATGGTATCCACATAGATATTCGACTTGAAGTACTCCGAAGGCTGACGGAGGTTCTTGTCCACCTTTTGGATCGGTGGATTTTGGATGCCTTTGTAGTTCAAGTCCCAATTCCAATCGAGTCTGCAAATCAGGGGAGCGAGGGCTCCGCCCATATGAACGAAAAGAACCTTCAGCTTTGGGTATCTATCGAAGACCCCGCTGTAGATCATGCGGGCTGCCGACAGCGCTGTATCAAATGGCCGGCCTAGGGCTTCGTTAAGCCTGTACTGCTGCATTGCAGCAGCGCCTATCGCTACCAGGGGCGGATGAATATGAACGAGAACATCCTTGTCCTGCGCGTACTCCCATAGCCATTCGGCTTTAGGTGAGTCGAGGAAGATCTGATCTGGACCGGCCCCGTAGCTGGTCGAAATACTTATGCAGCAAGCTTCTTTGTTGGAGATCAGCGGATCAATGACATCACGCGTATTCTCCTCAAGAGCATGAGCGTTGGCCATGCAGGCAATGTCCTTGGGGAACCTATCTCGAAGCTCGAAGGACTCGTCGTGTAGGAATTTGAGGGTGTCGATAGTGCTTGCTTTAATGATGTGCTGGGCGAACGTCTCTATTTCGCCTCCATAGCTGTTCAGGCAGAGCGTAACCCCACTCTGTCGCTGAATCTCCATTGAATAATCAACGTCGACCGACTCACGGTAGAAAAACATTTCGCTAGCATTGGCCTGGGGCAATGGCTTTGAGTCATCAAAGCCTATATTCTCCACGAATTTCTGACGCAGCTTCGGGCCGAAGATGTGCCGGTGAGTGTCGATGATGCTTCTGGTCGCTTGGGATTGAGTCATTGGAACTCCTCGAAATGGGATGACTGGATACTGTTTGGAGTCTCTATCAAATGCGCTCTGTGTTCTGTGTCGTTTTGCTCGTGATCATGGCCGCCCTTCCCTGAAAGTGGTCGTAGACGAGCGTATTGGGGTGGCCAGATGCATCGCGTTCAATCTTGACCTCTACCCAGTAAGATCGATCGACAAAATAATCCCGGCCCAGCGGGATCAGCGCTGAAGCGTCGCCGGACGGCCAGCGCAGGGACAACTCCGGGCCACTCGCCATCAAGGTTACTTCCGCGTTTGGCTGGTAAAAGTCCGGACCAAACTGAAACGTGCCCGCGCAAGTTTTCAGTTCAGTTGCCCCAGGCGCGGGTTCTCTGAAGTGAAACAGTTCGTAAGGCAGACCGAGCGATAGAGCGGCGATGTCATAGCCGATTGTCGTGGTCGCCGACGAACAGATATTGCTCAGAACCACGACGGTCGTCTGAGCCTGCGGCAGATAGAGGACGAACGACGCGAAGCCCGGGGCTCTGCCATTCATGTAGTAGGCGGTTTCACCGAACCGTTTGTTGGGGCTCTTGAACCAGCCATAGCCGACCCTCAAAGAAGTGTCGAGTACCGCTTCGCGCGACGATGCGCTCAGTTGACGACCTCGAAACAACGCGTCTACCCATCGTGCTACGTTGACTGCCGTTGTATACACCGAGGCATTCCCCGTCTTGGCCGACCAATGGATTTCGGTGGCCGGCTTCAATCCGTATGTTCCCTCCGGCTCATAGCCCTTGGCCATGTATGTGGCTTGCGTCATGGAATCATCGTCCACGCCAGATGCGGTCAAACCCATTGGCCGGAAGACCGAGCGATCGACGGCAGCGGCAAACGGAAGGCCGGTCTTCTTCTCCACGATGAGAGCGAGAAGATTGTAGGCGGAATGCTCCTCATGCAGGAATTTCGATCCCGGCTCAAAGAGAAGAGGACGTCCATCAATCTTGGCGATCAGGCTGGCAGGGGTTTGGTGATGCTGAAGGACATCATCGTAGTCTGGGAGAGCGTTGATGTCCGGCAACCCTGAGCGTTCGGTGAGAAGATCGCGAATGGTGATTTTGTCCGCTCCTTCAATTCCAGGGACGAAGTCTCCTACATGCTGATCCAGGCTGATCGAGCCCGCGTCCACGAGCCGCAAAATAGCGGCCGCCGTGAACTGCATCGACATGGAAGCAATATGGAACCGCGTTGCAGCAATGTTCCGAATGCGATGTTCCTTGTCGGCGAAGCCGTAAGCCTTCTCGAAAACAACTTTCCCATTCTTCTCAACGAGAACATCCCCCGCGAAATTTCCGCTGTGAACGTACGGCTGAAGATATGCATCAATGGCGGCTGCCTTGGAATTGCTTTGCGCTAGGCTCCCGCCGGCACAGAAAGCGACGCCTATGACAATTGCCAGTGGCCTCATGAACATGCGATTCGTAGACCTCCTTACTCTAACTTGATTCTGTTATCCAAGAGACTGCGCTAGGGTCCTGCTACAGGCAATCCCTGCTACGATACGAAAACATTCCCGGTTTTGTTCCGGCTTCTTGTGTGCTTTTCCCTGCCCCGATTTCGATCGAGTCACGGCGCACTCGGAGATAATCCAATTGGTCGATTAACGAGCTACACGTAGAAGTGCGCCAGGCCCGCATGAGAACGTCTTTGCGGACCCTGTCCTCACCGGCCCCTCCCTCCACTTCGGCCTAAACGCTCCGCCTACGGCGTCACAGGTGCTTTCGAAAGCCTTCGGGATTGCGCAAGGCAACCTCAAACTAACTGGGCGGGTGGATCACGGAGTTTCGCTAGAAGACCGAAAACCGAGAGTTATCCCAGGTACGCTCATCAAGTTCCCGAAGCGAGCCGCAGGAGCTTTTCAACAGCTTCTGCAGCAACTCGGCGGAAATCCCGCAGTACTAACGTCACCTCTCCGACTCGGATACTTACTTCCTCAGATTCTACCCGGCCATCGTCTTTGGTGTTATGCCACACGTCACCGCGAACGCTTCGTCTCTGTGGAAAGCTTCGAACTGTTCCACCACCCTGCGTCCAAAGAGGTATGGCTTAATCTTTACTTAGAAAAGGACAATGTAGATCGCCTTGGAATTCCTGAAAAGCGCCTATTGTCGTGGGCAGATCTTCATAGCGATTTCGAAATTGTGAGTAGGGTCTCTCCGATGGCGTTATGCTCGTGCAGCAAAAGACCCCAGATACTTATATTGCCGACCCTGCAGAGGCTCTGATTCGTATAGTCGATAGAATGAGAAATACGATTTGGGAGACGGTAAAAATATCTTCACCCTACCGGAAGCCATACCTCTATTGTGCACCTCCGGCGGAGCGAAGCGCTCGCATGCCCCAGATACTCTCGATATATTTGCTGATGTTTTTTCTCGGCTCCGTTACTCGATATTCACCGCTCTACTTTGATCTTCCAGCAGTTTGCGCTCGCTCCCAGCCCCGTGAACCAGCGCCATGCCAGATGCATGCGTAGTTCTTCCACCAGTTTGCGCTCGCTGGTGATGCCGTACAGGTAGCCAATCAGCAGGATGCGCAGCAGAAGTTCGGGATCGATGGACGGTCGTCCCGTGTCGCTGTAGCTGTCCTTCAGCCGCTCGCGGACAAAGGCGAAGCTGATGTGCTCATCGATGAGCCGCAGCAGGTGACTCTTAGGAACGTAATCGTCTAGTTTGAAGTAATAGAACAGCGATTCGGAACGGGCGTGTTGCCCCATCATGATCAGCAGGCCTCCGCGGATGAAGATTACGCAGCACATGGAACCAATGCTTCCTTGTACCGCACTTTACCTGCTTATCAGAGTGACTTTTTCAACACCCACGCCTGATTGCAACAGTTGTGAGCTTCTCGATGAAAATGCCCCAACCTTGGGTGTAAAGTACTAGCGTCGAAACGGCAAGCCTCGACGTTCTCATTCAGCTAAGGAGGCCGACCATTCCGAACCCCACCCAAGATCCCACATCGATGATGCGCAGCAGCTCGTGGCTGACGGTGTTCGCTATGGTATTCATCTGCACAGTGGCGATGATTGCAGTCCACCCAGCGCAGGCACAGACATACGCCGTGCTCTATAACTTTACCGGTGAGCAGAGCGATGGCGGTGAACCTCTCGGGGGGCTGACGACTCCGGGGTCAATGAGCGCTATGGCCTGTTATCAGCAGAAAGCGTATTTTGGGAAACCCTACTTGTCAGCAAGACTCAATGACTTGACCACCTTGCCCGAGTCATCAAAAAAATTGAGCGAAGGTTTGCCATCTGCTTGCACGGCCAGTGAGATCCTCACTTTTCCACTGGCGTCACGAAGATCGAGGCCCACGGAGCCGTCGGGCGAGCGTCCCAGCACGAGCCGCTTCACGTCGTGGCGATGGGTAGCAAAGAACTTGTTCCAAGCCTCATCCTGCTCGCCGTCCGGAAGCTTTTGGATCCCCTCATTGGCCTTGCGTTTCTCCGCAATCGGATAATCCCCCTGATCCGCAATCGTAATTTTCGAAAACTTGTTCTTGCCTTCCTGTCCGGCATCGATTGCAAACACCTGGTTCTCCTCGTACTGGTCGAGGCTTAGGTGGCCGTGGCTCTCGATGGTCCCATCCGGCAACTGGCTGGCACCCCAAATGAGGCCACCTTGTTCTGTGCCCTCCTCGCTCATAAAAAGCAACCCGGCAGCTTCTGTACGGTCAGGCCTGGAATATTCCTTGTGGCGATTCCACGCACCCGGGAAATCGGCTCGGTTAGAAAGGGTCAGCCTCACGGTTCCATCTGGCTCGACAATGTTGATTCGCCTCGCCGTGATTATGCCAAAGTTTGCATTGCGAACCATCGATGCGCCGCAGAGCACAACTACTCCGAACACAATCGTCAGGATGCCGGAGTAGATCGCGAGAAAGCGTGGGTTTGAGAGAAACTTCACGGGAACTCCTTGCGTGACAAGCAGCCACTCACCGAAGAAAATGCGCCGCGACAGTGCAGTCGGTGACAAAACCGTCCTATCACCGGTGATTTCGGCCTCTACTGGGATATCGCCTGTTTAGAGGATTTAGTTTGTGCTGAGACTCGAGCGTGCGCCGTCGGACCCTCGATCTCAGTCAAACTGCGGCAATGAATTATTTCCGTTTGTCCAGTTCGAGTCAATGTAGGTAGTGGGCTCTTTGAGACTTTGAGGTTGTCCTCTTTCCTCGATGCCGCAAGTTCGCAAGGGTAACTGTCGATAAATTCCCATAGCACTAAATGACGCGCTGGCGGGCCGTTGTTTACGCTATGGCCTGTTGAACAACAGCTACCTCTGGGATTATCCGTAGTCGAGGAGCGAATGACTGCGCTCCGGAGGGCTTGTCTAAACGCTTACCTGAGAGGCCAGTTGCTGGCGAAGACCCGCCTCGACCTGCATTCGAAACCTCCGGATGGTAAGCAGCACTATCGATAGCGACACCGCAAGGGCTGCGCATGTGAGCAGGAACGAGGCGTCAATGCCCGTCTCGCTGATGGGCCGCGCCGTGAACGTCCCGGCGAGGCCAGTCCACCAATACGCGAAGAGTCCAATGTCCATCAGGACGTGGCCAATCATTCCCGGAATCAGCGAACCGGAACTCCAGGCCACCAGGCCGAGTAGGATGCCTGCCATGAACGTAATCAGCGTCATGCCCGCCAGCTCCCAGCCTTTGTTCAAGTGGACGATGGTGAAGAAAAACGCAGAGGCCAGAACGGCCACTCGTGGGCTATAGCGCGTTTCCAGCGGGCGCTGCATGTATCCGCGAAAGCCGGTTTCTTCGCAGATGCCTGCCGAGATCGCAGAAACCACAACTACCAGCCATTTGAGCGCAACAGTTGGTATGCGGGGCAAGTCGTAACCTCGTCGGAACGCTGCCAACGGAAACGGCACAAAGCGGAATAGCAAAACAACTGCAGCGTGCACCGTCACAGCGAAGAAGACGGCGGCGATCAAAGCCCACACCCATTGCCGACCGGTTAGTGAGGCTTTACGAAATGAGGCAGCCCGAGAAGCTTGCGAGCTACGTCCAGGGCCTCCGCCAGACGCCCACCACAAGTACAGGACGAGGAACAAGATCTCAACGGCCGCGCCCAGCGGCACTCCCAGTGTAATCAGGAGTACCGGCCATATGTTGGCGGCGAGCAGGCCAATCAGCAGCCCGGAGATGACGGCTCGCAGCCACTCAGGCAGCTTCATCCACAGACCACGGCGATTGTCTTGCGTTGCCATTGCGGTGCTCCGGAGATATCGCGGCAAATCATATACCAGTGCGCGTCTGTAGCAGCAGGGTTAAATGTCAACATTTGTTCAGCTGGCGATAAATCCCCATTTGACTCATCGAGGATCAACGAGTTATATCCCTGTCAACAACAGTTACTTCCATCATTCATCGGCAATCCGGAAGAACGAACTTCAAGGGGAGAGAACTTTAATCTTGGTCTCGGATTTGAATTCGTGATAGTTGCGGAAGTCGATAGTGTTGTGGCTGCAGTCGCTGGTGCCCCGTTCACAACCCAAGGTCTCGGCATGTACTGGAAGCAGAACCGATGTCTCACCAATCTTCACATCCGAATAATCTACCGCGGTTTCGACCTGATCCATCCGGAAATCCGACGGTAGGTCGCGGGCCTGGATCTCGATTCGCAGCACGCGGGCCGTGTTCGGATCGATCCACACAGAGCCTTGATAAGCCGCAACTACATCCTTGGAACCGTCGTGCAGCATCCAGTGCGAATTCTCGCGCTGCACCTTAAAGTCGTAAACGTGGGCATCGAAGCCCGAAATCGTGGTTGTGCCAGCGGATCGGAACTGCGCATGCGTACCGGGGTGCAGTAGATCCAGCAGAATGGACGCGAATTCTCCGGTAGACCAAGAGCCATCGATTTCCTGCAGGGGCTTGTCCGTGGGATGGTTGTTGAGCTTCACGTTCCGGTAGGTCTCCTGCCGGTCCTCGTAAATGATTTCCGCCGAAACCAGGTCCAGAGGCCTTTTCTCCCCGCGGCCGCGCTGGATGTACCGCGACATGAACTCCTGGCAAACAAAGTTGGGAAGCTTCTGTGAAAACTGGAATGCCGCCGCCCTGGCCCTTTCGATCAAGGCCTCGCTTGGAGTCAGCGAACGTGTAGGCGCCTCCTCCGCCGGCGGATCAGGGCACGGAGGCGGAGCTGGCTGTGCACCTCGCTTCAACGTCGGAGGAGCGTCGGAGCAAGGAGCCGTATTACTCTGGGCTTGTTGGGATTGGGCGGTGGCCGGAGTGGTCAAAGCAAGCGCTAAGGCCATCGCAGCGGCAGGCAAGCTAAGCCAGAAGCCCGTATGTTGAAAGCTGCATCCCTGCACAGACTCACTTCCCCTGGAATGTAACACAATCCCTCGGGAATTTTGGCCCCGAAAGATGTGCTCACGCCAAACATCCTGGTTGAACTTACAATGAAACTGATGAGGCAATTGAGAACAGGCCAGTCCGAGCGGTTCATATCCAAGGCGGCGTTTGCTCGACGGTACGGCATCGATACGAGAACCGCGGCTCGTTTTCTGGAAGACCATGGAGTGCCGTTCAGAACCTTCCGATGGGGCAAGTCGGAACGTAAGTTAATTGACAGCGCGGCAGCAAGGTTGTCCCCTACAATCCCAGGCAAGATCTATAGGGTGAGACAAGCCGCAGCCATGATCGGGATCCCTGTCGGATTGCTGAAAAGCCTGAAAGCGAGCGGTGATTTCCAAGTTCACCACCAGCTGAGGACGAAACCGGGATTTCACGAGTTAGACATTGAGGCATTCATTCAGAAACTGAAGGGGCTAGCACCTCCCAACCCTGCGGATCTGCGCTCGCCCAACTATGGCCGTTTCGCAATTGTTGCGCGCGGGCGGTATGCTTCCGTTGAAGCCAAGGCAAAGATCGTGCGAGCCGTGTTGTCGAGAGAGTTGCCGGTCGTTGGCAACGTCGACGGAACGGTTGCAGGGCTACTCGTATCGCATGAAGAATTTCAGCGTTTGTTTGGTACACAATGAACGGAAGCATGCGAAGACAGCTACCATGGCCATTGCCGAGGCCGCTCCAGTTGGAATGTAATCCCAGTTCAATCCGGTGCCCATTTCCACGGCGACTTGGACATAAAAATCACTCGATCTGAGAGGTGACGGTGCTCCGGAGTTGCGCTCGTGCCGCGCTCTGCCGTATTCGTTTCGAGCTCTTGTCGTCTCATCCTGACCACCGGGTCCGGCGGAGGTCCTTCCACGAACCGCCATCCGCGTAGCGCTCAGGATACAGGACCTTCGAACGAGGGTCTTCCGCGGTGTCGAGCTGAAGAACCATCCACTTCGGATATGGAACGTGGCACGCCACTTTCCAGTCAACAGCGGGCATCCTAGCCGTGTATTTTCATAGGCATGCGCCGGTAACGTGGGGAACGCCTTGTGAAACGGCGTCCCGAGTTTGACACCGCGTCGGCATTTCCACACGCGTACCGTTCGCGGATTCGGACTCTGAAATGCGAGTCACACCGGGGTGGCGGGCAGAATCTCTGTCAAGATATTTACCTCGAAGGGTTCCGCCACCAACTCGCCGATGCTCTGTTCCAAGTGCTTAAAGTGAGGGCTTGCTGCGTGTTGATCGAGCGCAGCCTGGCTTTCCCACGTTTCGTAGAAATAGAAGCGCCCGCCTGAGCCTGACTCGTAGAGTTCATACAATCTGCATCCCGGTTCGGCGCGCGTGGGAGTGAGCATGCCGCGCAGCAGTGCTCTGAGTTGATCTTCCTTTCCCTTGCGCGCCACCGATCTTGCAATCACCATTACTTCAGGCATCGTTATTCACCCTCGTCCCTTCATATTTGCTTTGCAGTCCGGCAAGATGTCCTGCTACTTCACAGTTGATCAATCAATGTCAGATCTGTGTCCGGATCAAGTCGCTTGTGCATCGCCACCGGATCGACTGTAACCATCACTTCCAGCGTTGGAGATACAACCGCGCTGAGAACATGGCCGCCCTGCGTTGTTCCGTCTGGACCTCCCACCAGCATGTGCGTGTGGACTACGGGCTTCCCTTGATAGAGCGCGATGTCACCGCTCATCCCGATCACTTCGTGTTGACCGTCGATGGGAATCTTCTTGTACATTTTGCGCTGGGGATCAAACCACCCCAGGGTTACCCCATTCACCGCTCCAATAGCGGTGAAATGCGCACTTGTAACGTGGTACTTCTCCGCGAATTCCAGCAATCCGGAGAAAGCCTCGTCTCCCTGGTAGAAGATGACCGCGTACTGCTTCGTCTTCTCGCCAGGATTCAGCAATTGCACCTGCATCCTGGGAGCTTTGCCCCTGGGAACGGCCTCTGATGGGGCTACATATTCGCTTGCGGTTTGCTGCGAATGCACCATAACAGCGGCCGCTCCAATCAATAACGATAAGCAGACAATTCGCTTTACGGTAAGCATAGATTCCTCGCCTTTCTTTCAAATTTCCCTCTGTGGTCAAACGGGACTATCCGTGGTTCATCGGGCCCACCCAACTAGGCAACCTGCTTGCCTTGAACCAGCGGTTGCGACGGCATCTTAGGGCCGGTCCCCGCGCCGGTGCGCTCAATGGCGTTTGCAATCTCCTCCAGGTCCGCGGCAGTCAGCCCGAGACTGGCGCCGCCGATCCAGCCATCCACCTGCTGGGGTGAGCGAGCACCGACAATGGCTGCCGTGACGCCCGGCCACGCGTTCACCCACGCAACGGCGACCGCGGATACGGTTGTGTTGTGACGTTGCGCGATAGGACGCAGGGAGTCCCGCAGCGCCAAATTACGGCTCAAGTTTGGCTCCTGGAACTCGGGATTGCGGCGGCGCCAATCGTCCTCAGCCATGTTTACGACCCGCTCCGCGGTGAAGCTGTCAGTCAGCAGTCCGGATTGCATGGGGCTGTAGCAAATGACTCCCGTGCCGTGTTCGGCGCACCAGGGAATCTCGCGTGCAGCAGCGTTACGGTGGATCATCGAGAACGGGGGTTGCAAGGAATCTACATGCATAATTGCCTCGCACCTCTCCAGTAGCGCGACGTCGAAGTTGGAGACTCCGGCCATGCGGATCTTGCCTTGCTCGATCAGCCGCGCCATCTCTCCCCAGGAATCTTCAACAGGCGTGCCGGTTTGATCCGGCCAATGGAACTGGTAAAGATCAATACGCTCGACGCCGAGGCGCCGCAGGGATGCCTCGCACTCCTTGCGAATCGATTCCGGCTTAAGGATCCGTTGCGGCTCCGCATTGGGATTGCTCTCATCCCAGACCATGCCACACTTGGTGAAGACCATTGGCCGCTCGGATGCCGGTAGCCCTCGCAGGAGGCGGCCGACCACCTCCTCGGAATGACCCAGGCCGTACACAGAGGCGGTATCGATCCAATTGACGCCCTGTTCCAATGCATGTCGAATGGCTCGGATGGACTGGTCGTCGTCTTGCGGTCCCCAACCGTAAGCCCACCCGCCACCGCCGAGCGCCCAGGCTCCAAAGCCGGTTGCGGTGATGGGGACTCCACTCAAGCCTAGCGAACGCTTAGGTAAACTCATATCTGCTTCCTCCTGGTCTTGCCACGCTTCGGGCGTCGCATTCTTGTTCATTCTGATGCCGTCATGTCGCTAGCGGTTCTAAGCGGACTGGGTTTTTTCAAATAAGAATCAACCGCGACGGTCCCTCCCGAAGGCTAGTTTTTATCTCAGCGACGGTGAACTCCAGCTGCAATAGCAGTGACAATTGCAATGATGGGGAGGGCAAGTGCAGCTTCGCGAACCCGAAGGAAGAGAAGTCCGCTGACACAGGCTCCTCCCGCATAGACAAGCCAGACTACGCCGTAGAGCATGGGACCGTTCGGCGACAAAATAGAAGAATTCGAATCTTGCGCCTCTGGCGCCCTGGCTGGTGCAGTCTCAACCAGAGGCAGCCGCCGTATTGTCTCCGTCATGAAGGTAGTCAATGTGCCGGTGACGTAGGTGGTCGTCGGGCCGAGGTGTAGCCGCAACACAGCGGCACTTTGGATCCCCATGGCAACAGCGGCGAAAACGACCAGCCCCGCAGACGTTCCCACAGGCGGATTGCGTCCTGCCAGGCGCCAGGATACGAACAGCCCGCAAAGGGCAATCAGCTCGGCTACCAGGCCCCAGCCAAACGGCGACAGCCAGGATGCAGAGTCGCGACGTCTGACTAGAACCAGCTCACCCACGGCGGCACCGACCATGTACCCGATAACCGAGACCGCCGCGTAGAACCCGGTCGCGAACCTACCCTGCGCAAGGGAAACGGCGAGAAGGATTGTGTTGCCGGTCTGGGCAGCAGTCAGGACGTTGAAACCGAGAATCATTACTGCGTCCACACTGCCCCCGGCGAGGGAAAGCAACAATACGATCAAGTCCTGCCGGGGGAACGAGTAGGCAGACGCCGGTGCTGCTCCGGTTGGCATGGTACTCATGTCAGACCTTCCAATGGAGACTGGGTCAGGCAGGCTTAAGAATAACCTTTATGTAGCCGTCCTCACGGCGGTCGAATTTTTCGAACGCGTCAGGGGCCTCATCGAGAGAAAGGCGGTGGCTGACGATCTGGCTGGGTTTGGCTGCGCCGTTAATGATCATGTCCCGGAGCTTGCTGTTCCAGCGCTTGTCGTCGTCCCGGCCCATCGCGATGCGAACGTTGTTGTTGAAGAGCTTGGCCCAGGGTACCGTAAGTTTGCCTTCCTTGAGCGATGGCTCGATGCCGTTCGGATCTTTGAGCGGCCAGACCCCGATGATTGCCACCCGGCCAGCCGGATTAATTAGATCTGCGATAGCTTCGGTGACCCAGAGCGGGTCCTCCCGGGAGTAATCGGTTTTGGAGCGGGCCTGGAAGCCAATGCAGTCTATGGCGCAGGTGACCCCACCGAGCGGCTTCTCCTGCCGAAAGGCTGGGCCGGAGCGCCATTTTGATTGCTGCTCCCGGATCTGCTCGACTGGGTCGCCGCGGAGAAAATTGATGGGGATGGCGCCGAGCTCGCCTGCCTTTTCGAGGCGTTCAGCGATGGCGTCGACGATGTAGACGCGTGCCGCTCCGCGAAGGCGAGCGGAGTACGCGGCAAGCAGACCGACTGCGCCTGCGCCGAAGATCGCCACCGTGTCGCCGGGAGCAATGTCGATGATGGCAACGCCGTGGTAGCCGGTAGTGAAGGCGTCGGCGAGCAGGACGAAATCGTCTTCCCAATGGTCGCCGGGCTCGCCTGGCAGCTTTAGGCAATTGGCATCGGCGAGCGGCACCCGAAGCAACTCCGTCTGCGCTCCCTGGTACCCACCCTTGTTGGGGTAGCCGTAGGCTGCGCCCGCAGAGCCGGGGTTGGTAGTGAGGCAGGCGGAGGAGTTGCCCTCCGCGCACATGGCGCAGAAGCCGCAGCAAATGTGAGTGGGGACGGCGACCCGGTCGCCTTTCTTGACGTTTATTACGGCCGAGCCGACTTCTTCGACCACGCCGAGGGGCTCATGGCCGATGACCCCGCCTTCGATGCCGCGCATGCGACCTTCGTAAAAGTGGAGGTCCGTGCCGCAGATGGCGGTGGAAGTGATGCGCAGTAGAACGTCGGTGGTGTCCTGCATCTCGGCGTCAGGAACTTCGCGCACCGAAATCTTTCGTGTCTCTTCGAGGATGACGGCTTTCATAGGCAGCTCCTATCAAGCAAGAGATCCACTATCTCGATGCAGATTAGCACCAGCTTTTCGGGCGATCCGGTATGAAATGAGTATGCGCTCCTTCTTTCAAGACCACGTAGTACCCGCTGCCACGGCTCGTCATTGATCAAACGCCAGTCATAAGTTTAATGACCAGGGTTGCATCAGACAAACTTGCCACCCTTCCAATTTCGCGAGCTGCAGAGCCTGATCGAACGCGCCGTGATCCTTTCAGACGATGGCGTGCTTCCCAATCCTCTGCCGATGGCAGGGACTCAGAGCGCCAACCTCTCCTCGGCTCCGACGACTCTGAGGGACTCCGAACACGCTCTCATTCCTCGCACGCTCGAAGCAGTCGGCTGGGTAATCGACGGACCGAAGGGCGCAGCCTCCAGGCTTGGCTTGAAGCGCGCTACGCTGACCCACGAGATGCAAAAGCTGGGGATTACCCGCCCCTCTGTGGCAAGCAGGGAACATATGCCAAGGCTAGGACCGCAGGAAGCGGACGCTCGGTTGCAACCTTAGTCAAATGCAGGCATCCTATACAGCGCTAGCATCTGCTGCACGCGATAAGAGGTAAGGCGACATGGCAGACAAGGCAGACTTCAGCATTATCCACGACACGCCAAAAGCTCTCTCCAGGCGCGACTTCATCAAAGGGGTCATCGCCAGCGGCGCCGCAGTTTCCTCGGCAGGCTACCTGTTCCGAGCCTCATCTCTCCTGCATGGTCAGCAGTTGGGTGCAGGTGGGGGCGAACGGCTGCTTACTCTCAACATCAACGGCCAGCAGCGCCGCGTCGATGTCATGAAGCAAGAGACGTTGGCGTGGACGCTGCGCCACAAACTGGGACTCACGGGTACGAAGCTGGGATGCGACCGAGCCGAATGCGGCTCCTGCACCGTTCTTATCGACGGCGTGCCGCACTATTCGTGTTCGGTTCTGACATACACAGTCCGCGACAAAAAAGTTCTCACCATCGAAGGGCTGGCGAGCCCCGACGGCACGCTGCACCCAGTCCAGCAAGGCGTCATCGATGAACAAGGTTTCCAGTGCGCCTTCTGCATGCCGGGCTTCATCATGGCGGGGGTGGCATTCCTGAAGACGAATCCCAGTCCCACGCGGACCGAACTGGCGCAGGGCCTGTCGGGCAATCTGTGCCGGTGCCAGGACTACGACAAGATCCTGACCGCGATGATGCGTGGTGCAGAGAACATGAGGAGGGCGAGCCGTGCCTGAGAAACCTGATAAATCTCCCGCAACCACCGAGCGTGTGTACGGAGCGGGACACAAACTGATCGGCAAGAACTACCAAACTCCCGATCTGTATGCGAAAGTCACGGGACAGGCGAAGTACGCCGAGGACTATCACGCGGAAGGCATGCTGTTCTGCAAACTGCTGCTGAGCCCTTTGCCCCACGCGCGGGTAAAGCACCTTGATGTGCGCCAAGCGCTTGCAATGCCCGGAGTGAAAGCGATTCTCACGGCCGACGAGCTTCCGCCTCCAGCCGATACGCTCACCGACAATGGCACGGTGATTAAAGCCAACCCCAAGAGCGAGCGGGGACTCAACATGGAACCGCTCTACCAGGGTGAGCCGATTCTCGCCGTTGCCGCGGTCGACGAACTCACTGCCGCTGACGCGATTGAAAAGATTCGAATCGAGTTTGAGCCGCTGCCCTTCGCCATCGATCCGCTCGAGACATTGCGCCCAGGAGGCCCCAATCCGAGAACGGAAGGAAACATCTGGGTGCAGTCTCCGACGCCGGCGGCTGTGCCGGGATCTCCACCGCCAGCTCCGCCGCCTCCGAAGATCGGCGTGCTCAAGTGGACCGACGCGGACTTCGCGGAGGAAAAGAAAGGCCGTCTGCCGATGGGGAAGACGCCCGACGAATGGTCGTACGGTGACCTACAAGCGGGCTTCCAAAGCGCCGCGCTGGTCCTCGATGAAACCTTCGTCACCCCAGACACGAGCCACCAGACGCTCGAGACCCGCACCGCCCTGGCTTACTGGCAGAACGGAAAGGTCTACGTTCACACCGGGACGCAGAGCACCGCGCAAACCGTGCCTGCCATCGCGAGATGGTTGAACATCGACGTGAGCAAAGTCGTCCTCATCAGCGAATACACAGGGGGCGGTTTCGGCAGCAAGATCACAGCCGGCGTGTCTCTGATTATTCCGGCGCTGTTGTCGAAGAAGGCCAACGCACCGGTGATGATGCGGATCAGCCGCGAAGAGGAAAACTTCATTGGCCGTGCGCGGCCCAGCCTGATGGGGCGGATGAAAGTCGGCTTCTCCAAGGACGGGCGCATCATCGCGCTCGACATGTTCGTCATCTCCAACAACGGTCCCTACGACGCAAATGGCGATGCCCCGACATCGGGCCGTATCGTGTCGCTCCTGTACCAACCTCAAGCCATGCGCTGGCGTGGAGTTACGATTCTGACGAACACGCCCCCACGCAGCGCTCAGAGCTCGCCAGGCGGCATGCAGGGCATTGCAATCATGGAGCCGATCATCGCGAAAGCTGGTCGTAAACTCGGGCTCGACCAAGTAGCCATCCGCCGAATCAATTGTCCGGAGGGCAAGGCGCCGTTCGGAGCGGCGGTGCAGGGGCAGAGGCCGTACGCCACGAGTGCGTTCCTCAAGGAAGCGCTCGACCAGGGGGCGGAACAGTTTAAATGGAGCGAAAGGGTCTCACACACCCCGAAGCGGATCGGCACCAAGGTGCGCGGCGTCGGTGTCGCGCTCAGTTGCTTTGTCGGTGGCACGATCGGCTTCGATGGGATTCTGATCATCAAGCCGGATGGCCGAGTGACCTTCCAAACTGGAATCGGCAACCTGGGAACGGAATCGGTGATCGACGTTCACCGTGCAGGTGCCGAAGTTTTGGGAGTTCCGTGGGAGAGGTGCGACGTTATATGGGGCAACTCATCGAATAACCTCCCGTTCAGTTGCGTTTCCGGCGGCAGTCAAACGACCCATGCAATGACACGCGCCGCGTACGCGACCGCGATGGACGCCAAGACGAAGCTCCAGGAAATCGCGGCCAGGAAACTCGGCGGCAAGCCAGAGGCTTACGATGTCGCCAACGAGCGCGTATTCCGTAAGGGTGGAGGCGCCGGCATGAGTCTGGCGGAGGCCGCTAAGTATGCCGTTCAATTGGGTGGCATCTACGATGGCCATGAAACGTCTCCCGATCTTCACAAACTCACGAAGGCGTCCGTCACGGCGCTTGCTGGACAAGGTTTGGTAGCAGCGGCCAAGGATAATTATCCTCGTGACGGCACGACATTTTCCTATGTTGCCAGCTTTGCCGAGGTTGAGGTTGACGTTGAAACGGGCAAGTATTACATCGTGGATTTCCTCGCCTACGCCGATGTAGGTTCGGTAATTCATCCCCGCGCCCTTGGCGGTCAAGTCCTTGGGCGGTCCGTTCTGGGGATTGGACATGCGATTGGACAGAAGTGGGTGTACGACCCTCACTACGGCGCAATGCTCTCGACGCGCTTCTACCAGAACAAGCCGCCAACAATTTTGGACGTGCCTGTCGATATGCAATGGGCGGCGCTCGATATTCCGGATCCGGAGACGCCGGTCGGGGCCCGCGGCGTGGGCGAACCGCCAGTTGGAGGCGGGTGCGCCTCCATCTTGAACGCGCTTTCAGACGCCCTTGGTGATGAGATTTTTCAGCGCGCGCCCGTCAACGCCGACACCATACTCACATCCCTCGAGGCGGGCCATCCGATGCAACATCCGTTAATGGCGCACATCTAGCGGTGATGCGAAAGGAGGAACCATGGCTGTAATTCGAGACGTCATGCCGGCTTTTGAGCTGGCTCAGCCGAACTCAATTTCTGATGCGCAAAAGCTGCTCCAGCAGCAGGGCGAGAACGGCTGGGCGCTGGCCGGGGGCATGGACAGCTTCGACTGGCTCAAGGACCGCATCAAGAAACCGAAGGTGGTCGTTGATTTGAGCGGGATCGCGGAACTCAAAGGAGTTCGGGCCACCCCCGACGGCGTCGAGATCGGAGCGATGACCACCCTGACGGAAGTGGTCCAGCATCCCGTCATCAGAGAGAAGTACAAATTGCTGGCGGAGAGCGCGGAGTTAGTGGCGTCTCCGCAAATCAGAAACCAGGGCACAATCGGCGGCAACGTATCCCAGGACGCGCGCTGCTGGTATTACCGCGCGGGTTGGCCGTGCTACCGCGCCGGCGGCAACATCTGCTATGCCGACACACCAGAGGGACGCAACCGCGAACACGCGATTCTTCATGCGGAACGCTGCGTGGCGGTGAATCCTTCTGACTCGGCTCCCGCACTTATCGTGCTGGACGCCAAGTTCGTGATTCGCACTTCCAAAGGTGAGCGCGTAGTGGACGCCGAGGACTACTTTATCGGTCCTGATATCGACATCACGCGACTACACATCCTGCACCCCGGGGACCTACTGACGGCGATTCGTATTCCTTCGACCTGGGCCGGTACGCAATTCTATTTTGAGAAGGTGCGTGACCGGAACGTGTGGGACTTTCCCCTGCTGAACGTCGCTTCCGCGATGGTGGTGTCAAGTGGCAGCATTGAGCGAATCCGCATTGCGGTGAACGGCGCCGCCGCTCGTCCTCTACGCTTGAAGGTTGTCGAAGATGCGGCCCGGGGGAAACCACCGAATGCAGCAACCGGAGAGATGGCTGGAAAACTGGCGGTGCAGGGAGCTGTTCCCTTGCAGTTCAACGCGTACAAGATCCCGCTAATGAGAAACCTGGTGAAGCGCGCCATCGGAGGCGTGGAGGAGGCAACATGGACCCCCTACAATGGGCAATAGATCCGTGGGGAAAAATTGTTCCCATCCACATTGCG
>JBEKCJ010000013.1:0-58532 GCA_050014935.1 Candidatus Korobacteraceae bacterium
CCGCGTGATTCGCGTCAAGCTGGCGTTAAGAACTCCGTACAGTCCGGCCACCACTGCGGCGCCAAACAGCAATTCAACGGTCAAATGGAAGTTCAAGTTCAGCCCGGCTAATCGCGCCACTCCAAAAATGAGCCAGGAGGAGATCGCCGCGAGGAAGAGGAAGGTCAGCAGACCCACCCACACCGCAGCCGCCCTGTAAAAAATGCGCACGGGAGCATTTGTATAGCGAAAGGCCAGCAGCGAAGCGGCAACAAAGCTTACCGACAACAGGCCGAAAACCAGCTTGGTCCACGGCTCGCCACGACTCACGCTGCCGGTGGGCGAAAAGGTCCACGTCTCATAGAGGAACCAATGGGTCAAGAAAAGAATCGACTGAACAAAAGCAATGAAACCAGCTATACGTTTTCCTGCCTGCATGCTGTATTAGATTCCGCAACGTGGCATTCGGATTGAGGGCGCAACAATTCTTAAAAGTCGCGAGCGAATCAATCGCAGTTGACTTCCTGACTGCCTGTCATTGGGAGTGAACGAATCAGTGAGCATTAAGTCACTGCCCCCAACCATGGGATCGCTAGTCGGCATATTTGATTGAGCGCCCGTAAGCGCGGGTTGAGTGGCCTATCAAGCACGCCTGCTATCATAATGAGTCGTCTCGTCGATCGCGCCAGCCGAGGCAATAGCCTGATCGACAGAGAATTTTATTGCGCCGTTTATCGGCGTGGGGGATCGTTTGCAGATTTCAATTCTGGGATCCGGCTATGTTGGCTTAGTTTCGGGGGCTTGTCTCGCCGAAATAGGTCATTCAGTAGTGTGCAGTGACAAAGATGAAAGCAAAATTCGCGTGCTCAACGATGGCGGCTTACCGATCTACGAACCTTATCTGAAGGACATCGTGGCGCGGAACGTGGCAGCTCGGCGCCTGAGCTTTACCGCGGATTTGGGAGAGGCAGTACGGCACGGCGATGTGGTTTTCATATGTGTCGGCACGCCGCCGCTTCCGGACGGCGACGCGGACTTGAGCGCAATCGACGGGGCCGCGCGCCTTATTGCCATGGAGGCGCGTAGCTCCAAGCTGGTGGTCGAGAAGAGCACGGTGCCCATGCAGACGGGGCAAAAGTTGACACGGGCGCTGGCAATTTACGGCCGCAACTCGAAAAACAGCTTTTCCGTCGCTTCCAACCCCGAATTTCTTCGCGAAGGTACTGCCGTCCTGGATTTTCTGCACCCGGATCGCATCGTCATCGGCGTAAGCGACGAAGCTGCCGAGGCGCAACTTCGTGGGATCTACCGGCCCATTCTGGAGCAGAGCATCCTTCCGTGTGCCGTGCATGGGCGAGCCTGTCCGTCAAAAGACGTCCCCGCACTGCTGGTAACCAGCATCAATACCGCCGAGCTGATTAAGCACGCATGTAATTGTTTTCTGGCGGTCAAGATCTCTTATGCGAACCTTATCGCCGACATCTGTGAAAAGATGGGCGCGGATGCTGAAGAGGTGCAGCGGGCTATGGGGCTGGATCCCCGCATCGGACCTGCCTTCCTCCGTCCTGGACTTGGATTTGGGGGGTTCTGTCTGCCAAAGGACGTCCAAGCCTTTATCAGGCTGGGGGAAAAAGCGGGGGTGGACGTCGCTTTGCTGAAAGATGCGGAGTCCATTAACCGGCGCCGAATCGACCACTTCCTGGCTAAGGCAACGCAGTGGTTGTGGACGTTGAGGGACAAGCGTATCGGCGTACTGGGATTATCATTCAAGCCCAATACTGACGATATTCGTTTCGCGCCGGCGATCGAATTGATTAGCAGGCTATTACTCGAACATGCGGAAATTCGGGTCTATGATCCCCAGGCCATGGCGCGGACGCGAGAGCTATTTCCGACCATCCACTATTGCACCGACCCTTATGAAGTCGCGGAAGGCTCCGAGGCACTCATGATCGTTACCGAATGGAGCTGTTTTGAGGATCTCGACTGGACACGGATCAGGAGCCTGATGCAGCGGCCCTTGGTGCTGGACGGCCGAAATCTCTTAAGTCGTGACGCAATGGTGGCTATGGGGTTCGAGTATGAGGGAGTGGGTAAACCATTGGTTGAGGTTTCGCCGACGACCGGTCAAATTGCCCGTATAGGCAGTGCATAGAAGTATCCACGCCATTGCCTCGCTGGCGGTTAGCTGAGGTGCAGAGTCAGCGGCGGCAGCGAAAGCCCCTCGACCTCAACTGTCCAGCGATCGCCGCTGCCGGTCGGCTGTCCAGCCGTGAGCGTACCCGAACTGACGATTTCACCGGCCCGCAATGGCTCGTTGGGGAATCGCCGCAGGATGGCCGAACTGAGTTCCGCCAGGCACAATGCGGGACTCGTCAAGCAGTTCTTGCCCGATCCTTCTTCCACCAATTCCCCATGCTTCGACAAGCGCACTTTGAATCGCGGAAGTTCCTCCTGGAGCGTGGCAATCAGGTCTGGACGCACCGGCACGCGCTCTCCGATGACCAGCGCCGCATGAAGCCCAAAGTACGCCACGAAATCACTCGGCTGAAATTTCCAATCTGGAAAGGGAGAATCGATGATCTCGAATCCCATCGCCAGCCATTCGGTTGACTCGAGAGCGGCGGCCGCGCTGATTCCTTCCGCCGCGATCGGCGGTTTCAAGCCGAAAACAATCTCCGGCTCAATCTTCAGGGCATGGGAATTAGCCAGAGTCAGGGCCGCCGAGTTATTGTCGCTGTATTGCACCGTATCGTCGTACATGTGGGCCCAAACCAGGGTCTGAAGTTTGAACACACGCCACATGGCCTTATTGGCATAACCAACCTTGCGGCCGACGGCCCTGGTCCCTCCAGCTTCGCGAAGTCGCTTCAGTGCAGCTTCCACTTCATAAGCGGTGTTGAGGTCAAAGCCTGGACGGGAGGAGGGAAGGGAAGTCACCGCGTGGCCCTTGTGATAGGCGGACAATAGTTCACGCGCCAGAGCTTCGACCTCAGCGTGCTCCATACGTCAGTATGCTAACACTCGGTAGTGATTTACAATCGTCAGCCGCACCGCGGTTATCGCGTTCATGGGCGGGAGCTCACCGATCTTTCGACACGGAGGAAGCATGCGTAGCTGTTTTGTCTTGGCTGGGATAGTAGCGCTGACGGCTCTGGTTATGGCGCAGGAGACAGCCAATTGCGATTGTCAAGAAGACTCTTTGTGTCGCGGTGTAGATATCTGGAGAATCCACAGGACGGCTGAAAAGGCTGCGAAGCAGGATGCTTCAAAGGAACGGGGCCAAGGCGTGCTCCTTGCGTCACGACCGGCGGGGAAAGAGATTTGACTCAGAATAGTCGCCCTGCAATGATGTGCTGTCACCCAAAGAGCATTCCAGTGAGGCAGATCTCGGGAGCGTTCAATCCCGTATTTCGATACACGCTTCCAATTTTGGCAACCCAGATTTCCTTACCAGGCGCTCCGTGCGTCAGGAGTACGCCCTGAAGTGCGGTGGCGCCCGTGGGACAGTGATTTCATTGCAAGGCCCCGGCGATTCACCGGCTTAGACTGGCTGCCAGACGGGCCTGAAGAACGGGCCACATCTCTATATTCTTCGCCGGTAAAGGGCAAGCCTGGACCGAGGATCGAAGACCCGTGCCGAAGGACAACGAATGACACTGAAGTCGGTCGATACTCTTCTCGACGTTTTGCATTTTGCCGATAGTCATACCGCAGTTGTCATACCCGAGATCGGAATTCGTGTAACCTACGACGCGCTCCGGCAGCAGGTTCTGGAGATGGCGGGCGCTCTGGTTTCCCTTGGCATCGGTCGCGGCGACGCCGTGGCCATCGCTTTACCGAATGGCTTGCCCGCCATTGTGAGTTTCCTGGCTGCCGCGATCGCCGGGACGGCGGCCCCATTGAATCCGGCGTACCCTTATGAAGAGTTTCTGTTTTTCCTCGGCGATACCAATGCTCGCATCTTGCTCTGTCCTCCTGTGGGCGCGGAATTTGCCCGCAGCGCGGCCGCCGATCGCAAAATCCCGGTATTCCCGGTGGGGATGAACGAGCAGGGCAAGGTTACGTTGCAGGGCGCCCCTGGCGGAGCTTCGGCCGCTGAGCCTAACGCAGAAGACATCGCTTTGATCCTGCATACCAGTGGAAGCACGGGCCGGCCCAAACGCGTGCCTTTACGTCATTTCAACCTAGCGGTCTCGTCAGCCAACATTGCCAACACCTATGCTCTCTCCGAAGCCGATGTTTCCCTATGCATCATGCCTCTCTTCCATATTCACGGCTTAATTGGCTCTACCATGGCGACTTTGGTTTCCGGAGGAACGGTGGTTGTTCCCACCAAGTTCAACGCGCTTTCATTCTGGAAGACCGTACGGGAACATGGTGTGACCTGGTATTCAGGAGTGCCTACCATGCATCAACTTCTGCTGGCGCGGGCTCATCACAAGCCGGTGGAGGCTGCGTCTCTGCGCTTTATCCGTTCCTGTAGCGCGCCCTTGTCTTCAGAGCTCATTCACAAGATCGAGGGTATGTTCGGCGTGCCCTTCGTCGAAGCCTATGGAATGACCGAGGCGGCCCATCAGATGACCTCCAACCCTTTGCCCCCCCGACACCGGAAAATTGGTTCCGTGGGAGTAGGAGCCGGGCTGCGCGTCAGAATCGTGGATAAAGAAGGCGGTGATCTCGGCACGGGGCGGCGCGGTGAAGTTACCATTCAGGGAGCCAACGTGTTTCGGGGATATGAGAACAATCCCGAGGCCAACGCCCGCGCGTTTGTGAATGGATGGTTCCGTACCGGCGATGAAGGCTGGCTCGACGCGGACTGTTATTTGCATTTGACCGGCCGGATCAAGGACATCATCATCCGCGGCGGCGAAAATGTGGCTCCGCATGAAGTCGACGAAATTCTGCTGAAGCATCCCGCTGTCGTCGCCGCCGTGACGTTTGGCTTTACCCATCCGACGCTGGGCGAAGAAGTGGCGGCCGCGGTGGTCCTGAATGCGCCGCTGGGCGCCACCGAAGCAGCGCTCATTAAGCACTGCCGCGAATCCTTGGCGGAATACAAGTGTCCAAAGAAAATCTATCTCGTCGAAAGTATCCCCACGACCTCTACCGGAAAAATCCGGCGACGCGCGATTGCCGATGCTCTCATGGATAATCAGCGATGAAATTCCTGATCGCGGGTGCGGGAGCGATCGGAGCCTACATCGGCGCCCGCATGGCGCAGGCCGGTTTCGATGTGACGCTCTTCGCTCGCGGACCGCATCTCCGAGCCATGCAGGAACATGGCGTGCTGGTGAAAAGCGCCGAGGGAGATTTCGTGGCTCGGCCCGCCATCGCGGGTTCCCTTGAAGAATTGGACCCTCCTGACGTGCTCTTCCTGGGCGTAAAGGCGCATGGCTTGGCGCAACTCGCACCCCAGTTGAAGCCGATACTGGGACCGGACACCACGGTCGTCAGCACCCAGAACGGAATTCCATGGTGGTACTTCCAGGGCTTGGGCGGCCAATGGGAGGGGTTGCGCCTGGAACGCGTGGATCCCGGGGGGGTGATTTCGTCGGCCATCGAAGCCCGTCAAGTGATTGGCTCTATCGTTTACTTTTCCACGGAGATTACCGCGCCGGGAGTCGTTCAACACATCGCAGGGAATCGCATTTCTCTGGGCGAGCCCGATGGCTCGCGCTCCGATCGCTGCCGGAGAATTGCTGAGGCGCTGATCGCGTCCAGCCTACGCTGCCCGATTACCGCTCATATCCGGCAGGAGATTTGGGTGAAGGTGCTGGGCAACGCATCCTTCAATCCGGTCAGCGCCCTGACGCGCGCCACATTAGTTCAGATGGTGCGTGACCCGGAAGTTTGTTCGCTCATTCGCAACATCATGCAGGAAGTGGAGGCAGTCTCGCGCAATCTCGGTCTGCAGTTGCCCGTTTCGATCGACCAGCGAATCGCAGGTGCTGAAAAAGTTGGGGAGCACAAAACCTCAATGCTGCAAGATCTGGAGGCGGGACGGTCAATGGAATTGGAGGCGTTAGTAGGTGCAGTTGTCGAACTGGGCCAGCGGGTCGGTCTTTCTATGCCCTACACGGGAACCGTGTATGCCTGCGCTAAGTTGCTGGCGGAGTGCGCAGCTCGGCAACATCCGAAATAAGCGCACTACATGCTGTTCTAGTGGCCTCTGCAAGCGAGAATGGAGCTAGCTGCCAACTTCTTGTTGTCCTGGAATAACGTCGGCGTTCCTATTTTTGACGGCCCGCAGGCTCCCGACGGCCTTCTTCGTCCGAACGCAAAATACCTCAACAAAGTAGTTGCTGCGGACGCGATAATGGAGCTATACTGAGCTCGCGAGGGTGGTCCACTTACCAGACCACATACCCATGCCAGAACCGGTTCAATCCGACTTCGAAGTCGTTCGAAGACAAAAGGTCTACGAAGCCGTTGCTGAGCAGATCGAACGTCTGATCCTAAAAAAGCTGAAGCCTGGGGACAAACTGCCCTCTGAGCGCGAGCTGGCGGAGTTGCTCCAAGTGAGTCGCAGCTCCATTCGCGATGCGATTCGTAGCATGGAGCTAATGGGCCTTGTTGAACCGCGCCAGGGGGCCGGGACCATCGTTTGCGAACGCCCCGCTGACTCAGCCGTCAATCCTTTCGCCGACGCTCTAAAGCGTCGGCAGGAATTGGTCAGCGAGCTTCTTGATTTTCGCAAGATGCTCGAACCGCCGCTGGCTGCGCGGGCCGCCACGCACGCTTCTCCCGACGAGATTTTGGAGATGGAAGAGATTTTGCAACGCCAGGAAGCGAAGTTGGCTTTAGGGGAATCGGCGATGGAGGAGGACGCGGAATTCCATTACAACGTTGCTTTGGCTTCCGGCAACAGTGTGGTGTTGAAGGTGCTCGACCTCCTCATGGACCTGCTGCGCGATACGCGTCAACGCTCGCTGCAGGTGCCTGGCCGTCAACAGAAGTCGCTGGCCGGTCATCGCAGGATTCTGGCTGCCATCAAGCGCCGTGATGGTGAAGCCGCAAAGTCTGCCATGCGCCGGCACATTGAAGACGTCGAAGAGATCGTACTTAACAAATTTTGACCAACGAAGGGCCTCGCGAACAGTCGACTCATGCCCCAGGACGAGCGCCACGCCGTAACGGAAGATAACTCGCCGCCTCAAGCAGCAACCCTCACCTTGCGGGTCGCCGAAGCATGTGTCGAGGACATTGGCCACGCCGTTGCTCGACTGGCGCCAATCGATCTACAGCGCATCGGCGCGCAGGCAGGCGACGTCCTGAAGCTTACGGGAAATACGATCGCGCTGGGACGCGCCGCGCACTCCCGCAATGGCCAGGAAGGCATGATCCAGATCGACGGCACAAGCCGCAGTAATTGCGGCGCCGGATTACAGGAACAAGTGACCGTAGCGCGAATCGAGCCCGACCAGGCTGTAGCAGTGCGCTTCTCGCCGTTATGGGTCGGGGCTGCGCCGGCCACCATCGCACCCGATCGCATGCTCGCGGACCTCCAGGGCATCCCCGTCATCGCGGGTTGCGTAGTCCGCGTGCCCACGTTTGCCAAGGCGGTGAACTTCCAGGTTGTGCGCACTATTCCTTCGGGACCTGTGGTCATCGGCAAACGCACCGACATCCGCATCGTGGAAGGGGAATCGACGGCAGCCCGCGCGCCGGCGGTGTCTTACGAAGATATTGGGGGCCTGGAGCGGGAAGTAGCCAGGGTGCGTGAAATGGTGGAGCTGCCCTTGCGGTACGCGCATCTCTTTGAGCGCCTGGGCATTCTCGCGCCGAAGGGTGTGCTGCTATACGGTGCTCCCGGAACAGGCAAGACGCTGCTGGCGCGGGCGGTGGCGGCTGAGAGCCGCGTGCACTTCATTCATCTCAACGGTCCCGAGATCATGCGGAAGTTCTACGGCGAGAGCGAGGCCAAGCTCCGCGAGGTCTTTGAGGAGGCGGCGCGCCATGCGCCGGCTATCCTCTTTATCGACGAGATCGACGCCGTGGCGCCGAAGCGCACGGAAGTGATCGGCGAGGTGGAGAAGCGCGTTGTAGCGCAGCTACTCAGTTTGATGGATGGTTTTATCGCGCGCGGCCAGGTCATTGTCATCGGCGCGACCAACATTCCTGAGGTGCTTGACCCGGCTCTGCGGCGTCCCGGCCGCTTCGATCGCGAAATTGAAATCGGTATTCCCAACACTCAGGCACGGCTGCAAATCCTCAAAATCCATACCCGCGCCATGCCGCTCGCGCCCGATGTGGACCTGCGGGAGATCGCTGAACATTCTCACGGCTTCGTGGGCGCTGACCTGGAAGCGCTGGGACAGGAAGTCGGCATGATTGCGCTGCGCCGCTTCCTATCGGTTTTTCCGCCAGAGATCGAGGGAGTCGCATCCGCGGACGTTGCAGCGCTACAGGTTACCCACGACGACTTTCTCGCCGGGTTGAAGGAGGTTGAGCCCAGCGCCACGCGTGAGTTCTTCATCGAAAAGAGCGTCTCGACGTTTGCATCGCTGGGCGGCCTCGATCAAGTGAAGCGATTGCTCGATGCGGTAATCGAGCATTCTCACATGCACGACGAGTTGTACGAGAAGGTTGGATTGGCTCCGCCGCGGGGCATTCTGCTGACCGGACCTTCGGGTACCGGAAAGACCGCCATGGCGAGGGCCCTGTCGGGTGAAAAGCAACTCCCGCTTATCGCCGTTGACGGCCCGCAGCTGTACTCGAAGTGGCTGGGCGAATCCGAGCGGGCGCTGCGTGAAGTTTTCAAGAAGGCGAGGCGCGCAGCGCCGTGCATCCTGTTCTTCGACACCATTGACGCGGTTGCGCCCAGGCTGGGCGCGGATCAGTTCGGCACCGACGTCTACCAGCGGATCCTGAGCCAGCTTCTGCGTGAAATCGACAACCTGCGCGACGTTAGAGGGGTGATCCTGCTGGCTGCGAGCAATCGTGCGGAACGGATCGAGCCGGCGCTGTTGCGCAGCGGCCGCTTCGACTATATCGTTGCGTTTGCCAGGCCCGATTCAACCGAGCGCGTGGCTATCATCCGCCTTTGCTGCCAGCAGGTGCCGCTTGCCCCCGACGTGGATTTCGTGGAGCTTGCCGACCGGATGGAAGGCTACACGGGCGCCGATATTGAAAGTTTGTGCAAGAAGGCTGCTCTGTTAGCGATTGTGGAATTCCAGGATAGCGCTCGGCTGGCGCCTTTTGTCGTCTCGCGGCGCGACTTTCTGACCGTCCTGCAATCCGATCGGGGCACTCCCGGGCAATTGGAACAAGCACAAGCTCTGAGCCATGGCGCCGGAACGTGTGCTCCGACGCATCGCTGAAAACGCTTACGAGGTTGATCATGAATTATACGGAACTCACGGTTTGGACCCGCGGCATCATCATGGACAAAGAGGGCCGCGACATCGTCAATTCCATCTCCGCCGCCGCGCGCCTGGAGGGCAAGTTCGCGCAGGCCATGGAAAACTACGTGGATAATCCCGATCGCACCAACTGTCCAACCCGTAAGTATTGCCGGGTGAGCGATGGCGTAATCGAGAACGAGCTTACCTACGAAAACGAAAACCCCAACATCGTCGTGCTGGTAGAGGGCACGATGGTCAAAGGGTGGGACTACATGCGCGGGATGCCGCCGGGCGGAACGCTAGTGATCAACACGCACTACACGCCGGACTACATGATTCGGTTTGTGCCCGGCCCCGAGCGGCTGGCGCAACTGGTTTGTGTTGATGCCGCTAAGCTGGCGGACCACAAATGGCTCTATTACCGGCTGGGCGAGTTAGGCTTGGACCGTCTCTCGACCGAAGGCGCCGCCGAACGCAACAAATCGATTGCACCGGATATCGCGGCGCCCCTCATTGCCGCCGTCGTCAAGACCACAGGCATCGTCAAAAGGGAAACGATCGAACCGATGATCGCGAACAAGAAAGCCTTCGAAATGGCGCTCAATGAACTGCACATCATGCCGCTGAACGCGGTCGCGGTGTAGGGAAGGACTCAAGGACCGATGTCGACCAAAGGCACTCACATCCCCGACCGGCTGAAGATTACGTTTGCCGGCATCACGCCCGCACCCTCGCAGGAAAAAGGTCAGGACCTGTTCCCAACTGGCAACTGGCGATCGATCAGGCCAGTGTACCGGGACAAGTTACCACCTTGTAACAACGCTTGCGGAACCAACGAGAAGATTCAGGGCTACCTCGACCTGGTGAAGCGGGGCAAGTATCTGGATGCCTATGCCCTGATCAAGGAAGACATGCCCTTCCCGTCGGTCACCGGGCGCGTGTGCTATCACCCGTGCGAGCAGGCCTGCAACCGTGGACAGTACGATGAGGCCATCTCGATTCGCGCCGTCGAGCGCTTTCTGGGCGATCTGGGGCAGGCATTGACTCATGACGTAGTCAAGGCCGGGAAGCCCAACGGCAAGAAAGTCGCCGTTGTCGGCTCGGGTCCGGCCGGCCACAGCGCTGCCTACCAGCTTGCCCGCCTCGGCTACGAAGTGACGATCCTGGAGAAATCTCCGAAAGCTGGGGGACTCAATCGTGGTGGCATTCCTGACTGGGTGCTGCCGCAGGACGTGCTCGATCGCGAGATCGAGCGTCTGGTCGAGCTCGGGGTGGAAATCAAGACCAACGTCGAAGTCGGCAAGGACGTAAGTTGGGACGACTTGCGGAAGAACTACGACGCCTGTGTGCTGGCCGTGGGCCTCATCGAGCCTAACAGCGTGCGAGCCCAAGGCGAGGACAAGGACGGCGTGCACTATGGGCTGCCGTTCCTGCGCGACATCGGCATGGGCACATCCAAGGTCAAACTGGGGTCTCGGGTCGCCGTCATCGGAGGTGGAAATACGGCTATTGACTGCGCCCGCGAGGCGTTGCGGCAAGGCGCGGTGGAAGTAACCATGATCACGGTGGAGGGTAGCCGCGACGAGATGCCGGCGGTACCCGAAGACCTGCATGACATGGTGGAAGAAGGCGTGGAACTGCTGCACGGGCGCGCGGTGACCGTGGTACATGGCAACGGCAAGGTTGAAGCCTTGCAATTGCATCCCGCGCGTTTCTCCGGCGCCATCAACGCTTCACCGATCACCATTGATCGTGAAACCCCGCCAGAGCATTTCGCTGTCGACAATGTGATCATCGCGGTGGGACAGCGGGCGTCGCTCGCCTGGTTGCCCGAAGAGTTCAAGACCGAGCGCGGGACCATCAAAATCGATCGCTTTGGGCGACTCGGCGACACCAACTTCTTTGCAGCGGGCGATGTAGTGCAGCTGGGTTCGGGTCAGCCCCTGATGGTGGTAAACGCAGTTGGCGACGGCAAGCGGGTTGCATTCAATCTGGACAAGGTACTGCGTGGCGAGCCGTTGCAGCCACGCACCATTCCCGTCGACGTCATCTTCGATTTGAACCGCATGAACATGACGTATTTTCCGCACTTCCCGCGAGTCCAGCAGACATTACTGCCGCCGGTAAGCCGCAAGAGAACACAGGAAGAAGTGATCCAGGCATTTTCCGAAGAACAGGCGGTCGAGGAGGCCAGCCGCTGTTTCAGTTGTGGCACCTGTAACGCCTGCGACAACTGTTATCTGGTCTGTCCGGAGCCGTGCATCGTACGCCCCGAGCGCTCGAACGGCCTTTACAAGATTCTGGTCGACTACTGCAAAGGCTGCCGCGTGTGCATCGAGGAATGTCCGACGGGTTGCCTGGAGGGCGTGCCCGAACTCGACTTCGACACCGGCGTGGTGCGAATGGATACAGCCTTCGCTATCACGCCCGGACTGCACGGACGGCAGGCGGAAGAGTTGAGGCATTTATCGGAACGGCCAGCGAAGAATATTTAGGCCGTTATGGGCAGTGAAACGGTGATTTCGTTGGCGTCAGCTTGCGGTGCTGCTCGCTTTGAAAGGGCATGGCTTCAGCCGTCCCATCAGAGCGTGCAACAGAGATCGGCCTTTAGGCCCTGAGGGTTGGCCGCAGCGGCTAAAGCCAAACATCTCATCTCGGAGTCAGCGGCACGCCTGAAAGCGTGCCCCTTCAAGGCAGACTAGGGAAGCTACGGAGAAGATTATGGCAACGGCTAGTCAGACACTCAAGAAGAAGGTGGTTCGGATCAACGGCTGCGTCGCGGCGGCGCAGGCCGCCAAGTACGCTGATGTCGATGTGATTACGGCCTATCCTATCCGGCCGTACACTGCCACGATGATGGCCCTGGCGCAAATGGTGGCCAACGGAGAACTCGATGCCGAATACATCGTGGCCGACAGCGAACATTCCCAACTAAGCATCGCGCACGGGGCCTCGTCGAGCGGCGCCCGCGTCTTCACTGGCAGCTCGGGAGTCGGAGTGCAGTTTGCTTACGAACTTTATTCGCCGATCTCAGGCAGTCGCATGCCAGTGCAGATGATGATCGCCGACCGCACGCTTGATCCGCCCGGCGATTTTGGTTCCGAGCATACGGACGCGCTGTCGACGCGCGACATGGGTTGGCTCATGGGTTGGTCGTGCGACGCCCAGGAGGCATTCGACAATCACCTGATGGCCTATCGCATCGGCGAGGACCCGCGCGTGCTCCTGCCTCAGATGGTCTGCCAGGACGGTTTCTTCGTCTCTCACATCACTAGTGACGTCGAATTGCCCGACCCTGGGCAGGTTAAGGAATTCCTGCCGCCGTACAAGCACCCGTACCCACTCGATCCGCGGCATCCGGTATCGCACGGCCCGCAGATTATGCCTGAACAGGGTCCGCCACTTCAGCTGGAACGCGCGCGCGCCATGGAAGAGTCGATGGCGGTCATCGAGGAAGTCCATGACCAGTTTGCGAAGATTTTCGGGCGGCGTTACGACCCCTGGGTTGAAGAGTTCATGACCGATGATGCTGAGGTCGTCTTCTTTATGCAGGGCGGGCACGCGGTGACGGCGCGATTTGCAATTCAACACATGCGTGACAGCGGCATAAAAGTTGGTCTCGTGCGCCTACGGAACATCCGGCCGTATCCCACGGACCGCGTCAACCAGGTCTTGAGCAGGTTCAAAGTGGTGGGCGTAATCGAAACCAACATGGGTCTGGGCAGCGTGAGCAGTGGTGGCTCGCTCTACGCAGAGGTCTGTGGGGCCCTTTACGAAAGCCCATCGCGGCCGCTCGTTGTGTCGTTCATGGCGGGCTTGGGAGGCGAGGCCATCGTGTTAAAGGAGTTCTACTGGATGACCCAGAAGATGACCGAAGCCATGAAACGCGGCAAGATCGAAAAGCGCACCCATTGGGTCGGGTTCGAAGAATAGCACTGGAGCACGGTAGGAGGAATAGATGGCGACAATTGAAGTTGAGCGGCAGTTGCTGCAAATTCTCGACAGCCCGAATCAGGGGGCGCGTTTCTACAACCCGGAGTTACCCTCGACCGAACCATTTGTCCCTGGCCACCGCACCTGCGCCGGTTGTGGGCCTTCCATCCAGTATCGGATGACGAGCAAGGCGGCAGGCGACAACACGATCCTGGTGGGACCGACGGGTTGCATGTATGTCGCCAACAGTTCCTATCTCTGTACGCCCTACAATGTGCCTTGGGCGCACACCCAGATCGGCAGCGCTGGCAGCTTCACCGCCGGCGTCGCCGCCGCCTATGAAGCCATGATCCGCAAGGGAAAGTGGAAGGGCACTTTTCCAAACATTATTTGCGAGGCGGGCGACGGCAGTGCGTCGGACATCGGCCTCGCCTCGATTTCAGGCGCGCTCTATCGCAATCACGATTGCCTGATCATCTGCTATGACAACGAGCAATATGCCAACACAGGCATCCAGGCGTCGTCGCGCACGCCCTACGGCGGCATGACCACTTTCTCCCCTCCGGGCCCGAAAATTCCAGAGGCAAAGAAGCTGTATCCCAAGGACCTCGCCCGCATGATGGCGGCGGGCCATCCTCATTGTTATGTGGCGACCGCCAGCGTGGGCTATCCCATCGACTTGATGAACAAAGTACGCAAGGGACTCAACCACAAGGGCGCTGCCTATTTGATGGTCTACACCCCTTGCCAAAAGGGCTTCGTGTACGAGACGCCGCGCTCCATCGATCTTGGCCGCCTGGTCGTCGAATGCGGGCTCTACCCGATGTGGGAGTGGAACCCCGAGAAGCGTGAGTTTGATTACAGCTTCCGCCCCCAGAGCATGCGCCCCGTATCGGAGTACCTGAAATTACAAGGCCGCTTTGGCCACTTGCAGGCCGAGCATATCGCCAATTTGCAGAAGTTCGCCAACCAGCAATGGCGCATGATGGGCGTCGAGTTGCCCCAGGCTCTGATCCAGGCCGCGGATGCGAAAAATATAACTGATATGGCCACGGCCGTAGCGGCCACAGCGGTGGCGGAGACGGTATGAACACAAAAGCAAACGAACCGGAAGTGGAACCTGAGGGCCAGGAAAGCTATATCGTCAGTGAGGGCAAGAAACGCGGTTCCACGCGCGACGTTCGACCCGAGGCGGCCTATGATCGCTACTACACCGTGCTGCGCGTGCATGCCGGCGACGCCATCCTCACGGACAATTGGCACACCAGTGAAGTCCTGAACCACGCTCGTAACAACTTTGAGGGATACACGTTCGCGATGCGTACCCTGGAGGCTTGGGGAGCGATGATCGAGAATGACCAGCGGGCTTATTACACCGCCGGCGGGCGTGTGTGGGTCATGGATCTGGAGCCCTGCGACGGCAAGAAGCCGCGGTTGCCTGGCACCGGAAACGGCAAAAAGTAGGTACTGTTGCCACGCGTCCTGCTTATCGACGACACGCCGGAGATCGCAGAGCTTCTAACGTTTGCGCTGCGTGACCGCGGCTACGAGGTCTTTGCGACGGGATATACCACCACCGTCAATGAGTTGCTGGCGGAGCAGCACGCCGATGCCCTGGTGCTCGACTGCACCAGCTTCGACATGAGCGAGGCGCTCTTAGACAGCGTGCGTAGCGATCCCAAACACGCGCGGATTCCAATCGTCATCGTCAGTGACACTCCTGAGATGGCGGAAGAGCGCCTGCGTTCCCGGAATGCGAGCAGGGTCTTGCTCGTCCGGAAGCCATTCACCGGAGCGCACGTTGCGACCGCGCTCGCTCTGCTGGCCTGACGATGCCATTGTGGACCATGGACGACTGGCAATACGTCGAGCGCGAGGTCGTCACCGACCCGAAGGGCAGGCCATGGACCGTGGCGCTAATGGATGTGCTGGGGCAGAAGGGCGATCCCGAGATGCCCAGCAAGTTGCTGGAGATACAGTATTCGTCGGGGCGTTATTTCACATTGGTGTATGCGGCGGGCGGTGGCCTGCAACGCGAACGCGGCTATGCCTCGTTGTCAGAGGCGACGCATGCGTACGAACAGTTGCTGATGGGCGTTATCAACGGCAGCCTCGATCCCACGCAACCGGTTTTCCGGCAGGACCTGGAAGATTGACTCTACGGGGAAATTGACGAATCCCTACCGGCCAGGATTCAGATCTCGCATCACGACCTGAAGCACTTGTCCGGTCAGTCGTGCGTCGCGCTCTGAAATTGCCGCCTTTGATCCATTCTGACCGCTGGCTTTGGCGAGATCTCGATACACTCGCGCCACCGGCGGCAGCCGGGCGCAACCGCCCCGAATGAGGCCTGATTTCTCCGCGATCGCCAGTCGTGTCTCGAATGACCAATCGCCAATCCTGCCCGCTGGCGTATCCGCTGCCGCCCAAGCTCTGGCTCCCTTGTGTTCCAGTGCATCGGTCACAATGGCTTCAAGGATTCCGCAGAAGGTGAGCAGAGCCAGGTGATAGTCGGCTTGCTCGAGCGCACGCCGGCCATCGTTGTAGGCCTGCTCAAGAACGGGCCGGATCTCCGGGTTGTGGACAAAATCGAAGCGGCGAGGAAGTGCCGCGTCCTGTGATGCAGAAGCGACTCGGCCATCCTCCAGCGCGGATAGCGAGCCGACGGCTTGTTCAAGAACGTTGAGCAGCCTCTCGACAATCTCAACCGGCGGCGCTCCTTCGACGGCCCGGCCGTCCGCTGAGCGCATCAGGAAGGCTTCGCTGAACGACCGGGCAAGCCAATGGGCTTTGCTGCCTCCAGACAATTGATTGACGGTTACTCCACACTCTTCCTGCCAGGCGCGAGTGGCTGCCATCGCCGAAGCCTCGGAGGAATCCGTCGCCAAAGTGTCGCGAACCTCGCACCCGCGACGGATAAGGTCCTGAAGGTGGGATAGGTACGTATTGATCGGCGTTCTCAGGCTCTCATCCATGTGTTGTCTCTCGCGCTGATAGCCGGCGCCAGAGGTAAATACATGGTCATGGCGAGCCTGGCTAGTGCGACTCGTAAGCAGGGTTGCTAAGGCTTGACAGCCCTAGGTGAGCATGGTAACTTTCGTCCTGTCAAAAGTGGTTCGGTCACTGGACCAGTATACCACCGCTCGCTCCTGACGGGGGTAAGTGGCGCCATCGACCCAATACGTTCTGGCGGGTAAAGTAATCGACACACACCGATATTGCAGAGCGAGATTCCGGGGGTTCCTGCACCTCTACAGTACTCTCTGTACTCTGTTGCCGTTCACCGCGCTGACATGGAGGCTAAACGATGGCTGAAGCTCCGGCCGCTCTGATTCACCCTTCGCGAATTCCCAACCGTTGGATACAGCTTACAGCGGGCATTGTCGCGATGATGGCTATCGCGAACCTGCAATATGCCTGGACTCTCTTTACCAAGCCCATCCAAGCACATCTCCACGTGTCACTGGTGGCGGTGCAATGGACTTTTACTTTGTTCATTGCCCTGGAGACCTGGCTTGTGCCCTTTGAAGGGTATCTAGTAGACCGCATCGGACCCCGGTTGATGCTGGGTGCCGGTTCGATCATGGTTGCCTTGGGTTGGATAGGTTCTGGCTATGCTGAGACGATCTCCGGCCTGTACCTTTGGTACGGACTGGGTGGTATCGGAGCTGGCATTGTGTACGGGGGAACAGTTGGCAACGCGCTGAAGTGGTTTCCGGACCATCGCGGTCTGTGCGTCGGTCTGACTGCCGGAGCTTACGGTATCGGCACGGCTACCACAATCGCTCCTATCGCTTCCATGATGAAAACCTCGGGCTATCAGCACACCTTCATCGTCTGGGGAATTGTCCAGGGATTCGTTGTGCTGGTTGCCGCACTGTTCCTGGCCAGGCCACCGATAGGATGGAAGCCGCTAAATTGGGAAGCCAAGATGGCGAAGATCAAGTCCAAGGTAAACACTGCTGTTGCCGACATGACGCCGCTGCAGATGCTGCGTCAGCCAACCTTCTACGTGATCTACCTGATGATGACAATGCTGGCTTTCGGCGGTCTGGTCGTTACAGCGCAACTGAACCCCATGGCTTCTTCCTATCATGTAGACAAAATCGTAGTGGCCTTCGGGATGACCGCAGTGGTGCTGGCGATTACGGTCGACCGGATGCTGAATGGGCTCACCCGTCCCTTCTGGGGATGGGTCTCCGATCATATCGGTCGCGAGAACGCCATCTTCATTGCTTTCATTCTGGAAGCGATTGCGGTATACGCCCTCCTGCAATTGATCGCTCACCCTATCTGGTTTGTTGTGTTGTCGGGCCTCTGTTTCTTCGCGTGGGGCAATATCTTCTCGTTGTTCCCATCGCTCACGGCCGACCTCTACGGAAGTAAGTGGGCAACCACGAACTATGGGGTTGTTTACACCGCAAAAGGTGTGGCGGCGGCCTTCGCCGGGCCCGGCGCTGCCTGGATCTATGGCAGGACGGGCTCCTGGGCAAAGGTCTTCTGGGCAATGATTATCTGCGATGTATTGGCCGCGTTTATGGCCTTGCTATGGTTGAAGCCTCTGGCCGCTCGCGTGGTGAGAGATTCGGAAAAGGGAGTGGCTGCCGCAGGCCTGTCCAAGGCTGATCGTCTCAGAACGGCCGTGTAGGCAGTTAGCTGTGCAGCGATGAGGCGGACTCCAAGCCGCACTGTGCGGAAAAGGATTTGACTGCGCAGTGCGGCGTTGTATCAGGTTGGGGCGACTAAGGCTTCGCCGCCCGCAGACGCTCTTCGAGAGCCTTCAGTTCAAGATTTAGTCCTTCCGGTAAATGGCCGCCAAACTGGGCAAAGTGGTCTTTCACTAAGGGCAACTCAGCCAGCCAGCCCTCGATGTCGACGCCCAGCAGCGCCGTTAAGTTTTCCGGAGTCGTTTGCAACCCGTTGGTGTCAAGGTCGGCCACCTCGGGAATCCGTCCGATCGGAGTCTCCTTGGCATGCACTTTGCCGTCGCAGCGCTCAAAGATCCATTTCAGCACCCGGCTATTTTCACCATAACCCGGCCAGAGAAACTTGCCGTTCTGATCCTGGCGAAACCAATTGACATAGAAAATCTTTGGTAGCTGTGATGGCTTTGTGAGTTCTGCCATCTTGAGCCAATGCGCAAAGTAGTCGCCCATGTGATAGCCGCAAAATGCAAGCATTGCCATGGGATCGCGACGTAACTGTCCCACTTTTCCAGCGATGGCAGCGGTCGTCTCACTGCTGACCGTTGCTCCCAGGAAGGTACCGTGCTGCCAATTGAAGGCTTCCGTGACCAGCGGAACAATTCCCTTGCGCCGTCCACCGAAGAGGATCGCATCGATGGGCACGCCGTTGGGATTCTCCCATTCGGGGGCGATGACCGGACATTGCCTGGCGGCCACCGTAAACCGGGCATTGGGGTGCGCCGCCTTCCGTCCTGAGTCTGGCGTCCAAGGCCGACGCAGCCAATCCACTAACTCGGACGGTTGCTGATCGGTCATTCCCTCCCACCACACGTCGCCATCGAGCGTCATGGCGCAATTCGTGAAAATGGAATTCTCGGTTACGGTGAGCATGGCGTTGGCATTCGACTTCATGCTCGTGCCCGGCGCCACGCCGAAGAAGCCGTACTCCGGATTGATGGCGTAAAGTCTGCCGTCGCTGCCGATTTTCATCCATGCGATGTCATCGCCGATGGTCTCCACCTTCCAACCGGGAAGCGTAGGGATCATCATCGATAAGTTGGTTTTGCCGCAAGCTGACGGGAAGGCGCCACTAATATACTTCACCTGACCGGCGGGGCTGATCAGCTTCAGGATGAGCATATGCTCCGCCATCCAGCCTTCGTCGCGCGCCTGCACGGATGCGATGCGCAGAGCGTGACACTTCTTGGCCAACAAGGCATTGCCACCGTAGCCGGAACCGTACGACCAGATTTCGCGTGTCTCCGGAAAATGGCATATGTACTTTTCCTTGGCATTGCAGCGCCAGGTCGCGTCCGGCTGGTTGGGGCCCAGCGGGAAACCGACGGAGTGCAGTCCACGTACAAACTCGCCGTCTTCACCCAGTACTTCAAGCACACGACTTCCTACCCGGGTCATAATGTGCATGCTGACGACCACGTAGGCTGAGTCGGTTATCTCTACTCCGATCTTTGCGCTAGGCGAGCCAATCGGGCCCAGGCTGTAGGGGACAACGTACATGGTGCGTCCCACCATCGAGCCGGCGAACAATCCCGCCAGCTTCTGCTTCATCTTCGCCGGATCTTCCCAGTTGTTGGTGGGGCCAGCCTCTTCCCTGGTTCGCGAGCAGATAAAAGTCAGCTCTTCAACGCGGGCAACATCAGCAGGGTCGGAGCGGACCAGGAAGCTGTTCGGCCGCTTCGCAGGGTCAAGAGGAATCGCGGTGCCGGTGAGGACAAGCAGCCGCAGTGCATCACGGTATTCCACCGGTGAACCGTCGCACCAGTGGACTCGATCAGGTTTGCAGAGTTGCGCGACTTCTTCGACCCAGCGTTCCAGCTTCACGTTTCTGAACTTACTCGCGGCTGCATCAACTTCTATCGTCGTGGTGGCCATGCTAAGTATCTCTCCGTATGAAAAACTGCGGATTCAATTCCATCCCCCGCTATCATCGTTTGGATGCAATGCGGAAGGCCTCATAAGTGCGTCAATGGAAGGCTGCGCTCAGGTTCAGCGGGGCAGTCTCATGGAATTTCAAAGTCGAACAGAACAAAGGCGCCGCCCGACAATAACCGATCTGCCGACCGCCCTTTGCCAACCGAATAGTTTACCTGATTATGGTCAAAACCCAGCCTAATTACTGCCGCGGAACGCACGGATGACTCCATGGCAAAGGCAGGCTAATGTACGGTGATGAAGTAATACGCGCTCATAGCCAAGCCAATGGCGATGACAACGCGACGCACTTTCACAGGGTCGGCTTTTTGCGCATAGTGCGCGCCGAACCAGCCGCCGACCAACGAGCCGGCAATCATCACCAGACAGTGGGGCCAGAAGACGGCGCGGGCCAGAATGAACATCAGCACGGCTGCCGCATTGATAACAAGTGCAAGCAACGTCCGGATCGCGCCCATGGCATGGACATCCTGCATGCCCAAGGCCGCCAACATTCCGAGGGTTATGAACCCGATTCCGGCGCCAAAATACCCGCCATAGATTGCGATTAGCAGCTCGACGACCGAAGCCACCGCGACCACCTGCCATGACGCCTTCCGCCAATCACCCATAACGGCGGACCTGCCGGCGATGGTGCGGATATTGTTGCCGAAGGCGAACAGCAAAGTGCCGCTCAGCAGCAGCCAGGGAACCAGATGCAGGAATACCTGCTGGGGCGTCTTGAGCAGCAGTAATGAGCCAGCAAGTCCTCCAACCACGCTGGTTAGCAGCATGGGGACCAACAAACGTCGCGGCACGTCCAGCCGTTTCAGGTACGCGCCGGTGCTGGCTGCCAGCCCAGGCCACAAGGCGACTGTGTTCGTGGCGTTGGCTTCGACAGCTGGCATACCTGCGGCCAGCAATGCCGGGAATGAAATAAAAGTGCCTCCCCCGGCCACCGCGTTCAACGTTCCCGCAATCGTTGCCGCGAGAAACAGGAAGACGGCCTGGCCGAAGTGCAAGCGTATCGCCACGCCAATCAGGTCCAGGCCCACTCTCGGGTTCATTAGAATCAACGCCCTCACGCGACCCATCCTATATCAGTGGGCTTCGCCAAAAACATCAGGAGAGGTTTCCCTCTGGCCTCGATCGCTTGCGCCCCCGAATCATCTGGAAGCAGCAGACAGGGATTTGATGCGGTCGGGTCTTTTGACGCGGCCCTCTGCGTCACAGGCGCATCGGAGAAGAAAGAGGGCGGGAACCGAAGCACCGGGAGTAATCGCTGCCAATGGTCCTCAGGGTCCGGTCGCCCGGAACTGCCTGAGACTTTGCGGTCTCGCGTTGCAGAACGGGGCAGACTTAGTCAGGGGTATAGCCAAGAAACTCTTCGTGTCCCTCGAACATCGTAACCAGCAGATTGCGAACACGCTGTTTCAGGTTTGCTGGCCTTGTCTCATATGCCGGCTCTGGGTTATGTGCGACTGAGAGTTCTAGTTCTTCCGGTTCGACCATAGTGGCTGGCATAAGAATTCTCCTTCAATCAGCTGCTCAAGTTCGGTAGGGCGACGTCCTCGTTTGTGGAGCGGTTTCCAAAAGACGAGGAGGATTCGGAACCTCAGCCTAAAGCTACTCACTTGAGCTGCGCTCTTCCAATGATCGGCATCACGGTGCGATGTGATGGGATCACGGGATCAGGCTTCGCGCAGTAGGAGGCCTTCAGGAGAGCGCAGTACAATCGGTCTCACGTGGTTGAGCGGAAATTGCTGACTTGGGAGATACAGGCAGTATTTCCCGCGTGGTATCCTCAAGAATATCCCTGGATAAGAGTCTAGGTAATTGTCAAACGCATCTGGCTGGAGCCGCGCCATGCAGGTTGCCGGCTGAGTTCGTGTTCTTTGAGCCAAGGAGAGTAGCCATGAAGGCAATATTGATCGCTGTGTTTGCCGCCACCCTCACGGTTGGGACTGCCGTCTGCGCGCAGGACTTAACGCAGGATGTCAAGAAAGGCGCCGATAAAACTGCCGACGTAACCAAGGACACCAGCAAGGATGTTGCCCACGGAACCAAGAAGGCAGCCACCAAAACTGCTGACGTGACCAAGGACACCAGCAAAGGTGTTGCTCACGGAACCACCAATGCAGCCACGAAGACGGGCAAGGCTGTGGGCACGGCCGGCAAGGACACCGGAAAAGCTGTCAAAACGGGTACCGACAAAACTGTTGACACGGTGAAGTAAGCTCAGCCCCGCAGTCTTTGCGGGCGGTTGGCATTCGTAAACTTTAGGATTGCAGCCCGGCGCCGGACAGCTCGCAAGTCGCCAGCGTGATGCCCACGTTTGCCGCACTACCAGCAGCCCCGCCGTCGATGTTGACTGTATCTTTAGCCCACCCGTTCTGGCAGGCCGTTCCCAATGCGCATGCAAGTATTCCAGGTTGACGCCTTTGCCACCAGGCGGTTTACCGGCAATCCTGCCGCTGTCGTCCCAATGGATGGCTTTCCGGACGACGCCGTGTTGCAGGCCATCGCCGCGGAAAACAACCTTTCCGAGACGGCGTTTATGGTTCGCGATGGTGGCGACTACCGGTTGCGCTGGTTCACTCCCCTAACCGAAGTGCCGCTTTGCGGTCATGCCACCCTGGCTAGCGCCGCGGTGGTCATGGAGCGGCTGGAGCCCGGACGGAGCCGGGTGGTGTTCCGCTCGGCAAGCGGGCCTCTGACCGTGAACCGTGCGGAAGCAGGATACGTGATGGACTTCCGGCACGAGCGTCCGAGCCAACCCCGGCGCCGCCGGGACTGGCCGAAGCGCTGGGCGTTTTGCCAGTCCAAGTTCTTGCCAATACATTCAACTACATGGTTTTGCTGGAGAGCGCGGAGATATTGCGCCAGCTTGCTCCGGATATGACGGCGCTCGCCCGCATGGATCGGCCAGGCGTAATCGTGACTGCGCGAGCAGACGGAATCTACGACTTCGTCAGCCGGTACTTCGCCCCGGCGAAGGGCATACCGGAAGATCCTGTGACCGGAGCGGCGCACTGCATGCTGACGCCCTATTGGGCCAAGCGACTGAACAAGACAGGGTTCCGCGCCTTCCAGGCCTCCCGACGCGGCGGAGAGATTATCTGCCGCCTGGCCGGCGATCGCGTTGAACTGCAGGGCTCTTGCGTTTTCTATCTGGAGGGCGAAGTTGAGATCTGAGAACCTCCACGTGGGCGTGTCGGTGCGGCGCAGGCAAATGATGAGGTGTTCTTGGCATTAATTGATGAGCTCCAAAGCCCGGTTATCCGAATCGTGAGTGACAAGCCTCGCACTGATTGAGGTAGGAAGGTAGGTCCCACTAAGAGGCGAGGCACGAGGTAGGAACGGCTGCCGATCTTACGCAGTCGTCAAGAAAACTACGAGAGTGCGCCATACGGTACTCACGCCGGGAAGCAAGTTCCGGATACAGTGGAGTGTGCTAGATTCGGAAAGCTTTATGGACGCCGCACCCACCATCTGTACCCAGAGCCTGACCCGCCGTTTCGGAAAGTTCGTTGCGGTTGACGGCATCGATCTGCGCGTGTCGCGGGGGCAGTTCTTCGGCTTTCTGGGCCCGAACGGGGCAGGGAAGTCGACGACCATCAAGATGCTCACCGGATTGCTCGCGCCCAGTTCCGGGAGGATCGAAATTCTCGGGCTGGATCTCGCTGCCCATCCCGTCGAGGTGAAGCGGCAGATAGGTGTGGTTCCCGAAGGCATGGCGCTGTTCGGGCGACTGACTGGCTATGAGTTCCTGAATTTCGCTGGCCGGATGTACGGACTCGACCGGGAAACGGCAGCGCAGCGCACGGTCGAACTGCTTGACTTCATGCAACTGGCCGACCAGCCTAAGAAGCTGATCACCGATTACTCGCACGGCATGCAGAAGAAGCTGGCAATGGCGGCGGCGGTGATTCACGGGCCCAAGGTGCTTTTCCTGGACGAACCCTTCGAAGGGGTCGATGCCATCGCCGCTGGGACCTTAAAGGCGATGCTGCAAGGCATGATTGCACGCGGAGCCACGATTTTCCTCACATCGCATGTTCTGGAAATCGTAGAACGGCTGTGCAGTCACGTAGCCATCATTCATCAGGGACGTTTGGTGGCGCAGGGAGCGCTGGAGGAGCTTCGCGCCGGCGTCGAGGCCCAGACGCCGGTGGTGCCTGGCGACGGCTTTGGACCGGCCGGCGAGAGGATGACCCTCGAACAGATTTTTCTGCGTACCGTGCATGGCATGCACCGGACCGACCAGGAACTCTCGTGGCTGGGATAGGTGATCGGGTGCATTCGATCATGACTAAAGCCGGCATCACGGCAAGCGGCAATCTGCTGGGGGCAGTTGCCGGGATGCGCTGGCGGGTCTTCGTGAATTCGCTGCGCACCACGCACGGCAAACTGGAGCTGATCTCGCGAGGTCTGGTGTGGCTCGCTTTTGCCGTGGTTGGATTCGGTTTTGCCGTCGGTATGGGCATGGCGGCGTTTTTCTTCGTATCGGAAGGCAAACCAGGGCTGCTTGTGGTTCTGTTGTGGCCCATCCTCTGCTTCTGGCAAATCTTCCCCATCATGGCGATAGCGTTCACGAACAACCCCGACTCCTCCGACGTGCTGCGCTTTCCACTGAATTATGGCTCGTATTTTCTCGTACGACTGGCCTATGGCGCAGCCGATCCTGCAACCGCTCTGGGCAGCCTTTGGTCGTTTGGAATCCTGCTAGGCGTGGGGTTTGCGCGACCCAGGCTACTGCCTTGGGCTTTGCTAGTGCTGCTGGCGTTCGCCGCCTTCAATCTTCTATTTATGCAAATGATATTCGCCTGGATGGAACGCTGGCTGGCGCGGCGCCGCACTCGGGAAATCATGGGCATTCTGTTTCTTCTGCTGCTCCTGAGTATTCAGTTGATTGGGCCCCTGACGGGATACTTTACGCAGCGGCCTCGACTAGAAGTGCAGCGACTTACGGAAATCCTCATTCATGGGCAGAAAATTCTCCCCCCGGGGCTCGCTGCGCGCTCCATCGCCCAGGTCGCTGGTTCCAACTTCCTTGCGGGCTTCAATTCGTTCGCACTGCTGTGCGTCTTTGTGTTGACCTCTGGCTACAGCCTGCATGTAAGACTGCTGGCGCAGTATCGGGGTGAGAGTCTTAGCGAAACATCCCCCAGACCATTTCTCGATAAAGCTCGCCGGCTGCGGTTGGGATGGGACCTGCCCGGACTGGCCGGACCGGTAGCGGCCGTTCTTGAGAAGGAGGTCCGCTCTCTGCTCCGCAGCGGCCCTATGTTGCTCACCTTAATCATGCCAATTTTCATGCTGGTCGTCCTCCGCTTTGGGCCGATGAACTCTGTCCGGCAGCTGGGGACGGCACTTCCTGGACACAGCTCTGGCATGGCATTTCCCGCGGCTGCCGGCTTTGCGTTACTGACAATGACAAACCTTATCTACAACAACTTTGGTGGAGACGGCAGCGGCATCCAGTTTTTCTATGCGTGTCCCGTGAGGTTCCGCGACATTGTGCTGGGAAAGAATGTCACCCACGCCAGCGTCCTGGTGATGGAAACAGCGGTGGTGTGGATCACAGTTATCAGCCTCTTCGGCAAGCCGAACATCAACATGACCATCGCCACACTCACGGGTCTGGTGTTTGCCGCTGCGGTAAATTTTTCCGTGGGCAATATCCTGTCGATCTACTCGCCGAAGAAATTCGACTATTCGACCTTCGGAAGACAACGAGCCTCCCAGATCACAGTGCTGATCAGCATGGGAGTGCAAGTGCTGGTTGCAGCAACCGCGGGAAGCACCTTCTGGATGGCTCGGCGCTATGGGATTTCCCAGGTCGCGAATTTGATTTTGCTGGCATTGGCGGTGATTTCGCTTTTCGGCTACAGGGCAGTTCTTGCCCGCATTGACCGTCTGGCGAGGGAGCACGAGGAAATGTTGATCGCCGAGCTTTGCCGCGCCTAGAACCAGTCTCATAAACATTCTGGAGGGCTGGAAATGGTGCATTCTGATGGTTGCCCCGCCGAACTCCACATACATGATGGCGGGACATTGGGAGTTGATCTGCTATCCTCGCCGGCTGTGCAGAAGCACGACGACGCCTATTTCGCCCTGAGGATTGTGATGAAGCCTTTGCTTTTTGCGCTCTGTGTGGTGGCTGCGTCTGGCGGTCTTAGCGCGCAGCAGACTGCCTGGCAACCATCTCCGGGTCATACGCAAGTGCCGATATGGCCGGGAGCTGTGCCTGATCCGCAAGCTGTCGCGGGGCCAGAGGTCGCTAAGACGACAGGGGAGGAGCTCCTGGTTGCCGGCAGGCCGGCGGTAGGGGTGAGCAAAGTATCGCGGCCTACGATGACGGTCTATTCGCCACAAGGAAAGAATACGGGCGCTGCCGTGGTTGTCTTCCCGGGCGGGGGCTATGTGGATCTGGCCATCGATCTTGAAGGCACCGAGGTCTGTGATTGGCTGACGTCCAAAGGGATCACGTGTGTGCTGTTGAAGTACCGCGTGCCTGGTGAGCCGGGGTATCCGAAGCCCGCACCGTATCCGAAATCTGGGCCGTATCCGGAATCACCGATGGCCTTGGAAGATGCGCAGAGGACGGTGGGGCTGGTGCGCTTTCACGCGGCGGAGTGGCATATTGATCCGCACAAGATTGGCGTGCTTGGGTTTTCGTCAGGTGGTCATCTGGTGGCAGCGATGAGCACGCATTTTGCAAAGCGTTTGTATCTGGCTGTCGATGCCGCCGACAAACAGAGTTGCCGCCCCGATTTTGCCGTGGCCGTGTATCCGGGCCATCTGTCGCTGTCCGCGGCGCAGTGGGATGCAAAGCAAGGCACCGGAAAATTCGTGATTCATTATCCGGCGACTGCCGATAAAGGTTTGGGGTTGAATCCTGATCTTCGTGTCACCCATCAGACTCCGCCGACGTTCTTGCTGCAGGCAGAGGATGACCACGCGGACAATGTAAACGACTCGCTGGCTTACTACATTGCGCTGAAGAACGCTGGGGTCCCGGTGGAGATGCATCTCTATGCTCAGGGCGGGCATGCCTTTGGACTGCGGCGTACGAAGTTTCCGATAACGGGATGGCCGCAGTTGGTGGAGACCTGGCTGGGGACGATCGGGACGATTTCCTAACAGGTGCTCTGGGTGCGCATACGACGAAGCGGGCCTGGACTGCTCAGTCGCTCAGTTATGCTTCACTGCAGCTCAATGTGGCTTGGATAGCGGGGCGCGGCCGACAGAGGCAGGTCGATTTCGCGCGTCTCATTGGGACTCACTGTAAGCTGCTGCTTTCCGAACTCCATCCGCGGTCCTTCCATTTCGATTTTGTAGTCGCCGGGAGCCAGCGAGATCAACAGGGGCGTCTGCCCCACCGGCTTGCCATCGATTCGCACCATGGCTTTCGCTGGAGCCGACTTCAAACTGATCTTTGCTGCATCCTTACCCGCACGTTGCTCAAGCGCCCGCCGGTTCGCATCCTGGAGGTCGGTCTCCTTCCTGGTCGTGACTCCCGGTCGATTGTCAATGGTTTGAACGGACCCGGGCTCTTTGTTCGGCGACAGCACGGAACCTAGCTTGTTGCTGAGGTTGCTGAGTCCGGCTGAGCTGGCACTGCTGCCTGTCGCGATGTGACCATACTCGACAGCCGCTTGAGCTCCAGCGGGGCAACTCAAGGAGAGCACCAGTCCGATTGCCCCAGCCGACGCCTTAAGAATGTAGTTCGCCATAACCGAAACGGCGTTCGGCAGAGAAATCGATCGCGGATTTCGGAGCATTGACCTGAACCCCTGGCCGCTACTATAGCACCGGTGTCCAGTCGGAAGTCTATGTGTTACGCAGGCCCATAATTACGCCAAAACTCTCTCGCCCGGTTAAGCTATGATGCCTTGAATCCTTGACTCCCGTGCCTCAGCAAGACACGGCCCCTCCGGAGTTCACGAAGTGGTTGACAAGCAGAGCCGGCCATTGCAGTTGAGGCGAGGGCCGGAGAGCGAGTCCGCGCGTGCCCGGCAATGTTTGGAAGCCGCAGCCAGGCTCCGCGAATGAGCGTCTCAAGTTGCCGCTCTTGCAATGGCCAGAGCCGCGATGGCAGCGGTTTCGGCGCGCAGGATGGTTTCGCCCAGCGAGGCTGAGATCCATTGCCATTTCGAAGTTGCGAAGCTGCGCAATTCGTCCGCCGCCCAGCCACCTTCCGGACCTACCGCAAGCGCGAGAGATTGCAAGTTGCCATGCGCCTGCAAGATGTCCGCCAGCGATGCCTCCCATTCGGTTTCGTTGAGCACAATGCGGAGCCCGGAAGGAGCGCCGGCGTCTGCGCATTGATCTGGGGATTGATCTTGCGCGATGGTCAAGGTGGGAAGCCCCAGAGCTTCGCTGAGTTTGACCGGGTCGGCGATGCCCGGGGGGGCGGTGCGGCGCGACTGCTCCGAGGCTTCGCGGGCAATTCGCCGCCAGCGTTCCACGCGCTTTTCCGCGGCTGCCGCAAGGTGTTTCTCGGTGCGGCGCGCAATCACGGGAATGATGTTGGTGACATTCAGTTCTGTGCATTTTTCGATCGCCCACTCCATGCGATCGAACTTGAAGACGGCCAGCAGCAGCGTAACTGGTAAGACTGATCCACCGGCGACTTCTTCGCCGAGTGCGAATTCTACACGGTCCTCCGCAACGCGGGCGACAGTAGCGCGCCGCACCTGATCTCCACAGGCGACTTCGAACTCCTGCCCCACTCGGGCGCGCAAGGTCCGTGCGAGGTGAGCGGCATGGTCTCCGGTAAGGGCTGCGCGGTCGGAGGAAAACTCGTCGGCGATCCAGCGGCGGCGGGTCATCGGGTGAAGAGTAACAGAACCGTCGCAATAGCGATGGAGGCGTAAACGCCGCCGAACAACCGGTTCTGTCGGGCCAGCGTCTCTTCGTTGGAGGCACGGCTATTGAACAGCGATTCCACCGCGGAGAGCATGACCAGCAGCAGAAGGACGATAAGCCAGCGTGCCTGGCGGGCCTGGGCGTGCAGCAGGAACGGAATGCCAAACACCGCCAGGCCCAGATACACAAATCCGGTGACGCGAGCGCGCTTGCGCCGCTTGGGATACTGATAGCGCAGCATCACGATGCGGGCGAGCTCGCGCGGCTTGGCCAGACGTGCGGCTGCCGGAAGCGCGGTCACGGCCAGCAGAAACCAGGCGTAGATGCGAAGGGCCTTGTCCAAAGGGGAATTGTATGCCGACAGCAGCGATTCGGCGGAATCCTAGTGTCCCGATCAGAAGTTTGTTAAATAACTCCCGGCTTTGTGTCAGGGCACGGCTTCAGCCGTGCCGAACCGGAGCCCAGGAAAACATGGCCTTTACGCCCTGAAGTGCCAGTCGAAGGCCGCATTCAATTCGTAAACGAATCTCCGATTTACCACACTGCCATCCATTGGGTTTTTCTTTGCTGGCCACCAGCCACTGACACACTGGCGACTGACCTTTAGTGTTTGATCGCCCACATCACCCAGGCCGCGAGCAATACGCCGCCAATGAATAGCGCGAAGCAATAGGCGCCGTAGCGAAACATATCGCGCGGGGCGTTGCGTTGCGAGATACCAAAGACCGTGGACGCGCAAAGTGCGAATACCAGGGCGGCGTTGAAGTGAGAAAGTTCGAGGGTCATGGTTTCTTGCCGATCGCGATATGGTGGGCGTCAACCGCGGCGATTATGTTGAGCAATCCCGCTACTACGATGTACTTGGTGCCGTAGTCGGCCACGGCGCGATGAATGTTGCCGATCCCCCAATCCATCATGCGCGCCACAAAGTAGAGCGCGCCCACACCAATGTCGCCGATGAATCCCAGAATATCGAGCAGGTCGCCGGTGTTGAACGAGTAAACCTTGCCCTGCATGGCCAGCCCGGCGAAGAACATGGTGAAGACTGCCAGCATCAGCAGCAGGCCACGAATCCAGCGCCGCTGAATGAAGTGCCCGAGGCCGGGAAGCAGCCATCCCGCTAGCGGCGCGATGATCGCCATAGAGTTGGTCTGCTGCGCCGCCTTCGCATTGCGCTGCATGGTTGCAGTGTTTTGCGGATTCGCCATCAGATGAGCACCAACTCGTTCTGGATCCGTCCGGTTACTTCGCTCTTGCCGTTGCGCGCCATCATGTTGATCTCGCTGCGCACCCCAAACTCCGGCAGGTAAATGCCCGGCTCCACCGAGAAGCAGGTATTGGGTAGTATCTCGCGGTCGTCCTTGGTCTCCAGATTATCAAGATTCGCGCCATTGCCGTGAATCTCACTGGTAATGGAATGCCCGGTGCGATGAATGAAGTATTTGCCCCAGCCTTTGCCGTCGATGAACTCGCGCGTTGCCTTGTCCACTTCCCAGCCGTGAATCTTCGTCCCGGCGTCAAATGCCTGCTGCACCTTCTGAATGCCTACATCGCGCGCTCCACGAACAACGTCAAAGACTTCGCGCTGTTTGTCGCTCGGCGTGCCGACCACGCCCGTCCAAGTGATGTCGTAATAGACGGAGTCTTCAGGCTTGGCGCACCTGGCCCAGATGTCGAGCAGCACGAAGTCACCCTGCTTGATGGGCGACGATGTGGCCGAAGTTGGCTCGTAATGCGGATCGCCGCTATGCGCGTTGACGCTCACGTTCGGCGGATCGCAAGTTTCCAGGCCTTCGCGCTGGAAGGCTTCCATGATCCACTGCTGCATCTCGAACTCGTGCGTGCCGCCGTTGCGCGCGCGCCGTCCGACTTCCTGGAAGAACGCTGCGGTGATTTTGTCCACAGCGTCGCGAGCTTTGAAGTGCGATGCCATCTGCGCGTCCGTGAGTGTTGCTTCGAAGCGCGCCACCAGGTTTGCCGAGCTGACAATTTCTTTGCCGAAGCTGCGTATCAATTCCAGCGTGCCCGCATCAACCAGCGAGATGTACGGAATCTGGTTGTTGGGCGAGTACTGCATAGTGACACGATGGTACGGCGCAAGCATGGCCTCGAGGTTCTGCCACAGTTCCTGCCAAGCCGAGTACTCCATTTTGACGCCGGGAAGGGAGTCGAGATGGTGGCTCTCGATGCGGTGCACTAGCTTCACCGGCTCGCCGCTAGCCGGAATGAGGTAGAACCATCGGCGCGTCACCAGCATGTTGGCCGGCAAGCCGAGCACACGGTAGGCGATGGGATCGCGATGATGATGATCGTAGAACAGCCAGCACTCGTGGCCGCCGTCGCGTAGCGCGGCCTGGATTTCAGGAAGATTCATATGCGGATACCATTCTAAAGCAATGAGCCGCGAGTCGCGAGCCAAGGCCGCTGGCTGCAGTGCGGGCCGCTACGTGGACTCAGGTAAATGATCGAGCGCCTCACGAAGTAACCTCTGTTGATCCGGGAATTTAGCTATGTATTGCTTCTTCTGCTCGTCAATGTAGCTCTTCACCAGCCCGAGAAGTGTAGGGCGCAGTTCGGAAGGTCCGGCAGCTTGCTTAAACAGATCCAGCAGCGTCTCTTCGTCCCGCCCTGCGTGTTTACCAGGGTCGTAGACATGCTTGATCTTGTTGCACGCCTCGCACGAGAGCACCATGTTCCATTCAGCCTCCGCCAAATCCGGGTAATCACTTTTCGGCAGAAGGTGGTCATAGTGGTAGAAGTAGAACGCGGTCTCGTAGTCGCGAAGCATGTCCATTCCGCAGTAGACACACGCGCAACGGTCTCCGTAGCCAGATGTTCAGATCACGAGGGCCCCATCCCGGCAACATAGCACGATTACGTGATAGCTCATCTGCGACAGTTGCATAGTCCATACGCGTTTCTCCTTTCTAGCTCGAAGCTCGCGGCTCGGAGCTACCCGCTTGCCGCGAGTTGCTTCTTCTCCACACTCTCTCCCGCGTCTCGGCCGGCAGAGTCTCGCACGCCCTCCGAAGCACCAGGCGCGGCGCACGCTTGCGGATCGTCATCAGATACGCGACCGTCTGCTGCGGATTGGCTTTGGCGGCTTCGCGTAGCAGCCAGCCCAGCCCCTTTTGCACCATATCGTCATCGCTGGTCAGTAGTATTTCAGCGATGAGTTGAATGTTCTCGAAGTTCTTGTGTTGGCGCGTGCTATGGATCAGGCTGACGGCGGCAGCGCGCCGATGCCAACGCTTCTTCGACTTCGCCCAGCGCGACGGCCGCGACAACAACGTCGCATCAGCGGCAATGATCGGCCCGATCAGGTATTGCACCAGCCCGTCGTGATCGGCCCAGGAACTGATGCGATCCAGCCAGCTTTCGAACAGCTTAAATTCAGGTTTGCCGAAATCGCCGACAATCCCCTGCAGCATCAGGACGGCGAATACTTTTTCCTCCAGCACATTGCCGCGAAACAGTTGGTCAGCGACCAGCAGCAGATACGGGATATCGTGTTTCGCGAGGATCGTTCGCCGAAACCGCACCGCAACCTTGCGCAACTCGTGCGTATACCAGCCACGCGACTTGATTTCATGTTTGAAGAAGCGCTGCACTTCGTCCGTGTGCGGCGCGGACGCGCCGTCCGCCAGCACGCGGCGAATGTGGGCAGCGATATAGGCGGGACTCCTGCTCATGGAATAGTCCAGAGGACTGCGCCTGGGGCCGGCTACAACGCCGCGTCCACCGAGAAAGAATAAACCTCGGGAGGGGCGGCGGTCATTAAGAGACTGCTTCCCTCCCGTCCGTCGGGGAGAGAGCCTCGCCGCTGGCCTGAAGACCTGCTTTACCCCAACTACGCTGAATCGGGCCGCTTGACTGGTTGCGAGGTCCGCGCCCTTTCTCATCGCGCGGCGTCTTGTCCAAGCCTTCACGATCCGGAATGAATAAGCAGCCAAATTCCCAGCGCCAGAATAATGCTCGACACGATCCGCCGAAAGATGTTCTGCGGAATGCGTTGCAGCATCCACTTTCCCGACAGTGTTCCTACAACGACTCCAGCCGTGGCGATCAGCGCCATTTGCCATTGCAACAGCACTTGACGGAATTGGAGCGCGGCGTACACCGGCATGCGAAATAGATCCACCAGCAGCGCAATGGCCGTCGCTGTGGCGACAAAGGCGTCTCGCTCCAAACCGAAGCCCAGCAGCGCTGCTGAACGTATCCCACCCTGGTTGCCGACCAGACCGCCAAACATGCCTGACAGCGCTCCTGCAATCCATCCGGCTCGGCGGCCCAGCCTCATGCGCGCCGCGAGCCCGGTGACGCCGGCGGTCCCCGCGAACACCAGCAGCGCTCCCAGGACATAACCAAGGAATTCGCTGCGCAGCCAGATGTGCAGCACCGCGCCGATAAGGCCGCCGGCGGCGCTGGTGATGCCGAAAGTCCACAGCACACGCCGGTCAACGTGCTCGCGAATCACAGCAAAGCGCAGGGCTGTCCCGATGAAATGCGGTATGGAGACCACCGCGACTGCCAGCTTAGTACCGATCCATAGGGCCAGCAGCGGCGTCAAGATACTGCCGATGCCAAAGCCGCAGATCGCGGCGATGGCGCCCGCGACAACTCCGACAAGCGTGAGCAGAAAAATATGATTCACGGTAAATCCAGTCCCGTCATGGCGGCACCAAAGATGATAGCCCCAGCGCTTCAGCCATGCGTTGGGGCAATAATAAATTCGAGCCTCTGTAGGGACGTCACAATCTTAATTGCAGCCTCTTTTCCACATCTTCCTCAGACAGCAGATGCTACTCCAAGCGCATAGAATAGAAGTAGCGATGCCGCAATCCGAATTCGTTCACCTTCATTTGCACACCGATTACTCGATGCTTGACGGCGCTTGCGAGATTGAGCGCCTGGTCGGCCGGGTCAAAGAGCTCGACATGCCCGCGGTCGCCATGACCGATCATGGCAACATCTTCGGCGCCGTCAGGTTCGTCAATGCCGCCAAAGAAGCGGGCGTCAAACCCATCCTGGGTTGCGAACTCTACATCTGCAAGAAGGAAGATCATCGCGCCGCGCCCGAAGGCGACAGCTACAACCACCTCATTGTGCTGGCGGAGAACGACCAGGGCTACCGCAACCTGGTCAGGATTGTCTCCGAGGCGTCGCTGCACGGCTTCTATTACAAACCGCGCATCAGCAAGAAATTTCTCGCCGAACACTCCCAAGGATTGATTGGCCTGTCCGCGTGTCTGAAGGGCGAAGTAGCCGAGAACCTGTCCGAGGGCAAGTACAACGCCGCACGCGACGCTGCCGTGACCTATACGGACATCTTCGGGAAGGGCAATTTCTATCTCGAAATTCAAGACCAGGGCGTTCCCGATGAACAGCGAATTCAGGCAGACTTGCTGAAGCTGGAACAGGAACTCGCTCTGCCGCTGGTGGCGACCAACGACAGCCACTATCTTTGCGAGGACGACTCGCACGCCCAGGACGTGATGGTCTGCATACAGACGGGCAAGTCGATCCACGACACCAACCGCCTCAAGTTTCACGGCAACCAGTTCTTCGTGAAGAGCGCTGCCGAGATGGGGAGGGTGTTCCAGGGATACGAGCGCGTGCTGGCGCGCACTCTGGAGATCGCCGAGCGCTGCAATGTGCGCCTGGAAAAAGTTCACGATCCGTTCCCGCAGTTCGAGGTGCCTTCGGGCTACTCGATCCCCGACTACTTCGAGCATGTCAGCCGTGAGGGCTTCGGCAAGCGGCTGAACGTCCTGCGTGAGCTCCAGACCATGGGCCGGCTGAAGCACTCGCTGGAGGATTATGAGCAGCGTCTGTCGCGCGAGATCGAGATGATTCGCCAGATGCAGTTCGCAGGCTACTTCCTCATCGTCTGGGACTTCATCCGCTACGCCAAGGAGCGCAACATTCCGGTTGGCCCGGGCCGTGGGTCAGCCGCCGGCTCGCTGGTGGCCTATGCGCTTAGCATCACTGACATTGATCCGCTTCAGAATGAGTTGTTGTTCGAGCGCTTCCTCAATCCCGAGCGCATCAGCCTGCCCGACATCGACATCGACTTCTGCATGAACCGGCGCGGCGAGGTCATCGAATACGTCACGCAGAAGTACGGGCGCGATCAGGTGGCGCAGATCATTACCTTCGGCACCATGGCAGCCAAGGCGGCAATCAAGGATTCCGGCCGCGCGATGGACATTCCTTATGCCGAAGTTGAGCGCATCGGCAAGATGATTCCGACGACGCTGAACATCACGCTCAGCCAGGCTTTGAAGGATTCGCCGCCACTAGCTACCGCCTACGAAACCGAGCCGCAGACCAAAGAGCTGATCGACACTGCCAAGAAGCTGGAAGGCCTGGTGCGCAACGCAGGTGTGCATGCCGCGGGCGTGGTGATTGCACCGCAACCGCTGACCGAGTTGGTTCCGCTGCATCGCACCAAGAACGACGAAATCGTTACCGCCTACGACATGAAGGCGGTGGAGAAGCTGGGCCTGCTGAAGATGGACTTCCTCGGGCTCACCACGCTCACCATCATCGATGCGGCGCTGCGGCTGATTCAACAGACGCGCGGTGAGCAGCTCGATTTGCAGACGCTGGCGCTCGACGATCAGGTGACCTATGAAAAAGTCTTCCACACCGGATTGACCTCCGGCGTCTTCCAGTTTGAATCGCACGGCATGAGGGATGTGCTGCGGCGCTACAGGCCCACTGCGGTGGAAGATCTCACAGCATTGAATGCGCTCTACCGGCCCGGACCCATCCAGGGCGGCATGATCGAAGACTTCATCGAGCGCAAGTGGGGGCGCAAGAATATCGAATACGGGTTGCCGGAGCTGGAGACGATCCTGAAGGAGACACTTGGTGTCATCGTTTATCAGGAACAGGTGATGCAGATCGCCAACCGGCTGGCCGGGTACTCGCTGGGAGAAGCCGACTTGCTGCGCCGCGCCATGGGCAAGAAAGATCCCGAAGCCATGGCCAAGCAGCGCGAGCGTTTTGTGCGGGGCGCCGCCGAGCGCGGCCTGAATTCAAAGAAGGTCGAGAAGATTTTTGACCTGATGGAGCAGTTCGCCGGATATGGCTTCAACAAGTCGCATTCGGCTGCGTACGCGCTGCTTGCCTACCAGACCGCGTATCTCAAGACGCACTATCCGGTCGAGTTCATGGCCGCGCTGTTGACTTCGGTCTCAGGCAGTACGGACGACGTGGTGAAGTACATCAACGAGTGCCGTGAAATGGGAATTCCTGTCGAGCCGCCCGACATCAACGTCAGTGACGCGTACTTCACGCCGCACGGCGAAGCCATCCGCTTCGGTCTGGCGGCGGTGAAGAACGTCGGCCACAATGCGATCGAATCGATTGTGGCGGCGCGCAAGAAGAACGGCAACTTCAAATCGTTCTATCAATTCTGCGAAAACGTCGACCTCCATCTGCTCAACAAGCGAGTGGTCGAGTCGCTGATCAAGAGTGGCGCCATGGACCCGCTGGGCCGCCGCGCGCAGCTGATGGCTGTGGTCGACAGCGCCATGGACAACGCGCAGAAGGCGCAGAAGGACGCGGCACTCGGGCAGCATGGCCTGTTCGGCGTCTTTCAGCAGGATGAGGAGACGCGCGTCGACGAGAAGCCACTGCCCAACACTCCCGACTGGGACGAGCACCAGCGACTCGGCTTCGAGAAAGAGATCCTGGGCTTCTTCATCACCGGCCATCCGCTGGAGAAGTATCAGGAAAAGCTGCTGGACTTCCACGCGCTCTCCACTACGGACATCGGCGAGCTGAAGTCGTCTACGGGCAAGGACGAAATCCTGGTTGGCGGAATCCTTAACGGCATTCGCGTCGCTAAGTCGAAGAAGGGCGATCTGTACGCCCAGGGGCAACTCGAAGACATGAACGGATCGGTGGATGTTCTTTGCTTCGCGGAGCCGTATCGCAGGCTGGCAGAACGATTGAAGCTCACCGTCCCGGTGTTGATCAAGGGAGGCGTGCGAGTGGAGGAAGGCTCGAACCCCAAGGTCATGATTGGCGACATCACGCCACTGGAGGACGCGCGCCCGAAGCTACCCACCCACTTGCGCATCAAGGTTGCGCTGGAGACTGCGTCGGCTACCACCATCGACGAGCTGCAGGCGTTGTGTCGCGAGCGTACCGGCGAGGCCCGCGTCCTGTTCGACCTGGAGCGCAGGGGCGACTTTACCGCGGTGATGGAGGCGGAAGGCTATAATGTGTTGCCGGACCGGGCCTTCATCAATCGAGTGGAAGAATTGTGCGGGCGCGGCAGCGTGCGCGTCATTGATTGAACCCGGCCTAAGTCGGCCGATACCGCAGTGCCCGACGAAACCCAGCTGACGCCTGCGCAATCCGGAATGTTGTCTGCACTGGACTTCTGGCTGGACGCAGCCGAAGCGGTGTTTTGGGCGGCCACCAAGCGAAACGACCCCAATATGGAAGCTGCCTCAAAAGCGCAAGAAGAACTACTGAAAATCGAAGAGCAGATACAGCAATTGCAGGGCGTGGCCGGAGACAATCAAGCCGCCCTGAAGCAGTTGCAGGGATTGCACGACCGCGTGGAGTCTCTGCGGCGCCAGATGTCGGGACAACTGACGCCCTGGGAGCGCACCGAGTTGGCGCGCCATCCCAATCGCCCCTATCCGCTGGATTACATCGAGCGAATTTTTCCTGACTTCAGCGAGATCCACGGCGACCGCGCTTTTGGCGACGATGCCGCCATGGTCTGCGGCATGGCCCGCTTTCGCGGCAGGGAAGTGTTGGTGCTGGGAACGCAAAAGGGCCGCGACACCAAGCAGCGCGTCCATCGCAACTTCGGCCAGCCCAATCCCGAAGGCTATCGCAAAGCGCTGCGGGCTCTGAAATTCGCCGAGAAGTGGGGACGCCCGGTCATCTCGCTTATCGACGTCGTGGGCGCGTATCCCGGATTGGGCGCTGAGGAGCGCGGACAGGCGGAAGCCATAGCGCATAATTTGCGGGAGATGGCGCGTCTGGAGGTCCCGTTCATCGCAGTGATCACCGGGGAAGGCGGCAGCGGCGGCGCGCTGGCCATTGCCGTGGCCGATCGCGTGCTCATGATGGAGAACAGTATTTATTCGGTCATCTCGCCGGAAGGCTGCGCGTCGATCATGTGGCGAGATTCGAGCAAGAAGGATGTAGCGGCTGCGGCCTTGCGCATCACGGCAGAAGACAACCTGGAGCTGGGCATCTGCGACGAAGTCATTCCCGAGCCGGCGGGCGGAGCCCAACATGACTACGACGCCGCAGCGAATGCACTGGCCGACGTCCTGGACAAACACCTGTCCGAGATGGAAAAGTTGCCCACGGCTGAGCTGCTGAACACGCGTTACAACAAGTTCCGCAAGATGGCGCAATACTTCGATGTGAAGGGCGCGTAAGACGGACCTGAGGCCTAAACGACGCTAGCCACCGGGATACACAGCCTCGCCGGGCGATTTCCTGGCTGACGGCTGAGAGCCCAGCTACCGCAGTTCCTCCATGCACTCCTCCAGCGCCTGGCGCGAAGGACGGGTGACGCTTTCGGGCAGTGTCGCCAGCGGCTCATCCGTCATGTTGATCATGTCGATGAAGTTGGGCGCAGTGGTGTTCACGTACAGCACTCCGGTCAGCACCTCCTCGGCATCGTGTGACTGGATCAAGCGCTTCACCGCCTCCACCTTGTTGGTGGGATCGTAATCGTGCTCCAGCTTCTTCAACCGCAACGAGGAGCCGTCGTGCATGGTGACATTCAGGCTCGAGCCCTCATCGTAGTCCACGTCAATTGAGTGGAAGTGGGGCACGAAATCCACGTCGTGCAGCGGCTCTTCGTGGTCCTTGACGAACTTGTAGGACTTGGTCGAGCCTTCGTGATCGTTGAAGGTGGTGCAAGGCGAAATGACGTCGAGCATGACGGAACCGCGATGCGACAGCGCTGCCTTCAGCATGGTGTGGAGCTGGCGCTTGTCGCCGGAGAAGGAGCGGCCGACGAAGGTGGCGCCCAGCATGATGGCCAGGGCGCAGGTATCGATAGGCGGAAGATCGTTGATGACACCCGTCTTCAGCTTCGAGCCAAGATCGGCCGTCGCGGAGAACTGTCCCTTGGTGAGCCCATACACGCCGTTGTCTTCGATGATGTAGATCATGGGCAAATTGCGGCGCATCAAGTGGACGAACTGCCCGATGCCGATGGACGCGGTGTCGCCGTCGCCGCTGACACCCAGAGCGACGATCTTCGAGTTGGCCAGTACCGCGCCGGTAGTGACCGACGGCATGCGACCGTGGACGGAGTTAAAGCTGTGCGAGCGGCCCATAAAGTACGCCGGGGTCTTCGATGAGCAGCCGATGCCCGACATCTTGATGACGCGCTCGGGCGCGATGCCCATCTCATAGAACGCGTCGATGATGCGCTCGGAGATGGCATTGTGACCGCAACCGGCACAGAGCGTGGTTTTGCCTCCGCGATAGTCGAGCACGGTGAGCCCGATGCGATTGGTTTTGGCCGGGGGCGGCGGTGTAGCTGTGGCTGCCATTTACTTGCCCTCCTGGGAGATGATCTCGTCGGTGACGGAGCGCGCATCGATGGGCAGTCCGTTGTAGTGGCGGACGCTGCGCAGCTTGATGATGTCCGGGATAGCGATGTCGAGTTTCAGCAACTCTAGCATCTGTGCGTCGCGGTTCTGGTCGACGATGTAGACGCGCTTGTGCGCGGCGATGAACTCATGCGTCTCCCGGGTGAACGGAAAGGCACGCAGCCTCAGGTAGTCGGCCTTCACGCCGTACTCCGCTTGCAGTTGATCGAGTGTCTCCACCAGTGCGTGATGCGAAGTTCCGTAAGCGATGATGCCGATCTGGTTGCCATCGTTACGCACGATCTCGGGGCGGGGAACCAGCGTACGCGCCGTCTCGAATTTCTTCGCCAGGCGATCCATATTGTTAGCGTAGTCGTCGGGACGCTCGCTGTACTGCGACTTGTCATTGTGGCCGCTGCCGCGGGCAAACCATGCTGCGCCCGGATGGTCTGTGCCTGGCAATGTGCGATAGCCTACGGCGTCGCCGTCGACGTCCTTGTAGCGCGCGAAGCCACCCAGCCGATCGAGGTCTTCCGCGGTAAGCACTTTGCCGCGGTTCTGAGGCTTCTCGGGATATTGGAACGGCTCCGACATCCAGTTATTCATGCCGAGATCGAGATCCGACATGACAAAGACCGGCGTCTGGAGCTGCTCGGCCAGATCGAAGGCCTCGCTGGCCATGCTGAAGCACTCACTCGGATCGCTGGGAATCAGCATGGGATGTTGGGTGTCGCCGTGCGAAAGTCTGGCGACGAAGGAGATGTCACCTTGCGAGGTGCGCGTCGGCAAACCCGTCGAAGGGCCAACGCGCTGGATATCCCAAATAACTCCGGGAATCTCGACGTAGTATCCCAGTCCGGCAAACTCGGCCATTAGAGAGATACCGGGACCGGCGGTGGCCGTCATGGAGCGAGCTCCGGCCCACCCTGCGCCCAGAACCATGCCGATTGCGGCGAGTTCATCCTCGGCCTGAACGATGGCGAAAGTAGCTTTACCGTCAGCACCAATACGATATTCCTTCATGTACTCGATGAGGCTCTCAACGAGCGAGGACGAAGGCGTAATTGGATACCACGTAACGACCGTCACTCCGGCAAACATCGAGCCGATGGCTGCGGCCGAATTGCCGTCGATGATGATCTTGCCGCTAGTCTGGTTCATGCGCTCGATGGTGAACGGGTCGGCCTTGGTGAGCGACGCGGCAGCGTATTCGTAGCCAGCTTTGGCTGCTCCCCAATTGAGTTCGGCAGCCTTGACCTTCTTGGCGAACTGCTTGCGCAGCGCCTTCTCCACTTCGGTCATCTCGAGGTTGAGCAACCGCGCGACGACGCCGACGTAAACCATGTTCTTGACCAGCTTGCGCAGCTTCGATTCGGGGCAGGCGGCAGCGGTGATCTTGTCGTAGGGCACGGGGTAGAAGATGAGATCGGAGCGCAGTTCGCTGAGCTTCAGCGGCTCGTCATAGAGTGCGACCGCGCCGGGGGCTAGCGACATCACATCTTCGCGCGCGGTCTCAGCATTCATCGCCACCAGGAAGTCGATTTCCTTCTTGCGCGCGATGTAGCCCTTCTTGCTGGCGCGAATGGTGTACCAGGTTGGCAAGCCGGCAATGTTCGACGGGAACATGTTCTTGCCGGAGACGGGGACGCCCATCTGGAAGATGGTGCGCAGCAGAACGGTGTTCGCGCTCTGCGAGCCCGAACCGTTTACGGTTGCAACCTGGATGCTGAAGTCGTTAACAACAGGCTCACGCACGGCGCCTTGCTCGGCACCGTGTACGGCGAATTCAGTTGTGGCCATCAATACCCCTTGCTAGCTCGATGAGAACGGAGGGACTAACTCTTCATTATAGGGCAGTGGGCAAGGGCGCAGGAAGTGTGCCGTCGGGTTGGTCCCAAACTAGCAACATCGGGGCACGGCCTTCGCGGTTGGGCTTGATGAATTCGCTACAATGTAGGGTAAAATCAGGCACGGTCTTTCGCGTGCCTTTGGCTTCCTTTGGACTGCGAACGCCGCTTTAGACGTTGGGAGACGGACATGGGGATCTTCAGGACGACGGGTCAGCGTTTCAGCACTGCGGGACAACTGTTTTCTTTCTTTTGGAGCAACAAACGCTGGTGGCTGACGCCCATCCTCATCACTCTGGCGGTTTTCGCGGTGCTGCTGATTTTGGCCCAGAGCTCGGCCATAGCACCGTTTATCTATTCGTTCTTCTAGGGGAAAACGCACGATGTTGCTTCATTTTATAAAGCTGCATTGGCGGACCGTTCTGGCCGTCGTCGCTCTCGCCGTCGCGATCTGGTTTTGCTTGCCTGCCGGGCTGAGGGCGAAGATATCAGGACGTTGGAAGAAGATTGGCCATGCCATCGGCAACTTCCAGGCCCGCGTTCTGCTGACGGTGATTTATTCGGTGCTGATCCTGCCCTTTGGCCTGGCGGTGCGCGCCTTTGCCGACTCGATGCACATGAAGAAGCGCCCTGAAAAGTGGTTTGACCATCCCCCCATCCCCAATACCCTTGAAGAGGCCCGGCGCCAAGGCTGACATGAATATCCTGGGAATCTCCTGTTACTACCACGACGCCGCAGCTGCGCTCCTGCAGGACGGCAAGCTGATTGCCGCCGCCGAAGAAGAGCGCTTCAGCCGCATCAAGCATGACTTTGGCTTCCCACATCATGCCATCAAGTTCTGCCTGGATAGCGGCGGAATTCAGGCTGGAGACCTGGACTATGTGGTCTTCTACGAGAAGCCGTTCCGCAAGTTCGATCGCATCCTGATGAGCGTGCTGCAGACGTACCCGCAGTCGTACAAAGTATTTCGCGAGTCAATGATCACGTGGATGATCGACAAGCTGTGGGTAGGCTCGAAGATCTCGGCTGAGCTGGGCATTCCGACGGAGAAGATCCTGTACAGCGAACATCACATGTCGCACGCCGCCAGCGCGTTCCTGTGTTCGCCGTTCGAAGAAGCTGCCATCATGACCGTGGATGGCGTGGGCGAGTGGGTAACGGGGACGTGGGCCGTTGGTCGCGGCAACCAGATTGATATTCGCAAGCAGATGATCTTCCCGCACTCGCTGGGACTTCTGTACAGCGCTTTCACCGCGTTCCTGGGATTCGAGGTCAATGAGGGCGAATACAAAGTGATGGGCATGGCGCCTTACGGGCAGCCACGCTATGTCGAAAAAGTATGGAAGGTGATCCGGCAAGAGTCGGACGGGTCGTTCTCGCTTGACATGGATTATTTCTGCTTCCAGCACTCGACCACTCGGACCTTCAACAAGAAGTTCGAACAACTTTTCGGCGAGCCACGCCCACCTAAGACCCTGTTCTTCACAGCCGATTCAGGTTTCCCAACATATTTCGGCGATGCGCCGGCGAACTTCAACGAACTTTGCAAGCAGAACCAGCACTACGCCGACATCGCGGCCAGCATTCAGCAGGTGACGGAGGAAGTGCTGATCTGCATGGCGCGGCAACTGCAAAAGGAGACGGGGCTGACCAAGCTCTGCATCGCCGGCGGTGTCGGGCTGAACAGCGTCGCCAATCATCGTATCCTGCGCGAGACGCCATTCGATGACATCTTTATCCAGCCGGCCGCCGGAGATGGTGGCGGCGCGCTGGGCGCTGCGTTGTGGGCCGACAACATGCTGCTGGGCAACAAGCGGCGCTTCCGCATGGACCATGCGTACTGGGGCAAAGGTTACTCTGATGCGGAGGTACAGCAATTCCTGACAGAGAACGGAATTCCATATCAGCGTTTGGACGATGATGACAAGCTGCTGGATCTGGCGGTCGAGCGCCTGCAGCAGGGCAACGTGATTGGCTGGTTCCAGGGACGCTTCGAGTGGGGGCCGCGCGCGCTGGGTAATCGCAGCATTCTGGCCGATGCGCGCAATCCCAATATGAAGGACATCGTCAACACCAAGATCAAGTTTCGCGAGCCGTACCGGCCGTTTGCGCCGTCGGTGCTGGCCGAGCGCACGGAAGAATTCTTCGAGCTGCCCAACGCGATGGAGCATTATCCGGCGCGTTACATGCTGTACGTTGTGCCGGTGCGGCCATCGAAGTACAGCGTGCTGCCGGCCATCACTCACGTGGATGGAACCGGCCGCTTGCAAACCGTATTTGAGGACGCCAATCCTCGATATCACGGGCTGATCAAGCGCTTCTCGCAAGCGACGGGAATTCCGGCGGTGCTGAATACCTCGTTTAACCTGAAGGGCGAGCCCATCGTGAATACTCCCGCCAACGCCTTCAGCACCTTCCGCGCCAGCGAGATGGACATGCTGTTTCTGGGGAATTTCGTGGTGGAGAAAGAGCGGCTGAAGCAGAGCCCGAAGTTGGTTGAGGCAGAGCCGGTCGCGGCGAAGTAACAGGTAGAAGCACGCCTCAGGCTTGATTTTCCACGCTGGTTGCTTGGTTCGTTCCTCCGCCTGCGCACTCACTGCCGGCGATTCTGATTGGGACACCTTCAGCACTTATGCAACAATTGCCTTATGAAGCGTATTTTCTCAGCCTCGGTTTGGTGTGAGGGCGACTGGTTTGTCTCGCAGTGCCTTGAGGTCGACGTCGCCAGCCAGGGCAAGAGCGAGGAAGAGGCCCTCGACAACTTAAAGGAGGCGCTCGAGCTCTACTTCGAGCCTCCCAACGCTACGCGTCCCCCGAAGATTCGCACCATCGAGGTCGAGGTTGGGGCGGCTTAGGCCTCTCCCGTTTCGCGAGGTGAAGCGACGGCGGGAGGCAGTCGGCTTCATCGAAACCACGCAGAAGGGCAGTCACGTCAAGTTTGTTCGCCAGACCGACGGTGCGACAGATGTCGCCATCGTTCCCCGCAAGCACGAGATTCCGATAGGAACGTTGCGCAGCATCTTGAGTCAGGCGCATATCGAGCCGGACGACTGGGAAGCGCTCGCCTAAGGACGCCCCACGTGCTCGATTTACTTCAGGGACCCCATATCGATCACGAAGCGGTACTTCACATCGCTGCGCAGCAGGCGCTCGTAGGCTTCGTTGATCTTCTGAATCGGGATTAGTTCGATGTCCGACGTGATGCCGTGCTTGCCGCAGAAATCCAGCATCTCCTGAGTTTCGGGAATGCCCCCGATCCCCGATCCCGAAAGACTGCGCCGCGCCATGATGAGATTGAAGGCCGCGACCGGCGCCGGCTTTTCCGGAGCGCCCACCAGCACCATCGCCCCATCGCGCTTCAGCAGATTCAGGTATACGTTGAGGTCGTGGTCGGCGGAGACGGTGTCGAGGATAAAGTCAAAGCTGCGGACATGTTTTTCCATCTCCGCCTGGTCCTTCGAGATGATTACGTGTTGCGCTCCCAGTCGCTTGGCGTCGTCCTTCTTATGAGCCGAGGTGGTGAACAGGGTGACGTCAGCACCAAGGGCATGCGCCAGTTTCACGCCCATATGTCCTAGGCCGCCGAGGCCGACGATGCCGACCTTCTGGCCTTTTCCAACCTTCCAGTTGCGTAACGGCGAATACGTGGTGATGCCGGCGCAAAGGAGCGGCGCCACAGCAGCCAAATCAAGATTGGTAGGTACCTTCAGCACGTAGTTCTCGTCCACGACGATTAGCTTTGAATACCCGCCGTAAGTAACGCCGCCAAGGTGTGGGTCGGGACTGTTATAGGTGAACGTGGCCCCGACCTCGCAATAATTTTCCAGCCCCGCTTTGCAGCTTTCGCACTTGCGGCAGGAATCCACCAGGCAGCCGACGGCAGCCAGATCGCCCGGCTTGAATTTGCGAACCTCCGAGCCGACTTTGCTCACACGGCCCACGATCTCGTGGCCTGGAACCGCCGGAAACGTGGTTGGCATGAAGCTGGCCCATTCGTCGCGGACGGTGTGCAGATCGGAATGGCAGACGCCGCAAAACAGAACGTCGATCTGAACATCTTGCGGGCCAGGTTGGCGGCGTTCGAAAGAAAATGGCTGGAGGGGTGCAGTGGATGATTGGGCTGCGTAACCGACAGTCTTTATGCGTCCCTGCTGGTCTGCCGGTCGCTGGGGAGTGAGAACATTAGCTGCATTTGACATGAATAAGATCCTCCGAAGGTGGACGATTCGCGTCCGTTGAAAGAATGAAGAAGAATTGTTCTTGCGGGTAAGGGAAGCAAACGATCACCCTACCTTAGATTCACGATAGCTCCGTCGGTCGCATTGTTCCCGTGGAATTTCCGGCGGCAAGAAAGCCCGGTACTTTTCAAGATTGCCCCTCTCTGCCAGAGTTAGCTGGTTTCTGCCGGCTGGGGTAAGATTCCTCCATGGCTAAGTCGTCGCCCCAATTCGAAGTTGCGTGCCCCTGCTGCGGTGCATCCCTGAAGATCGATCCGGAAGTGAAGGCCGTGATTGCCCACACGCCGAAGGTTGTCCCCAAGACATTCGAGGACCTGGAAGCTGCCGCGCGTGCCATGAAGGACCAGGACAGCCGCAAAGAGTCCATCTTCCGGCAGTCGGTAGAGGCGCAGAAGCACCAGGGCGATCTTCTGGAGAAGAAATTCCAGGAAGCGCTGAAGCGAGCCAAGGAAACGCCCGACACAGGCAAGCCGCTGCGGGATTTTGATCTGGACTAGGAAGGCCGCTCTTCGCCTTTCGCTTTTCGCAATCCGGAAAGGTCCGATTCCGAAGGCCCGCCCGCCTCTAGAAATCTGGCAGTGACGTTGCCCGCGCGTGGCATTATGCTTTTGTAAAAACCGGAGCCGCAGCCCGTGACGAAGAGCGAAAAGCGAAAAGCGAGTAGCGTGTCTGTTCCCACCACAGGCGAACGATTCGAGCGCGCGGTGTCCATCATGGCGCGGCTGCGCGGCCCCGGCGGATGTCCGTGGGACCGCGAACAGACCTTCGATACCATCAAGCCGTACACGCTGGAAGAAGCGTACGAGGTGGTGGAAGCCATCGACGCGCGCGACTGGGATGAGCTGACCGGCGAACTCGGTGATCTGCTGCTGCAAGTACTCTTCTACGCGGAGATGGCAGCCGAAGAAAAACGCTTTTCTATTGATGATGTCCTTGAGCGTCTCTCCAACAAGCTGGTTGATCGTCACCCTCACGTTTTTGGCGATGTTAAGGCCGACACATCCAGTGAAGTACTGCGCAACTGGCAGGCGCTGAAGGCCGAAGAGAAGAAGAAGCGCCAGCAGGGGACGGGAAATGATGCGAGGAAGCAGGAGCATCCCGAGTCGGTGCTCGCCGGCGTCTCTTCAGCGATGCCGTCGCTGATGGAGGCCTACAAGATCAGCTCGCGCGTGGCGCATGTGGGTTTCGACTGGCCCAATATTGAGGCGCTCTTCGAGAAGTTGAACGAGGAGACCGAAGAGCTGCGCCAGAATCTTGCCGACTATCCTGCGCCGGGTCCGCAGCCGGAATCGTCGGCTGGGGTAGCAGGCGCGCGAGGAGTGAAGATTTTCCCTGAGTTGCGTTCGCGGCTGGAAGATGAAGTCGGCGATCTCTTCTTTGTGCTGGTGAACATTGCACGCTATCTCTCGCTCGATCCTGAGTCGGCCCTGCGCAAAACGAATCGCAAGTTCCGCCGGCGCTTTCAATATCTGGAGGACAGGCTTCGCGAGCAGGGACGCAAGCCGGTGGACGCTGCGCTCGAGGAGATGGAATCACTGTGGCAGGAATCCAAACGGCAGGAACAGCCGTGAGCGACGACAGTATCACGTTGCGGAATTGCACCGATGTGGAGGAATTTCGCGCTTGCGTGGCCCTGCAAAAGGAAGTTTGGGGATTCGCCGACAACGAGCTGGTGCCGCTGCGGATTTTCTCGCTCGCGCCCAAGATCGGTGGACAAGTGATTTGCGCCTGGGATGGGGCGACCCTGGTAGGCTTTGCGTTTTCTATTCCCGGCGTTCGCAACCAGCAAACCTATTTACACTCTCACATGCTGGCCGTGAAGTCCGACTACCGCAACAGTGGCTTAGGGCGAAAGCTCAAGCTGTTTCAGCGCGAGGACGCAATCGCTCACGGGTACGAACTGATCGAGTGGACCTTCGATCCCCTGGAGATCAAGAACGCGTACTTCAACCTGGAACGACTGGGCGCGATTGCGCGCCGCTACAACATCAATCAGTACGGCATCACATCGTCGCCGTTGCAGGGATTTCTGCCGACTGATCGCCTGGTGGCGGAATGGTGGCTGAAATCCAAGCGAGTGCAGTCGCTGCTCTCGACAGGAGAGCAGCCGGTATTCAGCGAAGAAATGCGAATCGAGATTCCCGCCGAAATCTATGCTTGGAAGGCGCAGCCCGAAACGCGCCAGAGGGCAGCGGAGGTGCAATTGCGTAATCGGGAGCAGTTCCTGAAGGCGTTCTCGCAAGGCTTGGCCTGTTTGCGCTATGGGCGCGACGAGAACGGCAACGGCGTATTTGTGTTAGGCCACTGGGACGAGAACAAGTCTTAGCGCGAGCGATTAGTGGCTCGCCGCCGGTTGCGCTTGCAGCAATCCCACGTCGGCCGCGATCTTTTCCAGCCTGTCGCGATTCTCTTTCTTCATCGGTACGATCGGCAGACGATAGACCTCTTCGATGCGGCCCATCATCGCCAGCACGGCTTTCGCCGGGCCGGGATTGGATTCGATAAAGTTCGCCTGCATCAGCGGCAGGTATTTGCGCTGGAGCAATCGCGCGGTGTCCCACTTGCCGGCCAGGGCTGCGCCCGTCATGCGCGCCATCTCGGCGGGAATTTCGTTGGACACAACCGAGATAATCCCGACGCCGCCCAGCCCGATCACCGCTAGAGTGATGGCGTCGTCGCCGGAAAAGACGAGGAAATCTTCCAGCACCGTAGCGCAAACTTCGGCGATCTGCCCGATGTTGCCGCTGGCTTCCTTGACGGCAATGATGTTAGGGATCTCGGCCAGACGCAGCAGCGTCGGCGTCTCAATGTTGGTTCCAGTTCGACCAGCAATGTTGTACAGCACCAGCGGCTTGGTCGAGGCCTCGGCGATGGCCTTGAAGTGCTGATAAATACCTTCCTGCGTGGGCTTGTTGTAGTAGGGGGTCGCGGTGAGGACGTAGTCGACGCCGGGGCGCGACGAAACTTCCTTTGCCTTGGCGACGGCTTCGCGGGTGTTGTTCGAGGTTGCGCCCGCCATGATGGGCACGCGGCCGGCAGCGGTCTCGATGGTCAGGTCGACGACGCGCAACCATTCATCGTGCGACAGAGTCGGCGTCTCGCCCGTCGTGCCGCAAGGAACAAGGAAGTCGATGCCCGATTCGACCTGCCAGCGCACCAGTTCGCGCAACGCAGCTTCGTCTACGCTGCCATCTTGCTTGAACGGAGTTACAAGGGCAGTCCCACAACCACGCAGTTTCATTCGAAGAGGATAATCCCTCGAGCCCGGAATCTCAAAAAAGGCGGATTCGCCACGGAAGCACGGAGAACACGGAGAAGCTCTTTTTGAAACAGGCGAGACAGATACAAGGGAAGACCGGTTTATATTAGGTTGTTTTTGTCTGAAGCCGGCTTACCATCCGAGAAAGTAGCTGCGTTTAATCAGTTGACCTTGCTAGAAGATCCTAAGTGAGAACTACTCCGTGATCTCCGTGTCTCGGTGGTGAAATCACAGCTGGCCGAAGATGTCCTTGAAGTCGTAAAAGCCGGTCTTGCCGACAATCCACTCGGCCGCGAGCACTGCGCCCTCGGCGAACGTCCGGCGTGACTTGGCTTCGTGGGTGAGCACGATGCGATCGCCCGCTGCGTTCAGTTCCAAAGTATGCGTGCCTGTCACTTCTCCCTCGCGTTCGGAGGTGATATCGACACGCGCTCCGGCAGTTTGCTCCAAGACTCGTTGCATGGCAGCCGCGGTTCCTGATGGCGCGTCTTTCTTGTGGATGTGATGAATCTCCGTAATGTGGGCGCTGTAGCCGTGGCTCAAGGCAGGGGCTGCGGCCTTCACGATTTGGAAAAAGAGATTTACGCCGTAAGAAAAATTGGCGCCAAAGACGAATCCTGTATTTGCCCGCTCTACGGCGCTGCGGATGCGCGCCATCTCGCCGTACCAGCCGGTGGTGCCGACCACCATCGCTTTTTTCGCGCGCAAGCAGGCCTCGATGTTGGCCAGCACCGCTTCAGGCGAGGTGAAATCGATTACCGCCGCGACGTCGAGAAGATGTTCAGGCGTTAGCCATGCGCCGTCACGATTTACATCAACATCGATGATTTGCGCCCGATTCCCGCGCTCGCGCGCGACTTCGGCAACCAGCGAGCCGGTCTTGCCCGGCCCCAGCACCAGCAAATTCAGCGATGGCTTGTTCAATCGAACACCTCAGGATCGACGTCGGTGAAGAACCGAGCATGCAGTCGGCGCACTGCTTCGGGCACGTCGGCCTCATCGATAACAAACGTCAGATTGATTTCGGACGCCCCTTGCGAAATCATGCGCACATTGATGTCGCGCACGGCATCGAAGATCTGCGCCGCCACTCCCGGCGTGTCACGCAGGTTCTCACCCACCAGGCAGACGATCGCCTTGCGCCCCGAATATTTTACGAAGGCAAGTTTCTCAAGGTCGGCGGCAATCTGCGGAATGGCTTCGTTGGAATCGACGGTAAGCGAGATGCTGACCTCCGACGTGGAGACCACATCGACCGCGCAATGATGCCGGGCGAAGACATCAAACACTTGGGCCAGAAATCCATGGGCCATCAACATGCGTGCGGCGACAATGTCGATGACCGTGATGCGGCTCTTGGCGGCGATGGCTTTGAACAGCGAGCGCGAGCGCGGCGTGCGGGCCAGAATACGAGTGCCGGCATTCGAAGGGTTGCGCGAATTCAGCACCAGCACGGGGATATTCTTTTCGACCGCGGGCAGCACCGTGGCCGGATGCAGAACCTTGGCGCCGAAATAGGCCAGCTCAGCAGCCTCTTCAAAGCTGATCAACCTGATGCGGCGCGCCTCGGAGCAAATGCGCGGATCGGTCGTCTTCATGCCGTCCACGTCGGTCCAGATCTCGATGCGCTCGGCGTTCAATCCCGCGCCGACCAAGGCAGCCGAAAAATCCGAACCGCCGCGGCCGATGGTGGTGGTGACGCCTTCGCGCGTGGCGCCCACAAAACCGCCCATGATGGGCACGCGCTTTTGTTCGATCAGCGGCTGGACGCGGTCGTGCAGGCGATCGTTGATCTCGTCCACTTGCGGCACAGCGCGGCTGTGCTGCGCATCGGTGACGATGATCTGACGAGGATCGAGCAGCGTAGCCGGAATGTCGTGCGCAAGAAATGCGGCCGTAGCGATCATGCTCGACAGGCGCTCGCCAAACGAGACAACGTAATCGGAGGTGCGCGGCGTCAGCTCGCCCACGGCCGAAATGCCGCGCAGCAATTCATCGAGCGAGTCGAACTCCGAGCCAAGCTCGTGGTGCAGTTCAGTATGGAGGCCCGTGTCCAGCAGTTCGCCCACAGTGAGGTAATGGCGCTCGCGCAGAGCGCGGCAGATTTCCAGCGCCTGATCGCGTTCCCCGCGTCCGGCAGCGGCGGCCATAGCCAGCAACTGATCGGTAACTTTAGCCATGGCGCTGACCACGACGAAGGGGCGCTCGGGCAGACGCGACTTCACGATGCTGGCAACACGATCGATGGCCTTGGCGTCCTCGACCGAGGTGCCACCAAACTTCATGACGATCACGGTCGCACCGCCAGCAGGCGCTTGGACGTCACGGCAGCAGGCCTTGGACTTTCAGCAGCTCGGCGTTGAGCAGGGCAGCGCCCGCCGCTCCGCGAATAGTGTTGTGCGAAAGAACGGTGAACTTGTAATCGAGCACGCCGCAGGGACGCAAGCGGCCAACGCTCACCGTCATGCCATTGCCGCGGTCGACATCGAAGCGTGGCTGCGGACGATCGGGCCTGGCATCGTAAACCACAGGTTGCGCCGGCGCCAGCGGCAGCTTCAGCTCCTGGGGCGTCGAACGAAAGCTGTTGAACGCGGCGATCATTTCTTCCGGCGCCGCCTTCTTCTTCAGCTTGAGTGACACCGATTCGGTGTGACCGTCCTCAACTGCGACGCGATTGCAATGCGCGGTCATGGTGAATGCGGCCTGCTCAACATGATCGCCATCGAGACGTCCGAGGAGCTTGCGCGTTTCCTCCTCCATCTTCGCTTCTTCGTTGGCGATGTAGGGGATCACATTGCCCAAGATGTCGAGCGAGGCGACGCCGGGATATCCCGCGCCGCTGACCGCCTGCATGGTGACTACAAAGACCGACTCGATTCCAAATTTGCGATGCAAGGGAGCGAGTGCGAGCACCAGTCCCATGGCAGAGCAGTTGGAATTGGTGACGATGTAGCCGCCGGATTGCTTGCGCCAGCTCTGCTTTTCAATCAGGGCCACGTGATCGGCGTTGACTTCGGGAATCACGAGGGGAACGTCGCTTTGCATACGGAAGGCGCTGGAGTTGCTGACCACGGCGCAGCCAGCGGCGGCGAATTGTGGCTCCATCTCGCGAGCGATGCCGGCATCAAGCGCAGCAAAGATGACACGGGGTGCACCGTCGGGCGTGGCGTTTGACACCTTGATGTCGCGCACGCGATCGGGAACCGGCGTCTTCAGGCGCCATTTTGCTGCGTCGCTGTAGCTCTGCCCGGCGGAGCGGTCGGAAGCGGCCAGCCATGCCACCTCAAACCAGGGATGGTTTTCGAGCAACTGGATGAAGCGCTGTCCAACAACTCCGGTAGCGCCAAGAATTCCGACTGGGATTTTATGCTGGGACATTTTCGTGTGGAAAATTCAAGTTATATCACGTCCGGTGGCGAGCACGACATGACGAGAAAGTACTAGGTGCCAGCCTTGCCAGCAGCCAGATGCAAGGCCGCCACAATCTCCCGCGCAACCTGCTCCGCCGTCTTTCCCGCAGTGTTTACGATGAGGCCCGCCTTTTGATAGTGGGGCAGCCGCCGGGCGTAAAGAGCGCAAAACGCCTCGGTGTTGGCTGCCAACGGCCGAGGGTCGTGCGCGGATCGTTCGCCGGCAGCCTGACAGCGCTGTAGCAACTCCGCAACTGCAAGTTCCAGGAAAACCACATGAACGTCGTGGCTGCGCAGAAGATCGGCATTTTGCGACTCGGTAAACGTTCCGCCTCCTAGCGCGATGACGGTTGGAGTGGAGGTCTGCTCCAGGACCGCCCGCAGGGCATCAGCCTCAATCTGGCGAAAGTGTGGCTCTCCGTGGGTCGCGAAGAGTTCGTGGATTTGCAGCTTGGAGCGGCATTCGATTTCGCAGTCGAGGTCGAGGAAGCGCCAGCGGAGAATCGACGCAAGTACGCGACCGACGGTACTCTTGCCGGCGGCCATGAAGCCGGTGAGGGCCACGATGCGATGCGGCGAGTCTGCATGACCGAGTTTCGACATACTGGGCATCGGGAAACGAACGTTGAGGCTCTCACATTGTGTGTGTACGAACTTCTATGTTGATGATTACCGGTATGGGGACACCGTCCTTTGTGGCCGGCTTGAATTTCCATCTCTTGACGGCTGCCAGCGCATTGGCATCGGCCTGCTTACTATCGGATGACTTGATCATCTGAGGATCATGCACCAGGCCGTCGGTTCCGATCGTGACAGAAAACACTGCAGGGCCTTTGCCTTCGTCGCCAGCCCGCTCCGGTTTAGGCGCTGCCAGGAGCTTCGGCGGTATTATCTTTGCTTTGGTTGTGCGGTTCGGGGATGGAGAACCGTTTTGCGGGATTGCCGCAAGCGCAAGGCAAGGTATCAGGACAAAAGCCAGGACGCTTGGTCTCATGCCAGAATCATACAATTGTCGTGCAAGCACACTGCTCCTGCGGGAAAGACTTTGAACGCGATGAACGCTGCAAACTCCAGTAATGCGCAACTACCGCTGTACGTGGGCACCTCCGGCTGGGCCTATGCCATCTGGAAGCCGGATTTCTATCCCAAGGAAGTTGCTTCGAAAAACTTCCTGAAGTACTACGCGACCCAGCTGACCGCGGTGGAGGTGAACTACACCTTCCGCCGAAGCCTGTCGGAAAAAGCCGCGACCGCTTGGATGGCCGATGTCGGGCCGAACTTCCGTTTTGCGCTGAAAGCCAACCAATACATCACCCATATCCGCCGCCTGCAAAACGCTGAAGAGGCGATACGGCGATTCCTGCCCACGCTGCAACCGCTGGCCGCGCAACTGGGGCCAGTGCTGTTCCAGTTGCCGCCCACGGCGAAGGCCGACGCTACCGTTCTGCGTGACTTTCTGGCGCTGTTGCCGCGAAATTTCAAGGCGGCATTCGAGTTTCGCCACGAATCGTGGTTCACCGACGAGATCTATCAGACGCTGCACGATCACAATGCGACTTTGTGTGTCGCAGAAACCGAGAAGCTCAACACGCCTGAAATCCGCACCGCCAGCTACATCTACTTTCGTTTTCGCCAGCCAAGCTATTCGGCTGACGAATTGAAGAGGCTCCAGGAGCGTATAGAGAAGTGTGTTGCCGATGGACTGGAAACCTACGCGTTCTTCAAGCACGAAGAAGATCCGCGCTCGCCGCATAATGCGGTGGAGTTGCTGAATGCGGTGCGGAAGAATTTGGGCGCGGGACCGTCGGCGGAATAGGGTCCTTCGCCTCCGCAGGGCCGGAAAGACGCGCTGCTCCGCTCAGGATGACACCGTCAGGATGGGCAGCACCCATCGCGCCAGCAATGGAGCCAAACTATCTGGACGCACCTTTCTCGCTATTCTCACGCTCCCGTTCTAACCCGATACTGAACTCGTGCAGAGTGCCGATCCCAGCCTGCGGCTGCTGATCTCGTTCCTCGACTACCTCAAGGTCGAGAAGGGGCTCGCGCCGCTGAGTGTCGCTGCCTATCGCAGCGACTTGGAGCAATACGCCGAGTTTCTGCTGAAGCGCAAGCGCGGATTGCGCGAGGCACGGCGGCAGGATGTGCGCGACTTCCTCAATGCGCTGCTGTCGAATGGCGTTGACGGACGCAGCGTGGCGCGCAAGCTTTCGGCAATGCGGCACTTCTACAAGTACCTGCTGCTGGACCGCTACATTACTGCCGATCCCACGCTGAACATCGACACGCCGCGGCAATGGAAGGTGTTGCCCAAGGCTCTGGCGTCCGACGAGGTGGAGAGCGTGCTGCAAGGTCCTCTGCGCGCGAAAGACGATCGCCAGTCGCAGGCGCTTGCCGGTCGCAACCGCGCCATGCTGGAGGTGTTTTACGCTGGGGCGTTGCGCGTGTCGGAGGTCGTCAACTTGAAGCTGGAAGATCTGAAGCTCGAGTTGGGCTACGTGCTGGTGCGCGGCAAGGGTGACAAGGAGCGCATTGTCCCGCTTGGCCGCGCGGCGCAGGAAGTCGTGCAGCAGTATCTGCGCGACGCGCGTCCGGTTCTGGCGGCAGGGAGGTCGTCGCCGTTTCTGTTCATTGCGCGCGGCGCACGCGGCATCACGCGGCAGCGGGTGTGGCAAATGGTGAACGACGCATCGGCCCAGTCGCGTCATGCCAGTCCGCACATGCTGCGACACAGTTGCGCCACGCACATGGTGGAGAACGGCGCGGACCTGCGCACGGTGCAGACTATTCTGGGCCATGCCGACATTTCGACCACACAGGTGTATACACATTTGGCGCTCGATCGGCTGAGCCGCGTGTACAAGGAACATCATCCGCGCGGAAAAAGCAGAGCGAACGTGGGCAGTGATGCTGTGCCGCCGGCTAAAGCCGGCTGTAAGTGAGAGGCTGGTTTGCACGGCGCACCTAAAGGTGCGCCCCTTCACTCCGCCGGCTAAAGCCGGCTGAAGAAGGTATGGGTCGTCCGGCAACGCGGACCCGAAGGCCCGCACTACCCGAAAAACGCATGGCCAAACGCGGCGCAACCATCATCGAAAAGGCAATCGCGAAGTTCATTCGCGCGCTCCAGGAGCGCAACGCTTCCGTGCACACCGTCAAGGCGTATCGCACCGATCTGGCGCAGTTCGCCGACTACATTGGCCCGCAGAGTTGGCGCGACATCGATCACGTGCTCATCCGTGGCTACCTGGCGAACCTGTACGAACGCGGACTCAGCAAGACTTCGGTGGCGCGCGCGCTGGCGGCGCTGCGCTCGCTCTACCGATGGCTGGCGCAGGAGGGCGAAGTCGAACAGAATCCCGCCGCGCTGGTCGCAACTCCAAAGCTGCCGAAGAAGTTGCCGCGTGTGCCGACCATCGAAGAGGTCAACACGGTTCTCGATTCCGAAATGCCGGAGTGCTCGGCCTTCAACGAGCGCGATCAGGCGATCCTGGAACTGCTCTACGGCTGCGGCATTCGTAACTCGGAGCTGATCGGCATCAACCTCGACGATATTCGCTGGTCGAACGAAGTGGTGCTGGTGCGCGGCAAGGGCCGCAAGGAGCGTTACGTTCCGTTCGGTGATTCGGCGAAGGCCGCGGTGCAATCTTATCTGGCGGCGCGGCAGCGTGTGCTCGGCGAAACCAAGCGCACCACCGAGCGGGCGCTGCTCATCAACCTGCGCGGCGCGCGGCTCACCACGCGCAGCGTTGGCCGCATCGTCAAGCAGATTGCGGTGGCGCGCGGACTGTCGCCCGATGTTCATCCTCATACGCTGCGGCACGCTTTCGGCACGCACATGCTGGAAGAAGGCGCTGACCTGCGCGCCATTCAGGAGATGCTCGGCCACGAGCGCCTTTCCACCACACAGCGCTACACCCAGCTCACGGTGAAGCACGTGATGGAGGTGTACGACAAAACCCATCCTCATGCGAAGAAAGCGGCGAGCAACTAGCTGCAAGCCTCGAGCTTCGAGCCAACTGCGACCTGGTACGACCTTTTGGCGCAAGTCATCTTTGCTTGCGGCCCGTGGCTCGCGGCTCGCCGCTTCTTCCAGTTTCCACAACCCGATCTCGCCTGATACACTTGGCTGCTCTAAATTCCTCCCATGAGTGACGCAGTTTCCCCCGCAAGTTCTCCGAAGATTCGGCTGGTGCTGCTTTGGCACATGCATCAGCCGTTTTACAAAGACATGGTCACGGATGAGTATCGCCTTCCGTGGGTGCGGTTGCACGCACTGAAGGATTACTACGGGATGGTCAAGCTGCTCGACGAATTTCCCGAGGTCCATCAGAACTTCAATCTTGTTCCATCGCTGGTCGCCCAGATTCAGGATTACGTTTCCGGCCACGCGCACGATCCGTTCTTCGATCTCATCGCCAAGCCTGCCAACGAGCTCACTGCTGCCGACCGCCGCTTCGCGTTGCAATATCTGTTCCAGGCAAATCCGGTCAACATGATCGGCCGCTATCCGCGCTATCGCGAGCTGTGGGAGAAGTACCGCTCGACCAGCGACCGTCCCGAAGGTCCCGAATCCTACTTTGTCGCGCGCGATTACGCCGATCTGCAAGTGCTGTCGCAGCTCGCATGGTTTGACGAGTTCTTTCTTGCCGACTCCGACATTGCGGCGCTGGTGCAGAAGGGCGAAGATTTCACACGCGACGATCAGCAACTTGTCACCGCCAGGGAGCGCGAGATCCTCGCCAAGGTTCTGCCGGCGTATGCGGAAGCCGTGCGGCGCGGCGGCATCGAACTTTCGGCAACGCCGTTTTACCATCCCATTCTGCCGCTGCTGTGCGATACCAATACCGGCGCAGAGTCGTCGCCGGGCTTGGCGCTTCCGACGCGGCGCTTCCGCCATCCCGACGATGCCTCGCTCCAGATCCAGCGCGCGCTGGACTCGCACCAGGCGCTCTTCGGAGTGCGGCCGAAAGGCTTGTGGCCGTCGGAGGGCAGCGTTTCCGAGGAAGCGCTCAAGCTCGCGTGTCGCGAAGGCATCGAGTGGATGGCAACCGATGAAGGTGTGCTCGGTCGCTCGCTCGACTTCAACTTTGCCCGCCATAACGGCGATCACTTGACCGTCGACGGCGCAGAGCGTCTCTACAACATCTATCGCTATGAGAAGGACGAGACGCGGATGCATCTGCTGTTTCGCGACCATCGTCTCTCCGACCTCATCGGCTTCGTCTATTCCGGAATGCCCGCGCAGGACGCCGCCAATCACCTCATCCGGAACATCAAGGAATCGGCGCAGCCGCTGCTGGACCAGGGCAAGAACGCGGTCGTCTCGATCATCCTCGACGGCGAAAATGCCTGGGAATACTATCCGCAATCGGGCCGCGAATTCCTGCGCCGCTTCTACGACGCGCTGCAACGCGACGAGCTGATCGAGCCAGTGACCATCAGCGAGGCCATCGCGCGGCACAACGAGGCCGATTTCGGCGAATTGCATCGCCTGGTTCCGGGCTCTTGGATCGACGCCAACTTCAATGTCTGGATCGGCGCTCCCGAAGACAATCGCGCCTGGGACCTGCTGGCCGAAGCGCGCGACTACTACGACCATCACGCCAATCGAGTTTCCGAGGCGCAACGGCAGATCGCGTGGGAAGAGTTGCTCATCGCCGAGGGCAGCGACTGGAACTGGTGGTACGGTCCGGAACATCACTCGGCCAACGATCGCGACTTCGATGAGCTTTACCGCAAGCATCTCTCCAACGTCTATCACGCGCTCGAAGGCATTCCGCCGGAGGAGCTGAACACGCCGATCATGAGCGGCGTTCCGCGGCCAAGCTACATTCCGCAGACTGCGTATGTGCGCGCGCGCGTCGACGGCCTGGTCAGCGGATACTTCGAGTGGATGGGCGCGGCGAGTTACACCTCCGATCAGCGCACCAGCGCGATGCATGGCAAGCAGTTTCTGCTCGACGCGGTTTACGCTGGACTCGACGCCGATTCTGTTTCCGGCCGTCTCGACTTCCATCACGACATACCCGAGGACGCCTATCGCTTGGTGATCAACCTCGAGGTGTGGCGCGAGAAAGGGAACCTGAAGGCTGCGCCGGATTCTTATCGCCTTACCGTCGACGCGCAAGGCCGCGACTTGCAGCGATGGGCGCTGACCAACGGCGAAGAGCGCAATCAGCTGGCGAGCTTCTCCGCCGATGACAGGAACTCGAGCACCAACGGCGTCGAAGTCGCCCTCGAGAAAATTTTCGAGATGCGCGTGCCCTTCGATCTGATCGGCGCGCAGCCGGGCAGCCGCATCCGTCTTCGCTTCGCCATCTGGCGCGAGCACCTGCCCGTCGACGCGCTCCCGCTGGAAGGCTGGATCGACCTCCACGCCCTCACCGAGGAAGAGCTGGAGACCAACCTCTACAGCTTCTCACCGCAGGACTGAACCAC